>CAYWWJ010000019.1:0-39475 GCA_964462055.1 uncultured Neisseria sp. | reverse complement strand
ATTTTTTTAACTATTTAGCAAAATATAGTTGACAAGTTATCATAGAAGTAGTAATGCCAATAAGTAACGACCTAAGGCGGCGCTGTGTTATTTTTGAAAATTATTTCAAAATAGGAGATATGAAATGAAAAAGTTGATATATGGTTTGGTGAGCATATTTTTGGTTGCCTGTAGTGGCGGCAATAGTAGCAATACTCCAGCTAGTGGTGATAGTACTAAGTACAATTTACAAAATTATTCGCTGGTGGTTGGCGCGAGCACGAATAATTGTACACTTTCTGGGAATAGTACGTTAAATTGTGATAGTCATGGTACCTTTGGCGGAGTTTATAGCGTTAGTTTTAATACTTTGGCTGGATCTCCAGGTGCGTATGTTGTCATGCCACCCTCAGGGAATACTTATGGGTTGAATATAGCAGCTACTGGTGCTGGTTGTGATCAAGTAGCTCCAGCTGGCGGCGTAACATATACCTGCCATTTCACAATTGGAGCAAGTGGCACTGCCCAAGCTGGCAACACGGTATATTTGCAAATCAATGGGGCTCTTGGTTTAGCCACTATCGTAACCATAAATATAACGTAATAGTGTATATTTAAACATATTTAATGGTGATGTGGGTGTTAAACAACTCACATCGCATTATCGGAAGAAATTATCATGAAGAGTTTATTAATTATTTTGTTAGCAGTTTGTATTATGGCTTGTAGCAATAAGGGATTGCCCAGTTACAATAAGTCATCTCATAGTGTTTTAGATCTTCCTGCAAAAACTGTGATCTCTGCTACGTCGATGGACAACTTGGCTGTTTCCGATGGGAGCAAGGCTATTGTGGAGTTAGGAGGCTTTAAAACTGTTGACAATACATATGATTCTTTTGGTGAGCAGGTTATAATTCCCAGAAATGCTGTAATTTCAGGTCTCTACGTGAATGATGGTGCTTCTTGTTCTATTTCGTGGAAATATGTGTATGCGACTGAAGAAGATTTTGAGGCGAAACGCGCTTTATTTTCTATACAAAATAGGACTGATGATTCTTTATGCATGCCTACATTAGGCATAAATAAAAATGATCGTGTTACATTGCAATTCAGATAAAGTAGCGTGTGATTTTAAGATAAGATAAATTAATTTTTTGGGAGAATATTATGAATAAGAATATCATAAGATGTTTTTTGGTAGCTTTAGGGCTTTTAGTTGCTGTTAACTCGTTTGCTACTGATTCGCCTTTGCTTGGAAAAACGGTTGAGGATCAGGCATTGGAAAGAAACGTCAGCACCGTGTTAAAGGAGCGTTTTCCTACTGGTAGTTATACTATTGTAAGTTATAAGCAACATGTGTTATTGGCTGGGCAAGTTCCTACTTTAGAGGTGAAAAATAAAATTGACTCGGCGATAAAAGATGTTAGTGGGGTTATAAAGCTGTGGAATGAGTTGAAGGTAAAGCCCAATGAGGCAGCTACAGAGCAGGCAAAGGACGCAGCTTTAACGGCTCTTGCCAAGGCTAGGCTTATTGCTCAAAAAGATGTAAATGCGGCTCATATAAAGGTTGTAACATGCGACAAGGTTTTGTACTTGTTAGGTGAGAATCCTGGTGATAAAAAGCAACTTGATTTAGGAATACGTGGTATCCAGCAAATCAAAGGGGTTGCGCGGGTTATTAATCACATACAATGATAATTATCTAGCGGTTGATTCAGGTGAATCATTCTCAGTAGCTAGGCTCTAGAGTTTTTATTAAAGTAATATTTTATTAGGAGAATTAAAATGGCTAAAGAAAAAGATGGAGAAATTAACAACGAAGGATTAAAAGATGATGTGAAGGGTAATATTAGTAAATTAGGCGATGAAGCAGGCGAAGTGGCACGCAAGTTTAAAAATGAAACTGTTGAGACCCAGAAGGCTATTGTGGATTATCTAAAGGAGAAATCATCTGAAATTAAAATTAAGGCGAGTGAGTTGAACCATAAGGCAGTGGAGTGTATCGAAACGCATCCATGGCAGTCAATTGGGGTTGCAGTGTTGGTTGCTTCTGCTGTTACATTTTGGTTATGTCGTAGGTAAGATTAGGTTTTTAGAGTTAAATTCAGGATTAGGGGTTAAAATGATAAATTCTAGGGTGGTGGGAGTGGTACGCCTTGCGTTAGCTCTGTTCCAGATTTATGCAGAAATAAAAGGAGTTGACTCAGTAGGTGTGAGGAAAAAAAATTCTCTAAAAGCAGTGATGCTTTCTCTAGCTTTGTTGCTTGTAGCTGTGCTCTCTGGTTTTATTTCTCTACAGGTTTTATTATTTGTTTACCTCATGAGTTTGTCTTTAAGTTTAATTAATATTGGCGTGTTGGTGGTTCTATGCAATTTGCTTATTGTAGTGTCTTTGGGATTTTGGCACCAGCACTCTAAAAAGCAAATTGCTTCACTTAAAGGAGAAAGTAGGCTGCCGATCTTATTTAATGAATTGATAGTGCTTATTTCTTCCATGAAGTCAGATAAGAGCGCGCGCTAGTTAATTTATAATAAATAACTTCGGTCGCCGTTACAAAAACCGCGCCAATCTGCAAAATCTATACCAACACTAAAGCCAATAGCTTTAAAGATTTCACCCATAATATTGGGTGAAATCAGGTGATTTACTTGACTGCTTAAATTCAAATACTTATTGTCTGAAATACTTGGTTTAACTTCATCCAATAATGTAATTAAACCACAATTAACTAAGAAATTTGCTTGAGTAGTGTAGCCAATTAATTCTAAGCCGACATTGTTTGCTTCATTATAAATAGCACTGAAATCAACATTGCTGGTAATGTCAAGTAACCCAGGCAGTTGCAATACATTGTCCAATTGATTATGCCGAAAAAATCCGCGTAGCGTTCCATTCGACTTTTGCGGGTGGTAATATTCATTCATTCCATGTCCATAATCAATTAACAACACGGCGCCGCGTTTAAGAATATCGCCAAGTAAACGCATAAATCCACGGTTGGTTAAGCTGATTTCTGACAAATATGGTTTAGTGGCGATGGGTAATTTCTGTGCAATATGTAGCAATTCGCCAGGTGCGACCTCATTGTAATAAGCCAAATCGCCAGTTTCTTGATTCAATGATATGTGCACTTGGTAAATATCATTGTCGGTAAACCGCACCAGCTCACAGGGCATCGCATCGAGTAACTCATTTGCAATAATAAACCCCTCAAATGAAGTAGGCGTATCATCCAACCAAATAACCTTATTTAAATATTGCGGACAATTTTTTGCAATCATCTCTTGCTGTAATGCTTTTAAACTTGTGCTTAATTCCAACACATAGTATTTATTAATTGTATCACCCAACTCGTGAAGTAGATCAAGCATTAATTTGCCATTTCCAGCGCCAAATTCCAACACATTTTTAGCAACACCATGTTGCCATAATTCTTTGATTTGTCTACTAATACAAAGCCCAAACAAGCCAGATACTTCTACAGAAGTGATAAAATCTCCATACTCACCAATCTTATGTCGTGTATTGGTATAATAGCCACACTCAATGTCGTAAAGCGCCATCTGCATGTATTTGGCAAAACTAATTGAGCCATCGGATATTTCAATTTGTTGCTTAATTTTACCGAGCAGCTTGTTTGTAAGCTTTTGTTCTTCTGTGGTTAATTGGAAATCAGTCATTGGTCTGTCCTTCACCCGTTGCATCTTCATTTTCTGCTGTTTTGTATTTACTTTTAGCTTTGCTGGTTTTGCGTGATAATTCAAATTCCTGCTGATTTATGGAATGTTGCCAATGACTTAACCAATCTTGGGTATATAATTTTGCTAATTCTGGATTGTTATTCAAGATTAATAAATTTTCCGCATTTTTTGCTTCTGCTGCTTTAGTAAAGTTAAATGATCCTGTAATTACAGTTTTGTCATCAATTATCATAACTTTATTATGAAAAATCGCATGTTTATTGTCAATTTTAACCATAAATCCCTGATTTGCAAAGAATCTACTGGATGAATATTGCTGTGAAACTTGAGATTTATCTAGAATAATATTAACTGCAACTCCGCGATTTTTGGCTGCAAGCAGACTATTTGCAATATCTTTGGATGTGAAGCTATAAGCCTCAACTAGAATGCTTTTTTTAGCCGAATCTATTGCATTTACAACCATATTGGTCACGCCATTATTGGGACTAAATGCCACTTGAATACTGCCAATCGCTTTTAATGTGGTTGGTGGTGGTGATTTAATACCAGCTTCAATGCCGATTAATTCCAACAAATAACTTGAATTTGCACCACATACGCCGATGCCAATGATAACTAGCCCGCTTAAAGTAATAATTTTTCGCGACATTATTTATCCTTATGCTAATATTCTATACTTGCTTGAATTTTGTTATAATGCATTTGTTTAGTCTAAATGAATTATTTTTATAACAAGAAATTCCTATAATTATACCCAATATCGATGAAACAATCACATCACTCAACCAGTGATTCATTGTATATACACGAGATATTGCTACTAATATTCCCCATATAGCCAATATAATTCGATATTTATTATCTTTTATTCCCATAATTAGTGGCGTTATTGCCGCAATAGTAGTTATTACATGTCCCGATGGCATGCTGTTAAATGCATATAATAACGTACTTGGGTTATGTGCGCCTGTCTCAAAAAAACGAAAGAAATTCCATTCGTTAAGTCCAATTGATGGGCGTTGTCGATTAAAAATGAATTTGAATATACCATTAATTAGGCTAGCGTAAATTGATGACATAAGTGATATTCTTAGCAATATTGAAGCATATTTTAAGACAAATATATCGCAAATACACCACAGTAAGAATAGTGTTCCGTAAACAAACCAACCTTCGGCGCAAGAACATATAAAATCTAGTATTGTATATGCATAAACATTATAATATGCCGTGCATAGTTGTGAAACCAATTTATCCAGCAATGTTATTACCAATAATACTGTAATTATGCACATAAAAAGCCGTGTTTGGTGTTGTTTTATTAGTGTAATGGATGATTTAAATATACCTAGCCAATATCCATTTTTGATTAATAGGATGATTTGTAGCGCGCCATATAAAAGAAAAAACACCCCTAATACTGTGAGCATTGGAGGCATATGTAGCCAATTTACCATATTTTAACCTGAAACAATCAAAATAAAAGCCACCATGTGGCAGCTTTTACTTTGTAAAGAATTTTATAAAGCATCAACTCTTAAAAGTTCTAGAGCTTCTTCGGCTTCAACTTCACCGCTTGCTATTCGATGTTTTGCTCTGTGGTAAGATAAGCCAGTACCAGCAGGGATTAAGCGTCCCATAATGATATTTTCTTTTAATCCACGCAAGTAATCGATGCGTCCTACAACAGCAGATTCCGTTAACACACGTGTTGTTTCTTGGAATGATGCGGCTGATATAAAGGAATCAGTTGATAATGATGCTTTAGTAATACCCAATAGAATATTTTTGAACTCAATTGGATTTAAACCTTCAGCAATCATGCGATCATTTTCGTCCAGAACTGCGGCGCGTTCAGCTTGTTCACCCTCAAGATAAATATTACTATCTCCTGGATTTACAATTACCACACGACGCAACATTTGACGTACTACAGTTTCGATATGCTTATCGTTAATCTTAACCCCTTGAAGGCGATAAACCTCTTGGATTTCAGATGCAATATATTTCGATAACTCTTCTACGCCTTTCATTTCTAGTAGTTCATGTGGATCGACTGGACCATCGACAATCATTTGCCCACGTTCCACATATTCACCATCATTCACCAGAATGTTTTTGTCTTTTGGAATGGATAATTCCACAAGCTCACCATTTACTGCGACGATCTTAACTTTATGTTTACCCTTAGTTTCTTTTTGGAAAGTAATTGTTCCTGAGATTGGCGCCAACATGCCGGCATCTTTTGGAATGCGTGCTTCAAATAACTCAGCAACACGTGGTAAACCACCTGTAATATCACGAGTTTTTAATGATTCTTGTGGTTTTTTCGCAATAATATCACCAGCATTAATTGTTTGTGCATCTCGCACAACAATAATATCACCAATCTGGAAACTAATAATAACTGGTGAATCAGAGCCTGCAATTTTAATTTCTTGTCCATTTTCATCATATAAACGCGCAATCGGACGAAGGCTTTTATCTTTAGTTTTAACGCCTTTTACCTTAGCGGGGTCAATTACCTTAAATGTAGTCAAACCAGTAACATCATCGCTTTCTTTAACGACTGTCAAACCTTCTTCAACATTTTCTAAAGTAACAGTACCAGAATATTCTGAAATAACTGGGCGAGAATGAGGGTCCCAAGATGCTAATTTAGTTCCTGCAGAGATCATTTCTCCGTCTTCAATAGCCAAAGTAGAACCATATGGAATCTTATGTTGCTCACGCTCACGTCCATGGCTGTCTAAAATAACTAGCTCGGCAGAACGTGAAACAATAACTTTCTCATCGTTTTGTTTTTTCACATAACGTAAATCACGGTATTGCACAAAACCAGAAGACTTCGTTTCAACTTGGCTAACTGCTGCGGAACGGGATGCTGCTCCACCAATATGGAATGTCCGCATTGTTAATTGGGTGCCAGGTTCACCAATAGACTGAGCAGCTACTATACCAACTGCCTCACCTTGGTTTACCAAATAACCACGAGCTAAATCACGTCCATAACAGCTTGCGCATAAGCCATAACGAGTTTCGCAAGTTAACGCTGTTCTTACTTTTACTTCATCAATATTACTACTATCAATAATATCAACCAAATCTTCGTCAATTAACGTTCCTGCCGATGCAACAACTGCGTTGCTATCAGGGTCAACTATATCGTCAGCACATACGCGACCAAGGATTCGATCTTTCAAGGATTCAATTACATCTCCACCTTGAATTACCGATTTCATTACCACGCCATCTGAAGTGCCGCAATCATGTTCAATAATTACTAGATCTTGTGTAACATCAACAAGCCGTCTAGTTAAGTAACCAGAGTTTGCTGTTTTTAATGCTGTATCGGATAACCCCTTACGTGCTCCATGTGTGGAAATAAAGTATTGTGATACAGTTAAACCTTCACGGAAATTAGCCGTAATTGGCGTTTCCATAATTTCACCATTTGGTTTAGCCATCAAACCACGCATACCAGACAACTGCTTAATCTGCGCAATAGATCCACGTGCACCAGAGTCAGCCATCATAAAGATTGAGTTAAATGAATCTTGCTCAACTTTATTACGTTCACTATCGGTAACAGTATCTTTTGATAGTTCATTCATCAAGGTTTTAGCGATATCATCACCACAGCGTCCCCAAATATCAATCACCTTGTTATAGCGCTCTCCTTGTGTAACCAAACCATCGTTGTATTGTTTAGTTATAGCTTCAACTTCTGCCTGTGAGCTAGCTATTTTTGTATGTTTTGATTGTGGCACATGCATGTCATTTACGCATACAGAAATTCCACCTCTTGTTGAGTAGATGAAACCTGTGTACATTAATTGATCTGCAAATATTACGGTGTCACGAATTCCTGCTTTACGGAATGAAATATTAATTAATTTTGCAACTTCTTTTTTACGCAGTGGTTTATTAATTAGTTCAAAATCCAATCCATGTGGTAATATTTGAGATAAAATTGCACGACCAACTGTAGTCTTACGTCTAACTTCACGTGAAATCATAACGCCATCGCCATTTTTATGCCAATCAGTTAAGCGTACTTCAATTAAAGCATGTAGCCCAACTTGTTGTGTTTGATAAGCTCGCTCTAATTCTTTGAAGTTTACAAATATGCTACCTTCACCTTTGTCATTAATTTTTTCGCGAGTCATATAATACAGACCAAGTACAATATCTTGTGATGGAACGATTATAGGCTCACCATGTGCTGGAGATAGGATATTATTTGATGCAAGCATTAATGTGCGAGCTTCCATTTGTGCCTCTAAACTTAAAGGAACGTGAACCGCCATTTGGTCACCATCAAAATCGGCATTAAATGCTGAACAGACTAATGGATGCAATTGAATTGCTTTACCTTCAATCAAAATTGGTTCAAAAGCTTGTACACCTAAGCGATGCAATGTTGGTGCACGGTTTAATAAGACTGGGTGCTCACGAATAACTTCTTCTAAAACATCCCATACGATTGATTCTGTTTTTTCAACCATGCGTTTTGCATATTTAATTGATGACGCAGCCCCGATTTCTTGTAATTTATGATATACAAATGGCTTGAATAATTCTAATGCCATAATTTTTGGAATACCACATTGATACAAGCGTAGAGTAGGACCAACTGTAATTACCGAACGTCCAGAATAATCCACACGTTTACCAAGTAAATTTTGTCTAAAACGTCCAGATTTACCTTTAATCATTTCTGCTAATGATTTTAATGGACGTTTATTTGCACCAGTTATAACTTTGCCACGTTTACCATTATCAAATAATGAATCAACAGCTTCTTGTAACATACGGCGTTCATTACGTAGAATAATTTCTGGCGCACGTAGTTGAATTAGTTTACGCAAACGATTATTTCTATTGATTACACGGCGATATAAATCGTTTAGATCAGATGTAGCAAATCTACCGCCATCAAGAGCGACCAATGGACGTAAATCAGGTGGAAGAATCGGAATTGCATCTAATATCATCCATTCAGGCTTCATTTCAGAACGTTTAAAACCTTCAAGTACTTTTAGACGTTTTGCATATTTCTTTAAGTTTGTGTCTGATCTAGTGCTTACCATTTCTTCTTTGATTGATATGATCTCACCGTCAACATCAATTCCTTGTAGCATATCACGTACAGCTTCTGCACCAATACCCACACGAATTTTATCACTAAGATCTTCTTCAACAATTAGATTGTATTGTTCAGGTGATAAAATATCACCTTTTTTAATAGGTGTTTTGTTATCTTTAGGATGTAATGGTGGATCAACTCGATCTAATACTTCAATAACTGCGTAAGCTTCAAAATATAGCACATGTTCAATATCGCGTAATGGCATATCTAAAACCATTCCCATACGTGATGGCAATGATTTCAAAAACCAAATATGCGCAACTGGTGAAGCTAATTCCAAATGTCCCATACGTTCACGGCGAACTTTAGATAATGTAACTTCTACTCCACATTTTTCGCATACAACACCACGATGCTTTATGCGTTTATACTTGCCACATAAGCATTCATAATCTTTAACTGGTCCAAATATACGAGCACAAAATAAGCCATCGCGCTCTGGGCGCAATGTACGATAATTAATCGTTTCTGGTTTTTTAACTTCACCATATGACCAAGAACGAATTTTGTCAGGTGAAGCTAAACCAATACGAATCCGACCGTAACTATCATTTGAAATAGTTTTAGTGCTTAGCAAATTGCCTAAATCGAACATAGGATTTTTCTCCACGAATCTTTCTCCTAAAATGTTATTCTTCAAGTTCCATATCAAGGGCCAATGCGCGAACTTCACGAGTAAGGACATTGAAAGCTTCAGGTACACCTGCAGATATTTTATGGTCACCTTCTAACAAGCGTTCATACATATCTGTACGTCCTTCAATATCATCGGATTTGACTGTTAACATTTCTTGTAATGTATAAGCTGCACCATATGCTTCAAGAGCCCACATTTCCATCTCACCAAATCTTTGTCCACCAAATTGAGCTTTACCACCCAATGGTTGTTGTGTTACCAATGAATACGGTCCTGTTGAACGTGCATGCACTTTTTCATCAACTAAATGATGTAATCGCAATACATACATGTAACCAATAGTAACGGTTCTGTCAAATGCCAAGCCTGTTCTACCATCGTATAATACAACCTGTCCTGATTCTGGCAATCCTGCCATTGCTAACATTGCTTTAATTTCTGACTCTTTAGCACCATCAAAGACTGGCGTTGCAAATGGCACACCTGTACGTAAATTTGTTGCAAGTTCTAATAATTCGTCATCAGTTAATGACTTAATATTTTCTTTTTGCCCAGATATATTGTACATTTTATCAATAAATGAACGAACTTCGGTAATGGTTCTTTTTTTGCGCAACATCTCATCGATTTTATTGCCCAGACCTTTGGCTGCAAATCCTAAATGCACTTCAAGAATCTGACCAATATTCATCCGTGACGGTACACCTAATGGGTTTAATACAACATCAACAGTTCTACCGTCTTCCATATAAGGCATGTCCTCAACCGGTAATACTTTAGAGATAACTCCTTTATTACCATGACGTCCAGCCATTTTGTCACCTGGTTGTAATCGACGTTTAATTGCCACAAATACTTTTACCATTTTGATTACGCCATTAGGTAGATCAACGCCTTGGTATAGTTTTTCTTTTTGCAACTTAAACTTAGTTTCCAACTCAGCTCGTTTAACTTCAATAGCTTTATGAATCCCTGTCACTTGGGCAGTTATTTCTTCGTCTTTAACAACGATTTCAAACCACTCACGTTTTGATTTATAAGCATCTAAAATTACGCGTGTAATTTTCTTACTATTTTTGACTAATGTTTGACCGATCAACATATTTGCAATACGTTGTAATGCATCCGCTTCAATGATATTTATTTGATCAGTTAAATCTTGGCGGAATTTCTTTAATTCAACATCAATAATAGCAGTACTACGTTGATCTTGTTTGGTTCCATCGCGATTAAATACTTGAACATCAATTACTGTTCCTTGCATCCCTATTGGTACTCGTAATGACGTGTCTTTTACATCGGAGGCTTTTTCACCAAAAATTGCGCGAAGTAATTTCTCTTCAGGTGTAAGTTGTATTTCGCCTTTTGGCGTAACTTTACCAACTAATACATCGCCAGGAACAACTTCAGCACCAATATGTATAACGCCTGTTTCATCAAGTCTTGCCAATTGTTGCTGCGCTAAATTAGGAATATCTGCGGTAATTTCTTCGTCGCCTTGTTTAGTTTCACGAGAAACAACTTGTAATTCTTCAATGTGAATTGAAGTGTATTTATCCGAAGAGACTAATTTTTCTGAAACTAGAATTGAATCCTCGAAGTTATAACCATTCCATGGCATAAATGCAACTAGTACATTTTGTCCAACAGATAATTCACCCATATCAGTCGCAGATCCATCAGCAATTACATCACCAACAGAAATTTTATCACCAACTTTTACAATCGGTTTTTGATTAATGCAGGTATTGGCATTACTTCTAATATATTTAATTAGATTATAAATATCAACACCTAAATCTTTTCCTTTAACTTCTTTGTCGTTTACTTTAATGATAATTCGATTACCATCAACGTAATCAACAATTCCACCACGTTTAGCAATAACAACAGTTCCAGAATCAATTGCTGCAACGCGTTCCATACCTGTTCCAACTAATGGACGATCGGCACGAATACAAGGAACACCTTGTCGTTGCATGTTAGAACCCATTAGTGCACGGTTAGCATCATCATGTTCCAAGAATGGTATTAATGAAGCCGCGACAGACACAACTTGATTGGTTGCCACATCCATATAATCTACTTTACTGGATAGAACCATTGCAGCTTCGCCTTTTTCTCGACCAATTACAATTTCATCAATAAACTTACTGCTTTTGTCTAAATGAGCATTGGCTTGCGCAATTATAAATTTACCTTCATCAATAGCTGACAAATAATCGATTTCATGTGTAACAACGCCATTAATAACTTTACGATATGGAGTTTCTAAGAACCCATGTGGATTAGGTCTTGCATACACAGATAATGAATTTATCAGACCAATATTTTGTCCTTCAGGTGTTTCAATTGGACATACACGCCCATAATGCGTCACATGAACATCTCGCACTTCAAATCCAGCTCTATCACGAGTAAGACCACCAGGTCCTAATGCAGAAATACGACGCTTATGTGTGATTTCTGATAGCGGGTTAGTATGATCCATAAACTGCGATAGCTGACTTGTTGAGAAGAAATCTTTCAAACTTGACGTAATTGGCTTTGCGCTAATTAATTTATTTGGTAATAAATCTTTTTCTTCCAAGCTTTGACTTAGTTTATCTTTAACAGCTTTATCAATACGCGACAATCCTAGTCTGAATTGATTCTCTACCAGCTCGCCAACACCACGAATACGACGATTACCTAAATGGTCAATATCATCAATAACACCGCGACCATTACGTAATTCGATTAAAATCGCCAATGATACTAAGATATCTTCTTTATTAACCAAAAGGTTTGCGTCGGTTTTAAAATTAGCTAATTTAGTATTTAATAAGTTTTTAAACCATTCTGGGGCACGATTATCAATTTCAGCTAAATATGTTCTTGAGTTAAATTTAAATCGTCCAACAACAGATAAATCGTAGACTTCAGGATTAAAAAATGTGCGATTAAATACTGTTGCTGCAATTTCTTCTGAATATGGTTCACCAGGTCGCATCATTTTATAAATTTGATGAATCGCCTCTGTCATATTTTCAGCCGTTTCTTTGCTTGCTTCTTCATCACGTAATGTGTCTGCAATGTATGAACCGTGTTCAATATCATTAACATATAAAGTTTCTATAGTTGCTATGTCAGTAGTTAAAACTTGCTTAATAAGATCTTCGGTAAGAATAGTATTTGATTTGGCGATAATTTCGCCACTATCTGCATCAATTAAATCAGTAGCCAAAATCCGGCCGATTGCGTCTTCAACTGGTACTTCTATTTCTGATAAACCCAGTTTTTCTAGTTCACGAATATGTTTAGTTGTGATTTTTTTATCACGAGGAATAATGACATTGCCGTCTTTATCGCAAATATCGAATCTAGCCATTTCACCTTTGAGGCGTTCGGCAATAATTGTCTTGTAAATACGACCATATTTGATTCGATATCCATCTTTATCATAGAACGCTTCTAAGATTTCATCATGATTATAACCAATCGCCTTTAATAATAGTGTAACATGCATTTTACGGCGTTTATCTATTCTAAAGTATAGTAAATCCTTAGCGTCAAATTCTAAATCTAACCAGCTTCCACGATACGGAATAATTCTAGCAGAATATAATAGTTTATTTGCCGAGTGGTTTTTACCGCTATCATGCTCAAAATAAACCCCAGGCGAACGATGTAACTGAGACACCACAACGCGCTCATTTCCATTTATAATAAATGAACAAGTATCAGTGATAAATGGGACTTCTCCCATATATACTTCTTCTTCACTACTATGTAATATTGATTTGTAATCATTATCGCGATCAAATTGTGTCAAACGTATTTTGGCGTGCAATTTGCCAGAATATGAAATACCACGTAAAACACACTCGTGCACATCAAATATAGGTGGCACCAGTGAATAACTAATAAAATCAAGGCGAATTGAACCATTATTTGAAATTATAGGAAAAATGTCTTTAAAGGCTTTCTGTAACCCTGTATGATGACGTTTAGCTGGTGGTGTATCTTTTTGTAAAAACTCATCGTATGAGTTTTTTTGCATAGCCAATAAATATGGCGCTTTAATGCTAGAAGATTGTTTAGCAAAACTTTTGCGGATGCGTTTTTTTTCGGTAAATGAATAGCTCATAAGTAAAAGCTCCAAAGACTACATACTCAAACAAGTTCAAAATAATTGAATTAAACAAGCGACGACACCTATTAATAATAGGTTAGGAGCGTAGTAGAATTCAAGTATGAAGAAATTGTTTGTGTATAGGGTAATATATTTCAAACACAAAGAGTACATATAACGACAATAGAGGTAACGATATTATCACCTCTATTGCCTCAAAAATTGAGAAATTATTTATTATTTAATTTCTGCAGTAGCACCAGCATCAACGATTTTCTTCAACACAGCTTCAGCATCAGCTTTAGAGATGCCTTCTTTTACCGCTTTAGGTGCAGCTTCTACTAAACCCTTAGCTTCAGCTAAACCAAGTCCAGTTACTTCACGTACTACTTTAATTGCGGCAACTTTATTAGCCCCAGCGCCAGTTAAAATAACGTCAAATTCAGTTTTTTCTTCAACAGCAGCGGCAGCAGGTGCAGCAGATCCTGCAACTGCAACAGCAGCAGCAGAAACGCCGAAATGCTCTTCCATTTCTTTAACTAGTTCAGATAAATCCATAACTGTCATTTTGCCAATAGCATCAATAATATTTTGTTTAGAAACTTCCATTTGTTAGACTCCCAATAAATCTTTTTTAAAGTATTAATAATTGTAAATAATATTAAGCAGCTTCCTGCTCACGTTTATCTCTAAGTGCGGCAACCACACGAACAAAGCTTGCAGGTATTTGTTGCATAACGCCCATAACCATAGCCAATAATTCATTACGGCTAGGGATTGCTGCTAATTGTTTGATACCAGCTGCGTCTAATTCTTTAGAATTATACATTCCAGCTATAATCTTAACTTTTGCATTTTCTTTAGCAAAGTCACTAATAATTTTTGCAGCAGCAATAGGGTCATCAGAAACAGCGTACACCAATGGACCAACTAATTTGTCAGCCAATGGCGCAAATTTTGTACCTTCAAGCGCTTTACGTGCTAGTGTATTTTTCAATACTTGCAAGTAAACATTACTTTTACGTGCTTTGGCACGCAATGTGGTCATTGAACCCACAGTAACACCTTGATATTCGGCAACTACTATAGTTTCAGCAGTATTCAATACAACTGAAACATGAGCTACAACGGCCTTTTTGCTCTCTAAGTTTAAACTCAAGGCACAACTCCTATTATACTAATAGTGTAATTCGATTTATTAGGTTAAGCCTATTTATTTCGAAATTGCCACTATCTGCGTAGGATCTTTGCTGTGAATAAGCAATGAATTAAGTTGTTACACAACTCCCACGGTCTTTGATAATGATAAGATTTTAAAAATCTTATCCCCAATTTGAAACATATATACTCTTTGTTTTTAAAGCGTGGACTACGTCGTTTTTTATTAATACTTCGCATCCACAAATCAAATCCTTCGAGCAGATTTCAAAAATTCTTTTTAACGTGTAATGGTAGTTTGATCTACTTTAACACCGATTCCCATAGTACTTGACACAGAAATCCGTTTTAGGTATTGACCTTTAGCAGAAGTAGGTTTTGCTTTGATTAAAACATCCATTAGTGCTGCTAAATTTTGGTTTAATTGTTCAACAGTAAAACTTGCACGACCAATTGTGGTATGAATAATACCATTTTTGTCAGTACGATATTGAACTTGTCCAGCTTTTGCATTTTTAACTGCAGTTGCTACATCAGCTGTAACCGTGCCAACTTTAGGGTTTGGCATCAAACCACGAGGGCCTAAAATTTGACCCAAAGTACCAACAATACGCATAGTATCAGGAGCGGCAATAACGATGTCAAAGTCCATGTGACCTTTTTTAACTTCGTCTGCTAAGTCTTCTAAACCAACAATATCAGCACCAGCAGCCCTAGCTGCATCAGCATTGGCGCCAGAGGCAAATACCGCAACACGTAATGTTTTTCCAGTACCGTTTGGTAACACTAAAGAGCCACGAATCATTTGATCTGACTTACGAGGATCAACTCCAAGATTAACCGCTAGATCAACAGACTCATCAAACTTTGCTGTTGCGGCTTTTTTTACCATTTCAATAGCATCAACTACTGGATAAACGGCATTTTTATCAAAAGAGGCTACAGCCTTCATTCTTTTAGTTAATTTAGCCATTATACCCCCTCAACTTCTAAACCCATGCTACGAGCTGAGCCAGCAATAGTTTTAACTGCAGCTTGTAGATCTGCAGCGGTAAGATCTGGTTCTTTAGTTTTTGCAATTTCTTCTAATTGTGCACGAGTTACTTTACCAACTTTATCAGAGTTTGGTCTTGAACTACCTTTTTTCAAACCAGCAGCTTTTAATAATAAAATAGATGCAGGCGGAGTTTTAAGTTCAAAAGTAAAGCTCTTGTCCGTATATGCAGTAATCACAACTGGAATAGGTAATCCTGGTTCCATTTGTTGTGTTCTTGCATTAAATGCTTTACAGAATTCCATAATATTAAGACCACGTTGACCTAATGCAGGACCAACTGGTGGAGACGGATTTGCTTTACCCGCAGGTATTTGTAGCTTGATAAAGCCTAAGACTTTTTTTGCCATTATTGAAAACCTTTGAAAATGGGTATAACGCGCTATATCTACAAATATTGCAGATAGCGCTTCCCAGATTAATAAATATCAGAACCAGAGATTATATCACAATCATCGTATCATCTTCAATATTATTTTTTATTTTTAAATAATAACAGATTGTAACTACTTGGCAGTGATGTTTATAATATACAGAATAAATTAATTTTTATCGATTTTGTGATAACTCATGAGGGAAAAATTAATTTATTCTGTATATATAGGAGATTTATAGTGTTAATCGTAACGATTATGTTTATCTATTGACAATAATATTCCAAAGCCTATCATTAATACGATTGTCGCAGTACCACCGTAGCTAATTAGTGGCAAAGGAACGCCTACAACTGGAAATACGCCAGAAACCATTCCCATATTTATCAATACATACAACAATAACGATAGTGTTATGCTACCAGCAACTGTTTTGGCAAAAATATTGTCTGCTTCATGCATTATTTTTAGCCCGCGCAATATCAGCCACAAGTAAATCGACATTGTTGCTAATACTCCAACAAGTCCAATTTCTTCTGCCAATACTGTAACCACAAAATCAGTATGTTTTTCTGGAATAAAATCCAAATGAATTTGCGTTCCTTGCAAGTATCCTTTTCCCCATAAACCACCTGAACCAATAGCAATAATTCCTTGAAGCACATGGTATCCTTTGCCTAATGGATCTGATTGTGGATCTATTAATGTTAGAATACGGTGCTTTTGATAATCGTGCAAAAAATGCCATAAAATAGGTGTAGCAGCAACAAATGCAACTATACCGCCAATAATTATTTTCCAAGGCAACCCTGCAAAAAATAGCACAAAAAACCCTGCAGCAAAAACTAAAATCGCAGTTCCTAAATCTGGTTGTTTGGCAATTAAAGCGAATGGTAATGCAATCAAGCCGATCGCACCTAAGTAATCCCAATTCGTTAGTTTTGTATGTCGTAATGAGAAAAAGTATGCAATCATTAATGGAACGGCTAATTTGGATAACTCTGAGGGTTGAATTCTTATTCCAATATTTAACCATCTTTGTGAGCCATTTACCTTTATACCAACAAATAATACTGCAATCAATAACAATAAGCTTAGGACATATAGGGGAACAGCTAGTGCCTTCAATCGTCCATAATGCATATTTGCAACAACAAACATAATAATCAATGACAATAGCAAATATGCAGCATCGTTGTATAAACGATCAAGCACTTGATCATTTGCGGAATATTGTAAAAATATATTGATAATAAATAACAATATTATAGGAATTACTATCCCCATATCTAGCCTAGTTAACCAAGAATATATGCGATGAAATTTATCTCTAAAATGCATCGTATTCTCCATTCATAGTAAAACTTTCTGCGGTATTTGTTATTTTAGTTGGTGCAGAATTAATTTTATTTTTTTTAATTGGTGTGGTTATATCGGATTCGCCATGAAAATAATAATCCGCAACTCCACGCACAATGGGTGCCGCTGCTGATGCACCAAATCCACCATTTTCAACAAGTGTTGCAATTGCAATTTGTGGATTATCAACAGGAGCAAACGCAATTACCCATGCATGATCTTTATATTGTACGCCAGCAAATTTTTGCTTACGATTTTTATCTAATGCAACAACCTGTGCCGTTCCTGTCTTTGCACCTATAGTATATGTAATTCCATGCATAATATTTTTCAATGTCCCTGCTTGCACCACCGATTGCATAGCGCTTTTAATAAATGTAAAATCTTTTGTTGGTATCGGCAAAATACTTGATTCAATCTGATAACTTTCAATGATTTTAGCGTTACTACCTAAAACATTAGATAAAAAATGTGGTGTAATCGACTTACCGTCATTGGCAATAATACTAACTGCATGCGCCATTTGTAGTGGAGTATAGTTATTAAACCCTTGTCCAATACCGATATTCACGCTATCTGCTGCTAACCAATTTTTTTGATACGAATCATTTTTAAACCGTCTCACTTTCCAGTCACGAGATGGCAGTAGCCCAGTATTTTCCTGCGGTAAATCAATCCCAGTCTTACGTCCAAAACCAAACATGGTCATGACTCTATCAATTTTATCAATTCCTAAATCCACTCCTAATTTATAAAAATATGTGTCCGATGAATAAGTTATCGCATGTTTCATATCTATTGCACCAAATCCACCCAATACCAAGCCACGAAATACATGTTTTGAGCCTGGTAGGGAAAAACTACCAGTCTCATTCATTTTCCATTCTGGAGTTCTAACCCCAAGATACAATGCTGCTAATGCCATAAATGGTTTGAATGTCGAACCTGGAGGAAATGATCCTTGTGTCACACGATTGAGCAGCGGTTTTGCAGGATCTTGATTTAATTCGTCCCAGTCATCTGGGGTAATTCCATCAATAAACCAATTTGGATCAAAACTTGGTTTCGATACAAAAGCCATCACACCGCCTGTTTTTACGTCTAAAACTACTACAGCGCCTTTGCGATCACCAAGTAGTTGTGCTGCTTTTTGTTGCAATTTATTATCGATAGTTAATTGCAATGTATCACCATCTATCGCTGCTTGATTCGACATTAACCCAATTTCATTACCCACAGAATCAGTCTTAATTACTTTTTTTCCTAATTTTCCACGTAAGAATCTTTCATATTCAAGCTCTAAACCACTTTTCCCTATATAATCATTAGCTAAATAATCGCTTGCATTGCCAATTTTTTCCATTTGTTTTTGATCATTACTACTCACCCGACCTACATATCCAATACTATGAGCATATAATTCACCAAACGGATAATACCGTTTACTTCGTGCAAACACTGATATTTCTGGAAATAAATAGATATTTGCGGTTAATTGCGCAACCTCTTTATTGGATAAATCATCTTTGATAATAATCCAATCATATTTTTTGGATTTCCTTAGTTGACGATAATATTTTTTCTTATCAAATTCACTTATATTTATGAATTGATTCAAGCGCTTAAATATATCTTCAATATTTTTGCCATCTTTAGGGAGAATTGAAACCGCATAGGAAATATGATTTTCCACTAAGGTGATTCCATTGCGATCAATAATTCCCCCACGCACAGGAATAGACGCAACCGTCGAAGAGTAATTGTTGATTGATTGTTTTAATAAAACTGAGTGATTGAACATTTGCAAATATGTATAACGAGCGCCTAGTACTAAAAATGTTAGCGCTACAAATATGTAAGCGACGATAATTCGAGATTTAGTCATTGAAAATTAAGTCATCAGAGCTATTATCGATCACTCTAGCAAATAAGTAATTGATCATAGGAATAAAAATTATTATTTCAAAAACGTAGCTTAACCAATAAAAAGTGTATTGATTCGTAAGCCATGCAACAAATAGAAGCCCAGCACTAAAAATGCTATAGAAAATCAATAATAATATATTTTTTTGCCAAAAACCACAAATTTGATAAAATCGTGTGAAATTTGCTATAGTAAAGCTGAGCAGTAAAACTATTAACAAATGACTTCCCAAATACCAATGTCCAATTAAATCGGCAATCAATGATAGCATAATAATACTACGCAGTGAATAGGAATCGTTAGTAATCCAAATTACTAATAAAATACCGACTAAATCTACATAAATTGATGTAGAATTGTTAATTAATAGCTCCACAAAAGTAAGTAGAATAACAAGTGCTATCATTTTTATTTTATTTATTTTCATCATTATCATTTAATATCGAAACATATTGAAGTTTATTGAAATTGACAATTGGTTCACACAATGCAGAGTTGAAGCCGTTATTTTCATAAAATACCTTAACAACTTTGGCAACTGGTATATTTGCTGGGTAAACATCATCTAAACCAGTTGTAAGTAAAAGATCGCCTATTTTAATTTTATCATTCTTATTAATGTATTTTACGCTAATTAGATTGCTGCCTGAGCCTTGTGCTAACATTTTAGTCTTAGTTATGCTTTCTTGTAGATAAATTTTGAAATCTGGGTTTGCAATTAATGTAACCTGTGAGTTGTTGGGATTAACTAGGGTAACTTGACCTATTACGCCAGATGTATTTACCACAGCACTTCCCAACGCTACGCCTTGATTAGCCCCTTTATCTACGAGCAACTTGTTATTAATCAAATAATTTACATCGATAATTGCACGCCCAACGATAACCTTATAGTCATCGTATAAGCCAGGCTGTTGAAGACTTTCAATCTCTCTTGCACTTTGCGTTTGATTGTCAGTTTGCTTTAATTGCACAGAGTAAGCTTCTATTTGCTTTTTTAATTTGACATTTTCTTCTTGTAAATTACTTTGTTTTGCTTTTTGCAACAATATTAGTTGTGGGTAAGTTTGAACTCGGTATATGATAGAGTGAATTTCTTGTTGTATATATACAGCAATGTTATCCCTCCATTTACTCAACAATGAAAAATGATCTAATGCAATTAGCCCAATACTAACAAAAATCAGCCATAATTTTAGTCTTGTCATAGATTATCTTAACGATTACGATTTAAATAATAACGTTTTTCCGTAAAATGGTCTAACGCCACGCCACATCCTTTGGCTACGCATAATAATGGCTCTTCGGCAATGATTACTTTTAATTTAGTGCTGTCAGAAATTAAAGAATCTAAACCACGTAGCAATGCACCTCCGCCAGTTAGGACGATTCCCGTCTCAATTAAATCCGCCGATAATTCTGGTGGTGTTAACTCTAATGCTTGGCGAATTGCGGACACAATTTGTTCTAAAGTATCTTTTAATGACTCACGCAATTCTTGGGAGTTGATCACAATTTCCTTTGGCAAGCCATCATAAGCACTGCGTCCACGAATTACCATTTCGCCAACATCAGAGGCTGGATGCGCAGAACCAATTTGTTTCTTCACTTCCTCAGCAGTTGAGTCACCAATTAGTAAACCATGTTTTGAGCGTATGTAATTGCTAATAACTTCATCAATCCTATCACCAGCGATACGAATCGAATTCGCATAAACCAGACCACCTAAAGAAATAACTCCAACTTCAGTTGTGCCGCCGCCGATATCAACAACCATCGATGCTCTTGCTGATTCTACAGGAAGACCAGCGCCTAATGCTGCTGCCATTGCCTCTTCAATCAGTTCAACTTTACGTGCACCTGCGGCTAGTGCTGAGTCTTTAATTGCACGGCGTTCAACTTGTGTGGAACCACAAGGAACACAGATAATAATTGTCGGTGGTACCGAAAATAATTTCTTTTGCATGCTAACTTTTTTGATAAAGTATTTGATCATTTGCTCGGTTACCGTAAAGTCAGCAATAACGCCATCTTTCATTGGGCGAATTACTTCGATTTGTCCTGGAGTTTTCCCGAGCATTACTTTGGCTTCTTTCCCAACTGCTAAGATTTTTTTGCCAAAACCATTGCGCTCTGAAGCCAATGCAACCATTGAAGGTTCATCCAAAATTATACCTTTATGTTGCATATACACAAGTGTATTTGCAGTTCCAAGATCAATTGCTAGGTTACTTGCAAAATAATCAACAATTTTTCTAAACATAATTTTCTTTCTTAAACTGCGTTAAATAAGGCAACGGTGGCATCTAACATTCTGTTAGAAAAGCCCCATTCATTATCGTACCAACTAAATATCTTCACTAAATTACCATTAACTCGAGTTTGTGTTGCATCAAATATTGATGAGTGCGGATTATGATTGAAATCAATTGATACTAATGGTTTCTCATTATATGCTAGAACGCCTTTTAATGTAGTTTCGCTAGCTTGTTTTATCGCGTTATTGATTTCTTCTTTTGTTGTGGTTTTATTGCTAACAAAAGATAGATCCACAACCGATACATTGATAGTTGGAACACGTACGGATAATCCATCTAATTTGCCATTTAATTCTGGCAATACTAGACCAACTGCGGCGGCTGCGCCTGTTTTAGTTGGAATCATCGACATAGTTGCTGAGCGTGCGCGACGCACATCACTGTGATATACATCGGTTAAAACTTGATCATTTGTGTAAGAATGAATCGTTGTTATTAATCCGTTATTAATCCCAACCAACTCATGCAAAACTTTCGCAACTGGTGCAAGACAATTGGTAGTACATGAAGCATTTGAAATAACTGTCATGTCTTTCGTTAAAATAGAATGATTAACTCCATAAACAATTGTTGCATCAACGTCTGAGCCACCAGGTGCTGAAATAACTACCTTTTTTGCTCCAGCAGTTAAATGCGCACTTGCCTTGGCTTTTGATGTGAAAAATCCAGTGCATTCTAGTACAACATCTACTCCAATTGCTTTCCATGGTAACAAATGCGGATCTTTCTCTGCAAGAAATTTGATTTTATGTCCATCAATCACTAGATGTCCGTCAATCAATTCAACTTTATGATTAAAATATCCATGAACTGAATCATATTGAGTTAAATGTGTATGAATTGATAAGTCACTACCAAGATCGTTAATTGCGACAATTTCAATTTCGTTTGTTCGTTTTGCCTCATATAATGCACGTAAAATATTACGTCCAATGCGCCCATAACCGTTAATTGCTACTCGAATAGCCATGTTTTTCTCCTATCATTTAATTTAACTGTATTTGTAACTATCTAGCAACATCTTTCATAGTATACAGAATAAATTAATTTTTCCCTCATGAGTTATCACAAAATCGGTAAAAATTAATTTATTCTGTATATTATAAATATTACTGCTGTAGGTGGTTACATTTATTCAACTTGTTTGGTGTATACATCTTCTACAGACCATATTGTAGTAATATGTTTTTGTATTTTTGTATATATGTTTTCTACTGTAAACCCAAAATGTTCAAAAAGTTCACTCGCTGGTGCAGATTCGCCAAATGTGTCTATGCCAAAAATTAGACCATCGTTGCCAACGTATTTGTACCAGCTATCGCTAACGCCAGCCTCTATTGCTATAGCGATAATTGCATCACCAATAACTGAAGATTTATATTCAGTACTTTGCTTATCAAATATCGAAGTACATGGCATAGAAACTAAACGTACAATGCGCCCATCTGCTACTAATTTATCATAAATAGCATGGGCTAATTCCACTTCAGAACCTGTTGCAATAAGTACTATGTCTACTGTACCAGTACCATTGCTACGCAGTACATATCCGCCTTTTTCAATATTTTCTAGCTGAGTCGTGTCACGCTCCATGAATTTTAAATTTTGCCTAGAAAAGATTAGACTAGACGGTGTTTGTCTTTGGCTTAATGCGTTACCCCATGCAGCGACTGTTTCTGTTGTATCGCATGGTCGCCACACGTGCATATTTGGAATTAGTCGTAGCGTTGCTAATTGCTCCACTGGTTGATGTGTTGGACCATCTTCGCCTAGACCTATTGAATCATGCGTATACACATAGATTGGCGCAATTTTCATCAAACTGGCCATGCGTAATGCATTTCTTGCATATTCTGAAAACATTAAAAATGTTCCACCAAATGGAATAAGTCCGCCGTGAATAGTTAAACCATTCAAAATAGCCGACATTCCAAATTCACGTACACCATAGTAAACGTAATTACCTGTGAAATTATTTGCTTTTGTCAAAGGAGTTGCTTTGCTCCATTTGGTGAGATTTGACCCTGTTAAGTCAGCTGATCCGCCGAGTAATTCAGGTAAAAAATGTGCGTAGTATTCAATTGCATTTTGTGATGCCTTACGAGTTGCTATAGTTTCTTTTTTCTCATTGGCTAGTTTAATTCCATTACTCACAATTTTATGCCAATTAAGCGGTAATGATTGATTAATACGGCGTAAGTACTCTGTGGCTAACTCGGGGTAAGATGTTTTATATACAGAAAATAATTCATTCCATTGTGATTCTAGTTCTGCGCCTTTGACTTTTGCATCAAACTCATTGTAGATATCATCAGGAATAGAAAAAGGCGGCAAATTCCAACCTAATTCTTTGCGCATTAGCTCGATTTCTGTGCCACCCAAGGGTGAACCATGACATTCTTCTTTGCCAGATTTATTTGGTGAGCCTTTACCAATAGTCGTTTTACAAATTATAAGAGTTGGTTTATCTGCGCAATTTTTTGCAGATTCGATCGCAATTTTTAGTTCATCAACATTATGACCGTTTATATTTTCAATAACTTGCCAGTTGTAAGCGTCGAATCTTTGCGCCACATTTTCACTAAACCAACCAACGACTTCACCGTCAATTGAGATTCCATTGTCATCATAAAACATGATTAATTTCCCTAAGCCCAATGTTCCCGCCAAGGAACATGCTTCATGAGAAATGCCTTCCATGAGGCAACCATCACCTAAAAATACATATGTATGATGATCAACAATTGTGAATTTGTCGCGATTAAATTCAGCGGCTAATAATTTTTCAGCAATTGCCATTCCTACAGCATTGGCAATACCTTGACCTAATGGACCAGTTGTAGTTTCAACGCCATCGGTGTAGCCATATTCAGGATGCCCAGGTGTTTTTGAACCTAATTGGCGGAATTGTTTTAGGTCATCAATTGATAAGTTGTAGCCAGTTAAATGTAGTAAACTATATTGCAACATTGAGCCGTGCCCATTGCTTAAGATGAATCTATCGCGATTTGTCCATTTTGGATTGTTTGGATTATGTTTTAAATAATCGTGCCATAGGGTAACACCAATTTCTGCCATGCCCATTGGCATACCAGGATGTCCTGATTTTGCTTTTTCAACAGAATCTGCGGATAAAACACGTACAGCATTAGCTAATTTAGTATAGTTAGTCATGGTAATCTCTTCCAGCGAAATAAGCAGAATTATAGCATAAAATACGCGTATTCATGTTAAACAAATTTAAACATTCAGTAAAAAGTGATGGCTGGGATAAAATAAAGAATCATATAATTTTATAATTGTATATGATATAATAACGCTTATCGTTTTACAAGGAATTAAATATGAAAAGAACTTTATTTGCTGTGCTATTATTGGGTACAAGCCTAGTTAATGCTGCTGATTTGAAATTTGGCTATGTGAATGTTGATCGTATTTTTGCTGAAGCAAAACCAGCAATTGCAATCCAAGATGCCATGAAAAAAGAATTTAGCGGACGTCAGGTAGAATTACAAAAATCAAGTACTCAATTACAAACTGAGCAACAACAAATGCAAGCTATTGCGGCAAAAGCTAAAAATAATGATATAAGCACTCTCAATAAAACAGATAAAAAATCTTTAGAAGATTTACAAAAACAATTCTCGCAAGATCAAATGAAATTCCAACAAGCATACTCAGCATTTCAACAAGATGTACAAAAAGCTCAAGAAATATCCTCGTCAATTTTACTGGGCAAGACTAATTCTTTGCTTAAAAGTTTAAGCGAAAAAGGTGGATTTGATTTGGTTGTAACCAGTCAACAATTAGTTTATGCAAAAGCGAAATATGACATTACAGATTTATTGATGCAAGAATTAAATAAACTTGATTCAGCTGATGTATTAAAACAAATTGCAGATGCAGAAAAAGTTAATCCAAACGCTACAACATTAAAACCAGAAGCTACAAAATAATGAAGTACAAATTATCCGAATTAATACATAAATTTGGTGGCACACTTTGTGGTGAAGATGTTGTTATTACAGGAATTGCGCCTACTGATATTGCTACTGCTGGGCAAATTAGTTTTTTGAGTAGTAGTAAGTATAAAAATCTGCTAGACAGTTGTATGGCAAGTGCTCTTATAGTGTCAGTAAAGGATGCTGAAGGTCTGAATTTACCGCATATTAAATGCGATAATCCAGAGTTGTATTTTGCGCTGGTTAGTAATTTATTTTATCCTCGCCCGAATCTGGATCTGGGTATACATCAAAGTGCCGTAATTGACCAAAGTGCAAAGATTGGCACTGATGTGGCGATCAGCCCTTTGGTTACTATCGGTAAAAATGTAGTTATTGGTAAAAATTGTCAAATTCATCCGCATGTTACAATTGCAAATGATGTTGTAATTGGTGACAATACCATTATTTTTGCGAATGTCAGTGTTTATACAAATGTAACCATTGGTGATAATTGTGTTATTCATAGTGGAACTGTTATTGGCTCAGATGGATTTGGAAACGCTCGTGATGCAAAACTTAATTGGCATAGAAAAGCGCAAATCGGTGGAGTTAAAATAGGCAGTAATGTAGATATCGGCGCCAATACTACGATAGATTGCGGTACATTTACCCCAACAATCATTGAAGATGGTGTTGTTATCGATAATTTGGTACAAATTGCGCATAATGTAATTCTCGGGGCGCATACTGCAATCGCTGCTTGTGTTGGTATTGCTGGCGGCGCTAAAATTGGCAAATATTGTATGATTGGTGGCGGTGCTTCAATAATTGGTCATATTGAAATTATTGATCATACTGTTGTTGGCGGTAATACTGGTATCACTAAATCAATCATGAAACCAGATCTTTATTTTGCAATATATCCTTTTAGTACTTTCAAAGAGTGGAGTAAAAATGCTGTACATATTCGTAACCTCAATGAAATGCACAAAAGAATTAAACATTTAGAACAACAATTGTTACAGGTGGAATAAAATGACTGAAAAAATTCAAATGCCAATCAATATCCATGAAATCATGAAACAAATTCCGCATCGCTACCCATTTTTATTGGTGGATAGGGTTATTGATGTGGAAGCGGGCAATAAAATAACTGCACTAAAAAATGTTACAATTAATGAGCCATTCTTTGTTGGACATTTTCCTGAAATGCCAGTTATGCCAGGTGTTTTGATTATTGAGGCATTGGCGCAAACTGCAGGAATGCTCTCCGTTATAAGCCACGGTGCTAGAAAATCAAATGAATTGTATTTTTTTGCGTCAATTGATAAAGCGAAGTTTAAACGCCAAGTTATACCTGGAGATCAACTAATTTTTGAAGTTTCCATTATAAAAAGCATTCGTGGTATGACTAAGTTTCAAGCTATTGCTTTGGTAGAAGGCGCAATTGCTGCAGAAGCTGAATTAATGATCGCTAAACGCGTAATTGATACTGTAAATACTTAGTTAATCTCTTATATATACAGAATAGATTAATTTTTCCCTCATAAGTTATCACAAAATCTGTAAAAATTAATTTATTCTGTATATTGTGTAAACATAACTGCTAAGTAATTACTAATAATTAATAAAATTTAAAGTGAGTTAAATATGACTAAAATTCACCCAACCGCTATTGTAGATAGTTCTGCAATTTTACACCCAAGCGTTGAAATTGGCGCATTTACGATAATCGGACCTAATGTCGAAATTGGCGAAAATACTACGATTGGGCATCATTCCTACATTACTGGACATACAAAAATTGGCAAAAATAATAAAATATTTCAATTTAATTCTTTAGGCGAAGCCCCGCAAGACAAAAAATACAAAGGTGAACCAACGCGCTTAGAAATTGGTGATAACAATACAGTTCGTGAATTTTGCACCTTTAATACAGGTACAATGCAGGGTAATGAAGTTACTCGTGTTGGTAACAACAACTGGATTATGGCGTATGTGCATATTGCGCATGATTGTATAGTTGGTGATAATATTATTCTGGCAAATACAGCTACTCTTGCTGGTCATGTTACTATTAAAGATTGGGCTATCATGGGTGGTCAATCATCTGTGCATCAATTCACTACAATTGGTGAGCATTCTATGATTGCAGGATTTACGGGCGTTGCTCAAGATGTGCCACCGTATATTATGGCGTGGGGGTATCGCGCGGAACCACGTGGAATCAACTCTGAAGGTTTAAAGCGTCGCGGTTTTAGTGCTGCACAAATTGAGAATATTAAGCATGCATACAAATTATTATACCGCAATGGCTTAACCTTCAATGAAGCAAAAACTTTTATTACCGAAATGGCTCAAGAAAATGAAGAATTAAAAGTGTTTGTAGAATTCTTTGAAGAATCAACTCGTGGAATAATTCGTTAAATGACTTTAAAAATAGCCATGATCGCTGGAGAAGCTTCTGGCGACATGATTGCAGCTGCTTTTATTCAGCGACTTCGCCAATTAACTAATGACGATATTGAATTTGTTGGGATTGGCGGGAAAATGATGATAAATGCTGGACTGAATTCATTACATAAAATGGAAACATTATCTGTAATGGGTTATTTGGAGGTTGTGAAATCATTACCCGCTATTTTAAAAATTCGTCGGCAGATTATCAAGCAATTAATCGCATATCAGCCAGATGTATTTATTGGAATCGATGCGCCAGATTTTAATTTTTACATTGAAAATAAATTAAAGCAACACGGAATTAAAACTGTGCATTATGTGAGCCCATCGATTTGGGCTTGGCGGTATGAGCGAATTTTTAAAATCAAAAAGTCTACCGATCTGATGTTGTGTATATTTCCCATGGAAGAAGCGATTTATGCCAAAGAAAATATTAAGGCGAAATTTGTTGGCAATACATTAGCCGACCAAATCGAATTTAATATTGACACGGTAGCTTATCGTAAACAGTTGCAGATTGAGCAATATAGCCCAGTATTTACGATTTTAGTTGGTAGTCGTGTTGCTGAAATTAAAAATTTGAGTTGTGTATTTATTCAAACGTGTAATTTGATTAGTCAAGAAATTCCCAATAGCTTGTTTATTTTTCCATTCGTGGGTAATAAAACGCCAGAAATATTTCGTGGCACTATAGCCAATAGCGAAGTAAATTTTCAATACAAAATTTTGATTGACCAAACGCGCGACGCAATCAAAGCTAGCGATATGGTATTAGCTAAAAGCGGTACCGTAAGTCTCGAAACTGCATTATGCAAAAAACCAATGTTAATTAGCTATAAAATCGCCAAATTCACCGAGTGGATTTTGAAGCGGAAAATCAAAATTAAATACGTGGGGCAACCAAATATTTTAGCTGGACGTGAGATAGTGAAAGAGTTGTTGCAAGATGATGCAAACCCTGAGAATTTAGCGAAGCATTTCGTTGCGTTGTATAATGATAAAACACAACAGCAAGCTATGATCGCCGAGTTTGATAAATTGCATCATGAGCTTAAGCGCGATTCAGCATTAGAAGCTGCCACAGCTGTGCTGGAGTTGATCAATGCAAAATGATTTATTTACCTTTGCAAATGATTCTTTTGCATATGAAACTTTTGCGGATAAAAATGTAAAGGATGATTATGAATCAAATACAGTTGTGAATGAATTTCCACTTATGACTTGTGGTGTTGATGAAGCGGGGCGTGGTCCTTGGGCGGGAAATGTATTCGCCGCAGCTGTGATTCTTGACCCAAATAAGCCGATTGTAGGGCTTAATGATTCAAAGAAGTTAAATGAGAAAACCCGTGAACGCCTTTATAGTGAAATAATTGAGAAGTCGCTGGCTTGGTCTGTGGCGCACGCAACCGTCAACGAAATTGACGAAATTAATATTTTGCAAGCAACGCTTTTAGCTATGAAACGAGCGATTAATGCATTGCAACCAAATGCAACGATGGCGCTAATTGATGGCAATAAAGCGCCTAATCTAGATATTCCATGCAGAACTATCATAAAAGGCGACAGTCTAGTTCAAGCAATTAGCGCTGCATCGATCTTGGCAAAAGTTAGTCGCGATCGAGAATTAATCCAACTTGATGCATTATATCCACAATATGGTTTTGCCAAACACAAAGGCTACGGGACGAAAATGCACCGTGAGGCGATTGAGCGTCACGGTGTTTTGGCGAATATTCATCGTAGTAGCTTTGCTCCAATTAAGAAGCTGGCTATTGTGAATATTTAGCTTTCGACTAATTGTCTTCGTGTTTTATTTAAGGTAAAAGTAATTTGGGGTCATATTAATAATTCTTGATTTTGTTGATATATATTCATGCCAACACACTGAAGGGTAATTTTTCTGTCTGTAAAGTCTAATATTTTATATGTTTCTCTAGTAGTACAAACTTCTTTCCCCATGGGAAAGCAGTCCGTATTATAAATCGTAACATCAACACTAGATGTGATTGCCATTGTATTTTCCCATTTATTATATTCATATCCTATTGCTTTCCTTGTCAATGCTGAAATAGCGCAAGAACCCGATAATATACCGCCATACAGATAAGGCATTATAGCTGCATACGAAGATGCCATAATAGTTTGTATTCCAGCAGTGACCATTAAAGTTTCTTCTTTTGAAACTTTTGTATTCGCCAATTTTCTAGATCCTATATTACGCATTTGATTCAAATAATTTTTATCCCCATTACAATTCTTCGATTCATCACCTCTATTCATAATATTTTTAGTGAATTGTTCTATGGTTTTGTTACTATCCCAATCTATGATAACTGGTTCATTGAAGTTTGTACAACATGACGTCATATGCTCTGGAATATTTGTATTGTTAATAAAAAGCTCCGATGTTTGATTTACATTATTACAAAATTCTTTAAGTTCTGGATTAATAGTCGTATCTGTAGAAGTAGTAATGATTTTACATTTAATTTTAATGTCTGATGGTTCTGATACATATACAGTACCATAATGAAGATAATGATTAGCTGTCTTTTTTCTTGTTTCTTTTAAGTCACATCCAACAAATTTATAAATATCAGCAACTTCCATGCTATGTAATTCGGTATTTTATTCATCTTTTCCGCGGAATAAAAACTTAACGGTGCCACTAATTTCTCCATTAGAAGAAGGAGTGATTTCAACTGTAAATCTTTCTTGATTTTCTTTATTCACATGTTCGACTATGTTTTTAAAAATATCCAACTTATTTTTATCCTCTGAAACTGAATGGTCTTTATTCAACATATTAATGTTTTGTAGATCTCCAACTAGGCTTTTTACTTTGTCATGATCAGTTTCAAATCCAAGAAAATGTTTTATTGCATTCCATGCTTTACTAAATTTACTTAACTTTAATTCTGTTGCTTTTTCAAATTTCCCATTCATTGCTAATTGTAAATTACTAGTTCTTAAAGATAAGCCATTATTTAAACGCACTGTAGTAGGCATAATCGTTCTCCTTCAATTTTTATTTATTTCATTATTTTGCGCAACTGAGCGCGTTTTAAAATGCTTCAAATCAATATCAATTGGTTACATGATTTGAATCTTTTGCAGATTTATCATATTCGCATTGATATATTTTCGTTGCATTTTTTCCTCTTAGTTTATATTCCAGTTATATATTTTACCAGGTACATAATTATTGCACATTTTAAAAAAAATGCTACCACATTTTTGTGTGGTGTCGAATTTTTGTTGCTTTTAAGCGCATAACAATATTGCTACAGTGACGATATTACTTACATAATCGCGAATTATTAGTGTTAATTATTTTGTTACTTAAATTGCACAAATTTATGATATTTTTAAATCAAGTAGACAAAATTTCACAATATTGCCAGAAATCTAGTTGAATTATGCTATAATCATACTAATACATTAACAGCTGGCAAGAAATATTTTACTGAAATTTCGGCGCATTTTACGTAGGTGCAACACTTTTAAGTGTAACCCCCAATTTTTCTAAGAGCCACATTCCATTGGCAGGATTTATATTTCCTGCCACCCCAGTATTTTGAAAAGTGGTGCTAGACATATTATTGCACTGAGCAATTTTTTGAGCATCATGTTTATTTTTTTCTGTGCTAATTAAATCGAAAAAATCTGAATAATTTTTGATTGGCTCTACTTCGTCTGTGCTTAAATTTGTAAATATACCTAGCCCTATTTCTGCGGTCGTTTCTTCCATTGTGGTTCTATCTTTACCTGATTTGCAAGATGTCCATACAGGGTAGCCTACTATACTTGCCATTAAATGGATTAATGTATTAAGTTTATCAGCACGTTCACCAGTAAATCCAAAAATTTTATTTAATGGTTCTGCTTGCATTTGCCGAATCCAATCTAATATATGCCTGGCTTTTTTTGCTTTATCACTGCTTGGGTCTAATTTATTAATGTCTAGTTCAAATTTAATTAGAGCTGTTTTTTCTGTGGTGTCTTGTTCTAATGGGTTAGTTAGTTTTCTCAAACCTTCATTAGTGGTTTTTCCATCCTCTGCAAGCATATTCCAATGAGTAAGTCTGCCAGTTGGTAAATTGAAATGAAATATGTTTTCTTTACCTTCTAACGCGTTGTTAATATTCTCTTTATGCTCTTCATATTTTTTGTCCTCCTCATTGACTATACCAAACGGTCCACCATTCATATAACTAATACAAATAATAGGCTTTTTCTCTGTGTTGTTCTTTTGGATTTCTTCAATAGCTGTTTGTGCGGCTTCTGGTGAGTGCATATAGCCACTATGATAAGAGTTAATGGTTGCTGTATTTTCCACTTCATTATTTGTTATCTCTATTTTTTTATGACGAAGATTTACTGGTCTATTTTCATAGTCTATACTATTCTTTTGCAGATGATTTACTTTTTTTAGTATCTTGTCACGTCTCTCCTTGCTTACATCTTTAAATATACTCATAATCTTCTCACGCCAAGACTTCTTATTAAGTATCTTACTCATAAGTGCTGGCGGAGTATTGTCTAACTTTGTTTGTGTAATAGTCATGGTGCGCTTATTACTTAGCTGGATAACCTTCTTGTTGTCCTTATTTTTCTTCATATTATCTAGCATAGCACTAATTTTCGCAGCTTTGAGTGTATCTTTACCATTCTCATATAATTCACTTTTATCGTTGCTAAGCATGTTTGAGTATGTAGTATGTTTCAAGACTCTTAGTACAGCTTGATCTAACTTTAATTTTGTAGTTACAGAATTTGGTGTAATTTCTAGAGAAATTTTCACGTCATAATCAGATGTTGTAGCTTCACGAAAATCTCTACTATTATCTTCTTTTTCTTTTTTTAGTTTGTCCTCTAACGTTTTTATAAGATTTTGAATTTTTTTTAGATCATTATGAATAGTGTGGTGTTTGCTAAGTATGCGTGTTTTATCAGATTGGATTTGATCGTTCATATTCTTTTCAATTAATTTTAGAAAGTTAATATAAGTTTCTAATTCAAGTATTCGAGCTTGTCTTGCATAATATCCACTTCGAGGACTGGTTGTTTCGTTAAGGCTACATGTTTCATAGTGATTGCCAGCAAAAATCAAACCTTTTTCGGTTACTTCGTTAAAAATATCTTTATTATTATCGATAAATTTATGGTTGCTTAAAGATTCGTATAATTTTATAACCGCGTTTTTAGGTAACGTATTTTTTAGATTACTAAAAGTCTCGCAAAGATTCTTTAGTTTTACAATAAATTCATCATATGTAATGTTTTCGTTTGGTCTTTGTGCACGCATCAGTGCAACAACAGCATTTACTAAAGATCTTGGAATTCTTACGTTTAAAAGCCTTTGAGAGGCAAGATCATTTAAATTTGTCAGGATATAGCACTCTAATAATTCCACATTAGACAAATTATTACCGCTATTATTGTAAGGTTTATTTGCTAATTCTTCTATATTATGTAACTTATCATTCTCTTTAGTTTCATCGCAACCATAATCATCATGTTTAGTTTCGAATGCTATATTATTATTTGCAATTGGCTCCCGAGCTTCTTCCTTCTTTTTAAAAGCCTCTGAAATATTATGGTCAATATCTGCTTCAGTAATAGAGCCTGTCTCATAATTAGCTATTTTACTTAATATTTCTTGTTTCTGTCGTAACAAATCTTGATTACTATGATTGTTATTTACTCTTCTATTTGCAACGTTTGCCATAGTAAATTACCTTTCTATGTATGTGTTTTATTAATCAACCAAAAATCAATCTAAAATTTAGTAATCAAGTCATTGTCGTGAAATATTTATAATAAAGCAATTGAATATAATTTATTACAACTGTTTTTATCAATGAAACAAATTCGAAAATGATGGTCGCACATCTATTTATTAGGTGGTTGTATAATAAGTAGTTGTTATATATGTGTCTTATTTATGTAATAATTAAATATATTATTAGCATGATTGTACTCTATTTTATATGTATTTGTCTATAACACTTTTGTGTGGGTTGGTAAATTTTTTGTCATTTATGTTGTAAATAAAAATTGTTTTTAATTATAATTAACTGCATATCATACTGAAATAATTATTATTTTTATGGTATTTCGTGATGCAGTAATTAATTATTTATATAAAACTGTTGTTATATTGCTAGACAAAATGACTACTTATTTAGCTTACAATTCGCGAATAATTTTTTAAATTAGTTAGAACGCACATTGTTGTTTTTAGTCCTTAGATGATATATTGAACGTATAAATGTATCTTGTTATTTATAATATTTGTTGTTTATGATTGTTCATAATTTGTTATAATCTACACTGGCTGAACAGTAGCGCAAGATGCAAGGACAAAGCTGTTTTACATTACAATATCTTCTCAATACAGGAATTACAATGAATTATTCAACGCCAAATTTCGAGAAAAAAATTATACATCCACATGAATTAAGTCAACATTTGCACAAAATTAAATCCACTGCGCCACTAGTTTTTACCAATGGCTGTTTCGATATATTGCATCGTGGACACGTTACGTATTTGGCGCAAGCGCGTAATCTTGGTAACAGCATGATTGTGGCGCTAAATACCGATTCGTCGGTTAAGGCGCAAAACAAAGGCACGGATCGACCGATAAATTGTCTCGTGGATAGACTTGCGGTTATCGCTAGTCTTGAATGCGTCGATTATGTAACGTATTTTGATGCGGATACGCCACATGAGCTGATTATCACGATTATGCCAGATATTCTGGTAAAAGGTGGCGATTGGGACGTTGTCAATATCGTTGGCAGTAAAGAAATTATCGCTAATGGTGGAGAAGTTCATTCGATTCCATTTATTTATAATACTTCAACAACTAATTTAATTAAGAAAATACGCCATGAATAAATTGATTATACCTTTATTAAAATTAATAGAAACCCCACAAAGTATTAAGACTATTGCCAACAGATTGTCGCTAGATTTACATAAAAGTTTAGAATTAATCGGGCATATAAATGCAATTTCTCCGCAGATAATTAGCAACAATGCCAATGCTGAATATGTGCTTACAATACCAGCAAATTGGTTGGATGAAGAGTTGATTCGTGCCAAATTAGTCAACGAGCATCAGATTTTTCTGTATCCAGAACTTCCTTCCAGCAATGATCATATATTAAATAATATTAATCAATTCAAACATGGTAGCATTGTTAGCTGTGAATTTCAATCGCGCGGGCGAGGGCGCCAAGCGAATCGTTGGCAAAGTAAAATTGGACATGATATTACCGTGTCTATATTATACACATTTGAGCTGGATTTTGACATTGGACAGATGCCGCTAATTAGTGGCATTGCGGTTAATAGGTTATTTAAAGATTACAGCATTGTTACTAAAATAAAATGGCCGAATGACATTTTTTATAATAATGAAAAAATTGCTGGAATATTAGTTGAAAGTAGCATATTTAATAATCAACGTCACGTGGTTATCGGGATTGGTATAAATAATTTTGCGAATTTAGAACGTAATCAAATGATTGCAAAGTTGATTAATCATTTGGATAATGTGATTAGCGAATTTGCGCTTTGTGGATTTAATTTGTTGCGACAAGAATGGCTGGATAATTGCATTCATTATAAGAAAGCAATTTATTTATATCAAGATGGCGAGCTAATTAGTGCTGGAATTCATACTGATCTTAGTAATATTGGCGAACTGATTATTGTGGATAAAAAGAAGAAAATTCGTAGTTTTATTAGTAGCGCAATTAGCCTTAGGTTTGATGAACAATTGCATAATCTACTGATTGATGCTGGAAATAGCCATGTGAAAATTGCGCTATATAAACATCGTGAATTAATTAAGCTGTATATTTTAGACACGCATAATCTTGATTTTACACAATTTATTGACGACACACAAGGGATGATTTTTAAGCAAAAACTCGGTAGTAGTGTGGTAGATTTGAATACGAAAAATATGATTGATAATGCAATTGACAACATACAGTGGATCTCGCCACGAGCGCAATGTATGGGGTTTCGAGTGCATCCTAATATCGATCCAGCGACGCTTGGTACTGATTTGTGGCTAATGGGGATTGCGGCTTTTAATAATACCAAAGCCTCAACACTCGTTATCAGCTGTGGGACTGCGTTTGCTGCGCTTTACATCAGCAAAATTGGTCAATTTATGGGCGGTAAAATTGTCCCAGGGTTATACAAACAGTTAGAAATATTGAGTAATAGCACGGCACAAATTGACTATATTCAATCTGGACAATATATTTCTATGCCCCAAAAAACCGAAGATGCGGTGATTAGTGGTATTTTAGATGGGTTTTTAGGCGTAATTCAGTTGTCGTTGGCTGATTTGGCTAGTATTGATGGTGGTAACGCTACACCAAAGCTTGTGATTAATGGCGGTTATGCGAATTATTTGCAGAATGCATTATCTGGTGTGGAGCATTTGCATTTCGATAACTTGGTTCTTGAAGGACTTGGTTATTTTCTAGAAGAATAATTAGTTTGTATACGATGGTGCCGAAGGTGGGACTTGAATCTATACCCACCCCACTGTTCTAATTTACTATTTTCGCTATTATACCAGATTTGGGCTATTTTTGGGTTATTTATAAAGAATTTTTATATTGTTCTGTAAATTGTGATGTGTGTACATAAAATTTTTCTATGCTCAGCCATGCTTATAAGGTAGATATAGCAGGTATGTTTGAACATAGAGATTTGTTTGATAAGATACAATTAGGCAAATTTAAATTGGCTGACTTAACCATAATAGACAATAGATGAGATACTTGAACATGGCAAAGTTGCAGTATTGGAAATGTCAGCCAGACGACATACTAATGTAAGAGATTTCCATACCAGTATTAATTATGTAGTTTCTGCTTTATTAGCCAGACATCATGATAAATTGAGTGCATCATTGTTTAGAAGTGCAAGCATACCAGCTGTCATAAATTACCTCCCATAACCTCAAAACGCTACGAGGAGAGAAGATTCTCGGTCCATACAAGCCGTATGGATAAACTTATCAACGGAAGACACTGGATACAATTCTTTAGGTTGGTCAACAACACAATCATATGCCATAACCGACGCCGCGAAAACTAATAAAAAAACACCAATAACTTTTAATTCAATTCTCACTTTTAATACACTCCACAATAGTAGCTAGTCATTACTTACCAACCACCCCCCATTGGCGATGCGTCAACGGGGAGATATGTTAAAATTTTTAAAAAAGATTACATCACATTACAGATCAGGTTTCTTCTCCTCCTTTTTGAAGAGTTGTGCTGAAAAATTTACAATTTTAACACTGTAACCTGATAAGGACGAAGAGGATAAACCAATTTTATTTACCATTTCACCTCCTGGGCCGTCCCCCCAAGTAATGCCTAAACCGTACAAATTAAAACTGTCTGGATCTATTATTTTTAATAAATCCGATTCGCTACCCTTATATATTGTCTTAGCAGCTTTATACACAACTGAGCAACAACTATTTTTCCCTAAGTGATAAGGTTTTGCTGTTTCGTCATGCATTACTTCCTGGGCTTTTAGCCAATTACTATGAACATCTTTACTATTTGTTGATTCTGATTCTTCAACAATAGGAACACAAGAAACAACCTTATTTTGCAAATCATCCTCTTGATACGCACCCCCTATGTTAGGTCCGAATGGGTTAGGATAATCGGCAAGACCATAACCTAATGTTTTTATATTTGTTAGACGCAATTTATCATCCTTTCTATGGTAAATCTTAAAATTATCCTCTGGATGTAAAATTTTAGTATTATGCTCCTCCTGTAAAGTTCCATGCAATATAAAACAATGTCTTTGATCGCTATGTTTATTATTTCTCAGTGGGTGGTAGGCTTCAATACCACCCTTATTATTGGGATTACCACCAGTAGCCGAAGTTGAATCTGACGGCAGCACGTCTAGATCTCTTGTGCAAAAATAAACGCCCTCCTTGCTACCAGCAAAAGAAAACGACACCGCCATCGATGCTATGGCTAGCAAACTAAAATTCTTCATTGCTTTTATCATTTTAGGCACTCCTCTTTCTTCCTATTAGAAACTTCATATATGGAACCCTTCTTACCGCCTCTAGTTTCAATAAGAAGAACTATACAACTATTTAAACTACTCATACCTCTTACGACGGTGACACTATTACCCATTACGTCTATATCTTTGTTATACAGTTTAATTACGTCATCAGCAATTCCCAAATCTTTCATTTCCTCAGCTGCCGATGCTCTCGCAGAAATACCTGGCGCTATTATAACCTCCTTTTCTGGTTTAACGTAACTAACAGCTACGACCATACTAGAGATGATAGACAAAAGCACAGCACTAAAAATTATTTTTTTCATGATACTAACTCCTAAAACATTGTTAATAATTTGAATACCAGAATACCAAACAGTAAGCCTCGCCAAACCAAACCTGAGTTCTTCAGCTTTTTTAGTGATACTGCTTACTTCATCCTACCTTCAGTGTATATCGCATCACAGCTGTGATTGTAGCATATCTAGCATGTTTTTGTCAAAGGCTATTTTTGTTTTTAGTTCATCAAGTGCCGCATCTTTCAATTGCAGATGAGCTAACTCTTTAAATTTCACCCAGCTACCCGCCCATTCCAAGCCGATTGATTCGCCAATCTCTCCACATTTAGTAAACAGCTTGGTATCACTCCACGATATTTTACCATCAACAATTGGCGCAAAATCAAATGCAACTCTATAGTTATGGAATGATTGTCCACCTTTAGCATTAGTTACTATTTTACCAGGAGTAGTACGTCCTTGCGCATATAAAGCATCTTGGGATTCGAAATCTCTATAGGTTGAGGTGATTATTACATTAATGTTATTTTCCTTACATAAAGCAATGAATTGTACGCATTTATCCCTTACTTATGGTAATAGGTCGTTAATGTCTTTTGAGTTTATCATAATTACTTTTTACTTCTAATTAAAATACCTATAATGATATTGCATATTGCATTTAATACTTCATTATGCCCAATATTGCCAAGCAACATTCTCCAAAACTCAGATATTGTATTGGAATGAAATATCTCCATATATATCAGCATTAAAGCTAATGCAGTTGATTTCGTACAGATATACTCAGTCCAATGTAATTTTATCCAGCCAATGATTTTATTCATTTATTCAAAACCCTTTCCCTTTTCAAATATAAATATAATTGCTGCGGCGTCCAAATAAATGGATTACGTATACCCAATACTGCTTTTA
>CAYWWJ010000018.1:0-44543 GCA_964462055.1 uncultured Neisseria sp. | reverse complement strand
TTTGATATTTTTTTAACTATTTAGCAAAATATAGTTGACAAGTTATCATAGAAAAAGTTACGTACATATTCTATACTCAAAGTATTTGAATTATAAACGCAAATATTGTTCTCACAAAGTGCAAGATTAGCTGCGCAAGCAAGCCAAAGACAAAGAGTTTTTAGTAAAGCAGAAAAACAATGAAAGATATACAATATACAACACAAGAAAAGATTATAAATGAACAAATGGATGATGAAACTTTCCTAGAACAAATAGTGATTCCAGCATATTGGGGTGGAGCTACACAAGACATAATGTTTGGGATTAACGACCTAAATGAAAAATTAATTTTAACCTCTAATCTTTACGCAAAAAGCATTGGATTCAATGACTTCCAAGAAGCATTAAATACTTATCCAGGTATTGATTACCCAAGAGTAATTGGAACTCCAGAGCAGTTTGCCGCACAGAAAGATTTCCTTGTAAATAAAAAATGTATATTTGATTACATTTATAAACGAAAAGATAATGATAATACTTTATATTTATCAACCGCTGAGCCAATATTTAATTATAAAGGAGAGGTTATTGCCAAGAAAGAATTTGATCGCCCAATAAGAATAATGTCACACCGTGATATTATAGAAAATCATTTTAAACGTTTTGGCACAAACGTAGCCTCTTTGACCAATTTAATTGAGGTTGAAAAACTTAACGACAAGGAAGAATTAATATTATTTATGCTAATAGCAGGATATTCGCAACAAGAAATTGCAGAGTTTCTAAAATTTTCACGTAGCTACGTAGTAAAAATTATCAATGACAGTTTATGCCCCAAATTTGGCATATCCACTCTATCTACAAAAATATTAATTGATAAAGCCGTTTCCTTGGGATACGCACTTTTTATTCCAGATAATTTCTTAAATTTCATCAATAATAATATCAATCTATTAAGTATGTAGGATTAGACAACATATCAAAAAAATTTAAGTGACAAAAATGTCACTATCTACAATCAATTGTATCATTATATAATACTCCCTATATAGCTGTAATGCAAGACATTTCATTATTACCGTCACAGCACTACAACTCAAATAACTATTTACAATAAACTTATGCATAAATCATACTACTAATTTTATTGTAACTTTATAATATAACAATTGATCATCCAATAAATTTCAAAGGAATCACAATGAAAAAATTATCATATTTATTGATTTTATCGTCTATTAGCATTGCTACTGTCACAAATGCCACAACTTTATCATGCTTTAATCCAGAAACAAAAACATATACACATAAATTCAATGTTTCTGAACACCTTGAGTACAGCAAAAAATTAAAAGCATACCAAATTCCAAATATAACAGAGGCTATAAATACATGTAAGTACAATGCAGGAGATAATTATATCCCTGTAGTTAACAGCTTAACTAGCCACTATAAACTTATTGGAACATATGATCTTAGTAGTGAAATTGATAGTAACACAGCACAAAAAAAAATTAATGATGACATAAATACAAAAGGATCAAATGAATCAACAGCAACTCTAAAAGATTTTGAACGCCAAGGATTTTCTATAAATGGTTATGAATTAGTAAAAAAAGGGCAAGATATTAGTAAACTAGCTGTAGTGAGCTTGGATGATCTAGTGGAAGTTGAAATACCAGAAAAATTAAATGAAAATGAAAAATTAAAATTAATAGAGAGCGAATTTTTATCTACAATCAAAAAAATCCCATCTATTAATAGCGATGATCAAGCTAAATTATTGACATCTGTAATGATGAGTTATGCACATCAAGGAGGATTTCATTTTCCAATTGTAATACCTACAGGTCAAATACACACAGATAATGAAGATGAACAAATATACGTAAACAGCCCAATCGCTAAACATACAGATTATTTAGCTAAAAATGATAATAATAAGCTATCTTTGAATGTTAATTCTATCGCTACATACCAAGCTATCAATATCCACGACCATGAGATACCTCTGTTAACACAGAACATTAAAATTAAAACTCGTTATGACATTGTTGGTACCTCTCAAAAATATACAATAACTGGTAAAAGCATAAACATAAAAATATTTGATTATGATCCAGGAAACAGTCTTCAGAAACTTTTGGCTCATAGTATTGTTGATAAAATAAATAATTATAAACCAGCTAAATAGTAGAAAAACTAAATAACAAAAATGTCACTATCTAAAATTAATTATACAATTATATAATACGCTCTTAACCACCCTTGATTAAAGGGTTCACAATTATTTGAAAGGTACTTATTATGAAAAAATTTTTAAACGTTGTTGCTTGTGTAGCTTTACTCAGTAGTTTTAGCCATAATGTGTTCGCAGTTTGCACTGACGGCGCATCGCCAGATGTTGACTGGTCTAAATGTGATAAATCATCAACACCTAGTAATCCACAAGATTATACTAACTTAGATTTGCATAATGCTCACCTAGAAGGAACAGATTTTTCCTATTCTAATCTAAGCAATACTTATCTAAATGCTTATGGTGACGCTAATACAAAATTTGTTGGCGCAATAATGAATACAGCATCATTTCAACACGGTGGCAATTGGGACGCAGAATTTAATGGGACAAATTTTAAAATGGCATCATTAATTAACGCAAATTTATTTGGAGCACATATACGGAACGCTAATTTTACTGGCGCTAACCTAACTGGTGCTAAGCTTAATTCAGATGGCGATAGAGCTGATTTTACTGATGCTATAATGACGGGCGCTAATTTTGATGAGGGAATGACTGGTCATTCAAATTTTAAATCAGCAAAATTTATAAGAGCTGATTTAACTGGAGCTCGCTTTACAAATGACAACTTTTCAATGGCAGATTTTACGAATGCAAATTTAACAAATGCAAATTTAAAAGGTATGAACGCAACAGGTGTAACTTGGACTGAGGCAATACTTAACAATGCAACATGGATAGATGGAACAACATGTAAAGTGCCATCAATCGGTAGGTGCAATAAATAAAGTTTCGTTGTCGATATATGTAATAAATTATTACATATAATTAATCGAAAAAATGCTAGATCCGAGTATCTAGCATTTTGATTAAGTTTATTTTGAAAGATTAAGAATGAACAGATTAAAACCTTATATACTAATGATTACATTATCATTGAGTACAACATTCGTACATGCATCATATAATATTTATTTAATGAATAACACCCAAGAAAGCGTAAATGTTAGTAACGTTTGTGATGATTCTATTAGCAGCCCTGTATGTAATGAAAACTCGATATCATCACTTAGTCCGTTACAACGTATTCAGACTTTTACATTAAACTATGATCAAGGCTTAAAAAATGGTAAAGAGTACACATTAAAAAGCTATTTCAAAATAGCTAATAGTCCTGTAGATAATTATTTTAGTATTAAAGTTCGTGGCTACTTTATTGGAACAGAAATTAGATCAATTGATGCGCATATAAATGGTCATGACTACAATTTATTAAATTCTAACAACAGCTATGGTAAAGTCGTACCAAATATTATGGGTAATTATACGTTTACGGATGGCAAAAAAGAATACACTGTCTATGCAACCGCTCAGCACGATCATTCTACTACGCAAGGAATAGATAGCATCTACTTTACTATTCATGAAAAACCAGAAACACTTGATTCTGTTCCAAATAAGAATGTTATCTCAGTAATGAGTTACAATATCCAAGCTTTTCCCAATTATATGGGCGTGGCTCTAGATTTAAATAAAATGGACACTAGAATTAAATATTTAGCCACAATGGCAAATGTAAATAATTATGATGTGGTAGTCTTTCAAGAAGCTTGGGATAGTGGAGCACGAGATATTTTAAAACACAGCCTACGCAATTCATACCCATATGTGATGGACCCAACACCAGACAATATTCATGGATTAGTATTTAATAGTGGACTACTAGCATTTAGTAAATACCCAATAACAAAGGAAAAATTTGTAAACTATCAAGACTATCAATCATTAGTTGATGCCGATAAGCTTACCAATAAAGGAGCATTGTATTTCCAACTTGATAAAAATGGAAAAATTTATAATATGATAACAACACATGCACAAGCTCAAGATTATGCTGAAGCCATCAAAGTTAGACAAGAAGAATTCAATATAATTAATGAACATATTGTTGATGATCCAGCTCTAAATATAAATAAAAATGAGCCATTACTTTTAGTAGGTGATATAAATACTGATTTATATAATCCTGAACAAATGGAATATATGAGAGAAACATTAAATCTAGATCTATCTGGAATGCAAAATACATTGTCAGAGGCGCCAAAATATAGTTATGATTCAACATTAAATCTAATGATAGACCCAAGTGTATCTGAAAAAGGATTATATGATTACGCTATTCCATTTAACAATTATCAAAAACCTATAAAATCTGAGTTTCAGATTACACCAGTTAGAGCAGTAGATTTTGCAGATATGTATCAAGCTTCAGCAAATATGAAACTATATAATTATGGAGATATAGAAATATCAGATCATTTTATGGTACAAGGAAGATTTACATTTGAATAACGGACTAAGCACTTAATAAAGGCGCTGTATAAATGTAGTTAATCATATCCATTGGGGTTATTACTTTGCCAGCGCCAGCTATCCTGACACATATCGGCAATTCCATATTGAGTTTGCCACTTAAAAATATTGTGCGCTAAGCTAGGATCTGCATAACACGACGCAACGTCGCCATCTCGTCTTGGCATAATTTTATATGCTATTGATTTACCGCTTGCTTGCTCAAATGCTTTTACCATATCCAATACCGAATAGCCAACACCAGTACCTAAATTAACGGTAATTAATCCACCTGATTTTTGTTGGCTAAAATACTCCAACGCTTTGACATGACCAAGAGCTAAATCAACCACATGAATGTAATCCCTCACTCCTGTGCCATCATGAGTTGCGTAATCATTACCAAAGATACTCAAAATAGGCAATTTACCAACTGCAACTTGAGTTATATATGGCATCAAATTATTGGGAATACCATTTGGATTTTCACCAATTAAGCCAGACTTGTGCGCACCAACTGGATTAAAGTAGCGCAACAACGCAACATTCCAAGATGGATTAACTTTTTGTATGTCGCGCAATATCTGCTCCAACATAAGCTTAGTCCACCCATATGGATTAGTAGCCGAAAGTGGAAAGTCTTCTTTGATAGGAACAGTATGTGGATCACCATAGACTGTGGCAGAGGAACTAAGGACTATGCGTGTGACATTATATTTACGCATAACGTTAAACAAAACCAAACTACCAACAACATTGTTGGAGTAATACTCTAACGGCTTTGCAACCGATTCACCAACGGCCTTAAATGCCGCAAAATGAATTACTGCATTAATCTTATGTTGAATAAACACACGCTCAAGCGCTGATTCATTTGCAATATTTAATTCATAGAATAGCGGTTCTGAACCATTAGTGATAATTTTAATTCGGTTCAGAACTTCACGATTAGAATTAGATAAATCATCAACGATTACAACATGATAACCAGCGTTTAATAATTCAACAACAGTATGCGAACCAATATAACCGCACCCGCCAGTGACCAGAATAGTTTGTTGCATTTTTTGTCTTTAACCTTCTATTTACCTGGTATTGCCATCGCAGATTCTGAAGCAGTTACTTTATCTGATTTTGGCGCAACAGGCATTGCATCGGTCATTAATTTGTTTAAATAATCTGCAGGGATTAATCCTGACAACACATTTCCATTTTCCAGAACTATCATTGGTGTTGCATCAACTTGCACAACATTTTTACCAGTGTTAATCATTTGCTCTAATTTAGCCGCATTTTTACAAGACATATTATTTGGCAATGCTTTTTCATCTTTTAACCAACTAAATAAAGCTTTTTCTGGATTTTGACTGCATAGAATTTTTTTTGACTTATTTGCTGCATCAGAATGCATTGGTAGCGGAAATAAAAAATAATAAATTGTAACGTCTTTTAATTTAGATACTGTTTCTATTTCTAAGCGTTTACAAAATGGACAATCTGGATCTGTAAATACAACAAGTTTGCGACTGCCATCGCCAATAACTTGTTTAATAGCAATATCCAATGGTAATTTAGACCAATCAACTTTACTTAGTAATTGAGTCTTAGCTTCAGTCAAACTCTTCTTAGTGGATAAATCAACTAAATTACCCAAAACAGCATAATTGCCAGTTGCATCTACATAAAATACTTTACGACCAGAGATAACTTCGTATAACCCATTTATTGGAGTTTTATTTATTTGATCAACAGATAATTCTGGTAGATTTTTCTTTAATGCAGCTTTGATTGCTACAGATGCTTTAGCATCAAATTGAGGACATGCTAATGCAACAGAAAGGTTAGTTAATAAAAATAAACTTAACAATATTTTTTTTAATGTATTTTTTTGCATTATTAATTCTCCAACCTAAGTCGTTATTTTATTGATGTGTATACCCACTCGAAGCATTTGATTCTTGGACGCGAAGTATTGATAAAAAAGCGACGACGTGTATGTTAAATACATTAGGAGCTTTTTTTGTCAATACGACAAAGTCCAAGATTCAAAGACGATGAGTAAAGATTATTTACTAGCAGATGCCGTTGGCGCACTTACAGGTGCAGAAGCAACCGATGGCGTAATTCCAGCCGCCTTATCCATTTCAGCTAATAGCTGATCTGCCTGCATCATACCTGGCAATATCTGCCCATCAGATAAAATAATCGTTGGCGTACCTTCAACACCCACCACATCTGTACCAATTTTAATTGATTTTTCAATAGCAGAAGTGTCACAACTTTGATCTGTTGGTAGCGGTTTTTGATTTACCATCCAAGCCGTCCAAGTAGCCGTACGGTCTTTGCTACACCAGATTTTCTTTGAATCATCCATAGCAGTCGGATGCATTGGTAATGGGAATAAAAACGTGTAAATAGTTGTGTCAGTTAATTTTGGTATAATTTGCTTCTCTAACATTTTGCAATATGGACAATCTGGATCAGAGAAAACGTACATTACCCGTTTACCATTACCATTTACTTGTTTAATTGCTAGCTCCAATGGCAGTAATTTAACATCAATTTTACTCAATTCTTGCGTTCTTTGTTCCGTTAAGCTTTTTTTACTTGCAACATCAATTAAATTACCAAAGAACAAATATTTACCATCTTCAGTTACATAAAATATTTTACGTCCAACAACAACTTCATAAATTCCTGCTACAGAAGATTTATTAATCGCATTAATTTCAGTTAAACCTGGAATACTTTTTGTAAGCTCTTGTTTTAACTCATCAGGAGTTTTTTTTGCCGTAGTAGTCGAATTTGTTTTACTACAAGCAAAAAGACTACTCGCTAAAAGTAAGCCAATTAAAATCTTCTTCATATTTACCTCAAAAATAAGATTAAGTCATAATTTTAATACATTTTAAGAATAAAGGTATAATTAAATAAAAATAATTATGCACGAGTATATAAAAATGTTGTATTATTATGGTGCTATACTTAAACAATTTCATCATACTTGAATTCTACCATGCTCATAACCTTATTAACAACAGGTGTCGTTGCGTGTTTGATCCAATTATTTTGAACTTATTTAAGTATATTTTAAAATACAATACATTATTTTAGGAATTCACATGGCAAAAGATAATTTACAGCATAAACTAAAAAATCGGCATTTACAAATGATAGCAATTGGCGGTGTGATTGGTACTGGTCTCTTTTTTGGTTCAGCTAAATCAATTCAAATGACCGGTCCATCAATAGTACTTTCGTACCTACTTGGTGGTTTTATAATATATATAATCATGCGTGCACTTGGTGAAATGGTGGTTGACCATCCAAATTCTGGATCATTTAGTGAATATGCACATCGCTATCTTGGTAAATACGCTGGTTTCATCGTGGGTTGGACCGCTTGGTTTGAATATACCGTTGTATGTATGGTTGAAATTACCGCTGTTACTTTTTTCCTTGATTACTGGTTTCCAGGTATTTCACATTGGCAAATCTGCCTTGGAATTTTAATTTTATTTACCATAGTAAATTTAATGAGTGTTCGCTTATTTGGCGAATTTGAATTTTGGTTTGCAGGAATTAAAGTTTTTATAATTGTAGCAATGCTTGCATTAACCTGTTACTTAATATTTTTCAAGCATGGACTAAATCCACAAATCGGCGAATATACTCAAAGCAATATATTGTTTGCCGGTGGACTTCAGGGATTCATGTTATCATTAGTTATTGTAATGTTTTCATTTGGCGGCACAGAATTCGTAACAATTGCAGCAGGCGAAGCTGAAAATCCACAAAAAAGCATACCAACCGCAATTAATGGCGTAATTATTCGCATCGTGCTGTTTTACGTATTAACGATGCTTGCAATAATTTGCCTATATCCATTTGCCAAATTAAGCGCCAATATTAGCCCATTTGTCGATGTATTTAGCAAAATTGGCATTCCTGTTGCTGCTGATATTATGAACATTGTCGCAATCACTGCCGCATTATCTGCGTTCAATAGCTGTATGTACGCAAGCTCCAGAATGTTCTTTAATTTAGCCAGCAATGGATATGCTCCAAAACGTTTTGCACAAGTAAATAAACAATCTGGGATTCCTGTTGCATCAGTTCTATTAACCAGCTTCTCAATTTTATTAGCTGTGTTAGTGAATTACCTGTTTCCTGAAAAAGCGATTATCTATTTATTGACAATCGTGACCGCAGCAATATTAATTGTCTGGTTTATAATTTTACTAACACAATTAAAATTTCGCCTCCAAAAAAACGCAAAACATGAAGATCTAAGCTATAAATTAGGATGGTTTCCGTACTCTAATATATTTGCAATGATAATGCTTTTAGTTGTGGCTGGAGTAATGACACAAATGCCAGACATGAAACTTAGTGTGTATGTGACACCATTATGGGTGATTGGATTGTCAGTGATATATTATATCCGCAAAAAACTCATTAAATAGACGTGAGCATGGTTGAACTAGATTTATTTAACCATTTTATTAAGCCATTGGCTATATGTCTGATTTGCGGAACGAGTATTTACAAAGTCATAAAATGACCGCAATATAATGTATCTATTCCATCTAGCTTGGCATCTATATGACATATCGTTAACGGAGCATTCGGGCATGAGTTGATACCCATTACTCATCTTTTGCGTGTATGCAATAATATTATCGAAAGAATCTAAATCACCAGCGTCTTTTTGTTTTTTAGCATAATCAATTCTGCTGTAGCCGCTGCTGTTCTTCCCTTGCCAGCGTGACAATGTAAATACACCCATTGCTTATGAGGTGTACGTAACACGGTATCATAAAGAACAACTAGCGCATCTAAATTGGTTGCGCTAGGCGCAGAGTGATCTAACACTGGAATTCTATAATACATAGTGTTTATATTAGTCATTGCCTCAGACTCTGTAATAGAATTTTTTATTTGAGTGCACCGCTTTATATCGCTTTTTGTAGGCGGGACATTTAAATTCTTAACATAAATACTTATTTGTGATAATTTTGGCAGGATTGAGTTAAAAATGAATTGTTCCTGCGCAATCATTACATCATGATTTTTGTTGGCGTTGATATCATTATATGGCAATGCTTTGAATGAAACTGGAAGATCATTAATTAATCCATGGTACTCACCTCTTAAATCAATCACCATTATCCCAGGATAATCTTTGGTAGCAGTTTGAAACTGTTTCACATTGAACTGCGCACTTGCTAAAATATGATAATCTTCTATGGTTCTAAAATTAGCAGGAATTGATTCTTGAAGAGTTTCATATTTATTAAAGATTAAATAAGCTGGGTTATTATTATTTAAATATTGCTGAGGTAATAAATAGGTGTGGTAACCTGCTCTTGGTGCATCGCCTGCAGAACTTTCGCTACTACATCCAGCAAAAGTCAACGGTATAACACAAGTAATAATATATCTCTTTTAACACTTTTGAGCCATCTAAAAATGAGGAATTAGCAACGATTAAATAACATATGGTCACTGTATATTACTAGAGATTATACCACAAATATATCTAATTGGCTATTTTTCATTGTCTAATTGATTAGAACACGCAGTAAAACTACTATGAATGAAGTTTTATTTGACTTATTCATGTAGGCTATATTATACTATTGGTCTTATGAAAAAGCAACAAATTTATATGTACCAAGTACATATTGCATGGGTTTCACTGCATCTTGTGGTGGCGCATCAATAAAGACAACAATATTTTACTGAATACCGAATAAAATCAAGAAGGAATCTATTTCAAATGACTACTACAAAATATCTAAAAGACTATTGTGAACCTAATTATTGGATAAATACCATTAACCTTGATTTTAATATTCAAGACAATGAAGATGTGCTTATAACTAGTATCACACATTATCACAAAAACATGACTACCAAGCAAAATACACTAACTTTATCTGGTAGCGCCGAATTAATCAGCATTCATGTAAACGATAAAGCCATACCTACACAAGATTATACACTAGAAAATGACGAACTACATTTAGCTAATCTTCCCAATGAATTTCATCTAACGATTGTAACAAAAGTGCAGCCGTATACCAATAAAACGTGTATGGGATTATACGGTTCTGGAAATACATTATTTACCCAAAATGAACCAGAAGGATTCCGCAAAATCACCTATTATTTGGATAGACCAGATGTTATGGCAATTTTCACAACGAGTATTACAGCAAATCCAGCTAAATACCCTGTATTATTATCTAACGGGAATAAAATTAAAGATGCAATTTTGAGTAACGGGAAAAAATCTGTGACTTGGCAAGATCCATTTAAAAAACCGAGCTATTTATTTGCATTGGTGGCTGGAGATTTGGCACATATAAAAGATACGTTTACCACAAAATCTGGGCGCAAAATTAATTTAGAAGTTTATTCAAAACAAGACGATCTATATAAATGTCAACACGCGATGGAGTCCTTAAAACACGCAATGAAATGGGATGAAACGCGATTCAACCTAGAATATGATTTAGATAATTACATGATAGTTGCCGCAAGTGATTTTAATATGGGCGCAATGGAAAATAAAGGATTAAATATATTTAATACCAAATACGTATTTGCAACGTCAGACTCTGCTACAGACAACGATTTTATTGCTGTAGAAGCTGTGATCGGTCATGAATATTTTCATAATTGGACTGGAAATCGGGTAACTTGTAAAAACTGGTTTCAATTATCACTAAAAGAAGGACTAACCGTATTTAGAGACCAAGAATTTACTGCCGATCGACATGGGCACAGCGTTAATCGTATTGGTAACGTAAAAAGACTGCGCCAAGCCCAATTTAGCGAAGATTCAGGACCTTTAGCACACGCTGTGCGCCCTGAGGAATACATTGAAATGAATAATTTCTATACTACAACAGTCTACGAAAAAGGCGCTGAAGTTGTGCGTATGTATCAAAGCATTCTAGGAAAAGATGGCTTCAATAAAGGACTAGAATTATATTTCAAACGTCATGACGGTCAAGCCGTTACATGTGAGGATTTCTGTAACGCAATGGCAAATGCCAATGATATCGATCTCAGTCAATTTATGCTATGGTATTCACAAGCAGGAACTCCGCACGTTACTGTGACCGATAATTATAATGCTGCAACACAAACATATACATTAAATTTCAAACAAAGTATTCCAGATACACCAAAACAAAATAATAAAAAAGCGATGTTGATCCCTATAAAAATTGGTTTGCTGGATAACTCTGGTCACGAAATTTTGAATTTACAAATAAAATCAGGGCGGTTTATACAACATAGCGATGGTACTACCCTGCTTCTAGATAATAACGAAAATACATTCGAATTTACCAACGTAAAAACTAAACCAGTGCCGTCATTGTTACGCCAATTTTCCGCGCCAGTAAAATTGCATTACAATTATACAGATGCTGATCACCTGTTACTTATTGCTAATGACAGCGATGAATTTAATCAATGGGAACATTTGCAACAGATTTTAGTGAAACAGATTAAGGCAATTTACCGTCATGTATTATCTACAAAAACAACGCCAATTATTGATAAAGAAATTTTTTCTGCAATGAAATCAGTTTTAAACAATACTAATTTAGCGGCAAATTTTAGAGCTTATATGTTTGAATTGCCAAATTTTAGCGAAATGGCGATTGAAATCAAAGATGCAAATCCTGAAATATTGCAACAAAGTATTGATTACCTAGCAAAATCGATTGGTGAAGAATTATTTGACAGTTGGCTAGAAATATATAACTTAAATTTAACTATGGCATATAAATTTGCCGATCAGGATAAACGTAGCTTGAAAAATACTGCGTTACGTTATATAATAAAATCATTGGAGCACAAACTTGATAACCCATCTAGCTTGCAATTAATTGAAACTTTAGCTTTGGGGCAATATCATAACGCGGATAATATGACCGATAGCTTTGCAGTACTTGCAACCACAGCAAATTTGAATATTCCGTTACGTGAGCAAATATTGCAAGATTTTTACAATAAATGGCAACATAATGAACTCGTTATGGACAAATGGTTTGCGGTGCAGGCGATGAGCAAAAATGTAAATGCAAATACACTAAATAAATTGATGGTGGACAAAGCATTTATCGCAACTAATCCGAATAAAATATATGCTTTATTGCGTAATTTTACTGCCAATGGAGTTAAATTTAATAGCCAATTTGGTTATGAATTTATTGCCGATCAAATCATAATGATCGCAAAATTCAACCCATCTGTTGCAAGTATATTAAGCAAAGGATACGGGCAGGTTATCAATTTACAGATGAATTATCAACAAATGGCGAAGAATTCGCTTAATTTAATCATGAAGCAAGAGAATCTGCCTGCAGAAGTGAGCGAAGTTGTGAGTAAGACGCTAGCTGGCATTAGTTAGATGTCCCTAAGTTTTTGATATAGACGCGAAGCTTCACGTCTAACGCTTATTTAAAAACTAACCATTTCAATTTGATAGTCATCAATGTTACGGATTTGCGTATTAAAATTTACTCCGACTAAATAAATTGGTTTGTTGTCGGATAAAAAACGCTCATAATATGTTTTTTGTTTGATTTGAGCAATAGCATCGGATGCAGTTTTGTCAATCTTAAATTCAAATATGTAAATATTATTTGAGGTTTGAATTATTGCATCAATGCGCCCCAGATTAGTTTTGTATTCAATTTTAATCCGATAACCTAATAATTGAAATATAAGATAAAATATGTTTTGGTAGTGTTTTTCATAACTGATTTTGACATCGTAATCTATATTTAAAAAGATCTGTTTTAGTGATGTGATAGTTTGTTCAAGATCATTGGCATTAAATGCGTTATATAATTCAATTAAACTACTTGCGCTAGTTACACTGGATTGACTAAACAATTCTAAAACATTCTTTTTAAATGAATGATTAATTTCTTTATTTGGATAAGATAGTGTGTAAATATCACTTTCTTTATCATAGCTTTTAATAGTCAAATAGCCAGCTTGAAATAATATAGCAATAATGTTTAGATCTTCTATGTCAAAAGTGTCGAATGAGGAGCTTTCAGCATAATAATTATCCAATTTAAACATCTCTAAATCACGTTGTTGCTTCATTAACTTAATGACAAATGAAGCATTGCCGCTACTAAACCAGTAATTAGCAAATTCTTTTTCTTGAAGAATTAATAATGTAGAATATGGGTTATATACTGACTCAGCATTTCTGGAAAAACTAAATCCATTGTACCATTCTTTCATTTGCGTTAAACATTCGATATACATGAGGTTATTTTGCTGGGCTAATAATTCAAGGTGTTCTTTAAAATAAAATTCTAACTCTTGTTGCGTAATACCACAAATATGAGAATATTCATTAAGCATGGATAAATCTCGTAAATTATTTAAGCCACTAAAAATGCCTACTTTACTAAAACGAGTGACACCAGTTAAAAAGACAAAGCGAATACATTCATCAACGCCTTTCATTACCGTGTAAAATCCTTTTAAAATATCGCGATTTTTTTCTGCGGCTCGAATATCAGTAATTACATCAAGAATAGGTTTGTCATATTCATCTATTAATATTACAACTTGTTGTTTATATTTTTCGTATAGTTTGGTAATTAAGCTTCTAAAATACATGCCACAGGAGTCAAATGTAATATCAATATCAGTAAAAACTTCATATTTTGTAGCAATTAATTTGAGATTTTCAATTATATATTTATTTAAATCAACAGTTGATTCTACATTAAAATCCAGTCTAATAATTGGGTAAACTTGCCAATCCAATGAACTATCATAAATCCATTGCTCCTTGAATAGCTCTTTGTTGCCACTAAATATTTCATTGATTGTTGATAAAATCATACTTTTCCCAAAGCGTCGTGGACGAGATAAAAAATATTTCCCAGGTAACTTAACAATATCATAAATAAGCTTAGTTTTATCAACATATAACATATTATTGTTTAATATTGTGCCAATGTCAGATTGACCAATTGGTAGATGTTTTAATTCTTGTTGCATGATAATAAATTCCTATAGATAAATCCTTTAAGTATATATTATATACTAATTTAGCTGATTATACGTGGTTGATTAAGTTGTTTGTAGGTAAACAAGACATTTATCGCACCTAATAAAATATATGTTTTATTGCGTAATTTAACCAATCTGTTGCAAGTATATTAAGCAAAGAATACGGACACATTATATTATGAGCAGCGAGACTAAATAAACAAAAACCCCATCTATTTTATGATGGGGTTTTAAATCTTACAAATCTTGATTAAAATGGTACGTCGTCTTGCTGTGGAGTTACAACATCAAAACCAGCACCTTCAGCGCTCTCAAAATCGTCTGCAGATGAGTTACGATTCGCTAGAACATGAATTTCATTAGCTACAATCTCTGTAGTAAATCTATTTTGTTCTTGTCCATCGATCCATTTACGTGTGCGGAGACGGCCTTCTACATACATGTGGCTGCCTTTTTGAGCGTACTTACCAATTATTTCAGCAAGTTTCCCGTATACAACTACGCGATGCCACTCAGTTTGTTCTTTCTTCTCCCCAGAGAGTTTGTCACGCCAAGACTCAGTCGTTGCCAAACTAAAACTTGTTACTGGGTCACCGTTTGTCATATAACGAACTTCTGGATCACCACCCAAATTACCAATTAACATCACTTTGTTTACAGAACCACGTGCCATTATTGATTTCCCTTTAAAAACACACTATTAAAATGCTCCTCATCCCAAAACAATTGAGACACCTTGAAGTATAACATATTATTCTGTTCATTTGCAACTATTTCATCAACACCTGTAACTTTATGTAGCTCTTCAATAAATAATGGAAGTCTATGTTGCCAATGCTTTGGCACACTTCTAATTATTGTCCTAACTGCTTTTGGTGCGCGCATACTAAGGGTTAAAAACAACCAAATTACCAAGACAACTGCACACTCTGCGTACACGAAACGAATCCCACAATTTTGATATAAATATCCACCAACACTGCCTCCAAGAAATAATCCAAGCGACTGACAGGTGCTATATACGCCTAATGCCGTACCTTTACTATCTATTGTTGCTATTTTAGAAATAAGCGACGGCAAACTTGCCTCAAGAATATTAAATCCAATAAAATATAAAGATAAAATCATCACAATCATATAAATATTAGTAAATCCAAACATTAATAACAATTGTACAATCAACACTAATGAAACCGCAAATATCATAACGGACTTTAATTTACCACGTTTCTCCGCAACTATAATAAATGGAACCATCAATATAAAACCAATTAAAACAGATGGTAAATAAATATACCACTGATGAAATTTATCTAAATTGACCTTATCTAACAAAAATAATGGCAAAGCCACAAATAAAGACATTTGCGTAAAGTGCAAGCTAAATACACCAAAATTTAACCGCAATAATTGCGTATTTTTTAAAACATTACGTAATTTAGCAAAATCTATTTTTCTTGACTTGCTAGAATTTATTGAAAATCTGATTGGATCTGGCACCATTTTAGCCACAACAAACATCGAAATAAACGCCATTATTCCGATTAAATAAAATATCCCATTCACCCCGATAACATCTGCTAATAAAGGGCTTACAACCAATGAAACAGAAAATGACACACCAATTGCAGCACCAATTATTGCCATTACTTTAGTTCTATTTTCCTCAGCCGTAACATCGGCAACCAAAGCCGTTACTACAGCCCCAACCGCGCCTGTTCCTTGAATAAGTCTCCCCAGAATTAATATTTCGATGCTAGTTGCATAACCACAGATAAAACTACCTATGGCAACGAATAACAAACCAATATAAATAATTTTTTTGCGCCCAATGCTATCTGACAACATACCTAATGGCAACTGCATAATTAAACGCATTAACCCGTAGCAACCAAACGCGAAACCTGCTAATGCAACATTACCGCCGTCCAATTGAGTTGCATAGACTATCATTACTGGCAGAAGCAAAAATATTCCCAATAAATTTAACGAGTAAACCATCGCTAATTTAACCGCAACCTTAAAATCATTTGTTCCCATTATTTTATATATTTCCTAAAACTCAAAATACATTTTTTATCTCATGTCAGTGTATCATATGCTACATATGATACACAAATAGCAGATTGCTAATAAACTTCTTTACGATGCCCAATTTTAATTACTAATATTGTAATACTTTCATCTTGAATCTCACAAATTATTCTATAATCTCCTAACCTATATCGCCAAAATCCAACGTACTTCCCCTGTAGCGCTTTTCCAATTTTTCTAGGATCTTCTATCTCTTTTACTTTGTTAATTCCCATAATTATTTTTTGTTGAACACTTTTATCAACTTTTTTTAGATATTTAATTGCCTGACTATTAATTTTAATTGTCCAGCTCATTGTGTTAATTCTCTTGTTACTTCTTCCCAGGATAAAATTGATGCTTTCCCAGATCTAATGTCTTCTAATGCTAATTCAGCATCATATATGTCTTGAATATCTTCTAAATAGCGCGTAAGAGCCTCTCTAACATAATATGCTTTAGTTCTTTTCTCACGTTTTGCAATAGTATTAAGATTTTCTTCAAGAATTGGATCTAACCTGACTGCTAACATAATAAATCTCCTTTTGTTACTTATGTATGTATTATAACATACTTGTATTACAATTGCTCACTTATTATTCTATAGATTCACATACATATGTTATAATAACGATTGTTAATTTTCTTATAAAGTTTAAAATCAATGCAAGACAAAATTGTCATTCGTGGCGCCAAAACGCACAATCTAAAAGACATCAATTTAGATTTACCCAAAAATAAGCTAATCGTTATTACAGGGTTGTCTGGTTCTGGCAAATCATCACTTGCGTTTGATACACTTTATGCAGAAGGACAGCGCCGCTATGTGGAATCATTATCCGCTTATGCAAGGCAATTTCTCCAACAAATGAATAAACCAAATGTTGACTTAATCGAAGGATTATCTCCAGCAATTTCAATTGAACAAAAAGCAACATCGCACAATCCACGCTCAACAGTTGGAACAGTCACCGAAATATACGATTACTTACGCCTGCTATATGCCAGAATTGGCACACCATTTTGCCCAGAACACAAAGTTGCATTAGAAAGCCAATCGGTCAGCCAAGTCGTTGATACATTATTGCAATTACCAGAATCAACTAAAATAATTCTCCTCTCCCCTATGGTTATGAACCGCAAAGGTGAGCACTTGGACCTGATTTCGCATACACAACACCTAGGCTTCACAAAAATACGCGTCGACGAAATCGTATACGACATAAACGAAGTACCAGCGCTAGATAAAAATAAAAAGCATACATTAGAACTCGTAGTTGATCGATTAAAAATTTCCCCAGATATAAAATCGCGCCTAACTGATTCGGTCGAAACCGCATTAATTCATGGTAATGACAAGTTAAAATTAGTGAATTTAGATACCAAAGCTGAAAAATGGTTCTCGCGTAAATTCTCCTGTCCTGAATGCGATTATTCTATACCAGAATTAGAACCACGAATTTTTTCATTTAACAATCCACAAGGAGCTTGTCCACGTTGTGATGGCTTGGGGCAAATAACATTTTTTGATCCGAAGAAAATTGTGGCACATCCAGATTTATCAATCGGTGATGGCGCAATCAAAGGTTGGGATAAACGCAATCAATACACTTATCAGATATTATCCTCAATTGCCAAACATTATGCTTTTGATATTGAAACGCCCTGGAAACAATTACCCGCCAAAATTCAAAATATTTTATTATATGGCTCACAAAATGAATTGATTAACATTCAAATTATGGATGAACGTGGTGGTTCGCGCTTTAAAAAGCAAACTTTTGAAGGAATAGTCAATACATTACAACGACGTTATTATGAAACCGATAGCAACAATATCAAAGAAGAATTAGCCAAATATCAAAATAATCAGCAATGCCCAGATTGCGGTGGCTCACGTTTACGTAAAGAATCGCAATGCGTGACAATAGCTGAGACAAATTTACCACAAATCACAACTTGGCAACTGCGTGAATGTCATGATTTTTTCGAGAAAATTAAATTACATGGCAATAAACAAGAAATTGGAGTTAAAATTATCAAAGAGATTTTAACGAGGATTGGATTTCTAATTGATGTCGGGCTTGATTATATAACGCTAAATCGTGCAGCCGACACATTATCTGGCGGAGAAGCACAACGCATTCGTCTGGCTAGTCAAATCGGCTCGGGCTTAACTGGCGTTATGTATGTGCTGGACGAACCATCGATTGGATTACATCAGCGTGACAACGACAGATTAATCGGTACATTAATTAAACTACGCGACCTTGGGAACACTGTAATTGTTGTTGAACATGATGAAGATGCAATTCGTAATGCAGATTTCTTGGTAGATATTGGACCTGGAGCTGGCGAACACGGCGGTAAAATAATATTTGCTGGACATCCGTCCACAATCAACAAATGTAAAGAATCAATCACTGGACAATTTTTATCTGGAATGCGCAAAATTCCAATTCCGAAGAAACGTAGAAATCAAGATAATGGCTATCTAGAATTACTTGGCGCCAGCGGAAATAATTTAAAAAATGTGAATTTGAAGTTACCAATTGGGAATTTTATTTGCATAACTGGCGTGTCAGGATCTGGCAAATCAACGTTAATAAACGACACACTATATAAAGCTTTGGCACAGCATATTTACCGTAGTCACGATAATCCAGAACCATTCAAACAAATAATTGGCTTAGAAAATTTTGATAAAGTGATAAATGTTGACCAAAGCCCTATTGGACGCACACCACGCTCGAATCCTGCGACTTATACGGGGCTATTTACGCATATTCGCGATTTATTTACCCAAGTAAATTTATCTCGTGAACGAGGTTATAGCGTCGGTAGGTTTTCATTCAACGTAAAAGGTGGGCGCTGCGAAGCTTGTCAAGGCGATGGCTTAATTAAAGTTGAAATGCATTTTCTACCAGATATTTATGTTCTTTGTGAAACATGTAAAGGTAAACGCTATAATCGTGAAACATTAGAAATATTATATAAAGCCCAAAATATTCATAACGTGCTAGAGATGACTGTTGAAGAAGGTTTGGAATTTTTTGCCAATATTCCGACGATTAACCGTAAATTAAAAACGCTGATGGAGGTTGGATTAGGCTACATCCGCCTTGGACAATCTGCAACAACTTTATCTGGTGGCGAAGCACAACGTGTTAAATTAGCGCTGGAATTATCCAAACGTGACACAGGCAGAACATTGTACATATTGGACGAACCAACAACTGGGCTACATTTTCATGATATAGATTTATTATTAACCGTTTTACATAGATTTACTGAGCACGGTAATACAGTTGTTGTTATTGAGCATAATCTTGATGTTATCAAAACTGCTGACTGGGTAATTGATTTAGGTCCAGAAGGTGGCGAAGGTGGTGGGAAAATCATAGCTACTGGCACGCCTGAAAAAATCGTTAAATTAAACAAGGGGTATACAGGCAAATATCTGGCTAATTATTTAAAATAAATGGTAACTAGCTAGCAATAATATTTACAATATACAGAATAAATTAATTTGTAACTACTTTTGACAGTGATGTTTACAATATACAGATTAAATTAATTTTTACCGATTTTGTGATAACTCATGAGGGAAAAATTAATTTAATCTGTATTATTTAGAGATATTGCTAAGTATGGAAAAATTAATTTATTCTGTATATATGAGAGTATATTGCTAGGTATTTACAAATAGAAGGAAGAAAAATGACAATAAAATCAGATAAATGGATAAAAGAAATGGCGAAAAATCATGGAATGATTGAACCATTCGAAGCACAACAAGTTAAAATTGTTGATGGTAAAAAAGTAATCTCATATGGCACATCCAGCTATGGATACGACATCCGTTGTGCAAATGAATTCAAAATTTTTACTAATATTAATAGCACGATTATAGATCCGAAAAACTTTAACCCCAAGAACTTTGTTGAAGTTAATGCCGAATATTGTATCATTCCGCCGAATTCATTTGCATTGGCGAGAACCGTTGAATATTTTCGTATTCCAAGAAATGTATTAACTGTATGTTTGGGTAAATCAACCTACGCACGTTGTGGAATTATTGTAAATGTTACGCCATTTGAGCCAGAATGGGAAGGATATGTTACATTAGAATTTAGTAATACAACGCCATTACCAGCGAAAATATACGCAAATGAAGGCGTTGCACAAGTATTATTTTTCGAATCTGACGAAATATGCGAAACATCATATAAAGATAGAGATGGCAAATATATGGGACAAGTTGGTGTGACACTACCAAAAGCCTGAAATCATTAATTATACTCAAAGATAATATCTGTGCTGGTTTTTTTACGTTTATTTACAATAGTACAAAAAGAAATAAACCACAGCACAGGATCAAATAAATAATCCCATAAATTAATTGAGCCTTGTAATTTTAAAATAAAACTAATCATTGCAACCAACCAAATAAATGCAAATACTTTATTAAAGTGCCATAATATTAATTGAATAACAGCATACGAAACTAACACAATTACTGGAGATTTTAATAAATATCCATAACTGTAAACATCAACGCCAATAAATCCTAAACTAGATGCATATAATGTACACCCCATTAAAAATATCACCCAAGCAATATATTTATTCATTGGGTTAATACTAATGCGCTCACTTAATCTTGCATACAACCAAAATAACAATACTAAACTAGTGGTAATACTCAAATCACCAAGTGCCCCACGCATTATTTGAGCAAGACTACAACCTTTGAAGATAGGAACCCCGAATACCAAACCAAATATAACAGCCAGAAATATAACACGAAAAAAACTCCACATTCCAGCAACAATAGGTGCATTAATTAAACAACAAACAATCAATAATGAATTACTCATCAATACAAAATTATCTAATATAATATGATGCATAAATTATCTCCTATTATTTGACATATTGTATAACTACATAGCAGTAATATTTGCAATATACAAAATAAATTAATTTTACCGATTTTGTGATAACTCATGAGAGAAAAATTAACTTATTCTGTATATACGAGATATGTTACTAGATAGTTACGACATATTTAACCATTCACGATTGAATCTAATATGCTTAATCACATGTTTTGCATTATTACGTGACCATGTATACGTAATATCAATTTGATCTCCATTAACCAAAATTGCAGGATACGAAAATTCATCGCTAGGTGAATTTTCCAACAATGCAACTTGTTGCCAATTTATACCATCGTCAGACGTTGCCAATGCAAGTTTACCACGATTACCAGTTGGTGCAGCAATATTATAAACCATCAGCAATTTATTTTCAGTAATTTTTGCTACAACCAAAGATGAATCAGGGTTAGTCATATTTGTTGCTTGTGGCTTACCCCAATGCAATCCACCATTGATAGTTTTTTGAAGATAAAGTATTTTGTCTTTTTTGTTATTATTCCGCATATAAACATATGCCGTAGATTCATTAATTGGAACTAAACTTGGCTGTAATTGCGTATTTTGATTAGAGATACGAATCTGCTCAATGAGATTACCATTTGCATCAAAACGCAATAAAAATGGATATGAACGCATAAATTCATGATAAACAGGCAAATAAAAGCCTCCATCTTGAAGTGAAACAGCATTGGTGCGATCAAGCGTGCTAATATTTAAAAATGGATTTAAAACTAACTCGTTCGCCATTGACCAAGTTTTACCGTTATCATGCGAAGTTAACTGATTAAGCCTTGAGCCACCCCAACCGCCAATACTCACTGAAACTACAAATAAATGCAAATCACCATTCGCCGCACCATATACAACAGGATTACCTAATTTACTAATATAGCGATTACTATCATTCATCAAACTATAATTTGACATCACCGCATGTGCCATTTCCCACTTACCATTAGCAAATCTTGATTGCCAAATCTTAACATCAGGCTGCCCTTCCTTACTACCAGCAAACCAAAGAGCAAGCAAATCGCCATTAGCTAATTTTATTAAGGTTGAACTATGTGAAAATTTTAGATATGCTGGCTGAGGAATAAATTCGCCAGCAAAATAAGGAGATACAGCACTTTCATTTGGCGTTGCATTATTATTTACTACCACAAATAAAGGATTTTTAGGCTGCTTGACAAAAATATATGCAGCAACAGTTATGATTAATAACGATATTACAAATAAAAATCTCTTAGTCATACTAATCCTTTATTTTTATACTAAATGTATTTGATTCGTGGACGCGAATGTCAACAATTCAAAGACAAAGAGTAGAGTAAATCATACTCATCGTTTTATTTGAAATTTATATATCTCTTCTATCAATGAAATAACATTGTGAGTTTGCGCAATAGTAAACAGCTTGGGTTGCTCAATTATTAATCGATATAATTCAGGATGGTGTGGACATGCTCCGTTAGCTACTTGATTAATAATTTTTTTATTATTCACAAAATCTTCTAAATCAGCAAATTGCTTCGCGAAATCATCGTCTAAAAACTTTACCTCATCAATCACATCTAGCGATTTTCCAGATAATTTAACATATCCATTAGAACCGATTATAGACAAGCTACATTCCAAATTATGTGGCTCTGCGGCAACAGTAACTTCGATATTTGCACCATACACACCATAATCACATAATGCATAAACACTGTCATTTACATCACTATGTTTGAACTTTGTATTAAAAAATTGTGCAGCTGTAACTTTTGGCATCCCCAATAAATATTGCATAATATCTAGATAATGAATCGCAAATTCACGTAGAATTCCGCCACTCGTAGCAAACTCACCGCGCCAACCACTAAAATAACTAACTGGGCGTTGCCAACGCTGCAAAAGAGAAGCTCCTCTAATATCACCAAATAACCGTTTCTCCAACGCAAGTTTTATTAGATCAATTGATTTGTTCAAGCGCACTTGTAAAATACAAAAAACATCGACATTTTTCTGTGCCGCCAAAGTTTCTATTTCTTTAACTTCTGAAGCTAAAAACGTTGCAGGCTTTTCTATTATTAAATGTTTACCATGATTAATTGCTTGCAAAGCTTGGTTATAATGCAAATTACTTGGAGTTAAAATCACAATGCAATTCACATTCTTATCTGAATAAACAGCGTCTAAATCTGGATATGCAACAACACCTAATTCATTAGCATACGAGATAGATTTTTGCATATCAATATCATAAACGCCAACTAATTCAAAAAAATCTGGATTTGCTTTTATTGCTGCTACATGACGATTTAAAATAGCACCACAACCCAATATAGCGATCTTATATTTACTCATTCACACCTCAAAATATATTACTCATTAAGGATTAATTTTTTCAACTTGCGTATAAAAAAATGCACTAGATAATACAATAACAAATGCCCATACAACATATGCAGAATCTGAACCAATTATTGACAAAATACAAAATATTGCCGCAAAAATTCCTAACACAACATACAAAATATATTGCTTAACCGGAAGTTTTTGTCGACCTAAAATTATGACGGCAAAGCCGGAATAAATATACGGAATTAAATACAGAATAACTGACATCGTTACTATTTTTGAAAACTGTTGATTTGCTGTTGGCGATAAGGTAATCAATACTACGATAATCATTACCGCAGCTAAAATACATAAACCTATTGAAGGAATTCCTTTTGCATTGGTTTTAGCAAATATTTTGGGAAATAATCCATCTTCTGCAGCAGCCTTAGACATTTGTCCAATGACCAATGTCCAACCAGACAATGCCCCTAAACAATTGGCGATTGCACAAATTGACACTACAATTCCTGCACCGGTTCCACCAAAAATATGATTAATCGCAATGGCAAATGGAGCACTTGATTTTACAAGCTCAACATTTGGCACTATCCCCATAATTACTGTACACGTAGAAACATACAGTAAAGTTGCAACAATAACACCACCAACCGTTGCCAGTGGAATATTTCGTTTTGGATTTTTAACAACTGCAGCAACAACACAAGCTGACTCAATACCGATAAAAGCCCACATGATATTATTAAATGAAGAATTAACCGCAGCTAACGGTGTTTGCGCTGCAACATTCCACCCAGCTTTAAACGTGTCTAAATCGAACCAATACCAACCAATTGTCGCCATCAATACAATCGGAATAATGGCTAATATCAAAGCACTTGATTGCGCAAAACTCACGATTTTAGCACCACGGATATTTAGCCACGTAAAAATCAAAATAATAGAAATCTGCAGGATCGCACTGTTTAATTGACTATTTAATATGGGGAATACATTTTGCATATAGCCGATAATCACTGATAACATACTAACATTTGCTATCCAAGACGCTAAAATATATACGTAATTAGTTTGATAACCTAAAAAATTGCCAAATGCAGCCCGTACATAAGCATACGGTCCAGCACCATGCGGTAAAATATTTGCCAGCTTCGCAAAAACCAATGCCAAAGCAAGTACGCCAAACATTGCAACGCCCCAGCCAATAAGTGATATCCCACCAATAGTAGCTAAAACCGCTGGCAACATAAATACACCTGACCCAAGCATATTGCCCACAACTAAAAACATTGCAGCCAATAGTCCAATTTGCGCACCACTTAGTTTACTTTGCATATAATTACCATTAAATAAACGTAATTTGCGTAGAATTAAAATCTTCTTTGTCAAAGGCTATATCACCATCGGCAAAAGCAACTCCTGTTGCGGTTAAGTCGGAGAAATTATACATATTTGCGTCCATGAGATGAGATGGAACTATATTTTGCATAGCTCTAAACATAGTCTCAATGCGCCCTGGATAACGTTTTGACCATTCCTGCAACATTTCTTTGATTACTTGACGTTGTAAATTTGGTTGAGACCCACATAGATTGCATGGAATAATCGGGAATTTTTTTAATTCTGCGTAAGCAATTGTATCTGATTCTGAACAATATGCCAGCGGGCGGATCACAATATTATTACCATCATCGCTAACTAATTTAGCTGGCATTCCTTTTAATTTACCACCGTAAAACATATTCAAAAACAGAGTTTCCAATATATCATCACGATGATGCCCCAAAGCAATCTTAGTTGCGCCAATTTCCTTGGCTACACGATACAAAATCCCACGACGTAATCGTGAACACAAACCACAAGTTGTTTTACCTTCTGGAATAACTCTTTTCACTGTGCTGTATGTATCTTCTGTAATAATTTTATATTCAACACCTAAATTTTCTAAGTAATTAGGTAAAACTTCTTTTGGAAACCCTGGTTGCCCTTGATCTAAATTTACCGCAACTATATCAAAATGTATTGGAGCAGCAGATTTTAAACTTAGCAATATATCCAATAAAGCATAGCTATCCTTACCACCAGATAAGCAAACCATGATTTTATCGCCATCTGAAATCATATTATAATCATTAATTGCTTTGCCAACATTTGCGCGTAATCGTTTAGCAAGTTTACTAGCTTCGTACTTTTGATCCATATTTACCTTTATTTATTCTAAATTTAATTTATACTCAAAATGTCTATTCTATGAGCTAAGCCAAATGTGAAGAAGCGATGAGTATATATAAGGTGTTATTATAACATTATTAATTAGAAATCAGTTTAAAATATGCATAATCTAATATTCCAATCACCAAACCTGCGATGAAAATTAATTTGTGTATAAGCTGAAGTTTTCAGTTATAATATCGTTTAGTTATTTACTTTTCTACACGAACCTAACATGTAGCAAGATTCACTATACAACATTTGATTAAATTCATATATTTTATTTAGTGTAGTCTATTTTATTAACAGCTAAAATAGTTAATTTGTTTAATGAATTGGAGAAATTTCATGCTAAAACATCTCAATAATATCCACACTATAAATAGAAAAATATCATCTCTTGCTATCTTATCAATTATTACCTCAGTATTAATTTCATGCGGTGGTGGCGGATCAAGCGGTTCATCTAGCACTACTAGTACCAGTAGTATAACAACAAACACATCTGCATCAGAATCTGTTACTAACCCATATGGTAACGGTGGAACATGTACCAAATTAATCAGAACCACAACATCATGCGAAGCAGCAAGAACTGCATTAGGGCTTAGTGGGAACTGGCTAAAATTTTCATGTGACGTAACACTGGGACTAGCAGATTCATCTTATAATGTAACTACGGAGTTCTCAAACGCCACTTATGTATCTGTAACTTTTTATGATATACCTGACTACCAGAGTAATTATTTTGCACCAACTGGATCTTATAATTTTACAGCTAATGGCACAACATTTGCTGGCACGTTCCTTTCTATGTATGAGTCTTACACTACAGCATTTCCAGATCCAAGTAGTATAGCTCAACAAACTGTACTAATGTATATCCCTTTAAATCCAACTGCTAATACTGGGTCACGAACTGAAATGGGTGTTGGCATGGTCGGTGTAACCATAAACGGAGTTGGAATATTCAATGGAGTTGCAGATGGGGATGATAATATTTTTCAAGAAGTTTTATCATTTGACCAATGCCAAGCACATCCAGCTAATGGTATGTATCACTACCACACTGAGCCTTATTCCATATCTTATCAAGACTCAAATCTTATTGGAGTAATGCGCGATGGATTTTTTGTTTATGGACGTTATTCTTACGGCGGAAGTACAGATCTTGATACTAGTAATACCTCAAGTATAGCATATATATATGGTGGTGCAATTGAGTCTGACCCTTCAACAGGTGCTGGCCCAGCAATATTTAGTTACCGTTTAACTCAAGAATCTGGCTGTATACATAGAAACACAAGTGGAGTTCCATACTCTGATGATGGTAGCCCTACATGTTCCATAGTAACAACGCCACCTGGAACCCTTGTATCTGCGTATTTTTTAACTGGCAATGGTAATGGTGGTGTATTTCAAATCGTGCCAACAACAACTGCAGATGGAGCATCCATGATAGAAAGCGTCGCTGCAATAAAATGGTACTATGGATCATCAGTTGGGAACTGCACTGGGTGTACCGGTTAGTTACCCAATTACTTATTAATTTTAAAAAATTCACTGCGTCTTTTAGCTAATAAGAGACGCAGTTTTTACAAAATTTAACCAATATCACATAAAACAGTGCAATTCACAAACAATTATATACTCTTTATCTTTAAATATTAAACTTTGTCATATGATAACAATGCTCCTAATGGTTACTACACATAGTGATATGATTTTAACTATACTACCAGCATTATATTATACTACACCAATATTTAGTCACGAAATACAACAATAAAAAAGTTTAGTCAAAATAACTTAACAACATTAAAACCTTTTATTTATATAACTTACAATAATCCATGACCAAATACGACACAAAAACGCTATAGCAAATTTGTATATAAAGTGCTACAATATAACACTTAAAATTTTTATATACATATAGGCAATTTAAAATGAGTAACCCTTTACATTTTCAAACAAATCACCCCAATATTGTGCATACACATAAACGTGAAAACCACAACACAAACCATAATCTTCAACATGAACCAAATCATCCACTTAAGCCTGATTCTTATAAAAGCGAAAAAAATCTTGATAATATTACAGTAACAGACGGACAAAATGGTCATGGGCAAAATAATCAAAGTGATGATGATAGTAACCAAGAAGAAACAAAATCTAATAGTGAATATTTTACTAACACTGTTGAAGAACCAATCTATGGACGTAGTAGTGAGTATTTTGATGCAATAGACATAGAAGCAGATAACATTGACAAAATCCACACTCAAGAAACAAGCTTAAAAGATGATATTCATCATATAATGGATGTACATCATGGAATAACAAGCTTCTTTAGTCATAGTGAAGAGGATAGAAATGAAATATCTAACTTAATGATACAATTATCCAAGATTGACAAAACTTCTAACGAAGATCAAATGAATAATACTATAACATTATTTATGAAAAATATAAACGACAAGAATAAAAATAAATTATTTTTAAATGCAATATTTCAACTAACAAAACTTTGCGTGGATAATAAAAATAATACAACTGGTATTCAAGAAAAATATATAACCCTTTTCACAAATATATGTTCTGTATGCAACCATGCATTAGAACATGAATGCTTCAACATAAACAGTAAAATCACAGCAGTTACTAACATTCTACTAGAATCTCGCTGTGCAATTTTGACTTTAAAAGCTTTAAGTATAGACCACACAGAAACATTAGAAAATAAAAAAGCTAAAAATGAATTATATTTACTTAAATTTCTTTTAGAAAAAATTAAAAAAGGATTTGCAACCCCTGAGCAATTAATGGAATATACCGAATTAGCAGAAAAATCAATTCTTGCGCCTTCTGCAATAAGCGAAGGATTTGGCGAATCATTAGAAGTCACAATCAGCGCAGAAACTAAAGGGCTACATGTTGACAATACAGAGGGGTTAATTGGCACTCCTATAATGTTTCTCCACAAAATATATTTTGCCGAAGAGCCAATAAAATTTCACCTAAAACTTGAGAGTTATATAGAACTATTGGCTCCGCCACGCAGTCATATCGCTAAACTTCTACCACAACCTAAATATCACAAAAATGATTTACGTGAAATTCACCAAGAAATAAAATCAATTTTTAAAGAGCTGAATAAAGCAAATGCTAACCAAACAGCAATGAAAGACAGATATAAAGCATGTTTAAATAGACTTAATCAAGAAATTGAGAATGGATTCATTGATCCAGAAATATTAACGCTAATCACAGGAAAAGTAAAAATTCAATCACAAACTTTTCGTGGCACCTTACCATCATTACTGGAAATATTAGCAGATACTTTTGAGCAAATACAACCAATAAACTCAAGCATTACACTTGAGGAAAATTTTCAAGAAACAACAAATACAATTATTAATAAGTGCTATAAACTAGAGCAGAACCCTCGTTACACCAGTATGGAAGTTGCCAAATGCGTACAAGAAGCTTACAAACACACAGATTGGGAGAGTAAAATTGCTGCATCTAGCACTGTTCATAAGGTATTACATATAATCAATCAATCATTATGCAAAGAAAATGAAAAGCAACTACATAAAGAAATATTTTTAAATAAAATATCAACTATCGAAGCACTAAAAAAACATCGTAGCCACATGAGTTGGCTAGTAGCAGGAGCTGGCGCTTTAGGAATCGGGTGCGCAGTTGGTGATAGTTTAGATATAAATACCACAACTTCATTTATATTTGATACATTTAATACTGCATTTACTTTTACAGGACTTACTCTAATAGGACATACACCGCATGAATTTCGTGGCACTTCCACCAACGAAAGAAGTATTGCAGAAATAATTATTCGAGATAAAAAAAAGCAGAATAACAATCAATTATTAATATCAACATTCATCAATCAATACCTTGACGGTAATAGCCATGACCACGATTCTAAAACCCTAGAAGATGTAATTAATTCTTTTATTGAAGAAAATATACTAGCAAGTGATGATGATTTTAAGAAATATGTAGAATCATCTATATTTGAATTTAGCATTAAACATAAAAATTGTAAAGAAAAGCACACAGCACAACCATTTATATTTATCTTAATTGATCAGACAAATAACGAAGAACAACAAAAATTACTTTTGAAAACATATTATAACCATACTTTGTATAAAAATAATTCCAATCATGGTATCGAATATAACGAAGCTAAATTTAATAAACTACTAACAACTAAGCATCTAAATCTTAATCAAGGAATGCTTAATTTTTGTAAAATATTGGCAATAATAGCACATACTAGTAATATTGATCCTCAAATTGCAACGAATATGAGCGAGGCGTTAACTAGAACACTAATCTACGCCAAAAAAGATAAATTATCTAATTGGCATATATTAGTAAATAAAGAATTAAAAGTAAATATACTAATAAAATTCGCGATTACTGCTGATTCGTTTGCGCTTTGGCTTTGCGCTGTTGCATTTTTAACACCAATTGTAACTCCTGTTGGAATTATTTTTATCACTATTGGATTAAGACTCGTACGAATTTGGCTACATAGGAAATGCGAGATTCATGACAAAGCCATTCTTGAGCAAGCAATACGCAATGCAGAACAAATGCAAATTCATTATAATTTAAATCAAGAAATTCGAGGGTCTATAGACGAATATTATCTTGATAATAGTATTCGTGATTCTATAACAAATTGGAATAAAAACGCTTTTAACTCCTCAGACGAATATAAAAATGGCGATTATCCAACACATGATATTCATGAATCTACAACTTATTATGACGCTCGTGAATTCAATGAAAGCTTATACTATGAAGCTCATAATGATCATAAATCAGACATCTTATTAGATACTGAAGAAAAAACTCATATAGGCAATCTGGAACACAATTTAATGCCAAATACGCTAACATATCAACAAAGGTATCAACAGCGCCGTGTAGAGGATATAATCCACAAAAATACACATCACAATCATAATACAGCACTAGATACACATGAGGTCATAAATCACAGCACAGAACTAGATATACATACTAAAAATCAACTTATAAAAGAATTAATAACATTCTGGATAAATCAAACACACGATTCAGCATCATTAATTAGTACTTTAGAAATAATAGTTACAACAATTAATAATTCAAGATTTCTAAGCGGAGGAGATAGAAATCAAATTAAAGTGGCACTAAAACTAGCATTTAAAAGCGCTTCACTAAAGAAAATAATTGAACACAGACAGTCAAACGTATTATTAGATATATTAATAGCTACAATTCTTAGTACTTCTGACTGGGCTTCTCCATTAGCTACAAGTCTTATTTCAAAATATATTGTATCAATAGGTATGGCGGCCATTAGAGCTATAATACTGGAATGTAACATGAATAAGCTATTCACTAAACTTGGGCTAGAGTCCAATAATGAACGTGAATGCAATAGGCTAATTGATCAGAATTAATATCTAAATTAACCACACTTTAAGAACATCGCTATCGACTAATCATCGTTGAATCTTGGGTTTTGAATGAACTACACTCGCGTCCACGATTCAACACCACACAAAAATGTTATAGACAAACCTGTATATAAAATGCTACAATTCACACTTGATTAAAAAAGATAAACTATAGGAATGTGAATTAAAATGAATCCAAGACTCAGTAATAATTACATGCGCGTACAAAATGAAAAAACCTATTACTATGATGAGGATGGGACACATTGTAAAAATGCTAATGGTGGATGGGAGGAGGTAAAATCTTCAGATCTTGATCACGAGGATGAAACAAAATCAAATTGTGGCAGTGAACTCTTTCCTGCAGACAACATAGATAACATGGATAACATAGAGGATGAAGGACATAATAATGGAAGATGGATTGAAAACCTTAATATTATAGATGAGCATTTTACTAGTAAGCACAACAACATTAAAAATGGTATTGACGAAATAACTATAGATCTTAATGAATTAATAAACGAGTCTCATAAACTACAAAGACACGTATTTAGCAAATTTAGCAATTCATCTGATAGCGTTGAGGCAGATATAAATGACTTATTTTTTCAATTTAATACTAAAAATGCATTAAAGATGTTAGAAACAAACTCAAATGAAGTAGATGTATTTGCTGAAAATTTTATTGAAAAAATTCGTGACTCTAACAAAAGCAAATTATTTTCTTTGATATTATATCAAGCCACCGCAAAATGGATGAATAATATAAGCACTATGAAGAATGATGATGTCAAACAAAAGTTATTAAATAAATATATCACATTCTTACAGAAAATATCCTACCTATGCGCATACATATTAAGCAAAAAAATTACTAACATCAGTCATGATACACAAGAAATAACTAGAATCTATTTAGAATGTAGTAGCGCAATACTTACCCTAAAAACTCTCGACACTAACAATAAAGAGAAAGAATTAGCCCAAAATGAATTATATCGAATCCACAAGATTATAGATCAAATAAAAAAAGGTGTTACAACTTTAGGTCAATTAACTAAAAACGCCAATCGAGAAGGCAGTTCTAGTTTAATAACTAGCATGGCAGGAAATGAGTTGGTAAATACTAATCAAACTGTTGAGAATAAATTTGACTTACCAGTTAATGCAACAGAACCAATTGATACCATGGATACTTTTATACAAGCTTTTTGTAGATTAAAATTTAATGATGGAAGTGAAATTAAATTTACGTTCCTTGACAAATATGAATCATTGCTACATGAAAAATCTTATTTATCTACTTCAATACGTCACATAATGAAAAAACACAAAGATAATGACAGTAATTTAGGTAAAATACACCGAGAAATAAAATCAATTTTTAAAGAGATTCATAATCAAGAAACAATATCAGCACCACGCGGTCTTAAAGAAAGATATTTAGAATGTTTACGTAAGATTGAAGAACAAATTAAAGATAAAACCCTTAGACCAGAAGCACTACAATGTACAACAATAAAAGTGAAGTTATCTTGGGGAAAATATCGCACTACATTACTAGGTGCACTACAAGAATTATCTGATGAATTTGATCTTCCTGGTAATTATTTTGAAGAAAAACAATCATTTGATTCTCATAATGTTGACGATAACAATAATACAGAAAAACAGCCATCTGCTAATCTTAACAACAATAGACATACAATACTAAATAACATTTTAAATGAATGTTATAAAGATAAAGAAGGTAAGTCTTATCGTAATTTTAACAATATTGAAACAGCGGACAATATTGAGGTAGCGGAAAATACTGAGGTAGCGGAAAATACTGAGGTAGCGGAAAATACTGAGAAAGCCAAAAAGATTAAGAAAGCCGAAAATATTAAGGTAGCGGAATATATTGATGACTTATACAAAAATGTTGATTTTAAAAGTAGAGTCAGCACTATAAATATGATTCATCACGCTTTATTCGTAATTCGCCAATCAACATGCACACCAATAGAAAAAAGCATATTTATAGAGCTGTTATCAAATAGAATATCAACGAATGAAGAGTTAAATAAACATCGTAGCCACTTAAATGAAACGGTAGGAATAGTTGCAATTTTGGGCGTATTATGTAATACTATTTTGCCAGAATCAATTCCATATAAATGGTCTGGCGAAGTTTTTTTTACAGAATCTATTGGACCATCCGTTCAGAACTGCAGCTTCAATCTTATGAAATGTACTCCAAAACCATGGTTAAGAAATACAACGACTGCCAGCAGTGTCTTGCGACAATTTTCAGGTCAGGATACATTAATCACAAAATTTATAAATGAACTACTACAGGGTAAACCAATAGATCTAAACTACGAAACCTTAGATTATAAAATTAATCAATTTATTGAAATTAATCTTAAAGATAGTGGCCCTGAATTCCAAAAGTACGTAAAACAAAGCATTTTAGAATATAGTATTCCTTTCGAAGATAAAAAAATTCCTTTAATATTGGTAATATCCAAAAACATAGAGGATACAACAACTAGAAACAAAATCTTTAGTTATTATTGTGAGCGTACTTTAGGGGATGATTCTAGTCAGTATGAATCTAAATTCTATCAATTATTAATATCTAGTAAAAGCAATACCTGTGAGGCCGCCATTCATTTATCTCAAATGTTAGCTATCATTGCTTATTATACTGTCAAGAATAATGATTTGGCACAAACTATGAGTGGTCAATTATCCGACGCACTAGATAGTGCGATCAAAGATAAAAGCTCTAATTGGTATAAATTAGTAATATCAAAAGAATTAAACAACCTGATAACAAAATTTATCATAACAGCAGTTTATTATGTAAGTGTAATAGTTCTTACTACGTTTGCAATAGCTATTACACCTTTTGCCCCAATAATCAATATATTAGCACTTTCTATTATTCTAGTTAGCCTGCGATATGGGCGAGATTGGTTGACTAAGGCTCTTCAATCTTATGACATTAGCATCATTAAAACAGCGAAACGTGATCTAACGAATCATGGCGATGATATCCCTAGAAAAGAATCGTACCAACGAAAACTTTTAGAGAAAATAAAAAGTGACGATACAGTACTATTTGCCAAATCACTAATAGCTTTTTTGGTAGAACAAACCTATGATTCTCAATCGTTAATAAAAAATTTAGAATTAATAAAAGAAGCTGCAACTGCATTAAAATTGCCTGAAGATGATCTAAAAATCATTCAATCAGCATTACGAAATGCATTAAAAGGTGCAAAATTAAACAAAATATTGACGACAGATGAATCAAATGTTACAGGTATAATTAAAGCAATTATTTATAGCATTGGCGGTATATTTGACATTTCAGGAATACCAGGTATTGCAAAATATGCATTATATCCGATAATCACATCTTTAAAGATATTAATAGTGGAAGGAGATATTCACGTTAAAAATTTTCTTAGTAAGATAGGATTCATTTCTGAGAATGAAAAACGTTGTAACAAAATACTTTGTGAGATAATCGTGCAGCAAGAAATTACTAAAGATGAAAAGATAACTGTGCAACAAGAAATTATTGAGGATGAAAGAATAGCAGAAAATATATTGATTAATTGATAGTACAGAAAAAAAGTGCCCAATAAAAATTGGGCAACTTCAATTAGAAACCGAATGTACGACGCGCAGGACGCTCAGTTTGTGGTTTTTGAATATTTACCACAATTTTACGACCAAACTGCTCTGTATCATGTAACATTTCAATTGCTTTTTTCGCTGCTTCCGCACTTGCCATTTCCACAAAACCAAAACCTTTGCTACGACCGTCACGATCCATAATTACTTTAGCTGAAAGAACATCACCAACAGCGCCAAATATAGCAGCTAACTCAGCATCTCTAATTTTGAAGCTTAACGAAGCGACAAATAATTTATTATCCATTTAATTTCCTAAGAAATAATATTTACACAAAGAGAAGAGGATTAAATGTAGACCTTTTGTGCAAAAGACAAACGAAGCAATACACTAAAAACTTTCTCGTACCAGCTCGGATTATAACACAGGCAAACATAAAAATGTCAACTATTTATTTTATTTTTTATATAATTAAACATCATCATCAATTATTATTTGCATTAATATCATTTAGTGTTGTAAAAATATGATCATATAACCTAAGTCTAAATTGAGTCGAAGCTTAGAAAAGCTCACTATATTTTAGCATTGATTTATCACTAAATCATATATTACTTTATTCAATGTAGCGTTTTGACAAATAAAATTATTTATACAATTGAACCGTAGTTCCAGTACTACTTAACTCAATTTTAAAGTCAACCGCTTCTGCTGTTGTTGCCAAACATTGAATAGCTTTAGTCTGCCCACCATAAATAATAACTGGTATCCATTGTCCATCTTGACCAACCTGGAATTTATTTCCATCGTAAAAATTACAACGATAATAGACACTACGCATCACAGAGTCTTCATTTTTAATTCCTGCTTGCACAGTTAATAACCCGCCAGCACTAGAATCTGTGCTACTAGATAAACCTGAACGCATATCAACGACCTTTAGATTATCAACATCCCCAATAGTTTCAGTTTTACTTTTAATCGTTGGTTGAGAAGCACAAGCACTCAAGCCTAAAGCTAGTAACAATGAGCTTAATGTGATTTTACGCATAATATGATCCTTCATAAAAAATTATTGTTGTGGGCTAAAATATACTTGATTGCCAATCTGCCTATATGTAATAACCTGATACGGCTGATTTAAATTTACCGTTAATGTTTGAGGTCCCAATGGCGTATATACAGTTAAAACATGTTTACCCATTGGTAAACTTATTCTTGTTGCATATATCTTGCTTGGCAACATAACCCAAGTGCGTTCATCGGCTTGATTTAGCACCGCTTCAGTTAATACAGTTGCTAGATTCAGCAAACTACCACCATTATTACATGCAACTTGCTGAGTTACAACATCACGTGCCGCACGAGCTATATTACGAATAAATATATTAGGTAGATCATCGTGCAAATATCTTGCCGCCATTAAATTAAAATCTGTAAATAATGTTGGCACAACAGAATTACCATCAATTTGCACAACATTTAAATTAGTGTCAAGCTTATCTGGCACTAATGCAGGGAATGCAATTGTCACATTGGTAACACACGTATTTTTATTATTGGCATTTGTATTCAATAGTGGCACATGTATCGTTACCGACTTAAATTGTGGCGCACTACCAAGCTCTGATACCAATAATAAATCTGTAGTTTTTGCTTTTTGAGCCCCACCCTTGTCTAAATTAGTAATACTTTGCTGTATCATTTGATTATTTGGATTAAGCTTTAATGCATTGATATAACCAGGGCGAGATAGACTATTTTCACCTAACGCCTGAAATGCAAACCCCGCCAAATAATGGCTAAATGCATTTTGGTAACCATTTTGTAATGCAACTACTTGCGGAGAATTTATCGAAGTAAAATCATATGCACTGCTATTAGATTGTTCAACTTGGGACAATGAAGCAAATTGACTATTGGAATTCTTACTACTGTCAGCCTGCTCTTTTGCATATAATGTGTCACGATAATTTTTTATAATCGTCTCCAATTGATACATCCGCTGAACTTCAACTCGCGCATTATCCCAATTATTTAACGAAATATTATTTAACGCTTGATAAGTAGGAATCATAACTTTCTCATAATCTTTTATCTGATAATCCAAAACTTTATCATTAACTAACACAGCCTGAGATGTATCCACAACGCTACCAAGCGTACCATTATGATAACTTGCCATCCACGCATTTACCCACGCCTGAGCTTGCACAAAATTATCTCGGCTTGCAGGATAACTTTCACTCATTCGAAGAAGAGTTCCATATTCCAGATGATATAATACATCGTCTTTATTACCAAGTGAATTATCCGCTTTTTGCATTTCGCCCTGTCTCACATATGTTAGAGTTTTGTCGGTCTCACTCTTATATGATCGGATAGGATTATTCGCGCAGCCAACGATTAAACTACTGCACAATAAAAGCAATTTACCAGAAATATTCATAGCCTTTAATGATCTAGATTCAAGTTTTTGCGAAAATGACACAAATTTATTGTTTTTAATTACATTATCAGATTTCTGTGTTTTTATCATTTGTTGTTAACCATCCATTTAAAATTGATTCTAATTCATCAACACCAGTTCTCTTTGATGATGAAAACATTTGCACCGAATACTGAGCAAAACCTTGCTGTTTCAACACTAATGTTACATCTTTCAGCGTTTTATTACGCTCTTGATTATTTAATTTATCTGATTTTGACAATACTATATGAATAGGTTTTCCCGTGGATCCAAAAAAAGCTAGCATTTTATAATCTAAATCCTTTAACGGATGACGTGAGTCCATAATTAAAACTAAGCCAACCAAAGGTTTGCGTGTGACTAAGTAATTACCCAACAATTGCACCCAATGCTCACGAATATTTTCTGGAACCTTGGCATAACCATAACCAGGTAGATCTACTAAAAATAAATCATCGCCATCATTTAAATTGAAATAATTTATATGCTGCGTCCTACCTGGCGTCTTTGACACATATGCTAACCTATTTTGATTGGTTAATGTATTAATTAGACTAGATTTGCCAGCATTTGACCGTCCAACAACCGCAATTTCTTGCTGCGTTATTGGCAGTTGGCGCAAATCATTCACTGTAATGTAAAATTTCGCCTGCTTAAAATGAATTTTCTTTTGCGCTATTGTTACGTCATTTACCAATTGTAGCTTATCTTGCATATTTTTCTTTATAAATTAATTAGTTAATTGTGAACCTATTCCCAACCCAACAACCGCTGCATTGAAATTAGACTCAAGCAAAGTACATGATGAGCCAGAAAGTGGACACCCGTATAAATTACCACTGCTGTTTAATACTAACAATTGTTCACCTGAATTATCAACTATCATCTGACTAATCTGTGTAGAACCATCGATATTAGCAACCATTAAATCTGCAGTTGTTGGGGTAGTTGTAGAAGCTAAAATCTTATAAATATTACCACTAATATCACTTATATAGAGATTACCAGCATTGTCGCTAACAATAGCTGTTGTAGCCACACTTGGACCTGTTACTTGTGTCCATGAATTTGTAGCAGAATTTGTCGTGCCAGATTCCGCATATAAACCTGTTGTTGCAGCATATAAACCAGTATAACCATATGGTGTAAAATTAGACGAACTCGTGCCTAAATCGTTGGCTGTTCCAGATAAACCGGCCCCCTCAACACTACAGGTACTTGTAGTCGAGGATATACATAAATATACTTGGCTACCAGTGCTTGAAACTAAATATATACTACCTGATGAAGACATTGCATTTATATTTGAATAAAAACTATAACTAACATTATATAGCAAATTCCAGCTAAGCGATGTAATCGAAGTTTGCCAAACTCCATAACCATTTGTAGCTGTGTATAACATGTTCCCATTACTCCATAAGTTATTAAAATTACTAGTACCTGAACTTTCAAACGTAGAACCAGATAAGTAATTAGTATCTCCATTAGCATCACCTGGATTACCAAAATAAAAAACACCATTTTGATTAGAAGTATAAATGTAACCATAACTGTTATTATCCATTGCTATCGTTAATAATGATGGATAACTTTGCGTTGAAGACTCAGTTGATATCTGACTTATTCCCCCATAGTTATAAACATTCAAAATACCAGAACCTGTAATTCCATATAAATTACTTTGTTGATGAACTGTCAAACCCGCAGAACCATTGGTTGAACTTGTACCAAATAATGAGTTTTGTACATTATAGGTGATATTAACTGTCATTGCAGTCTGACTACCAACTGCATACGATTCGGTATTTAACTGTAAATAAACCGTACATGAGGCACCTGGGCTTATACTTGAACTCATACAGCCATTTGGATCTTGGTTGGTAGAACCGTTACCTGGATATGAAATATTATTTGCACCACTAACGTTAATTACAATATTTTGAATAGGATAATTTGTACTGTTAATCCAATTTTGTGCATTAGATTCATTATTATTGTTAATAGTAATACCCATACAATATGGGGCGCTAGTTGTGCCATCAGCACAAGTCCCTATCGACGTTGTCATGAATACGTTATTTTGCGTACCACAAGCGCTCACTGTAGCAGCAACAAATAAGACATATAACAAACGAAGAAACAATGTTCTAACTTTTGATAATATTGGTTGCTGCACATAAGAGAAAATCTTATTTATGCAAAGCGCTGCTAGTACCAATTTGTAAAAGCTATTCATTTTATTTCTCTTTTCTAATATGAAGTTAGTTGCGATGACGTAGACATTGTATTAATCTGTCCACCTGACAATCCAGTTAATGGAGTCCACGTTGTTACAACCCCTGTAGCTGGTGACAAAGCCAAATAAGCGCCAAGTGCTGAGCTAGTACCAGCTGCAAAATCCAAGCTAGTTAACACATTACCACCAATAAATAAATTATTACCAGAATCAAGCACAACGCTATATGCATTACCGTAAACCGTATTACTTTCACCACTATTTTGCACCGTTAATCCAGTGCCAGTAGCATTTACCGAAGTATATATTGCCGATTCTGTAGTACCACTATTGGCTGTTGTGTATATATTAGAACTTGATTCTTGCAAACCTGTTATAGAACCCACGTAGCCACCAGTACTTTGAGCCCATGAAGAACCAGAGTAATAATATAGCCCCGTTGTTGTTCCAACAAGTGGCATAGCCGAAGAAGTTAGTAAAAATGCATTATTAGGCACAGAAGAACTCAATGAAGGAGTATACATAGATGTCCAACTAGTACAGGAAGATAAATTACATCTATAAATAGCTCCTGTACTTTCCATTGCATAAATATTATCTAAAGTATCAATTTGTAACCCGACTATTGGTGAAGCAATCCCAGTTGGCAATGCTGTCCATGTAGTACTTTCAAACGCTAATTTATACACTCCATCATTAGTTGCAGCATACACATTAGAACTTTCATCGCTAATTAACGCGTTTATATTATTCACACCTGTAGCAATTACAGATCCAGAACTCGGTAAACCAGTCCAACTAGTTCCGCCATTGTACAAATACACAGCTCCACCTAAAGTTCCAACGTAAATATTACCATATCCATCCTCAGTAATCGCATTTACCGTTGTACCAACATAACTAGGTGATACAGACTGAAAGGCGCCACCACTACCATTGTAAAAAGCTAATCCACTTGGTGTACCGCTAAAACTACCACCAGCAAATAAATTAACCCGCTGATTAAAATTTGAGCTTATACTATAGTTTGTATTACCATTGGTATAACTATATGTAAGCGAAGTTCCATAAACTCCAACAGGATATGACTCTCCAGATAATTGCAAATAAAATGTGCACGAACCACCACCCTGGCTTAATGTAGTAACATTGGAGCCTTGTGTTGTTGCGCAATTATTTGGATCATAAAGAGTCATATTACCCAGTGTTTGTACAGCGCCAGCAGTTGAACAATTTGTTCCAGACGCTGCATTTGGGTCGCACATTATACCTGAATACGAAGTACCATTGGCTGTGTACGCCAACACCATGCCAGAGGTTATAATTTGAACGTTATTAGCATTGTATCCACTGTTGTTATTTTGTAATGTAACTGCCATACAATATGGTGCAGCAGATGGATTCCCCGACACCCAAGAAGAAGGTGCACATGTGCCCTGACTTAAGGACATGACAACATTATTTGGCGTATCTACTGAACAACTACTTAATATCAGCATTGTAACAATTAGTATCAAAAATTTTTTCATTATGTATAAGACCTTACTTTCTAATAATTAGCATTATTTGGAGTTCTAGGAAACGGAATAATATCACGCACATTGTGTACACCAGTTACATAACTAACCAATCTCTCCAAGCCTAAACCAAATCCAGAATGAGGAACACTACCAAAACGGCGCAAATCCAAATACCATTCCAAATGTTCACGAGGAACATTTGCATCACGCATTCTTTCAATTAAAACATCGTAACGCTCTTCACGCTGTGAACCGCCAATTATTTCACCGACCCCTGGTGCTAAAATATCCATCGCAGCAACAGTTCGACCATCATCATTTAAGCGCATATAAAATGCTTTAATGTCTTTGGGGTAATTATACACTATCGTTGGTTTGGCAAAGTGTTCTTCACACAACCAACGCTCATGTTCTGATGCCAAATCGACACCCCAAAATACTGGATTTTCAAATTTCTTATCGGTTTTCAACAGTACTTCAATTGCATCAGTATATGTAATACGCTCAAAATTAGCATTTACTATATCATTGAGCCGCGTGATCACATCTTTATTAATAAATTCAGCGAAGAATTTCATATCATCGGCATTATTAATTAACACTCTATTGACGACATATTTTAGCATATCTTCAGCTAAATCTGCATTCCCAAATATATCCATAAATGCAACTTCTGGCTCAACCATCCAAAATTCAGCCAAATGACGTGTTGTGTTCGAGTTTTCCGCTCTAAATGTTGGTCCAAATGTGTAAATTTTTGATAAAGCACAAGCATACGCCTCACCATTTAATTGCCCTGACACTGTTAAGAATGTTTCTTTACCAAAAAAATCTTGACTATAATCGATGTTTCCTTTTTCATTTTTAGGTGGATTTTTCATGTCTAAATTAGTAACGCGGAACATTTCACCAGCACCTTCAGCATCTGTCCCCGTAATAATTGGCGTATGCACCCAAACAAAGCCATGCTCTTGCATATACAAATGTATTGCCATAGATATGGTATTACGAACGCGCATTGTTGCCGCAATCAGATTGGTACGAACTCGTAAATGAGCATGTTCGCGCAAGTATTCAACAGTGTGACGTTTAGGTGATACTGGATACGTGTCTGGATTTTCCACAAAACCCGTAACCTCAATTCTTTTAGCTGATATTTCAACAGCCTGTCCACCGCCCATAGATGCAACTAATTCACCATGTACAATAATTGCACAATCTTTGGTTAATTTCAAAATTTCGTTAGCATAATTATCTAACTGTTCAGCAGCTACGACTTGCACCGAATCAAAACACGAGCCGTCATTAAGCGCTATAAACGATACACCAGCTTTTGAATCACGCCTACTTCTAACCCAACCTTTAGCGACGACGCAATCGCTGATTTTCGCTACTCCACCTAGTAACTCTTTTACCGAATAAGCATCTTTCATTTTTCAAACCTATAAAACTTAATACTCAAAGTGATTTAGTTTATACTCGAAGTATTTGATTCGTGGACAAGAAGTATTGAGAAAAAAGCGACGACGTGTATGATTAATACATTAGGAGCTTTTTTTCTCAATACGACAAAGTCCAAGATTCAAAGACTATGAGTATATCTTGCACACAGTATTTCTATCGCGGGTAATGTTTTACCCTCCAAAAACTCAAGCAATGCACCACCAGCTGTTGACACATAACTTATTTTATCATACAATTTAAATTTATTGATAGCCGCAACCGTATCACCGCCACCAGCGAGACTATATGCATTGCTATTTGCAATTGCATTCGCCACAATTTTAGTGCCATTGGCAAATTGATCAAACTCAAATACACCCATTGGACCATTCCAAATAATTGTCCCCGCGTCATGGATAATTTTCGCTAATTGCGTGGCAAATTTGTGCCCAATATCCAAAATCATTTCGCTGTCATTCACATTTTCAATAGACTTTTCGAAAGCTTGTGCAGTTTGACTAAACTCATTTGCAACTACTACATCTTCAGGCAACGGAATTATAGCATTTCTCGCTTGCATTTTCCGCAGAATAATTCGAGATTCTTCAAGCAGATCAATTTCAGCTAATGATTTACCTATTTTTTTACCACTTGCAAGCAAAAATGTATTTAAAATCCCACCACCAACAATCAAATAATCAACCTTATCGGCTAAATTATTTAAAATACTTAATTTCGTTGAAACTTTGGAACCAGCAACAATCGCAACAATAGGATGTTTTGGTGTTTTAATTGCGCTAGTAAGTGCATCAAGTTCAGCACTCATCAATAAACCGGCACAAACAATTTTAGCATATTTTGCAATTGCATATGTAGAAGATTCCGCTCTGTGTGCCGTTGCGAATGCATCATGCACAAATATATCACAAAGCGATGCATAAGCTTTGCCTAATTCGTCGCTATTTTCTTTTTCACCGATATTACAACGTACATTTTCTAACATCACAATTTTAGATTCATTGAATTCAATTCCAGTAGAAAAATTTTTAATCACTGGAATACGCATGGCTAATTTTTGTCTAAGATATTTCGCGATAATTTCTACACTATCTTCATCTCTAACAATGCCTTCTGCTGGGCGTCCAAGATGAGTTGTCAATATAATTTTTGCACCATTATCAAGCGCATAATTTACCGTAGCTAAGCTCGCGTCAATTCTTGTTGTATCGGTAATTTCACCGTTATGAATTGGGACATTCATATCACTACGGATAAACAAAACCTTATCTTTTATATCTAATTCTCTGATTTTATTAAATTGCATCATTGTACCTTTATATCAAATATTCGTGATTTTAACATACTATTTAAGTCATCATAAATAAAATGTTTCATCTTCCAAATTATCACCATAATTCTCAACAATCCAAATTTAACTGTCAAGATATAATTATTTACCACGATCAATCCTTACTTCTTCTATGATAACTTGTCAACTATATTTTGCTAAATAGTTAAAAAAATATCAAAA
>CAYWWJ010000017.1:0-44806 GCA_964462055.1 uncultured Neisseria sp. | reverse complement strand
ATATATATAATTTTTGGCATTACCGATTCAATTGCAATGAATAATATGCAAGTATTACAAAAAATATCTTCAGATAGAATAGCACAACAAGAATTGGATGATAAAAATGAGCACGATAATGAATTTATTACAAACAATATAAATGCCATAAATGAAAATTTACAGCAGGTGCTATCAGAAGGTATAGCGAGTCCAACTAACAAAACCATATGCAAGCAAATTGAGAATTGGTGGCACGATACAATAAATGATTCTACACATTTTCATCTAAACCTGGAGACTCCACCACATGGTGAAACTACTATATTCAACACACAAAAAATCACTAATAGAGTTGAATTAATAAGCATGTTATTTACTACTATAGATATTACATTCAATAATTGCATTCAAGATAAAACACCTATAATTGACAAATTTCAAGATTCTATTTCTCAGCTAATGTCTCATATGGTTTTGTATCTGAATAGACTCAACGAAATCAACAATACATCTTGCGCACATCATCTAGGAATAAAGCCTAGCAGCAATGAAATCATAAATTTATTAAACGAAGACGAGAAACGTAATATCACTAGAACAAAGCCATTTGTCGATGCGCACGGCTCAATAAAACTAGTACTAACAGGAATAACACATTTATTTGAAAGGATACAATACCATTATCCAATTAGAAAACCTTAACAAGCTCGTAGCTACCACGCTCAGTGCGTTTAACCATGCCATTCATTTCCATTTGATTCATGATTCGAGCAGCTCTGTTATAACCAATACCAAATCGGGTTTGTAAAGAGCTTATCGAACAACGTTTGCTATCTAACATAAATTTGACAGATTCATCAAACATACTATCTTTTTCAGGATCATTGTCGTTATTTGATTCACCATCAAAATCAAATTCACCATCGGTAAGCCCATTGAGAACTTCATCGACATAATTTGGCGCAGCAGTTGATTTTAAAAATGCCACAACTTGATTTAGCTCGTCGTCATTTACATAAGCACCATGAATACGCTGTGGAAATCCAGTTCCAGGTTGTAAAAATAGCATATCGCCCATACCAAGCAGTGTCTCCGCGCCCATTTGATCTAATATGGTGCGAGAATCAATTTTACTTGAAACCTGAAAAGCAATTCGCGCTGGAATATTCGCTTTTATAAGCCCTGTTATAACATCCACAGATGGACGTTGCGTTGCAACAATTAAATGGATTCCAACCGCACGCGCTTTTTGCGCAATTCGTGCAATATATTGCTCAATTTTTTTACCAGCAACCATCATTAAATCAGCTAATTCATCAATAATAATAACAATATATGGCCAAGTTTCTAACGCTTCAGGATCATCAGGCGTCAAACTAAATGGATTACCAAGCGTTTGACCTTTATTTTCGGCATCCGTAATTTTATGATTAAAGCCAACAATATTCTTCGCACCGACCTTTGCCATAACTTTATAGCGTCGCTCCATTTCACCAACCGCCCATTTTAGTGCATTCGCCGCTTGCGTCATATCCGTTACAACTGGCGCCAATAAATGTGGAATATCTTGATAAAATGATAGCTCAACCATCTTAGGATCTATCATAATGAATTTTACTTCATCGGGAGTTGCCTTAAATAAAATCGACAAAATCATCGCATTCACAGCAACAGATTTACCAGACCCAGTAGTCCCAGCAACTAGCAAATGTGGCATTTTAGCCAGATCTGTCACCACAACTTCGCCAGCAATATCTTTACCCAATGCTAGAGTAAGTTTACTACTACTATATTGATATATTGACGAGTCAAAAATTTCTTTCAAATAAATGGTTTGTCGCTTAAAATTAGGTACTTCCAACCCCATGGAATTCTTACCTGGAATAGTCTCAACAATCCGAACATTGGTCAATGCTAAGCCACGCGCAATTTCTTTACCTAGGCTTACAATTTTGTCGCCACGCACACCTTTTGCTGGTAAAAGCTCATATCGCGTGATTACTGGACCGCTTTCCGCATTGGTAATCTTTGCCTCAACGCCAAATTCCGATAATTTATTTTCGATTGAAACCGAAACGAACTCCAGCATTTCTTCGCTAATACTTTCTACTTGCTTCTTCGGCGCACTTAATAAATTCGTGCTGGGTAATAATTCCAAATTCGAACTATTTAGCAAATCAATTTCCTGAGTAGCATTTGTTGACTTCGTCACATTTTTAGACGCTTTTTTAAGTGGAATAATTTTTTCTGGCTCTGATATTATTCGTTTATATTGGCGCGAATTATTCGCTGAATCAATTTCTTCATCATCCTTATCGAATAATAACAAATTCGCATCTATTTCTTCATTATCCATATCATTTATTTCACGATCCGTATTATTTATTTTATCTTTATTGTCTCTTTTATCGACCAAATTTTCATCGCGATGACTGATTATACGCTTAATAAACAAATAAATAATTTCTAATAAATGCCCAGCTTTCTCCGCAATATTACCCCATGAAATGCCAAACGTAAAAGACAAGCTAAGAATAAATAATGCTAGAATAAAAATAGCGGCGCCAGCGCTACCACATAAATGAGTCAATCCATTGTAGATATATTCACCAACACCGCCGCCAAATCCATTGGGTAAATTAGAATTATATGTTGCAAAACTCATATATTCAAAAATAGAAGAGCTTAGCAATAATAGCAAAAAGCTAATCATTTTAAGTAGATTATACCAATTACCAACTTCTATTTTCTGGCGAATAATTTTACAATAACCCAAATAAAACAAGCCAATAACAATCCAGCAAGAAGATACACCAAATATATAATAACTAATATCCGCAAAATAAGACCCGCTAATTCCTAGTTTATTATAAATTATTGGCGAATCAATGTTTTTTGACCAACATCTATCGGCGCTAGAATATGTAGCTAATGCTAAGCCTAACATTATCGATACAGCAAAGCAAAGGATTGCAACTATATCATTGACAACGATTGCCATCTTTGACGGCAATACTGTTGTGCGATTTTTTTTTGCAAATTGAGTTTTTTTGTTTATCATAACATGTCGTCGCTTTTTTTGTTGACATTCCCAGTCCATAATTCAAGTGCTTCGAGTGTATTTGCCAATAAAATATTATTTTCAGTTGATTTTGCCACAAATATTAAATATAAATACGCATTTAAACTTGCCTGTAACCGAATACTTTCTTGTAAATAGGTGCTTGCTTCACCAAATTTTTTCAATGCATATGACAATATCCCTAGCGCCAAATGTAGCCTACTGCTTGATTTATTATCGGCTAATAATTTTTCGCATATTTTAAATAATTCTTGAGGTTGCTTATTGTCCTTTAATCGCTTGGCTAATGATATTAAATCATCTTCAAAACCAATAAACACACTTAATGACGCGATTTTAGCCACGAATTCTATGCAACTTGCATAATCTTCTAATCTTATTAATGCAGTAAAATAAAATTTATCAATAAAAAGACTACTTTTATCTTCTTTATCTAATTTCTTGTAAATATCTTTTAATTCATCAGCATCATTTATTTGGCTAAACAAGCCTTTGAATACACGTATTTTAGAATTTTCAGCCCGATGTGGTTCTAAATAATCATTTTTAACTAACCAATTTAATGTAGAATATGCTTTGCTATAGTTTTCCAAACGTAAATAGGTTTTTAACAGTAACCGAGTGGCTGGAATATGCTTTTTATCAATCGCTAACACAAGGTTTAAATTATCTAAACATAGATTATATTTCTGCGCATTATATAAATTCTCACTTAACGTCATTAATTTGGCTAATTGCCATTTTTGCTGTTGAAATTTATCTAACTCGTCTAAAAGTTCCGATTCTTTAACGTAATTCCGCATATAATTAGAAGATTTAAATGCCAGCATTAATCCTAAAAATTTATTCTCTGGATTTTTTTCTTTTGCAACGGATAATATAGCATGTTTATAAGCTTTACCATATTTACCTTCAAAGAAATTAATTCCAGCATTATTTAAATATTTTCGGCTAATTAATAATGCATGATTTTGTTGCCACCGTCGAATTTTATTAGGAATCCGATGTATATTTACCAAAAATCGAATCAAATAATAAACCAGAATAAATAATATAACAAGAGAAGCGCAAAATAAGCTAAAAGTCATATCAAATCGATAATTACGCAAAAATAATACAATATGCCCATTGTCAAATTTAGTGAAAAATGCAACAACAATCGCTAAAATTAATAAAATAAATATTTTGAGTAGAATCTTCACATTATTCTCCAGACATAGAATTTATTGCAAAAAGTGCTTTCATTGTTTCATCTAAAGAATTATCTGGAACATCAATATTCAACGATTTTAATTCATCAATTTGCGTTAATAATATTGCAGATGTTGCATTATCAGCAAAATAATCGTGTATACTTTGTTTTGCAGCCGTCAAACTAGAATTCCAATTTGCATTATCATTTGACAACAAACTAAAGCGTGCATTTAGTAACTCTAATTTTACTTGACTTCTAACTAAATATTCCTCCTCAGGGAGAAGTATTGCACCGCTCGTATTTGTCTTTGAAATCTTAACTAAACCAAATAATGTATTTTTAAGATTATAAAGAAATTTTCCCCACGCATTAGTTGTTGGTTCTGCGCTAGAAACTGGGTTGAGATTTTGGTTAATAAATGTAATACTGTTTAATCGCTGATTAATCACGTCTAATTTGGCACTGATCGCAATTTTATCAATACGCGGCAATTGTTGCAACTGCCCAATATCATGATTTATCGCGTATTGTAATTTATTAAATATTGGATTATTCGCAACTTCAATATAATTATTCGCATAAGTAAGTAACCGCAACGCCGTTGCTGCATCATGATAAACCAACAAGCTTTGGCTCGCTAAATTAATAAAATAGCTGATCTCTGCACGAATTATTTGCCCACGATTGCTAGATAATTGATCTAATTTTGTGTATAATGACGAAACAGAAGACTCCAAATGCGATAATTGCTCATTACTATCGGCATTGCTTGCGTTAAAATTTTTCTCCAAAGTCCACAACCGATTCGTCACATTTTGCTCATCTGTTGATAATATTTCAATTTGCTTATTAGAGTTAATCCCCCTGTAATATAAATATCCTGTTGCTGCAATTGAACCAATTGACAATAATGTTGCAATTACTGCAATAAATTTATATTTTCCTTCACTCATTTTTATAGCCTTTTTAATTTAATTAGTTATTTGTAACTACTTAACACGATGTGCATGATATACAGGATAACTTAATTTTTACCGATTTTGTGATAACTCATGAGGGGAAAATTAAGTTATCCTGTATATTATAAACTTCTTGCACACCATATTTATGTAGTGTCTGCACAATATTTGGGTGTATAGTGATAAATTTCTGTCGCATTAATATTTTATCTAGACTACATTTTTTCGCTATGTCAAATAAACAATCAACTAATTCACTGCTAGTTATGATTATTCCAGACAAATCATTAGCCAAAATTATTTTCTGCAACTGATTCAGATCTGGAGTAACTTTTTCTCTTTTATATACTTGCAATTTTTTATATTGAATCTGGTTTTCGATAAAATAATTTTCCAACACGCCTTTAGCGGTGCCACCCTCAATGATTAATATACATTTTTCACTTAACGATATATTATTTAAACATTCTTCTATCAAGGCCATAGCGCCAGTGTTAATCTTCGGTGATAAAATATTATTCTTCGTATATTTTGCCAAAACAGATGAGCTTCCGACTCCCATAACACCAAAAATAGTTATTTTAGGAATTAATGGAATAATCTCCGCACAAATATCAATACTTGTGGGAGATACAAAAAATATGTAATCATACTGTGTTAAATTTGTTTTTAATTCCGTCAATGCATTCAGATTTGCAACACAACTCATTAAAATTAATGGTTCAGCTGCAATATTAGCCAGTTTAAGCTGTTGTATAGTTTCTTGAATCTGATTTTCTACACGACAAACTAAATACATTTTCAACCTCAATTCAAAAATATTTTGCTACAATATCACTAGCCCCTTGCTTAATCAATTCATCAGCACATTTACTTGCAATTTGTATATAATCATCTTTTGCGCCACTACATTTTGCCATACAATAATGGTTTTCATCTTTGTCAGCCAACATCGCTTGAAGATATATATTCCCCTCAAGTAAAATCGCATGACCTGCAATCGGAATATTACAACTTGCTTGTAACCGTTGCCCCATAATACGTTCGCATTTAACGAGCATTTCAGTATCAGAATCATTTAACGCTTTTAATAACTCAATCAAATCAAAGCGACTACTTAATATTTCTATACCTAACGCACCCTGACCAATAGATGGAATGAAAATATCAGAACTCAATATTTGCTTTATTCGCCCACACAAATTAAGACGCTTTAATCCTGCAACAGCAAGAATTATACCATCATATTCGCCAGCATCCAACTTTTTTAGTCTGGTTTGTACATTTCCGCGCAATAATTGTACTTTTAAATGCGGGTAATATTTGTATAATAATGCCACTCGACGACTGCTCGATGTACCAATAACGCTACCATTTGGCATATCATCCAAACTATCATATTTATTGGACACAAAAGCATCGCGCGCATCTTCTCGTTTTAAAACAGCAACAAGACTAAACCCTGGCAACAAATTTGCCGGCAAATCTTTTAATGAATGCACCGCCAAATCAGCTTTATTGTTTTGTAATGCAATCTCAAGTTCTTTTATAAATAAACCCTTGCCACCTATTTTATCCAACGCTTGATCTAAAATCTCATCGCCTTTAGTTGTAACGCCAATTATTTCTACATCTAGATCTGAATGAATAGTTTGCAATTGAGCTTTCACTATATTAGCCTGCGCCATAGCTAATGGACTTTTTCTTGATATTATTCTAATTTTTTTCATTATTTATAACGCTGTCTCACCATTTCAAATGCACAAATTGTAACCGCCATAGCTAAATTAAGTGATTCGCTATTACCCAGCATCGGAATTCGTACATTATTGATTTGACTGAGTAATTCTCTCGATAATCCAGCCCCCTCATTACCAAAAAACATTGCTACATTTGTTTTTAAATCTACTTGATACAAATCTAAACCTCCATGCGGGGTTGTTGCAATTAAATTACCTTTGTATTTGCTGGCAAAATCATGCAAATCAACATCAAATATAATATTAATGGCAAATTGTATACCCTGCGATGCACGTAATACTTTTGGATTATATGCATCGACACAATGCTGTGACAATACCACATTTTTTATATTGCTTGCACACGCCACTCGCAAGATAGTCCCCAAATTACCAGGATCTTGTATCTTTTCCAACACAATACAATCACTGGTATAAACATTTTCCGTAATGTGCGATTGTGTAAAATTTATTATTGCCACAATATCTATATTTGAATCAGAAAGCTCAAATTTATTAAATATATTTGCGCTAATTAGATAAATCACTGTTGGATCAATCTTCTCAACTAAATCAGAATACACTTCCAACTTATCTTGGCTAATAAAAATAATATCAATTATCGCAAATTTAATTGCCTCTTCCACCAAATGCCGACCATATATAACAGCTTTATGCTGCTCATGCCTAAATTTTGCATCTTTACCTAATTTTGTGGCAAACTTAATCAGCTGATTGTCTTTAGAATCTATGTATGAATAATTCATTACGCCCCAATTTAAATTTTAATATACACCACAAATTACTTTATTTAATTGAATTCTATTTATAGGGTAAATTATTAATTTTTACGTTCAAAGATTACAAAATATGAGTTTGTATTAATTAGAAACCTATTTGGCAAAAACTCTCTAATGCTCAAACGGCTTGCCAAATCACGCTTTCTTCATTAACAAACTCTATATTTCTCCATCATTCACTAAAAAATTAATAATTTACCCTATTTATTTAAACTCTCAATAAAAGACGATAATTCAGATATTTAAATCTTTATAGAATCTTTTTTATCAATACGAGAGATCTCAAAATTTAAAAATAACAAGTACACAGAATAGATGAAAATAAAACATTCTAGATAGTAAATTTCTACTGAATGCTTTACTACTTCAATGAACCCTGAGCCGATTATATTTACAAATATGGATAGAATACCTATCAAATTTAATATAATCAATAAACTATTTTCTTTATATATTCTACTAAACATACCAGATAATTTCGCATATGCTACTTGCTGATTTCTTTCTTGATGAGAAGTTTGCACATGACGACGCTCATTGAAAAACGTAATTTGCAACTTTCTTGAACACGCGCATAAGTAAAATAAAAACAACAAATTCAGCAAATAAATTACAAAAATATACTTTAACACATAAGAAGAAACGTAACTCATAAAACTAGCACGCTTTACTTCTGTAGAATAATTTGCTTTATAATTGCCTAAATTTGACGCAAAAGGTCCTTCGTCATACATTGTTTTCAAGTAATCATAAATATTTGCGAAGAACAAATTAGGATGTAACATATAGCCAAGCAAAACTTTACTCATTGTTACGTCCTGCGCCATTTGTTGCAATAATTCTTGCTTACTTGCATCATTGCCAGCATATTCTAAATTACCCCAATAATAACGCCCTGCAAAAATAGCATACTCAGGATTTAATTTTATACTCGACAAAATTTCTGCCGCCTGAGGCTCCGTTTGATTATGTAACAATCCAAGGCTCATTGACTCCATTCTATTATATACTTTATTATAATTGTTTATACCATTGTATACAAAAAATACACTGCCAATTATGATTATGCTAATTAATCCCTTGCCAAATGTAATCTTATATTTAGCAAATATTGGGAAAAACAATAATAAATAAATTAAATTTTGTTCTTTTGTTAGTACAACTAACCATAATGCTATTACATCTAACCACCAGCTTTTATACTTAAGAAAAATCGCGCAAAAAAGTAAAAAACAAACAATAAAGCCAGCTTCTTGATAAAACGAATTGAAATATTCTAAAAATAACACATCACACAAGAGAAATATACTCAGAAATCCAAGTATTATGAATTTAACTTTATCAAGCTTATACATAACACTCAATAACAAGTAAAACGCAACACTGTATACGACAACATAAACGGCGCTTAAGCTATAAATATAAAATGTATTGTCGCTTTCGGTGAATATATTTATAATGTAATTAATTCCACACGCAATCCAAATAAACAAAGATGACGTTGCCATATAACCATTATACGTTGGTGCACCAAACGGGCGCCCATAAACAAATACATCAAAGAAATTAGTTGCTTTATTGTAATCAGGAACGTAATATAAATCAAACAATGCAATAATTCGACTGAAATCACTATTATTGGCGATTCCAATTTGCGGAGGCACAAATAAAATAAAAACCTGGATTGCGAATAATAATACAACAAACGCAAATAAATAACTTTTTGTTTTCATTTATACCTCTATAATAAAATTACTAAGAACATACTCACTTTTTATTGAATGTTTAAGTGTATAGGATAATTTACTAATTTTTTAGTGAATGATGAAGAAATATAGAGTTTGTTAATGAAAAAAGCGTAATTTGGCAAACTGTTTGAGCGCTAGCGAGTTTTTGCCAAATAGCTTTCGAATTAATACAAACTCATATTTTGTAATCTTTGAACGTAAAAATTAGTAAATTATCCTATACACTTAAATAAAAGTCCAAGATTCAAAGACGAAGAGTATTATAGTTTAAAGTTTTCGCCTAAATATACTTCCTTAACCCGTGGAATATTCACCAGCTCATCTGGAACCCCGCTGGCTAATACAGAACCATCGCTAATTATGTAACCTCTGTCACAAATACGCAATGTTTCACGTACATTGTGATCTGTAATAATCACACCTATACCTAAATCACGCAAAAAATTTATCACTTTTTGAATGTCGCTAACTGCAATCGGATCGACTCCTGCAAACGGCTCATCTAGCAGAATAAATCGCGGATGATTAGCTAATGCCCGTGCGATTTCGCAACGTCGTCGCTCACCCCCAGATAATGCCATCGCATTAACATGACGCAAATGATCAATATGTAATTCATCTAATAGACGATCTAGCTCTTTTTGCATTTCCTTTTTAGAGAAATTTTTCAACTCTAAAATAGATTTAATGTTTTCTTCAACTGTCATCTGCCGAAAAATAGATGCTTCTTGTGGTAAATACCCAAGTCCAAGTTTAGCGCGTTTATGAATTGGCATACTTTTGATATTTACTCCATCAAGATAAATATCGCCTCCATCGCTAGCTAAAATTCCTGCAACCATATAAAAACTTGTGGTCTTACCTGCTCCATTAGGACCAAGCAAACCAATTACCTCATTACTTTGTACAGAAAAAGACACATCTTTGACCACAACGCGGTTTTTGAATTGTTTCTTTAAATGCATAACTTCTAGCGTACTTGTTTTTTGATCCATTATAAACTTTTACTTTCTGGTTGTAAAATAACCGTTACGCGCCCAGCTTTGTTTTTGTTGAAGCCATTAGCTGGCGCGGACATTGCGCTATATACTTGTGTGTTACTATTATAAGAGATTGAATCACCAATTACAATATTTTTTCCTTTTTTTACCCGTGCTCTACCTGATAAAACACCAATACTAGTTTTGGTATTATACACAAATTGATTCCCCTGCCCTTCAACTTTATCCCCATCATCTTGTTGTTGCACAAAATTAACTGGGCTACCATATAATGTGACTGTTTTATCACCAACAGGATCCTCACTTGCAACAGCTCTATTTGCATGAACAATTAATGACCCTTGTGTGATTATCACATTACCCGTAAATACTGACACTTTGTTTTTATTATCAACCGTTGCGTGATCGGCATCAATTTGTACTGGTTTATCGGAATCACCTTTTAAAGCAAACACATAACTCGAAAAAATAATCATAAATACTAAAAAAAATATATTTCTTACACTATTTTTCATAAATAATCCTCACTTTAGACTTTAGTGTCAAAAATTGTTTTTCTTTATCATAACTAAAACCAGTCGAAAACGCAACACTCTTATCTTGAGTTGCTTTTGTAGGAGCTTCACTATCTAAAAAATTTTTATTCAAATCTAAATTTACCTTGCTAGTATAAATATAAATTATCTGCAATGGATCTGGATTATCCGCTACTATCACTGTACTTTCCCCTAAAAAACCTATTTTTTTAGAGTTGTTCACCCAGCCATCGTTGCTATTTACTTGATATTGAATTTTATCTGAGCTCTCGTAATAAGAATACAAAATAAAATCCTGCAAATTGATATTATCTTGGTTAGGATACTGCCATAATTTCTTGCTCAATAATTTGTATTGCAATTTACCTGTAGTTCTATCATAAACGCGTCCATCAATGCCTTCTGCATTATACTCTGGTTTATCACTTGGCAACTCAGACTTGTGAAAATTAATCTTTGTCAAGAAATTTAGCAATATACATAAAGCGCACAAAAGTATAATAGTAAATGCTTGAAATGTACGCGACCCTTGATATCTATTTTTCATTGATTATTCACATCGTATAACTTTTTATGACATCTTTATATTTTTTTTGTGCTTTTAAAATAAGCTCAATTAATTCACGCAAGGCACCATCCCCACCACGCGCTTTTGTTACATAATGAACGTAATCTTGCACATCTTTCACTCCATCAGCGGGTGAAACACGTAGACCAACTAAACTCATAGCACCTAAATCAATAATATCATCACCGATATATGCCATTTCATCAAAATTTAAATTTAGCTTATTAGCAAGCTCAATCAAATGCGACTTTTTATTATGAATTCCCGTATAAACTTCATCAATGCCAAGTTTCTTACATCTAGCTTCCGTGCATAATGATTTGCGTCCAGAAATTACTATGATTTTTAATCCAGCTTTATGCGCCATTTCAATGCCAAAACCATCATATATACTGAATTTACCAAATGGCTCACCCATTTTGCTATTGATAAAAACAAAGCCATCAGTTAAAACACCGTCAACATCTGTTGCTATAACTTTGATTTTACTTGCCTGTTGTTTTAGCTTGTCTATTTTCATTTATTACCTTCTTAAAAGTTTTATGAATGTATGGAATATATATAATCAAAGCCAAAGAGTATATTTATTCTTAAATTAATTTAGCTTTAAATAAATCATGCATATTAAATGCACCAATTAAATTATGTTTATCATCAACAACTAATATACCCGTTATTTTATATTGCTCCATCAATTCCAATGCTTTAACCGCTAATTCACCCTGCGACACAACTTTCGGATTTGAATGCATTAACGATGCTGCAGTAATCCCAGATAATTCATTATACCGATCCAATATTCGACGCAAATCGCCATCAGTAATTATGCCAGTCAATTTATTATCATCATTTAAAACAGTCGTAAATCCCAAACCTTTTTTACTAATTTCCAATACAATATCTTTTAAAGTGGAATTTTCTTTCACCGCAGGAATTTTCTCGCCAATATGCATAACATCATCAACCAATGTAAGTAACCGCCTACCCAAGCTACCACCTGGATGTGACAATGCAAAATCTTCTTTCTTGAACCCTCGCAAACTTAATAGTGATACAGCCAATGCATCACCCATAACTAAAGTTACCGTAGTAGAAGTTGTTGGCGCCAAATCCAATGGGCAAGCTTCTTTGTCGACTTTAACATTCAATACCAAATCCGCCATTTTTGCTAAACTAGAACCAATATTACCCGTAATTGCAATAATTGCAACAGACTTACGACGCAAAATCGGTAATATTCCAGATAATTCATCAGATTCGCCTGAATATGAAATCGCGATCACCACATCATTATGTGAAATCATTCCTAAATCGCCATGCAAAGCTTCAGCAGGATGCACAAAAAATGCGGGGGTTCCTGTTGAAGCCAAAGTCGCAGCAATTTTACTACCAATATGCCCACTTTTTCCCATGCCAGTTACGACAACTTTGCCAGTACATGCCAACAATAAATTCACCGCAGCAACAAAATCATTATTAATTTGCTTGCAAACTTGACTGATACCAGTTATTTCATCTGCAAATACTTGCGTTGCTATATTGATTATATTATCTGACATCAGGTTATTCATCCATGCCATAAGCCATTATATTGTAACCAGCATCAACATATAATACTTCGCCCGTGATTCCACTAGCAAGAGAGGAAAATAAAAATGCAGCTGCGTTACCAACTTCTTCGGTAGTAACATTGCGTCGTAATGGTGAATTTTTTTCCACATAACCAAGTATTTTAGAGAAACCACTAATTCCACTTGCCGCTAATGTTTTAATCGGTCCTGCAGAAACAGCATTGACGCGAACACCTTCAGCGCCTAATCCATACGCCATATAACGCATTGTCGCCTCTAATGCAGCTTTGGCAACGCCAGCCATATTGTAATTTGGCGACACTCGTTCACCGCCCAAATAACTAAGCGTAACCAATGAACCATTTGCACGTACTAACATGCTACGTGCATGTTTTGCCAAAGCACTAAAGCTATATGCAGTAATATCATTGGCAATTTGGAATGTATCGCGATTTACATTTTCCACAAAATCACCCATCAAACCTTCTTTAGGTGCATACGCAATCGAATGTAATAATCCGTCCAATGAATCCCAATGTTTATTTAATTCAGTAAATAAATTCGCCATTTCTTCATCTTTGGTTACATCACACGGTAACACAATTACCCCACCAAATTCAGCTGCTAAATCACGAACACGTTGTTCAAATCTCTCACCTTGATATGTAAACGCAAGCTCTGCACCTTGAGCCTTACACGCTTTAGCAACACCATATGCAATTGAACGATTTGATAACAAACCCGTAATTAAAATTCGTTTACCTTGTAAAAAAGCCATGGCTATACTCCTAATATTATTTAAATTTATCCGCGAATTATAGCATATTTTACAACCCTCGCTCTTAATTTCTAGTAAAATACTGCTAGTAACCATCCTCACTTTTTAATTTTACTCTTCATAGGATAAATTATAATTTTTACGTTCAAAGATTACAAAATATGAGTTTGTATCAATTTGAAAGCTATTTGGCAAAAACTCGCTAGCGCTCAAACAGTTTGCCAAATCACGCTTTCTTCATTAACAAACTCTATATTTCTCCATCATTCACTAAAAAATTAATAATTTACCCTATTTATTGAAACATTCTGTAAAAAGTGATGACTATAATAATTTAAAACAAAATATAAAGTTCTGACACAAAAGAAAGTAATAACTAAATGCTAACTATTTCAAATTTAAACTTAAGCCAAGGGAAAAAAGTCTTATTCACTGAGGCAAGCGTGCAACTATACAAAGGACAAAAAGTCGGGGTTGTTGGTCAAAATGGATGCGGTAAAACCTCATTTTTTCGGATGATTTTAGGTGAATTACTACCTGATTCGGGAGATTTTTCTTTATCTAATAACACACTTATAGCACATATTGAACAAGAAATTACCAAACAAGAAATGGAATTAGTCGAATATGTATTACAAGCGCACCCGATCTATATCGAAGAACATTATGATTTACCGGAATATTACCAATTACGCCCGCGAGCAGAAAAATTACTCGTAAGCCTAGGATTCTCACAAGATGAACTTGTATTACCACTGAAACAATTCTCTGGTGGGTGGCAAATGCGGGTAAATTTGGCAAAAGCTTTATTTGCGCCGTCAGATTTGTTATTACTTGATGAACCAACCAACCATTTGGACGTCGAAACTGTGATGTGGCTTGAAGATTGGCTACGTCGTTATCAAGGACTTTGCTTGATTATTTCTCATGATCGTGAATTTTTGGATCGCGTAACGACGCACACATTGGCAATTGCTAAAAAAGGAATGATATTATACACAGGAAATTATTCCACATTTGAAAACACACGTATGATGCAAGAAGAGCAATCACAACAACAACAAGCTAGATCGCAACAAAAGATTGCGCATTTACAAAGCTTCGTCGATAGATTCAAAGCAAAAGCATCAAAAGCCAAACAAGCACAAAGTCGCGTTAAAATGATAGAAAAACTGCAAGTGGCAAAAACTATTCATAAAGATATTAATTATTCAATAGATTTTTTACAGCCAATATATAATCCGCACAAAATTATGGGAATTCGCGAAGGAATTATTGGTTATCCAAGTAAGACACTTCTAGAAAACGTGAGCTTGGATATATTTGCTGGCGATAGAATTGGTTTACTCGGGCGTAACGGTATGGGTAAATCAACATTAATCAAAGCTTTGATTGACCAATCTACGCTATTGAAAGGTGAATTTAACCATGATCATAAAGTTGTTGTTGGATATTTCGCGCAACATACTGTAGATCAATTGGATAATAAAGATACACCACTTAGCTATATGAGCCGTGAATTCAAGCATAAAAAAGAGCAAGAAATTCGTAATTATTTGGGGCGCTATGGTTTCAATAACGATAAAATTAACGACGCCATTGGTAATTTCTCAGGCGGGGAAAAAGCGCGTTTAAGCATTGCGGCAATTATTTTTACGCAGCCAAATATTCTATTTTTAGATGAGCCAACCAACCATTTAGATATGCAAATGCGTGAGGAATTAGCTGGCGCGTTACAAGAATATGAAGGCGCTGTTGTCATTGTGTCGCACGATACATTTTTGCTACAAAGCGTGGTGGATGATTACTACTGGCTAAATTCTGGTAAATTAGAACGTTTTTCTGGCGATTTAGAAGATTATCATCAAGTTTTAATCGCACAAGATGCGGAAGCAAATAAGGCTAAAAAAGCTGGAAATGGCAAAAATAAAAATGTAAAAACTGAAACAGCAAAACCAAGCAAGCTTTCATTACAACATGAATTTAAGCAAATCGAGGAAAGAATTCGCCAGCTAACTAATCAAATCAAGATAAATGAAGAAAAATTAGCTGACAATAAACTTATTAATGATACGGCTAAATATCAAGAAACTTTAGCTGAATATACCAGCGATCAACAAATATTAGCACAATTAGAACATAAATGGCTGGAATTAAGCACTAAACTTGAATCATGAACAAAGAGTTCAACGCGATATTATGGTAATTATACTAATCTATTGTATGTAGAATTTATCACTACACATAAATCACGTTTGAGCATAAATATTTTAAATAATGCTAATATATAAATACTGAGAACTACACAAACTTTTATAAAACACTTAACCACTTGATATGGTTTATTTTTTTATTTGACACCTACTATAGTTTAAGATAGTTAAAATTCAAGAAAATGATAAAAACCATGATATTTATGGTAATTTTGTTTTAAAATCAGCTTTTATTTCCGTTAATATACTGAATGTTAGCAAATCTAATGTTTTATAAAGCTAGTAATATCAATGCGTTAAAAAGTTTGTGTAGTTCTCAGTATAATATATAAAATTAACAATTAACACCACACAAAAATGTGATAGACAAATCATGTTTCTATATGCTACAATTATATCCTTAAATTTATAAACATTGTTTTTGGATCTTGGACTTTGTTGTATTGATAAAAATGGTCTAATGTGTTATCATAATACATGTGATAGCTTTTTGTCAATACTCCATTTTCATGAATCAAATACTTTGAATATGATATTTTAATTAATCAATAAATTTATAAACATCAGTCCTTACTTTTTTAAACATACAAAGCAAGGACTGATGTATAGAAAGTAAAAATAAATGATAAATAAAATTTCCTCATTAAAAACCCCTTGCAAAAATGAATCTAAACCATCAGAGTTTGCAACCGACAACAATGAAAGCAAATTTACTTATTTCTCTGAAACCAGAAAAGAGTCTAAAGAAATACAAATCACAACCACATCAGAATTTGATATAACCTTGATAAGAAATAGTAGTGATGGACTAAAAAAAATAGTTTTTCGTAACATGCTACAAGAAAATGACAGAGATGAATTTGATAAAGCATGGCATATCCTAGTGGAATCAAGAGCTGGTAGCAATATTGCAAAATATAATGCATTTCATTATATACGTAATTTACTTCCCATGATACCATTTACAATGACTTTTCGTGATAGAGGCTACACATTAATTAACGTTAAAAATGAGAACATTTGTAATTTATTTATTGAGAGTAATGAACTTGAAATAATCCAACATGCATACAATACTAATTCCCCGTGTGATAAGAATGTGATAATATGGCAAGGCACATGGGCAAGCGATGCAAATAATATTTATGAATGTATCGATATGGCAAACTCCATTAATTCATCATATCCTAATGAAATTATTGTATCCCTGGGGCAAAGCCCATCTTGGATAGTAAATACCATAGAGAAAATTCGCATTCACAATAATAATTTAACGCCAGTAAAATACATTCCATTCTCTGGTAGTTTTTTTTATACTGATAGTGAGAATGCAATGACTAAACTCTACCAAAAAACGAAGCAATACCCTAATAATATAAATATTGACTCATATAGAAATTTATTAACTGAAATTTCTCTAGACCCTCTCACAATCTGCAATAATCCGAATAAAACTATTATTATAGAACATACTAAATCTGGAAGTGGGTTAGCATCATTCTTGCATGTTATATTCTCATGGGCAAATGATTTAGGAGTTATGAATGGTTTAGAACAAAAACTTCACGTGATTATATTTAACTCAAAAGATAGAAAACCGCTTTTTAATATTCACTTTCAACAGGATGAAAATATTCCTCCAATAACATGTGCAACTATAAAAGTATCACCTAAATTTGAAACTCAAATTGGCAATGGAAATGGAGAAGAAACAGGTGAATATTCTGATAGATTAGTTCCCTCATATAAATCAAACAGATGGGGAACTGAGCTACCTCCATACCCAATATCATCAACGATGACAAATAGAATATCACAAGAGATTGATAGATATCTATAGTTATCGTGTAGCACCACATAAAATGGCTTCCCGCTTGAAAGCGCCGTCACACATCAAAGCTAAATTTCTTCAACACGGTATTTGTTATATTATCAGATAATGCAGGGTAATCGCGGCTAAAGTGGAGCCCCCTGCTTTCATGTCGCAACATTGCGCTTTTTACAATCAATTCACCAGCCAAAACTAAATTACGCAACTCAATTAAATCTGCACTAAGCTTAAAATTCGCGTAATATTCGTTGATTTCGCTTTGCAACAAATTAATACGATGCAACGCACGCTCCAAACGCTTATTAGTACGGACAATGCCAACGTAATCCCACATCGTACGGCGCAATTCATCCCACATATGCGAAATAATAACTTCTTCGTCATTATCCGTCACTTGCGATTCATCCCACCGTGGAATCGATATATTACCGTCAAACTTTGCCGCCAAAATATCATCCACAGCAGCTTTACCTATAACCAAACACTCGAGTAATGAATTACTTGCCAAACGATTGGCTCCATGCAAACCAGTGTAAGCGCATTCCCCAACCGCATATAAATTTGGTAAATCGGTCTTTCCATTTAAGTCGGTGAGTAATCCACCACAAGTATAATGCGCAGCAGGCACAATTGGAATTGCTTCATGGCAAATATCAATCCCTAAACTTTTACATTTGGCATATATATTGGGAAAATGCTTTTGAATAAATTCGCTAGACTTATAGGATATATCCAAAAATGCACTATCAACACCATGTTTTTTCATTTCAAAATCAATTGCACGCGCAACTATATCACGCGGTGCTAGCTCCAAACGCTTATCGTGATCTGCCATGAAACGATAGCCATTTGGCAGTTTTAAAATTCCACCTTCACCACGAACAGCTTCAGATATCAAGAATGATTTCGCCTTAGGATGATACAAACACGTTGGATGAAATTGTACAAACTCCATATTTGCAACGGAACACCCAGCGCGATATCCCATTGCGACGCCATCACCTGTTGCAATATCTGGATTAGTTGTATATAAATACACCTTTCCAGCACCACCCGTAGCTAAAATTGTTGCATGAGCCGCAAATGATTCTATGTGATTCGTCTTTCTATTTAATACATACGCTCCATAGCAATTGTTATTGTCCAAACCAAGCTTTTTACCACAAACCAAATCCAGCGCAATATAATCTTCAAAAACTCTTATATTTGGATGAGACGAAACCTTCTGTACCAATGTTCTTATAATTTCAGCACCAGTTGCATCAGCAACATGTAAAATCCGCCGAAAGCTATGTCCGCCTTCCTTAGTTAAATGAAATCCAGTTTTATTGGCTGTATCAGGAGTGAATTTTACACCCATAGTAACCAACCATTTGATTGCATTAGGTGAATGCTCTATAATATAGCGAACCACATTTTCATCGCAAAGACCAGCACCCGCAATTAATGTATCTTGAATGTGATTTTCAACAGAATCATTTGCATCAATTACTGCAGCAATTCCACCCTGTGCATAAAATGAATTACATTCTGCCAAATTTTTTTTTGTCAGTAATATAACTTTTTTATTTTGCTCAGCAAGCATTAACGCACTAGAAAGCCCAGCCAGACCGCTACCAAGCACCAAAACATCTGTATTATGTTGCATAATTATATACCTAAAACATCTTGCATACTATATAAGCCATTATCGCGCCCAATTAGCCACCTAGCAGCAACTAAAGCGCCATGGGCAAAACTTGCACGATTATTAACTTCACTAGTCAAGTGTAAAATTTCGCCATTACCAATAAACGCAACATCGTGTTTACCCACAATATCACCACCACGAGTTATCGCAAAACCAATTTCATCTTTATTTCGCAGATTATCATTGCTAGTAGTTCGATCAAATTTAGCAACCTGCTTAAAATCTAAACCGCGCGCATTAGCTATTATATCACCAATCTTCAACGCAGTTCCAGATGGCGCATCTTTTTTATAACGATGATGAGCTTCGCTAATCTCAACTTCATAATCGCGTAATTTTTGCGCAACAAGCTTGCTTATTTCAAATAAAACATTCACCGATAAACTTGTATTAGCCGCCAATATAATTGGAATTTGCTGAGTTACATTCATAATTTTTTCCAATTGCTCGGAATTAAAACCAGTAGTTCCAATTACGATCGGCAAATTCATTTTAACAGCATCTTCCAATACTTTGAGACTAGCATCAGGTAATGAAAAATCAATCACCACATTTGCCTGATGTGGCATATCACTAAGCCTTGTTGCCAAATATTTCGAATTTGCTTGCACAATTGCAGGAGAATTTGTAATATCTCTGAGTAATGATATTTCCAAATTATATTTGCCAGCGGAATTACTACAAATTTTTACAATTTCTTGCCCAACTCGCCCACCAGCACCGCTTAATGCAATATTTAACATATGATTACTCCATTAATTTTATTATAAACATCATTTTCTGTTATAATACACAGCTTATGGCAAATCACTCAGAAAAAACTTCGCCATCTTTTTTGATATTAATCAGTTTACCTGAAGTATCAAAATTTAAATTAATACTATAGCTTTTTTTAAGCTTCTCATTGGCGTAGTCTTGATAGATAAACTGCCATGAATCCTGCTTGAACATGTACTGTGACACAGGGTTTGAACCTAATGCATAAACAACTTGCTCTTTAGTCATCCCTAATTTAAGTTGTTTTAATTGAGTGGTCGTGATATAATTCCCCTGTTGAACATTCATCATGTAAGGAAAATGCCAAGTAGAAAAATCTATTCCAGCACAAGAAGTAGTTAAAACGCTTGAACTTACAAGAAAAAGTAATGATAAAAAATATTTTGACATTGTTCCCACCAAAAAATATTTGCTAAAAGCAGTATTTTACAACTAAAATAGCTAACTCAGCATATAAAATTGATGGATTTTATGAATAACTTAGAATTAATTAAAAATAAAGGAATGAAAATAACCAAGCACAAGCTTGCTGTCCTTGAGTTATTCGGCAATTATAAACATTTGGATGCGATGCAAATATATGCACTACTGCAACAAAAAAAAATTGGAATTAGCATTGCAACAGTTTACAGAATTTTAACAAATTTTGAAAATAATAACATCATAGAGAAACATAACTTTAATAATGAACAATGTATTTATGAATTAGTGATTGAAAATGACCATCATGATCACCTGATTTGCCTTAAATGCAAAAAAGTTATTGAGTTTATAAACAATGAAATTGAAAAGCTTCAACAACAAATTGCTCAAGAAAATAATTTTACTATAATTAACCACAATTTAAATATTTATGGAATATGTAATGAATGCCAAAACACCTGATCTACAAAATCAAACAGACTTGCGAAACTTGTACATAAACAAAGTTGGAATAAAATCACTAAAATACCCCTTATCTGTAGAAATTGATAATAAACCGCAAGCAACAATTGCTACTTTAAACCTTTATACTGAACTTCCTGCAAATAAAAAGGGAGCCAATATGTCTCGTTTTATTGAAGTTATTGAAGAGTTTAAATTACCAATTAATCACCAAAATTTAATCAAATTAAATCAAAATATAGCAACGCGTTGTGAAGCACACAAAAGCATAGTCCACTTACAATGCACTATATTTTTAGACAAGATTGCTCCTGTTTCTAAAATAACTAGTAAATTAGACTATGAATTAAAAATTGAGAGTGTTCTTGATAATGGAGAATTCAGCTATACTGTAAACATTCAGATTCCTGTAAAAAGTTTGTGTCCATGCTCTAAGGCAATTTCGCAATATGGCGCGCACAATCAACGCTCACACATAGTTGTTAGTGTTACTAGCAAAAATGAAATCAATATTACTGAAATAATTAAACTGGTTGAAGCTCAAGCATCTTGTGAAATATATAGTTTATTAAAACGTGGCGATGAAAAATATGTGACCGAACATGCTTATGAGAACCCCAAATTTGTCGAGGATTCTGTTCGAGATGTTGTTATTGCTCTAAAACAAAATGGATACGCAAATTATACAGTAACTGTGGAAAACTTTGAATCAATACATAACCATTCGGCCTATGCTTTAATAAGTAGTTGAAATTATGAAAAGACTTAATTTAGGACTTAATATTGCCTCGGTAATGTTAAACTTTATCATGCTAATTAGTCTAGCATGGATAGGCTCCAATGCATTTTGGTGGATGTTTAGCCCGCTTGCAACTGACCCATACATATATACGCCGCCCGTTAATCAGTATGACAATAGCATAAAATATATTAACAATCGCGCTCCATTTGGCGTAATTATTGTTGAAAAACCTAAAGTTGCACTCGTGAATGATAATATAAAATTAACTGGAATATATCTAAATACCGTTAAAGATAGTATTGTATTTTTAGAAGTAAATAGCAAACCTATAATTGCAAAAATTGGCGATGAAATTTTACCTGGCACTAAAATAGAAACAATTAATGCAACCAAAGTTGTTCTTAATTCCAATGGAACAAACCAAGATTTAACACTACAAAGGGGTTCAACAGAAGCTAATGCGGGCATAAGCATACCATCTAATTCACAACAAAACAATTCCAGAACAGAAGATGACGACAACAATAACACAAAATCAAACGCAACAGTAACAGGATCCCCGCAAAATACAGATTCCAATATGGAAGAAGTCCGTGCAAGGCGCAAAAAAATGATTGATGAAATGATGAAATCAGATCGTCAAAATAGTGACTCCACTGTAAATAACAAATAAACTAATTTTAATTATCTAAGGTAAGCACCACATGAAAATCAAAACTATAAAGTTAAAGGCAATAAGTTTCGCTATAATGAGCAGCATGAGCTATAATATTGTAACAGCTGCGCCAAATGCTAATGAAAGCATGCCTATATCTAAAAAGATGCCTAGTAGTGCGAATAATAGATTAATTAATACTAATGACATGTCAGATGATGAGAGTGGCAAACTAGCTAATCCAATGGAAATGACAACTCCATCAAAAAATCGCCCCCAAAGCTCAAGGCAAAAATCAAAATCTCAATCTATTAATAATGGATCTGTCACGGCGCCAAGTTTAGACGATAATAAAGTTGTACTAAATTTTGAGAATGCAGACATTCAATCCGTCATAAAGGCGATTAGTAAATTATCAGGTAAAAATTTTGTTATCGATCCACGCGTAAAGGGAACTGTTAATATAGTGTCCGATAAACCAATTGCCAAATCAGAAAGCTATAAAGTATTAGAATCAGCATTAAGAATGCAAGGATTTGCAACAGTAGAAGCAAATGGTGTAATAAAGGTTCTTCCAGAAGCTGATGCGAGAACATATGGGATGCAAACACTCACTGGTAATAACGAAAAAAAGAATGGTGGCGACCAAGTTGTAACCAAAGTTTTTGTGATTGAGCGAGGTTCTGCAATGCAGCTGGCAAACGCATTACGTCCATTAATCGCACCAAATAATAATATTTCTGTTTACCCTAATACAAACTCATTAATTGTAACTGATTACGCCTCTAATTTAAATCGTATTAATACTATTATTAAACAATTAAGTGACAGTAGCCAAACCTCAAGCAAACCTGTTATTGTACATTTAAATCGTGCAGTTGCGGCTGATGTTGCACAAACTCTTCAAGCTTATATGCAAGGAGGAAACGCTGGAGGTAGCATCGGCGGTGGCGGCAGTAGTCAAAATGATGGCGTGAGTGCGTCAATTACTGTAGAAGCGCAAACTAATTCTTTGATTATTAATTCATTGGTAAAAGAAAAACAAGATGAGCTTAAAAATTTGGCCATCCAATTAGATAATAATATTGGTGCTAATAACAATAATCTGCATGTAGTCTATTTGAGAAATGCAGATGCAGCACACGTTGCAGATGTATTACGTGTTGTTGCTAATGGACAAGAAAATCCTGATTTGACTGCAACATCAAGCCAAATGGTACTAAGCCAGACAAGTACAGCATTTGGAAGTAGTGGTAGCGGTGGAGGTAGTGGCGGTGGAAGTGGGTTTGGTAGCACATCTGGAACGCAACGACCAACTAGTAGCGCTAGCCGTGGCTCATCAGGGACAGGACAGCAAGGACAGAACGCTCCCAAAATAATTATACAAGCAGAACCAACCACAAATTCACTAATCATACAAGCACCTGAATCAATGTATCGCAATTTACGTATGATTATTGACATGCTTGATGTTCGTCGTGCGCAAGTAATGATAGAAGCCATGATTGCAGATATTTCTTCGGTTCAAGGTGGTGCATTTGGTATTCAATGGGTTGTTGGAGGTGGTAACAACAATATTGGTGCAATTGGTGTAGCCAACTATGGAGACGGTGCAAATAGTCTCAGCTCTATGGCAACTACTGTTGCAACAGGCGTAGCAGCAGTGAAAAGTGGTAGCGCAACTACTGTACCAACCTTACCAAACCAAGTCTATATTGGTTTAGTCACTGGAACAACTACAATTGGTGGGCAAACCGTGCCTGGCTTAGGTGCATTAGCCAATATGATTACATCTAACAGCATGGGTAATATATTGACAAGACCAACTCTATTAACAATGGATAATGAAGAAGCCTCAATTATGGTTGGTGCTCAAATCGGTATTCCAAATGGTTCAACACAAAATAATAATGGTAATCCATTCAATACATATACTCGACAAAATACTGGTACTGTATTAAAATTTAAGCCATTAATAACGCAAAATGGTACCATTCAATTAGCAGTTCATCAAGAAGATTCAAGTGTTGATCAATCTACATTAACTCTTGCTGCTGGTCCAACTATTAATATGCGTACGCTAGATACTTCACTATTGGTGGATGATGGGCAAATTATCGCTCTTGGCGGTATGACTAGCGACAAAATTGCAATTGTCAAAAATGGTATTCCGCTTTTAAGTGATATTCCATATCTTGGATGGCTATTTAGCTGGCAGTCACGAACTCATACGCAATCTAATTTAGTACTATTTTTACGCCCAGTCATAATTAAAAACATGGAAGGTTATAAGGCACTTACCAATCAACGTTATAGATATGTAGTAGATCAACAAAATACAGTACAAGCAACTGGAAATGCTTTATTGCCAGCGATAAATCCTGTAACAATGGATAACCAAGTACCAAACATGATGGAAAAACAAGCTAATGATGGAAGCAGCTTAAACCTCAACAAAAGCATTCCGATTGTAGATGTACGCAATGAAACCATCAAAAATGGTGGTACAGTTGGTGTCGCACCAGAAATAAAAACTACAACTATACAACATAGGCAGAATACAGATGATGTAAATAGCTCTACTATACCACTAATTACTCCTAAAAACCAATAGAGTAAATTATGCAAGATATTAAATTTAAACCCAACAAATACTCAAGACGTATTCCATATTTATTTGCCAAGCATAATAAAATATGTATATATGCAGTAGAAGATGAAGTTATACAGATTGCATCAGTAGATAAACTCACACCAGTTGTAATCAGTGAGATTAAGCGCAAACTGCATCAATCTATTGCAATTAAGCGTATTGAAGACAGGTATTTTGATGCGTTGTTGTCTGAGGCATATTCAAGCGCAAATGCAGCTGCTGTTGTTGATGATATGCAAGAAGATATTGACTTATCAGATCTAATGCAAAATCTCACCAAAACAGAAGATTTGCTTGAATCAGAAAATGAAGCACCTGTAATTAGAATTATTAACGCATTTTTAACTCAAGCAGTAAGAGAAGATGCATCCGACATTCATTTAGATGCATATGAGCGCAAATCTAGCGTAAGATTTCGTCGTGATGGAGTTCTACAAAATGTAATTGATGTGAATCCTGGATTGCATGCGGCATTAGTATCGCGCATTAAAATTATGGCGCAACTTGATATTGCTGAAAAACGTTTGCCACAAGATGGACGTATTTCTCTGCGGCTTGCTGGTCGCGAAATAGACTTACGTATATCTACGATTCCAACTGGACATGGTGAGCGTATTGTAATGCGGCTACTTGATAAAAATAAAGAACGTTTGCAGTTAGAAGTGCTGGGCATGGAGTCAACTACGTTGAAAAAAATCGATAAAATTATCGGTCGCCCACATGGGATTTTTCTCGTTACAGGTCCAACTGGTTCTGGTAAATCAACTACACTGTATGCTGCATTAGCCAGATTAGATGCACAAACATTAAATATTATGACAGTAGAAGACCCAGTTGAGTATGATATTGAAGGTATTAGTCAAACACAGATTAACTCTAAAATAGAGATGTCATTCGCAAGAGCGCTAAGAGCTATTTTACGTCAAGATCCAGATGTCGTAATGATTGGTGAAATTCGTGATTTGGAAACTTCACAAATCGCAGTTCAAGCCAGCTTAACGGGTCATTTAGTACTCGCAACACTACATACCAACACGGCGGCATCAGCAGTTACGCGTCTAATCGACATGGGTGTAGAATCATTCCTACTATCCTCAACATTAATTGGGGTGCTCGCACAACGTTTATTGAGACTATTATGTTCACAATGTAAAGCCGAAAATACAACTATTGATGATCAAATGCGCGCGCAACTTGGTATTTCAGCAGATACAATTGTTTATAAATCTGTTGGTTGTGATGTTTGCAGTGGAACAGGTTATAGAGGGCGTAATGGTATACATGAATTACTTGTCGTTGACGAAGAAGTTCAACGAATGGTTCACAACGCTGTTAGTGAGCACGAAATTGAGAATTATGCGATTAACAATTTAGGCATGAAAACGCTAAGGATGGATGCAATGCGCTGGGTTATTAGTGGAAAAACCTCGTTAGAAGAAGTATTATCTGTCACCAAAGAATAGGATACGCAAATGGCTACCTTTAATTACAAAGCAGTAGATGCAAACAACAAAGAACGAAGTGGTGTAATCCAGGCTGAATCACCACGAAATGCACGACAATTATTGCGTGACAAAGGTCTAAATGCATACAATATTGAGTCAGTAAAAGATTCACAAAGCAAAAAAAGTAAAGGGCTAAATTTTAGAAAACCTGTTTCTGCACTTGAACTTTCTTTGATTACGCGACAATTTTCTATTTTATTGAATTCTGGATTATCTGTAGAACAGACATTAAATGCATTGGGCGATCAGTTAGAAAGCCCCGAACAAAAATCAATCATTATGGGGGTTCGTGGTGAAGTTCTTGGCGGGCGAAGTTTGTCCGCATCTATGCGCATGTATCCACGTGTTTTTCCAACTGTTTACTGTAGTTTAATCCATGCAGGTGAACAGTCAGGAAGTCTTGCAAACGTAATGACAAAACTTGCCGAATACAGCGATAGAACACGTGAACTCACTAGTAAAATCCTCATGGCACTGCTTTATCCAATCATCGTAACGATTGTTGCTATCTTAGTAATAGTTGCTTTATTAGTTTATGTAGTTCCGCAAGTTGTTAATGTATTCGAAGCATCAAAACAAGCGCTGCCACTAATTACGCGCATACTTATTGGCACCAGCAATGGGCTACGTAGTTATGGCTGGATTATTCTTGTTGTGTTGGCATTAATTGGATACACCATCTATAAAACCTTAAAATCCCATGAAGGCAAGCTCAGAATTCATAAAAAATTATTAACTATTCCTGTACTCGGTAAATTATTGATTAATATTGATGTAGCTCGTTTTACACACACATTATCCCTGTTGTTATCTAGTGGTGTACCAATGATTGCAGCGCTTGAAGCCGGTCGTGATACCGTTAGCAATTACATGCTAAAAAATGCTGTGAATCGCGCTCTAAAAGCTGTACAAGAAGGTATTCCATTAGCAGTAGCATTGGGTGCCGAGAAAGCATTCCCTCCTGTTGTAATTCATTTAATCGCAAGTGGTGAAAAATCTGGTAACCTAGATCATCTATTAGAACAAGCTGGTAGTCATCAAGAGTTAGAACTAACACACCGAAGTCAATTATTAACAGGAATCTTAGAGCCAGCTCTAATTCTATTCATGGGTATGGTTGTTCTTGTAATTGTAATTGCAATTATGTTGCCAATACTTAACATGAACAACATGGTAACTTAAAATACCAGTTATATTAAAACCCTTAATTAATTTAAATTAATATTATAATACAAGACATTTACAACTAATTTATGGTAAAATAATTGGCGCAAATGTTGATTAATAAATTAAGCCTAATTCTGTAAATAAATTAACCATTATAAGAGGGATTTCCAGAAAAATGAAAAAAATATATAAATTACCCTTAACGACATTAATGTCTATAGGAATAATGCTACTTTTAACTAGCTGTAATATGATAGTGCTTGACCCTAAAGGCACTATCGGATTACAAGAAAAACATTTAATTCTAACCGCTACTGTTCTTATGTTGATAGTCGTTATTCCAGTAATTATTCTCACTTTTGTCTTTGCTTGGAAATATAGAGCCTCAAATACAAAAGCAAAATATGAGCCAGAATGGGCACATAACACTAGATTAGAAGCTGTCGTATGGGCTATTCCATGCGTAATCATCTTAATTTTAGGTATAGTTACATGGAAAACAACACACGAATTAGATCCGTATAAACCACTAGAATCTGATGTTGCCCCAGTAACTATTCAAGCAATTGCATTAGATTGGAAATGGCTATTTATTTATCCAGATCTAAATATCGCCACCGTGAACTTTATTCAATTTCCTATAAATACACCAATAAATTTCAAAATCACTGCTGATGCACCAATGAATTCATTCATGATTCCGCAACTTGGTGGGCAAATATATGCAATGGCTGGAATGCAAACTAAATTGCATCTAATGGCAGATACCCCCGGTGAATATCTAGGAATGTCTGTAAGCTATAGTGGCGCTGGATTCTCAGATATGAAATTCGTAGCCAAAGCAAGCTCAGATGAAGAGTTTAACAATTGGGTAAATGAAGTTAGAAAGTCTACAAATAAATTGACTGTAGATGAATACAAAGTACTAGTAAAACCAAGCCACAAAAATCCTGTAGTATATTATTCTTCAGTTCGTGAGAAATTATATGATAGTATTATCATGAAATTCATGATGCCAGGCATGGAGGATTTACAATTAATGCCACATACTGATAGCATGCCAGGAATGGATCATATGCCAAAACCTACCGATGACAACTAAAATTATAAAACTCAAATACACCTAAAGGAAATAAATATGTTTGGAAAATTAACACTCGACGCAATACCATTTGACCAGACTATTATTATGGCTGCAGGTGCAATGATGGCTATTGGCGCATTGATCGTTATTGGAGCTTTATTCTATTTTAAAAAATGGAAATATCTGTGGACAGAATGGATTACCACAGTTGACCATAAAAAAATCGGAATAATGTATATTGTGGTGGCGATAGTTATGCTACTACGTGGATTTTCAGATGCTTTGTTAATGCGTTCACAGCAAGCAATTGCCGTTGGAACATCACAAGGGTTTCTACCTCCGCATCATTACGACCAAATCTTTACAGCTCACGGTGTAATCATGATTTTCTTCATGGCAATGCCATTTATGTTTGGTCTACTAAACTTTGTTGTACCATTACAAATCGGGGCTCGTGATGTAGCGTTTCCATACTTGAATTCATTAAGTTTCTGGTTATTTGTAGTCGGCGTTGTGTTGGTGATGCTATCTCTTGTAGTTGGTGAATTCGCCGCAACTGGATGGTTAGCCTATCCTCCATTGTCGGAGTTGCAATATAGCCCAGGAGTCGGAGTTGATTATTATCTATGGGCATTACAAATTTCGGGTATTGGAACATTACTCTCAGGAATTAATTTCTTCGTAACAATTCTAAAAATGCGTTGCCCTGGAATGACATTAATGCGTATGCCAGTATTTACTTGGACTGCATTATTTAGTATGATATTGGTTATTATTGCATTCCCTATTTTAACCGTTACATTAGCTATGTTAGCATTAGATCGATACCTCGACATGCATTTCTTCACCTCTGACTTTGGTGGTAATCCAATGATGTATATCAATATGATTTGGGCATGGGGACATCCTGAAGTATACATCTTGATTTTACCTGCATTTGGTATATTTTCTGAAGTCGTGGCAACATTTGCACGTAAACGTTTGTTTGGTTACCAAACAATGATATGGGCAAGTGGCGTAATTACAATTCTTGCTTTTGTCGTATGGCTACACCATTTCTTTACGATGGGTGCTGGAGCAAACGTAAATGCCTTTTTTGGTATTGCAACAATGATCATTTCTGTACCAACAGGTGTTAAAATATTTAACTGGCTATTTACCATGTATCGTGGACGAATTACTTATTCTGCACCAATGATGTGGTTAATAGGATTTTTAGTTACATTTACGCTTGGTGGAATGACAGGAGTTCTAATGTCTGTTCCTGGTGCTGATTTTCTACTGCATAATAGCCTATTTCTAATTGCACACTTTCATAACACTATTATTGGTGGTGTAGTTTTTGGTTATCTTGCTGGATTTGGTTACTGGTTCCCTAAAGCATTTGGTTTCAAACTAAGCCCTAGAATCGGCAAAGCCGTATTTTGGTGCTGGTTAATCGGTTTCTTCGTTGCATTCATGCCACTATATGCATTAGGTTTTATGGGTATGACCAGACGTATGCAACATTATGATGTTGTTGCGTGGCATCCATACTTAATAGTTGCAGCATGTGGCGCTCTAATTGTTGCTTGTGGAATTGGTTTAACCATTGTTGATTTAATTTACAGTATCAAAAACCGTAAGAAGAACCTAGATCTAACAGGCGATCCATGGGATGGTAGAACTCTAGAATGGTCAACTTCTTCACCACCGCCATTTTATAACTTTGCAATAACTCCAACTGTACATGACAGAGATGCATTTTGGGAAATAAAGCAGGCTAATCGACCAAAAGTTAAACCAGTATATCAAGATATACATATGCCAAAAAGTACCGCAATGGGCTTCATAACTGCAGGGTTTACATTTGTCGTAGGTTTTGCAATGATATGGCATATTTGGTGGCTTGCAATTGTTGGTGGAATTGGAACACTTGCTGCAATATTGTATCGTTCATTTGATTACGATAAAGATTATTACGTAACAGCAGCAGAAGTTGAAAAAATAGAAACTGAAATTTCGAATAGGAATAAATAATGACAACACAAATTTTAAATCAAGAGAATCATCACGATGATCATCACCATGAAGATTCAAAAACCATATTTGGATTTTGGATATACATAATGAGTGACTGCATTTTGTTTGAAAGTATATTTGCCACATATGCAGTATTACACAACAATGTATATGGTGGACCTGGGGCAAAAGAATTATTCAGTATGCCGTTTGTGTTAGTTGAAACATTTATCTTATTAACAAGTAGCTTTACATATGGTTTGGCGATGCTTGCTACACATAAAAAGCATAAATCACAAGTATTATTTTGGCTATTTATCACATTTTTACTTGGCGCTTCGTTCTTGACTATGGAAATATATGAATTCCATAAATTAGTAGAAGAAGGCAATAGCTGGTCTAGAAGTGGATTTCTGTCATCATTTTTCACACTTGTTGGCACACATGGAATGCATGTATTTAGCGGATTAATTTGGATGCTAGCACTTATGCTACAAGTTACCAAGCATGGCGTTACATCAGTTACAACAAGAAAATTAGCGTGCTTAAGCTTATTTTGGCATTTCTTAGACATAGTCTGGATTTTCGTATTTACAATCGTATACCTAATGGGAGCAATATAATGAGTAGCAATAATCATGATACCGCCTATGGTGAAAGCCATGGTACAGTTAGATATTATATTATTGGTTTTATTCTATCAATTATACTAACTATTGTGCCGTACGAAATAGTGACCAATCATCATTTAGACCATGGTTTAACTGTGTTTTCAATAGTAGTTGCAGGAATATTACAATTAGCTGTGCAATTAATATTTTTTCTACATTTAGGATCTGAATCTAAACCGCGGTGGAATTTAATGGCATTTATCTTCACTATTTTAATTGTAGGGATTTTAGTCATTGGATCATTGTGGATTATGCATAATTTAGATTACAATATGATGGATCACAACATGATGGAAAATATGCCATAATGCTAAAAAAATTTCTTACGATAACAAAGCCAGGGATTATTTTTGGAAATCTAATAACTGTTATGGGAGGATTTTTTCTCGCATCACACGGAAAAAGCAATTTTGTATTATTTTTAATAACACTATTGGGGATTTCGTTGATTATAGCTTCTGGATGTGTTTTTAATAACTATATTGACCGTGACATTGATAAACTAATGGAGCGAACTAAAAATAGACCACTAGCTAATGGACAAATGAGCCCAACAATTGCAATACTATATGGATTTATACTTGGGCTTTGTGGAACATTAATTTTATATTATCACGTAAATATTTTAACAACAATGATCGCATTAATCGGATTATTCGTTTACGTTGTGATATATAGTTTATGGCTCAAACGTTCATCAGTCAATGGAACACTCATTGGTAGTATTTCTGGAGCTGTGCCACCACTAGTTGGATACTGCGCAGTTTCTAATAATATTGATACTGGAGCTATAATCTTATTTATTATGTTGAGTATATGGCAAATGCCACATTCATATGCAATTGCCATATATCGCTTCAATGACTACAAAAATGCAAATATTCCAGTATTACCAGTAAAATCAGGGATATCCACAACAAAAATTCACATGCTAATTTATACTATATTATTTGCTATTGTAAGTTTAGGTTTAAGCATTTTTCACTATACTGGAGTTGTTTATTTTTTCGTTGCAATTTTATTAGGAATTAATTGGATTCTACAAGCATCAAAAGGATTTAGCACCAATGATGACCGCACATGGGCGCGAAAAATGTTTATTATATCGATAATGATAATTACAATACTGAGCATAACGATGGCACTTGATACAGTTAATTTATAACTGGGAAAAGGATGTACAAATGCAAATTAGTAAAGGCTTCCGCCTAATTTGGCGCATAATATTATTCATTCTAATATTAGTGCTTGCAATGAACAACTTTCAAACTGTCGAATTCAACTTGCTTGGCATATATGCACTAAAACTACCATTAATTATATTGGTAGCATTGTTTCTAATTCTTGGAATTTTGCTTGGAGTTATTTCTAGTTTCGTGAGCAAACTTGAGCTAAAACAAGAAATAAAACAGCTAAATAAACAATTAAATAAATTACAACAAATTAAAGACTCTGTTGATTCTATTTAAGGATAATTAACTTGGATATTATAATCTTATGGCTACTGCTAACGCCATTATTCTTTGCTTTTGGATGGTTCGCTGGACGAATTGATATGAAAACCGTAATTAAACACGCAAAAAGCATGCCTGCGCGTGTTTTTGAGAGCATTGACACACTAGTGGAAAATAAGACTGGCATTGCAAGCGATAATTTGCGTGATATTATTGAACAAGAACCACAATTAACCGAATTACAAATGAGTCTTGGTAAATTATACCGCAACCGTGGTGAAAATGATTTAGCTATTAAGTTACATAGTAAACTACTTAATTCACAATACGTATTTTCTAACGATGATAAAGATAAAATTCGTCTAGAATTAGCAAAAGATTTTGGCAAGGCTGGATTAGTTGATAGAGCTGAATCGTTGCTACTAAAATTAAAAAGTAGCAATTTATATGCAAATCAAGCACAGGATATGTTACTAAATATATATCAGCAAGATAAAAACTGGGTTGATGCAATTGAGACAGCAAAAAATTTAGCGACAAGTGATTATAGTTACCACACAGAAGTTGCACAATTTAACTGTGAATTGGCCAGCGAGGCACTAATAAAATCAAATAATGAAATTAGTTATCAATATATTATGACCGCGCTAGATACAAACCGTAAATGTGTGCGTGCCAATATTTTACTAGGCGACTTATTTTCTAGCCAAGAAAAATATGAGGAAGCAATTAATACATGGCAAGAAATTGAGAAGCAAAATTATTTATATTTACCAATGGTTATAGATAAAATTTTTGATTCATATTTACGTTTAAACAAAATAAAAGAAGGTATTAGATTAATAAAAGGATACACAACATTATATCCTCAGCTAAATTTGTGTGATTTTTTATACCAAACACTATTAAACTATGAAACACCAGAAATAACTCTTGAATATTTTCGCGCTTCAATACAAAAAAATCCAAGCTCCTTAATTGCAGCAAGAATTATTGAGCTACATATGAATAAAGTGTCTATTGAAGGTAAAAAAGATGCTGAAATTGTCAAAAACATTTTACTCAAATACCATGAAAAATATGCCGGTTATCGATGCGGAAGATGTAATTTTAAATCAAAAACATTCTTTTGGCAATGCCCTGCATGCTATGAGTGGGAAAGTATCAACCCCAATAACGTAGAAACCTAATATTTTGTAACTACTTGGCGACATCTTTCAATATACAGAATAAATTAAGTTTTTCCTCATGAGTTATTACAAAATCAGTAAAATTATTTATTCTGTACATTGTAAACATCATTACGAGGTAGCTACAATACTTTAACGAGAAACATAGTGAATCACTTTAATTATCATAATACCAATATTGAATCACCAATAATTGTAGCTCTTGACTACAACAATGAAGACGATGCATTTGCCATAATCAGACAGCTTGATCCAAGCCTATGCAAATTAAAAGTTGGCAAAGAACTTTTTGTCGCAACAGGTCCACGATTTATTGAAAAACTTGTTGCAGGTGGCTATAAAGTATTTCTTGATTTAAAATTTCATGATATTCCAAACACAGTGTATAATGCTTGCAAAGCTGCAAGCAATTTAGGTGTATGGATGATAAATGTTCATGCAAGTGGTAGTAAAGAAATGCTATTAGCCGCACGTAATTCTATTGATGAACTTGACGACAATAATAAGCCATTATTAATCGCTGTTACAATGTTAACTAGTATGACACAAACTGATTTGGATAATATCAATATACAAAAAGACATCACAGCACATACAATAGATTTGGCACAACTGAGCTTTGAATGTGGATTGGATGGGGTGGTTTGTTCTGCATTGGAAGCAAATAAAATAAAAGATATCACCGACAAAAAGTTTTTGACCATAACCCCTGGAATAAGATTGGCTGACTCAAAAGCTGACGATCAAAAACGCATCATGACACCTGAAAATGCATTCAAAAACGGAGCAGACTATTTGGTAATCGGACGCCCAATAACTCAGGCCACAAATCCACTAGAAAAACTTGAAGAAATTTTAAATAGCAAATTTGAATTTCATGATAAAGGTCAATAAATGTTAACAAATATTATGTTATTTTTCGGTGAAATGGCGGTCACAATATATACCAAAATGTATTACAACACGGTATTATTTTAAAATTTAGAAGTTTGGAATATATACATGCATAAAATATTTACATTGGCTGGTGATAAAATTTCATTCACTAAAGAAATACATGGCGGAATCATTAATTTTATGGCATGTAGTTATATTATTGCGGTAAATCCAATTATTTTAAATGCTGATGGCAAGGCATTCCCAATGATTCCGATGATAACTGCAACAATAATAACCATGTTTATCATGACAATATTAGCTGGGTTTATAATTAAATTACCATTTGTATTAGCTCCTGGCATGGGAATCAATGCAATTGTCAGTTATACATTAGTTATTCATGAGCAACTACCATTAGAAACCGCACTTGGTATTGTATTCTTATCAAGTTTATTACTTTTTGTATTGTCTATTACGCCAATTCGAAGTAAGGTGATCAATGCTATTCCAATTAATTTACAATATGCGCTTTCAATTGGGATAGGACTATTCTTGATATTAATTGGCTTTCATAACGTTAAGTTGATTATTAATAATCCAAATACTTTGTTATCACTGAGCAAGATAAATATTCAATTACTATTAACATTTTTAGGATTTTTTATAGCTACAACGTTGTTTATTCACAAAAAAAGCTATGCGTTTTTACTAACAATTATTGTAATTACGGTTATAAATATGATTATAACGCCTAGTGTGATACCGACACAAATTGTAGATATGCCAGATTTTAGCTTGTTTAATAAAATAGATTTTGTTGGTGCTTTAAAATTTAGTGTAATACCTGCGGTATTATCATTGTTTATTGTGAATTTTTTTGATGCAACAGCATCTATGGTTGGATTGTTAGAGCAAATTGATTATAAAGACTATAACGAAAGAGATAGTTACTTAAAGCGTTCTTTGGCAACCGATGGTTTAGGTGGTGTGGTTAGTGCATTATTTGGTACGTCCGCGGCAATAGTATTTGTTGAGAGCTCATCAGGAATACGGTCTGGTGCTAAGACTGGGTTTTCTTCCATTGTCAGCGGTTTATTGTGTTTGCCATTTTTATTTTTTGCACCATTATTGGCTGCAATTCCACCTTCAGCAACGGCACCAATTTTAGTTCTGGTGGGAATATTAATGATGAAAGATATAACGAAATTAAAGATTGAACACCTGGAGGAATTTATTGCAGTTATATTGACAATAATTATGATGCCTTTTTGTTTTTCAATAACGGCAGGGGCTGTATTTGGCATTTTAAGTTATACGGTATTAAAAATATTACTAGGTAAATTCAAGGAAATTAGTCCGTCATTATTAATTGTAGCAATTTGTTGCGTTGGCTGGTTTTTTATTTATTAAATTTTTGTTTGTTCTAATTAATTTATAAATTATGGAGGACGAATTTATGCAAAGTATTTTAAAAAAACCCAAAGCAGAACTTCACATTCATTTGGAAGGTAGTTTAGAGCCAGATATGTTGTTAAAACTTGCAAATAAAAATCAAGTGACACTAAATGGTGATACAGTTTCTGCAATTAAAAATGCATATAAATTTAATAGTTTACAAGATTTTCTTGATATTTATTATCAAGGTGTTTCTGTGTTGCAAACAGAACAAGACTACTATGATTTAACTTACGCATATTTAACAAAAGCTAATCAAGATAGTGTTACATATAGTGAAATGTTTTTCGATCCACAGGTTCACTTAGAACGTGGAATACCATTAGATACAGTTTTAAATGGAATAACCGGAGCCATTACACAAGCAGAGTTGAACTATGGGATAAAGGGAAGCTTAATTCCATGTTTCTTGAGGCATTTAAGTGAATATGACGCGCTTCATACTTTTGAAAAGCTAATGAATTATCGTGATAAATTTATAGGTATTGGATTAGATTCGTCTGAATTAGGTAATCCACCAAGGAAATTTAAAAATTTATTTGCTATAGCAAAAAAGGCAAATTTAAAATTAGTTGCCCATGCCGGTGAAGAAGGTCCAGCTAACTATATTTGGGAAGCATTAGATGTCTTGGGTGTAGATAGGATTGATCATGGAAATAGTATATTGCAGGATAAGCAGCTAATTAGTAGAGTTGTCAAAGACCAAATAGGGTTAACCATGTGTCCGTTATCAAATAAATGTTTACAAGTTGTTCCAGAACTTAAAAATCATCAAGCTTTAGAACTATTGCATGCTGGAGCAAAAGTTACGATTAATTCGGATGACCCAGCCTATTTTGGTGGGTATATAAATCAAAACTATCAAGTATTGATAGATAGTTTACAATTAAATTCATCAGAAATTGAGCAATTCATACAAAATAGTTTGGATGTTAAGTTTGCATAAATCTAAATGTATAGCATAAAGTACTTATATTTCATAATCATCGACAGAAAAATTCGTAATTTATGCTATACATTACATTCTAGGTAATTCTAAATCTTTATCAACACAAAATCGCTCCAAAATCATCGCAACCAAATTTCTCTCATTTTCCACAAGTCCCGCAAACGGTTTGTATTCAGGATGTGTAGTTTCTCCCCATATTGGATTGGGAAAATGCTTATCATCTTTATACCGAGGAATTATATGCCAATGCAAATGTGGCACAACATTACCAAAACTTGCTATATTAATCTTATATGGCATCATACAATGTTTGATTATAGTTTCTACTTCTAACACAGCCAAAAATAACAGCCACGATTTCTCTGTTGGTAAATCAGTTAATTCTTTGACATGATCATTCACGATTACTCTAATATATCCAGGATAATCAGCTTCTCCAGCCAATACAATACGAAATAGATGGTTCTTATAAATAAGCTCCCCATCTACGTCACTACACAATAAACAATTTTCTTCTAACATGGAATCCTCTCCCAAAAAATGTACTCAAAATATTTAATAAAAATTATATTACGCAACATAATGAAACCCAGGCGGAATATCATCTTCATTATCAAAAGTAACCCATTCAAAACTCTCTGGCATATTCAATAATTTACGCAATAATTTGTTATTAATTGCATGTCCCGATTTAAAGCCCTCAAAAGCGCCAATTATCGGGTGACCAGCAATATATAAATCGCCAATCGCATCTAAAATTTTATGTCTAACAAATTCATTATTAAACCGTAACCCCCCTTCATTTAACACGGTATCTTCATCGATTATAATCGCATTACTAAGATTACCCCCAAGCCCTAAACCATTTTTTAACACCATTTCAACTTCATCCATGAAGTTAAATGTTCGCGCACGGCTTATTTCATCAACATATGACATATTCGCAAAATCCACCTCAAATGAACTGTATTCTGGTTTGAACAATGGATGATCAAATTCAATACTAAGCTTCACTTTATAACCATTATATGGTACTAATTTAACCCACCGATTTGCTTCAATAATATCAATTTCTTGTTTTATCTTGATATATTTCTTTTTAGCTGACTGCTCCATAATCCCTGCCTGATCTAATAAATATAAAAATGAATTAGAAGAGCCATCCATAATTGGAATTTCTGATGCGGACAACTCAACAATTATATTGTCAATTCCAAAGCAAGCAAAAGCAGAAAGTAAATGTTCAACTGTTGCCACACGAACGCTATTTTCGTTGACTAATGTTGAGGATAGCCTAGTGTCATTCACCAAGAATGGATGACACTTCATCGTAGGAAGCTCAGCTAAATCTGTACGCACAAAAATGATACCCTCATCTGCCTTTGCAGGTCTGATGGTTAATTTAACTCGGCAACCTGAATGCAACCCTACACCTGTTACTGTAACAGAATTTTTTATCGTCCGCTGATAAATCATGATCTATTTTTTCTGAAAAATGCTGGTGTTGAAAACATCCCTTTACTTAATCCAGAAAATGGCTCATTCGCCTCAGTATTTATCTCATTTTTGAAAACATCTGCACCATCATCAAATGCATCATCCTTTTTAAACAAAGCACTATCCAACGTCCTGCTCTTAAGATCACTTAGACCTGTTGCAATTACAGTTACACGTATTTCATCATCATCCATATCTTCAATTTCTGCCATTCCAGCTTTAAAATCAGCATCAGGGTGAACATGGCTTTGAATTAACCCCAGAATCTCATGATATTCTTTCATTTTTAGCGCACCTGGAGCAGAAGATATATTTACCAATACACCACGAGCACCATCTAATGATACATCATCAAGTAGCGGGCTAAAAATTGCTTTTTCAGCTGCTTCACGTGCTCTATTTTGACCTTTTGCTGCAGCTGAACCCATCATTGCCAGACCGCGACCTGACATTACAGTTTTAACATCAGCAAAATCAAGGCTAATAATTCCTGGAGTTTTAATAACTTCGGTAATCCCCAAAACCGCACCTTTTAATACATTGTCAGCAGCGGAAAATGCATCACGCATTGACACATCTTCATCTAGCTCTGAGAGTAATTTCTCATTTGGTAAAACAATCAATGAATCAACATATTTCTTTAACTCATCTATTCCAGCATCTGCAGTTTTTTTACGCTTTTCGCCTTCATAATCAAAAGGTTTAGTCACTACACCAACAGTCAAAATATTTAAACTTCGTGCAATGTCTGCAATCACAGGAGCTGCGCCAGTACCAGTACCACCGCCCATGCCAGATGTTATAAATAGCATGTCAGTACCTTTTAGTAGTGATGCAATTTTTTCTCGATCTTCCATTGCAGCTTTTTTACCTATTTCAGGTTGGCTACCAGCGCCTAATCCACGCGTAAGCCCATGTCCTAATTGTAATAAATGATGTGCCTTGTTCCTACTAAGTGCTTTTGCATCAGTATTTGCGCAAATAAATTCTACATGCTTAATTCCATTGCGGACCATCCCATCAATCGCATTACATCCGCCACCGCCAACACCAATCACTTTAATAACTTCACCAACGTGAGTCATTATCTCTGCCATTTCAAAGCTATTATCATTAAATTCAAATAGTTTATCCATTTTTTAACCTTTACTTTTAAAAATGTTTTTTACGCTTTTTAATAATTTTTTAAAATCCAATGAATCCCTATTTGCTTCGTAATCTTTTATCTCATCTAACATATAATTACTTGCAAAATACAATGCACCAATGCTAGTAGAATATCGAGGATTAGTTACTAGATCAGCAAAATCACCCTCGTATATTGGAACTCCAAGCTTAACTTGCTGTGCAAATATTTGCTCCGCGAATTCTTTCAGACCTGGTAACAAAGATGTTCCACCAGTCATTACTACGCCAGAGCTTATTATAGCATAAATTCCTTGCTTATTTAATTGTATTAATATTAATTCAAATAATTCATTTAATCTATCATTAATTATATCCACTAACATTTTTCGCGAAACCACATTACTAAGCCCACGATGATCTACAATACTAATGCTTTCTTTATGTTGAGTATTGACATAAGAACAAGCACCATAATTAATTTTAATATCCTCAGCTAAATCTCGTGAAATCTTTAACACCATCGCAATATCTTTCGTAATTTGCTCACCACCGATTGGTAATGATACCATATAACGAATAAATCCATTCTCATAAACTACAACATCGGTAGTCCCAGCACCAATATCAATTAAACAACATCCGAGCTCTTTTTCTTCATAATTAAGCACAGACATTCCAGATAAAATACCTGCAGGGACTAATTTAGACAAGTTAAAACCACTCTGCCTCACTGCTTTTTTTACATTCGCAATTTGTACTTTGCTACCAACAAATAAATTTATATTCGCCTCAATTTCATTACACATCAAATTTAATGGATTTATCGTATAATTTTCATTATCTAGTAAATATTCTTGCACTTCATAATCAAGTATTTCATATTGACTAGCTAAATTAAAGTTTAATGCTTCATTGATTAATTGTCTTATTGTATCTTCGGTTATAGCAGCGCCATTTAGTTCCAATTTGCTTTTAGAATAAATATTTAGCAAATGCGCGCCTGCAAAATTTACAATAACTCCACCGCTTGAACAATCAGCATTAAATTGAGCTTCATTCAAACACCGAGATATTCTGTTTATAATTGTTTCTAATTCACAAATATTTCCATTAGTAACACATAGATAATCATTTTGTTGATTATTATGCATAAAATAATAACTACTAACGCCATGAATTTTTACTTGCGACCCTATACTACCAACTATTGCTGTAATCTTAGAGCTACCAATATCTAAACTAAATATTAATTTACCACTCACTTAATACCAGCCTTCCCAGCCCTCACAGGCGTGTTTATTGCAACTGCATTTTTATAACAAAAATTCATTGATTTCAAATTTGAATTCATTATTTTTAAACGTTCCCAGTACAAATTTAATTTATTTAATTCAGCGTTTAATTCATTCTTACATAGCACAATTTTTTCCCCATCAGACAAAATCAATGTAATTACTGCACCGTCAAACTCCAAGCTACTAATATGTAAATTGCGAGCGGCTATTACTGGCAAAATATTGTGATACAAACTCACGCTAGTTCTGATGTCTTCAGCATTAGTATAAAACACTGGTAAAAGCAGATTATCATCAGCACCATTAAAAATTTCTCCATCAGGTGTAATTAAACCAACGTTAGCAAAACGAGCAAACGATTGATACTCAATAATATTCACCATTAATGAATTTGGAAATACCCGACTAATAGCAACTTCTTTTACCCATGGCAGTTGCATAAAATCATAGCGTAATTTATCAATATCAATTGAAAATATTGACCCAGATAATCGACCATTCGCAATATATTCTATCTGATTTTTCGTAATATGCTTTTCATTGCCTGTTACAATAATATTCTCAACCATAAACCAATTGTTTATTATGTATGTTATGCCACAAGTCAATAAAATTATAATAGCAAAGCCATTAAACAAATGACTGATTCGATTAATCAGTTTTACATTATTGAAAAGATTATCTAGCATAGTTATTATCTTTTATTTATTTAGTCCAATAGTACTCAGTAAAAGCAAACATAATTCTTTATAATTAATTCCAACAGCTTTAAATGCAATTGGCACTAAACTATGATCCGTCATTCCTGGTAATGTATTTAACTCAAGAAAATATATATTGTTATGTGCATCTAACATGAAATCAATTCTGGCTATACCAGACACATTTAATGCATTGTACGCACATTTAGCGTAATTTTCTATTTTTGCCAACAGGTCTGATTCAAGCTCACACGGACAAATATATTTTGTTGAATTAGTAAAATATTTATTTTGATAATCGTAATTATTATTTTCCGCCTCAATTTTTACAACAGGATAACATTTACCATCAAACAAAGTAATAGTATATTCCGAACCAACAATCATTTCTTCAATTAACACACCATCATCTTTACTAAATGCAAGATCTATAGCTGTTTTTATCTCGTTAATGTCATAAACTTTAGACAAGCCAAGTGTTGAACCTTCACAAGAAGGTTTTACTACAACAGGTAAATTAATTTTAAGCTCAAATTTAGTGTAATCAAAACCATCACGCTTAATATATTGCGACTTTGCAAGTGGAATTCCCATTTGTTGCCAAATCAATTTAGTGCGATATTTATCCATGGCTAAGCTACTTGCCATAACGCCAGAACCAGTATACGGGATTTTTAGATATTCTAACGCGCCTTGCAGAACCCCATCCTCACAATTTTTGCCGTGCACAGCCAACAGTGCACAATCAAATTCCAGTGTTTTTAGATCGCTTATTAGTTGTAGATACGGGTCAAATTTATGTGCCTCTATTCCACTATCAAGTAACGCTTGCAACATAAATTTACCACTAATCAAAGAAACCTCACGCTCGGGAGAATCACCCCCCATAATTACAGCAACTTTTCCATATTTTTGCTTTAGATTCATATTTTCTCCACACTATCTAGAATGAGTTGTGGTAATTTACCTATACTTCCAGCACCCATTGTCAACACCAAATCATTATCTTGCAAGACTTCCAACACTTTAGTACTAGCAGTTTCCAAATCAGGTACAAAATACATTGGATTTTTTGACTTACTACTTATCACCGCAAGTAAATGCGAAGCATCAACTCCTGCAATTGGTGACTCACATGCTGAATATATTTCATGTAAAATTAATACATCAACAGTACTCAAAACATTTACAAAGTCATCAAATAAATCTTGCGTTCTAGTATAACGATGTGGCTGAAATACAAGTACAATTCGCCTATTTGGATAAGCTTGTTTTAATGCGGTTAATGTTACACGTAATTCTGTTGGATGATGTCCATAATCGTCTATCAACAACGCATTAATCCCATTATAGTTTATTGGTGGATAATTTTGACATCGCCTGCCAACACCATGGAAAATAGCCATTCCACGCAAAATATCATCAATATCGCACTCACATTCTAACGCAATTGCAATTACCGCCAAACTATTTAAAACATTGTGAACACCTGAGAGATTTAGCAACACATGTGTATGAATATTTCGCACCGGAATATGTAGATCAAACTCCATTTGTGTACCACTCGGTTTTATATTACTTGCATATATATCACAACTCTTCTCTAAGCCATAGCGAATCACGGGTCGACTAATCTGTGGCAATATTGCACGAATATGCTCATCTTCATTACACACAATAGCCTTACCATAAAAAGGTAGTCGCTGTAAAAAATCAATGAATGTTTGCTTTAATTTATCAAGGCAGTGCCCATAAGTCTCCATATGATCCAGATCAATATTCGTCACAACTGCAAGCATCGGATTTAAATATAAAAATGAGGCATCTGATTCGTCAGCTTCGGCAACTAAGTATTCGCCTAATCCTAATTTAGCATTAGACCCAGTTGTTGCTAATTTACCACCAATCACAAATGTAGGATCTAGTCCACAAACACTTAACACTTCAGCACATAAACTTGTTGTAGTTGTTTTTCCGTGCGCACCAGCAATAGCAATTCCACACTTAAACCGCATTAACTCGGCTAGCATAACTGCACGAGGTAAAATAGGGATATTGCGCAATTTTGCCGCAATAAGCTCAGGATTTGCTTTATCAATTGCCGTTGACACAACAACAACATCTGCGCTATCTATATTTTCACTTGCATGACCAATATAAATTTTTACGCCCAACGAACTTAAACGCTCTGTATTAATGTTATTTGCAACATCGGATCCTGTAACGATATGCCCAAGATTATGCAAAATCTCTGCAATACCAGACATACCAACACCGCCAATACCTACAAAATGTATTTTATATTTTCTATCTCTCATTCATATCCTTTTAACCTGTTCAACTTCATTGTTGTAATAACTAAAGTATTTATAACTACTTCTATGATAACTTGTCAACTATATTTTGCTAAATAGTTAAAAAAATA
>CAYWWJ010000016.1:0-48172 GCA_964462055.1 uncultured Neisseria sp. | reverse complement strand
ATATTAATGGTATTCTACTGCCATACTTTGGTAATTTCTACATTCATCAAATTACACCTGCTGAGATAAAATCATGGATTGAGAGCGTTGGTGCAACAGCAAAGACTATTCAAAATGCATTAATCATTATGCGAGCATTGTTTTCTGATGCTTTAAATGATGGATTAATTGAGAGTGATCCGCTTAAGAAATTAGGTTTTGATAGATTGATACGTATCAACGCCACTAAATCAGAATATATTGTTAAGCCATTTGCAGCAGATGAAATACAGGCAATTCTTGATGCAACTTCTGGACAATTACGTAATCTTATACAATTTGGATTTTGGTCAGGATTACGAATAAGTGAACTACTTGCTTTACAATGGGATGTGGTTGATTTAGAAAATGATATTGCTACAATAAAACGTGCTAAAGTTGTTGGAATTATAAAAGAGAAAACTAAAACCAAAGCCGGAAAGCGTGAATTATACTTATTACCCAAAGCCAGAGAGGCGTTACTATCACAATTTATGATAACAGGCAAAGACAAAGAAGTATTTCATAATCCAAATACTAATAAAGCATGGGCAAATAGTAACAAAGTAGCTGAGGCTTGGCGTAGAATATTGTTAGTTGCTGGAGTTGAGTATAGAAATCCATACCAAATGCGTCATACGTATGCATCAACATTATTGTCTAATGGTGAAAACCCGCTATTGGTTGCACAACAAATGGGGCACGTAGATGTAAATATGATATTTAGTATATATGGTAGATGGATACCCAATAATGATAATAAACTTGGCTTTAAAAATAGTTATTAATTTGGGTCATTTTTGGGTCATTGCAACTACGTTTATCTACTATTTAACCACATATTTGGAGTTTTACAATTTATTAATAATATAGCCCAACGCATTGAAATATATAGTGATAATTGATGATTTAGAAAGCATAAAATGGTGGAGGTGGCGGGAATTGAACCCACACTCTGTTTCCAGAACCGGATTTTGAGTCCGGCGCGTCTACCAGTTCCACCACTTCGGCAATAGATTGTTCCGCATGAGGAATGTATTATATATTATTTGCAGTGTTAAAGTCAACAAATATTTACAAAATTTTTTAACGTCCTAGTTTTCATTTTCATTGAATGTTTCGATAGAATAGGATAACTTCATAATTTTTTCGTTCAAAGATTCCGAAATATGAGTTTGTATTAATTCGAAATCTATTTGGCAAAAACTCGCTAACGCTCAAACAGTTTGCCAAATTACGCTTTCTTCATTAACAAACTCTATATTTCTCCATCATTCACTAAAAAATTATGAAGTTATCCTATTCTATTGTAAAAGCTAGAACACATATTGGAAAATTCAGTAAAAAAATGATAAATATGGTAAACTTATGTATTAAAACTCTTTAGAAAAATGAATGCGAGCGACATGCAAGAAAATTATATACACAATCAAATTGAAAAAAAACAACAAAATAAATGGCAAATTAACAAGGTTTTTGAGGTGAAAGAAGACTCATCAAAGCCTAAGTATTATTGTTTATCAATGTTTGCATATCCATCTGGGCGCTTACATATGGGACACGTGCGCAATTACACAATTGGCGATGTATTGGCTAGATTTCACAAAATGCAAGGTTACAATGTCTTGCAGCCGTTCGGTTGGGATGCGTTTGGATTACCCGCGGAAAATGCAGCGTTAAAAGGTGGGGTGCCACCAGCAAAATGGACGTATCAAAATATAGCATATATGAAGAATCAGTTGCAATCATTGGGTATTGCTGCGGATTGGTCACGTGAATTAGCCACGTGTACGCCTGAGTATTATCGTTGGCAACAATGGTTTTTTATTCAGCTGTACAAAAAGGGACTAATTTACCGTAAAAATGGTGTGGTGAATTGGGATCCTGTTGATCATACTGTTCTGGCAAACGAACAAGTAATCGACGGTAAAGGTTGGCGTAGTGGTGCTACGGTTGAGAAAAAAGAAATTCCGATGTATTATTTTAAAATTACCGATTATGCTGAAGAATTATTGTCTGGTTTGGACGATTTGGCGGGTTGGCCAGATGCGGTGAAAATTATGCAACGTAATTGGATTGGTAAATCACAGGGTATGGAAGTTACATTCCCACATGCGCATGGTGCGGATGGAATAAAAGTATTTACCACGCGACCAGATACATTGATGGGCGTAACTTATGTGGCAATAAGCGCTGAACATCCAGTGGTTGCTGAGGCATTAGCAATTAAGCCTGAAATAGCAGAATTTATCGCCGAATGTAAGCACGGCAGCGTGTCAGAAGCGTCGATTGCTGTGGAAGAGAAAAAAGGTATATTTAGCGGGCTTTATGTGGCGCATCCGATTACGGGTGAACAAATTCCAGTGTGGATTGCGAATTATGTGTTGATGAATTATGGAACTGGCGCGGTAATGGCGGTGCCTGCACATGATGAGCGCGATTTTGAATTTGCCACGAAATATAATTTGGCGATTAAGCAAGTAATTTCTCCTGCGGATGGAAGTTTGGCTACTTTGGACAAAGCGTATACCGAAAGAGGAGTTTTGTGCAATTCTGGACAATTTGATGGTATGAATTTTGATGAAGCATTTATTGCAATTGAAGCAGAATTGTGCGCGAAGAATTTGGGCGCTGGTAAAGTCGTTTATCGATTGCGTGATTGGGGACTTTCACGGCAACGCTATTGGGGTTGTCCGATTCCAATTATTCACTGTGATTCATGCGGTGATTTGCCTGTTCCAGAAGAGCAGTTGCCAGTTAGATTGCCGGAAGATGTGATTCCTGACGGCGCTGGTTCACCATTGGCAAAAATGCCTGAGTTTTATGAGACCAATTGTCCGCAATGTGGTCAAAAAGCGCGTCGTGAAACGGATACGATGGATACATTCGTCGATTCGAGCTGGTATTACGCACGATATGCATCTCATGATTGCAATGTAGCAATGTTAGATGAGCGGGCAAATTATTGGGCGCCAGTTGATCAATATATTGGTGGCGTTGAACATGCGATATTGCATCTACTTTATGCGCGATTTTTCCATAAAGCAATGCGCGATATCGGCTTGGTAAATTCTGCTGAACCATTTAAGGGTTTGCTTAGTCAAGGAATGGTGTTGGCAAATACATTTTATCGTCAATATCCTGATGGCAAAAAAGATTGGTACAATCCAAGCGATGTAACGATGCTTACCGATGATAAAGGAAATGTGATAAGTGCGCAATTAAAATCCGATGGTAAAGATGTAATTTACGGTGGCATGGAAAAAATGTCAAAGTCGAAGAATAATGGTGTTGATCCGCATGAAATTATTGCGCAATACGGTGCGGATACAGCGCGGTTATTTACAATGTTTGCATCTCCGCCAGAGTTATCTTTGGAATGGGTTGATAGCGGTGTTGAAGGTGCAAATCGATTCATTCGCCGCGTATGGCGTATGGTATTTGAGCAACACAAGCGTGGTGTTGTGAGTAAATACGTTGCTAGTGAATTAAATTCTACGCAAAAGAAATTACGCGCGCAATTGCATCAAACAATCAATAAAGTTACCGACGATATTCAACGAAGAAAACAATTTAACATCGCAATCGCAAGTGTTATGGAGTTGTTAAATAGCTACAGCAAATTTGAAATCGTGACTGAGGTTGATATTAGTTTAGCGCAGGAATTGTTAGAAACTGTTGTATTATTATTGTCGCCGATTATTCCACATGTGTGCGAAGAATTATGGAAGAATTTGCGACCGCAAACTGAGTTATTGGATCAGGTTTGGCCTATTGTGGATAATTCAGCATTGGATGTCGATGAATTAGAGATGATTGTGCAGGTTAATGGCAAATTGCGTGGTAAATTGATGGTTGACAAATCAATGTCTCGCGAGGAAATTGAAGTTCTCGCCAAAGAAAATACTAATGTGCAAAAATTCATCGAAGGTTCTGTTATTAAAAAAGTAATAATTGTGCCAGGTAAATTGATTAATATAGTGATTTAGTACTTAGCAAGATCTCTCAAATATACAGAATAAAGTAATTTTCCCCTCATGAGTTATCACAAAATCGGTAAAAATTACTTTATTCTGTATATTATTAAAGATCACTACTAAGTAGTTATTAGAAAGAAGAATATGCAAAAAATTATTAATATAATCAGCGAAGCATTTTTAGCTTTGCCAAATACAAATTTGCAGGATAAAGCGTTGCATGATGCGGTTAATTATGTGGTTGATGGTTTAGACAAAGGAGAAATCCGTGTTGCAAATAAAATAGATGGCGAGTGGAAAGTAAACGCGTGGGCGAAACAAGCGATCTTGTTATTTTTTAGGATGAATCCGAATCAATTGGTTGATGCTGGTTATACCAAATTTTACGATAAAGTGCCTTTGAAATTCGCAGATTATACTGCGTATGATTTTGCTAAAGCTGGGTTTCGAGTTGTGCCAGATGCAGTTGTGCGTAAGGGTAGTTATATCGCAAAAAATGTAATATTAATGCCAAGTTACGTAAATATTGGTGCTTATGTCGGCGAAGGTACGATGGTTGACACATGGGCAACGGTCGGTTCTTGTGCGCAAATCGGGGCAAATGTGCATTTGTCTGGTGGTGTTGGTATTGGTGGGGTGCTGGAGCCATTACAAGCGAATCCAACTATTATCGAAGATGATTGCTTCATTGGTGCGCGAAGTGAAGTAGTTGAGGGGGTAATTATTGGTCGAGGATCTGTCCTTAGTATGGGGGTTTATATTAGCCAATCAACTAAGATTTATGATCGTTCAACTGGTACAATAACTTATGGCAAAGTGCCAGAATATTCTGTTGTTGTTCCAGGTAATTTGCCGAGTAGCGATGGAACACATTCTACATATGCAGCAATTATCGTAAAAAAAGTTGATGCTAAAACTAGAAGCAAAACTTCGATTAATGAATTGCTACGCGAATAATGGAAATTGGAGAAATATGAATTTAGTATTCCATAATAATCAATTATTAGTTGTAGATTCAACTGATGGCAAATCTCAGCTACCAAGCCAACACGATCTGAGCTTATTAAATATTGTTTCATACGAAATTTCTTCTATTGATCTTACATGTTTGGCGTGCCTTTCCAGCAATATTATTCCTGCAGGCTTAAGATTGATTGGTTTTCGTCAAGTTTTAGCAAGTTTCCCAGATAATATTTCGCGCAAAATTATTTATTATCAACAATTATTGCATTATTTCTTACAACATAAGTACTGTGGTATATGTGGTTCATTGACTAAGATTTCTGCGCAGAATGTAGTTTGCTGTGAATCTTGCAAAAATGAAGTGTATCCGCGAATCTCTCCAGCAATGATGGTTCGTATTTCCCGTGGAGATGAGATATTAATGGCGCGTGGTGTCAATTTTGCGCCAAATGTTTGGGGCTTGGTTGCGGGTTATGTTGATATCGGGGAGAGTGTTGAAGATACGGTGCATCGTGAGGTTATGGAAGAAGTTGGGCTTAAGATTACTAATTTACGCTATTGGGGGTCGCAGTACTGGCCTATGCCAAACTCACTGATGATAGGCTATACTGCGGATTATTTGAGTGGCGAATTAAAAATTGATCATGTAGAGCTCGCTGAGGCTGGATTTTTCCGTAAGGATAATATTCCTGGATTTCCATCGACGCCATATAGTTTAGCTAGTAAAATGATAAATGAATTTATTTCTGTATAACAAATGAGCACGGAGTGATAATTCCCTCTGGAATACTAATGTCTACATCGTTTAATAATACGTTATTCAGCAACATTGATGTTGAATTACATTCGAATATTTCATATAACCCATATAATGTATTTTTTACTTTATGCTCATCAAATTCGTTAGAGAAAAACCCAATAACACAAGCAATTTCTTTTCTTGTGGAAAACCCCATTAGTAAGCAGAATATGATTTCGTTTTGGAACTTAGTCAGTTTAAACTGTGGTTTAACTGGTATATTAAATGTCTGCTTAACTAGTTGTAAATATACCTTACGGAAGTACCCTGGAGTAAACTGTTCCATATTACCCAAAATACCTATTACATTTTTTGTATATGGATTTCTAATTAATCGTTTACGAACTAAGTAGCTAATAGTGCGACCTTCGTGTTTATGTACATATATGCTATCCAATGGTCTATTCGTTGTGTATAAAGCCTTTTCTTGTTCTAGAATTGACAATGCAACCTGTTTAGGCACGTTAGGTATACCCTCCACGTGTACTAACCCCTTCGAATCTTTATCTTTGATTATGTTGAATTCTTCAGCAAATTCGTCGCTTACATATAAAAACTTATTATCCTCGTTTTTTATATAAGTCATCTCGCCAATATAGCTATTTTCTAGGTTTAGTATTTGTATTTCTAGAAAATCTTGATCAGATAGATTCATGATACCACACTACAAAAATGGTTATTATTAATTAATTTAGGATAGATGTTGTAGAACTGCATCCATATGAGATTATTTACAACACTTATCTACATATACCGTTATAGTATCATAAGTGTAGCTACTTTGTCAAATGCGGTTACGCTTCATTCTTGTTAAATTGGATAGATATAGCTATTTTAGATTTATTGATGTGGCTAAGATGGTTTATTTGCAATGGTTCCCGTGTATATAGATGTATATATTGGGAACCGTTGTATTTTGCTACAGAAGCATGTGAAATATATATTATGCTTCAGTGGATTTTTCATTCAATGCTGGAATATCTGCAACTGATACTACATCATTTGTTTCAACAACTTCTGTAATGCCACCAGCAATAACAACTGCTTTGTCATCGCCGCGTAGTAAATTAGTTGACTGAACTCCATTTGGTAATATCAAGTTAGATAAATGAATTGTTTGACCAGCTTTAATTTCTTTGAGATCTATTTCAATGAAATGAGGAATATCTTTAGCTAATGCGCGAATTTCAATTTCATTAATCACATGCGTAATATGTGCTGCTTGTACTTTTACTGCATGTGCAACGTCTTCATTTATGAAGTGTAATGGAATTTTGATATCAATAGCTTCTGTTGCATTAACACGTTGGAAATCCAAGTGTAATACTTGAGGGCTATATGCATGCATTTGGAAATCACGTAGTAACACACTTTCTTTCTTACCATTGAGTTCAATAGTAAGAATAGAGGTGTGGAAGTCTTCACGTTTCAAAGCGTGAAATAGTGTATTATGATCTAAATCAATTGCAATAGCATCTTTATTTGAACCATAAATAATTGCTGGCACGCGTCCAGCGTGACGAAGGCGGCGGCTCGCACCTCTACCATGTCCTTGCTTTAATTCTGCTACTAAGTTTGTGTTTTTCATTTTAGTTTCCTAAGAGTGTATACTCATCGTCTTTGAATCTTAGACGAGAAGTGTATGTTAAATAAATTCTTATCGCGACCAATAAGAAGTAAGGGTAGTATTATACCATAAAGAATAATTAAGCGCGCAGAAATTGATTCACCTCGTTTATCCATAATTGTAGGTATAATTCAGCAGATTTTGAGTGTTGTTTTGCTAAAACTTGCGTAATTTCTTTAGCTTTTAGTAGCAATTCCCAGTCAGTTTCTAAATCTGCAAAACGAAGATTTGGAAGCCCACTTTGCCGAGCGCCTAATAATTCTCCAGGTCCGCGAATGAGTAAATCTTGTCTAGCGATTTCAAATCCATCGGTATGTTCGTGGATAACTTTTAATCTGGTTTTGGCGATTTCATTGAGAGGATTTTGATATAGCAATATGCATTGACTTTTTACTTGTCCGCGACCAACACGCCCACGTAACTGATGTAATTGCGATAACCCCATGCGCTCAGCGTGTTCAATCACCATGATACTGGCATTTGGCACATCAACCCCAACTTCGATAACTGTTGTTGCAACTAGTATTTGAATTTTGCCGTTGCTAAAATTCTGCATTATTTGTGCTTTGTCGCTGGCGTTTAACCGTCCATGAACTAACCCAATTTTGAGTGATTGTAATTGTGCGCTTAATTCATTATACGTATTAATTGCATTTTCCAGATCAAGAGTTTCCGATTCCTCAATCAATGGACAAACCCAATATACTTGATGGTTAATACTACATTCATGTCGCACAAATTGTAGCACTTCCATCCGTCGTTGATTATTTATCAGCAACGTTTTAATCGGCGTACGACCTGGTGGTAATTCATTGATGCACGATACATCTAGATCAGCGTAATAACTCATTGCCAGCGTGCGTGGAATTGGTGTTGCTGACATCATTAATTGATGCGGATTATTGCCTTTGGCTTGTAGATTTAGACGTTGTTCAACACCAAATCGATGTTGTTCATCAATAACTAACATTGCTAGACTGTGGAATATTACATCTTTTTGAAATACAGCATGCGTCCCAACGATTATATTTGCATCGCCACTACTAATTTGTTCATAAGCTAATTTCTTTTCTTTGCTACTTAGACTTCCTGATAGCCATACGACATTTATCGGCATTTCCGCCAGAAGTTTTTTGGTTTTTATATAATGTTGCTCAGCTAGAATTTCAGTAGGCGCCATAATGCACGCCTGATAATTATTTTCAACCGCAGCTAACATTGCAATAGTTGCAACAATTGTTTTGCCGCTACCAACATCGCCTTGCAATAGACGATTCATTTGTTGTGGTTTTGCCATATCATGTAAAATTTCTTGGACGACAGTGGCTTGAGCTTTAGTTAATTGAAATGGTAATTTATCCAGCAATTGGCTAATATATGCTTGTGTTGGAATCAATGCTTGCGATGGATTAATATGTTTTGCAATGTAGGTTTGATGCATCAAAATTTGCTGGGCGATTAATTCATCCAGCTTAATTCGTTCTAATGCGTTCTTATGCTCGTGCTGGTTAAATTGCTTTGGCGTCAGTTTGTGTAGCGTCGTTAATGCTATTTCTAGACTGGGGAATTTATTCAAATTCAGCAAAACATCCGCAGGCAATGGATCAATTATCGGTAAAGTTAATGCTTCTTCAGCTAATTTAATCAATACATTTTGTGCTAATCCTTGCGTTGTTGGATATATTGGGCTAAATGTATTGGCTAATTTTAAATTATCCTCTTTTACAAATTCAATTTTTGGGTGAATCATGCTTTTGTTATTGAAGTAATCTAATTTAATTTCGCCAAATGCACGAATATATTTACCTATTTCATATTGCTGGACTTGAGAGGGATAAAAATGAAAAAATAGCAAAATTAGTGATTGATTGCCATCAGAAATTTTAACTTGCAATTGCTTTGTCGCGCGGTTAATCACTTCGCAATGAGTAATTGTGCCTTCGACAAGTAATCGAGAACCAATGCTGGCATCGCTAACTGTATATACTTTTGTGAGATCTTCGTAGCGAAGTGGAATGTTTAATAATAAATCCCAATATCGATGAATATTTATTTTTTCCAGCTTTTTCTTTATTGCTGGGGTTGTGTCAATCGGATGTAATAATTCTAGCATATTAGAAATTAGTTGTGGAAAAATTGATAATAAAGAATTGGTATAATTTTGGCGTCCCCATATTTAATATTCCTCTAGCGATAACCTGCGTATTTTAGCATAATTTAGCTACATTTAGTGTATAATATTGACATATATAATTAATCAAAGGAAGAATGATGTTTATTATAACAGTAAAATATCTTGTAGGTTTGGATGTTGTAGACCAATATCTTGTTGAACATCGTAAATTTTTGGATACATTGTATGCGCAAAATATGTTGATAGCATCAGGTCCGCAAAATCCGCGGAGTAATGGTGGAATTATTATTGCATTGCATAAAGACAGAAAAGCTGTAGAAGAAATGACGAAGCAAGATCCGTTTTATATCAACAATGTGGCAAGTTATAGTATTGTTGAATTTGACCCAGTGAAACATCATAGCCAAATAGCTAATTTGATTTAAAGGTAATATGAATTTATGAGTATGCAGCAACAATTTTATAGAACATCAATTGTATTGGGTGAAGATAAAGTTAATTATTTGGGCGCAAAGCACGTGTTAATTGCTGGCGTTGGTGGAATTGGCGGTTATGTGGTGGAAGCATTAGCGCGCGGTGGAATTGGTAAAATCACAATTGTTGACCATGATTTGGTCGATATTACTAACATAAATCGGCAGATTATTGCATTATTGCCAGATGTTGGCAAACCTAAAATCGAATTATTTAGTAGTCGTGTTGCGCAAATTAATCCTGAATGTGAGCTTGTCGCAAAACAGGTTTTCATTGATAAGGATAATTTGCATGAGATTATTCATAAAGATGTCGATTATGTAGTGGATTGTATTGATACAATTGCTTCTAAATTAGATTTGATCGAATATTGTTATCGCAATAAAGTAAAACTTGTATCAGCAATGGGTGCGGGTAATAAAATTGACATTAGTCAAGCAAAAGTGGCGGATATTAGTAAAACCTCAACATGCGGATTGGCTCGTTTAGTGCGCTTGCGCTTGCGGGAGCGTGGAATTACGCGTGGCGTGAAAGTGGTGTACTCAACAGAAAAAGGCGAGAGTCCATTGATACAGGAAAATTCAGCGCGCCCAATTAATGGTACGGTCAGCTATTTGCCAGCGTTATTTGGCATTATGCTGGCTGGCATTGTTATGAAGAATTTTATTGATGAATGATTTACTTTATTAAAAATTGAGGACTGGAATTGTAATTTTTGTTACTAGAAAGAGGGTAATATTTAACTATACTGCCATCATATGTATTTATAACTAGGAGCAAAGCTTCGCTATGTAAATACACATAAGAACCTTTGCGACGACAGAGTTATAGTTATTATGCTGGCTAGTAACAATTACGGTTTATTCTCCATTTGAGGGTCTGTAAACAGTCCTTTTTCTCTTTGTTTTCGAGAATAATCTGCTTTAATATCTCGTTGGGTGGTTTTGTTTTTCCTTACATACTCATCATTTAAACAATATGTATCATCTGTATTAAGAATTAAATTTTTTAAATAAAGTTCATTTACTTCAAAGAATGCAGTAGTTTGTCCAGCCGCTCTTAAAAATTGAATAGGAACTCCATAATAGGAGCGAGTACCATAGTCTTTAGTTAACCTAAGCTGTGGATATTTTGCAATAACAGTCTCAGAAAGTATTTTAATATTTTTTGGTGAAAAAGTTTTGAATTCTGGCATATTGCCATTATTTTCACCTACTAGATGACTTAATTTGTTGGCTATATCATCAGCTATAAGTGCACATGTTTCGTTATCTCTCTGATTACATATTTGTAAACCGTTATATGAATAAGCTTCTGTTGGAGGGTAATGTAAATTATAACCGTAATTGGTAAAAGTTTTAAAAAACTGTATATGCATACCAATTGTGAATAACCATATGTTGTTACCTACTAGCAAGAAATTTTCTGAATGATATATACCGCTAATAATACTTCCATCATTTTCAATTATCTCAGAAAAAAATTGAACTGAAACAGGTTGTTCAAGTTTCTGTGATAAATAAAATTTTAGAAATATAATTATATCGTCTTCATTTCTAAGAACCAATTGCACAATATGTTGTTTTTTTTTGTATAATCTACCAAATGCAGATACAGAATCTTGTATTATTTGGTCTGTACTACCAGTAGATATAAGCTTAGGCATTTGTCGAGCAAGATCTTCACAAAATGTATGCATTAAAATACATTCTTGGCGTTTTTGATTATCTGTTGAATTTAACAAATTACCTGGAAAAATAGCAATATACCCAACTTTCACATTTGGAGTTTGATTTAGTGATAGATATTGTCTTACTTCATGTATGTGTTTTTGTCCCTCTATAGGTGATAAAATAATGTCTTCAGAAGTAATTTGAGATTCTATAGTTGTTTTAAGATTTTGTAATTCGAATTGCGCTTGCCATAAATGGGACATTACTTGTTTATAATCAAACTCTAGTATAGTAACTTCTGAACTTTTATATTCATTACCTTCCTCATTACAGTTAATAAATAGTTCAAGTGCAGAAGAAACATATGATTCAGAAACATCCACGTGTGGAAGTCCAAATTTATTTAAAAAACCTTTAATTTCATTGACATTTTGGGGTGACTTCATTTCAAATAAGTTAAATGCAATTATTGTTGCATTTAACTGTAATTCGTCCAATTGAGGGGTAATTTGTAAGCTATCACTTTTATGGGTTGATGATAAGTTTAAAATGCTATTTGCCAATAAACTTGGATTTGAAAATTGATTGTTTTTAGTATCATCAATAAATTGTATCAATTTTTGTGTGTGACTAATATCAGGTATAGTTACTTTAGGGTAAAGTAAATTAGTTGGATGAACATTTGTGCTAGATATCATGGTATATAAATTCCTATAGAAATATTTAAATTAATTTAGATGGAAATTGTAGCATAAAAGCTAAATATTTGTATATAACATTTTTGTGTGGTGTATGAAAATTTTTCAAATTGTTGTTGTATATTTGCATAATTATAATTATGTAATAATGTGGATATTCCTGCGGTATATTGCTTTATAGTGTTGATTAATTAAAAAATGTTATATAATGTTAGGCAAAACGCCTTGTGGTTACTTTTTACAATTTGTTGTTTAATGTCGCATTATATATGGTAGTAGGTTGAAGTTTAAATTGTATTTGTTATGTTGAGTTTTTTTAGTATAAATGTACATTGTCAAATTAGAAGAAACTCTATTAACTATTATAATTATGATTAATCATACTTTTCATACACGTCGTCGCTTTTTGTGTCAACACTTATCAGGAAAGAATCAAATACTTCGAGTATATGTTACCATTTAGAGTTGAATCAATTGGCAATCTATTATATAAAAAATAAACACAGTTTGATCTCAATTGTGATACAATTAATTGTGAACAAAAAATGTAAAAATCTTGAGTTTTTATAATTTTGGAAAAATAAACTCAGTTTGATGTTATACTCAGCTAGTCTAATGTTCCAAGACAAAGAGTATATTTTTTTGTGGCAATTTTGTGAAAAATAACCGTTGGAGGTTTATTGATAAATGACAGCAATTATTAAACATTTGGGTTTGGTTGATTACGCTAAAACATGGCAAGACATGCAGGATTTTACCAACCTCAGGACGGATTCAACGCCAGATGAGCTGTGGGTCGTTGAGCATTCTCCAGTATTTACGCTGGGGCTTGCAGGCAAGGAAGAGCATATTTTATTTAAAGATCATAATATCCCGATTATTCGTTGTGATCGTGGTGGGCAGGTGACGTATCATGGTCCTGGGCAAATAGTTATTTATACATTAATTGATTTGAAACGTAGCAATTTATCTATTCGTGATTTGGTTACGCGTTTAGAAAATGGCATTATTGCATATTTAGCTAAATTTAATATTATAGCCAATGGTGATAGATGTGCTCCAGGAGTTTATGTGTCTGGCACAAAAATTGCATCGATGGGGCTAAAAGTGCGGCGTGGCTGTACTTACCATGGAATTAGCTTTAATTATGCAATGGACATTATGCCATTTAGATATATTAACCCATGTGGATACGCTGGATTACAAATTACACAATTAAGCACTGAACTTGCTAAAAAAGATATTTCAATTCCAACGCAAATATCTGCTGCTCAAGCGTTGGCAGAATCACTAAATACCGAGATTTACAATGCTAAATAACAAATCTACGCTACGTCAATTCGCTAAAAAATTATGTGGAAATGTGCAAAATAGAGAGTTTGCCACGAAGGCGCTTGCAGAAAATCTAAGCGCAATCTTGTCTAATTATGATAAAATCGCAATTTATCATGCCAATGCGAATGAAATTGATTTGTCAATTGCAATTAAATATTTAGTCGCCAAGAATAAAAGCGTATATCAACCTATTGCATATAAATCTAATAAGATTATGCGTTTTGAGTTATTGAAAAACAATCAACTTTCGCAGATATTTTATCCAGATGAATATCCGATTAACAATGAAATATCTTGGCAGGATCTAGATGTTATATTAATGCCATTGCTTGCGGTTGACAAATATGGTCATCGACTAGGTAAAGGCGGTGGATATTACGATTATACATTATCTGGAATAAAAAAATTAAAAAAGCGCCCGATATTAATCGGCGTTGGTTTCCAATGCCAGCTACTAAATGAAGCCATTCCTGTGGAAGAATGGGACATTAATCTTGATTATTTTGCAAGTGAAATTCGATTAATAAACTTTGTAACTACTTAGCAGTGATATTTACAATATACAGAATAAATTAATTTTTACCGATTTTGTGATAACTCATGAGGGGAAAATTAATTTATTCTGTATATAAGAGATGTTGCTAAGTAGTTACTAATATTCTAAAGGAAAATATATGCAATTTATCGATTTAAAACATCAATATGCGCAAATTAAAGAAGACGTATTAAAGGAAATTAATGAAGTTTTAGACTCTGGTCAATATATTATGGGACAGAAGGTTCCAGAGCTAGAGCAGGTGCTGAGCGATTATATTGGTGCGAAGCATTGTATTGGCGTTGCCGATGGTTCTAAGGCGATATTGATTGCTTTGATGGCGCTAGATGTTAGGGCAGGTGATGAAGTGATTGTTCCTGCATTTACATTTGTGGCTACGGCTTCAATGGTTGCGCTACTTGGTGCTATTCCTGTATTTGTCGATGTTGATCCAAAAACTTATAATTTGGACGCAATGCAAATTAATGCAGCAATTACGCCTAAAACTAAAGCGATAATTGTTGTGTCATTGTATGGGCAATGTGCGGATATGGATGCAATCAATTCTATTGCAGCGCAACATAATATTGCGGTTATTGAAGATGCTGCGCAAAGTTTTGGGGCAACATATAAAGGCAAGAAATCTGGTAATTTAAGCACTATTGCATGTACGAGCTTTTTTCCGTCAAAACCTCTTGGTTGTTATGGTGATGGTGGAGCATGCTTGACCAATGACGATAATTTAGCTCTAAAGATGAAACAAATTCGTATTCATGGGCAAGATAAACGTTATCACCATTCATTATTGGGTGTTAATGGGCGCTTAGATACATTGCAGGCAGCGATTTTATTAGCAAAAATGCGTATATTCCCGCAAGAAGTTAAATTGCGTGAGCAAATTGGTGCTAGATACACCGAATTATTCGACGGTTTAGCATGTCAGACACCATTTGTCGCTGAGGCGAATACGCATGTATATGCGCAATATACATTGGTGGTGAATAATCGTGATGAATTGATTAATCGCTTAAATAGTAATGGAATTCCAACTGCGGTGCATTATCCAATTCCGTTGCATCATCAACCAGCATTGACGCATTATTATCATGGACAGAATTTATCGACTTCGGAGTATTTGTCTAAGCACGTGTTTAGTTTGCCAATGCATCCGTATCTGGATGAGAAGACGCAAGATGAAATTGTCGCAGTGGTGAAATCATTCTTGTAGAGAGTTAAAATGACTAATATACGGTTAATTGTGGGTTTGGGTAATCCAGGCGCTGAATACATTTATACACGACATAACGCTGGGTTTTGGTTTGTGGATATGTTGGCGCAGAAATATAATTGTGTAATGTCAAATGAAGGTAAATTTTTCGCTAATGTTGCACGGTTTAAATTCAAAGATAATGATATTTATTTATTAAAACCACAAACCTATATGAATTTATCTGGTAAATCGGTATTGGCTTTGGCGCAATTTTACAAAATATTACCAGATCAAATATTGGTTGTACATGATGAATTAGATTTTGTGCCAGGAGTTATCAAGCTAAAACATGGTGGTGGCAATGGTGGACACAATGGTCTGAAAGATATTGACCGTATCTTAGGTAAAGATTATTGGCGAATTCGGCTTGGAATTGGTCACCCAGGCGATAAAAATAAAGTTGCAGATTACGTGCTTAAAAAGCCATCTGTTGATGACGAAATTTCAATTCATAATGCGATAGACAAAGGGCTTGCGAATATCGAATTAATTTTGTCGGGGCAAATGGCGCAAGCAATGAAAAACATTCATACTTAAACTAAAGTCATCACTTTGTAATTGAATGTTTAAATTAGATAGGATAAATTACTAATTTTTTAGTGAATGATGGAGAAATATAGAGTTTGTTAATGAAGAAAGCGTAATTTGGCAAATTGTTTGAGCGCTAGCGAGTTTTTGCCAAATAGATTTCGAATTAATATAAACTCAAATTTCCTAATCTTTGAACGTAAAAATTATAATTTATCTTATCAAAGTAAATTCCAAAAAGTTATGGCTGGAGTCTACAAAAATCTATAGAAGGAAGAAAAATGACATTAAAATGTGGAATCGTCGGGTTACCAAATGTTGGAAAATCAACGTTGTTTAACGCGCTCACTAAGGCTGGAATTGCCGCAGAAAATTACCCATTTTGTACAATTGAGCCCAATGTTGGCATAGTTGAAGTGCCAGACCCGCGCTTGGATCAGCTAAGTGAAATCGTGAAGCCGCAACGTGTGCAACATGCGATTGTGGAATTTGTCGATATTGCAGGATTAGTCGCTGGAGCGAGTAAAGGTGAGGGGTTGGGGAATCAATTTCTGGCGAATATTCGTGAAACTGATGCGATTATCAATGTAGTGCGTTGTTTTGACGATAGTAATGTGATTCATGTTAATGGACAGGTTGACCCGATTAGTGATATTGATACGATTACAACTGAATTAGCTCTTGCGGACATGTCCACTATCGAAAAAGCTATTTTAAAAGAGGGTAAAAAAGCGCGTTCTGGTGATAAAGATGCGCAGCATTTAGTGTCGGTGTTAGAGAAATTATTACCGCATCTAAATGAAGGTAAGCCAGCTCGTACCGCTAAATTAAGCACTGATGATGTTCAATTAATTAAGCCGTTGTGTTTGTTAACGATTAAGCCAGCAATGTACGTTGCCAATGTCAAAGAAGATGGCTTTGTGAATAATCCATATTTAGATAAATTAACCGCATATGCCAACGCAGAAGGTGCGCCGATTGTGGCTATTTGTGCGGCAATAGAATCTGAAATAGCTGAGCTAGAAGATGCAGATAAATTGGAGTTCTTGCAAGATATGGGAATGGAAGAGCCAGGACTTAATCGATTAATTCGTGCGGGTTATAATTTGCTTGGTTTGCAAACGTATTTTACCGCTGGGGTTAAGGAAGTGCGTGCGTGGACTGTTGATATTGGTGCAACCGCGCCACAAGCCGCTGGTGTAATTCATACTGACTTTGAGCGTGGTTTTATTCGTGCTGAAGTGATTGCATTTGATGATTTTATTAAAAATAAAGGTGAACAAGGTTCAAAAGATGCTGGCAAAATGCGTGTTGAAGGCAAGGAATACATTGTAAAAGATGGTGATGTTATGCATTTTAGGTTTAATGTCTAATGCTCTATATATGTGCAACGCCGATTGGCAATTTACAAGATATTTCATTGCGCGCGCTACAGATTTTTGCGTCGGTAGATATTTTACTATGTGAAGATACTCGCACGAGTAGTACTTTGCTTAAGGCGCATGGTATTTATGCCAAACGATTGGTTTCGATGCATGAACATAATGAAGCTGAGATTGCCGATAAAGTGATCGAATGGCTACAAAGTGGGCTTAATGTGTGTCAAATTAGCGATGCTGGTACTCCTGGAATTTCCGATCCAGGCTCTCGCTTATGTCAGAGAGTTTTGGATCATGGTCTGGCAATTTCGCCACTTCCCGGTGCATGTGCGTATACGGCATTATTGTCCGTTGCGGGTCTTAGTGTGCCGAGTTTATTTTATGGATTCTTACCCAATAAAACTACTGCAAGAAAAAAGATTTTGCAACAGTGGCTTAGCGTTGATTATGCTGTATGTGTTTATGAAGCGCCACATCGAATTATTGATTGTTTGAATGATATGCTAGAGATTTTTGGTAATGTGCGTTACATTGTAATGGGGCGTGAATTAACCAAACAATTTGAGACAATCAAGAAGTCTACAATTGGTGATTTAGTGGAATTTGTTCGGCAAGATAGCAATCAACAACGCGGCGAATTTGTTTTGCTAATTTGTCCAGTAATTCATGATAAATCAATTTCTCAAGAAGTTTTATCTGCCGAGCAATTAATCACGTTAAAATTATTGTTAGCTGAATTGCCTCCTAAAAAAGCTATAAAATTAACTCAAGAATTAGTTGGTGGTAATAAAGATCTTATGTACCAATACGCTATACTCAAACAGTTTCATCATACTTGAATTTCACTGCTCTCTTAACCTATTATTCATAGGTGTAGTCGCTTGTATAATTCAATTATTTTGAACTGGTTTGAGTATATTAAGAATAAATTTACTCATCGTCTTTGAATTGTTTTAGAGTTACAATTTAAATTGCGCCAATTGCATCAATCATGATGAGCACATTAATTACGCCATCTGTGGTAAAAATACCTCGCCATGAGTTGCCATTATATGTGGCTAACATACAACTTTGGTTTGAGTTTGTGCCACACTGACCCACATTAGTATCACCTGCTATACCACCAATAGTTGAGAATTGCCCACCAATAAAAAACATATTGTTACCATATGTTTCAACAAATCCGACCGCATTATCAGGCATTGCTGCTGTGCTTGAGTTCCATGCTCCATAGGCAAATAAGCTGTCTGGACTACTATTAAATGCAAGTAAATCCAATCCAGCTATACTTCCCAAGCTTAGCTGACTATCGGGATTATACATCATGCTAAATCCGCCAGTGGCATATAACCCACCATCTGGCTGAAAGCTCAAATTAAAAGCAGGTTCTTGGTATGCCTGATTAGATTTAATAGATACAGAATAATCACTACCATTTATACACTCATAGGAAGCTCCATTTAATACACATTTATTAATTGTTCTATTACTATAACTATCATTGAATTGCCATTGTGAGATTGTGCTATAAAATCCAGATAGATATAAATTATTATCTGGATCAAAACCAATAGCGGAAATCGCTGCGTCTGGATTATTTATATCATCTCCAAGTGCATTAAAAAAGTTATTATTACTAATGTTATATCCGACGAGTGGGTATCCACTGCTTGCATTTATTGTTCCCATTGAGGTAAACCCACCCGCAAAATATAATGTATTATTGGAATTATTATATTCTAGAGCATATACTTCTTGATTAGGGTAATTTGTCGTACCAGTGTTCTTAATGAAATCGCTAATTGTGCCATTAGTTGTATTCATTTGTAGTATTAGAGATGATTCGCTGTCACTCGAAGGGCCAGTTATTGTAGTGCCGTTTACTGTGGCTGTTGTGAAAGCTCCAGCAAGATAAATATTGCCTACATTATCGGAAACCATACCATTAATGGCATCATTAGTTGTTCCGACCGAGGTCAAATTACCATTAAGGAAATCATATTTCACTATTTGGCATGGTAGATTAGAATTTGTTCCGCAATTTCCATTCCCTGCAACTGGTTGTAATCCAGATTCTCTATTATACGGGTATACTTTACTAAAATCTCCAGCTATGTACGCGGATGAAGCCCTGATTAGAGTTTTTTGATATTTAACCCCACCCGCAATTATTGATAATCTTGTATTTGATTCTGCGCTCGCTGTAGTGTTTGCCAATTGAATCATTATTTCACAATTGTTATTACTAGGTAATGCCATATTGTTGGTACATGGCAAAATATTATAAGCATTAGACTCATTTGATATGGCAAACACACCATGGGGATCATTATTTATAGTGATAGATTCTATGGTGATTTGCTTACTGTTATTACCTACTGAGATAGCTACATAGTATGGAGTATTAGACATACTTGTATAATATGTATTATTATGAGGCTCTACACGTACCTTGAGCGAAGGTGGGATGGCCCCAAGCATACTGGTATTATTGTGTGTTTCTAAGTTTGTAGTTCCTACAAGAGAGCTTTCACATCCAGCTAATATAAAGAATGAGGTGATACTTAAAATAAACACTTTAACTGTATTAATCATGGAAACTCCCTTTTCATTATTATTTGATTAATCAATAATTTAGCTATCACCAAAATAGCCGTAAATAACAAATTGCTGTGCGAGGTAGTAGCTTATAGGTGACAGTGATGTATTTTAAAAGACTAACAGACGGTATTATATTTTAAATTGAGCAATAAGTAAATACGCAAATTTGCATAACTAATTGTGTTTATTTATGTATTTACAAACATATATGGTTTGTGTAAAAATAACGCTTGTAGACCACAGTCTTGTAGATTTTTTTGTTTAAGGAGCTTATATAATGGTTAAAATAAATCAATTTTATTATCTTGTTAAAACATTCGCATTGTTTTTTTTAGGGTCATTAATTACTCAAAGTGTTTATGCGGAAATGAATCATACAATAAATATTTATAATCATACAAATGAAACTATTACTTTTAAGTATCATGATAATGATTGTATACCTGATCATTCAGATAATAACGGTAATTTTTCAGTATCTCCGGGGACTAGCTATTCATTTGGTCTTAAAGACAGAAATACTTTAAATAAATGTCGCCATACTAAAACTATTACTTATTATTTTTCATCACCAGTATTATTTTCTTCTGGAAATAGTAACTTTACTTTTAAACATAATGGAACTACAGGTGGAAGCTGGAGAAGCTGGGTTGATATGTATGTTAACGAAGGCTCTTTTGGATATGGTGGCATACAAGCATTTCCTGGTACAGTTACGTGTAACGGTAGCGACTGTGCTAGTGGTAATAGTGTTGAAGGAGATAATGCATCGGTTGCAATAAACTTTAATCAGCCAGCAAATAATGCTAATTCAATCAATGGCAGTTTACTAAATTTATCTAATTACTTGGTATCGGTTGGAAAACCATCTTCTAATAGTAATTGTAACTTAACTACTACTGGGAATATACCAATTGGTAGTCTTTTTAATGCGATATTGAATCCTAGTATCTATGGAAATACTTCATGTGGAGTGTCAACCTCAACATCTACAATTGGACAACAAACAAATTTTGGATTGCAAACTACCTATTCATTCCAATCAATAATAACTTCATATTTATCTGGATCAACTGGAAATATCGATTCTAGTGCTAAAACTCCAGATAAAAGCTCCTTTGTTTCATGTATAAATATGGATCCAAATAATATAAATAATGTAATGTATAAATATACTAGTTCACCAGCACAATGTTGGCTTGGATGTTCTGCAACTGCTAGTGGGAATAAAGTTATGTATAAATATTATCATAGCAATAAATCTTCTGCAACTGCAGTTACATTAATAAAATTACCATAATAATTAACTATATTGAATAAAGGGAAAGATAAATGAAATCAAATTTAATATCAATAATTTTAATTAGTACTTTTACACTAATTTTATCCGCATGTGATAATACAGTTGGTAGTAACGGGACTGTAAATCCAATAGTTCAACCTGTGGCAAATAATGTTCATAGTTCAAGTTTGCTGGGAGGTGGTGCACCTGTTCCTTTACAGATTACTATAGAGTCTCATAATAATAGTGCTTACTATGTACCAACAACTGACACCCCAACGTATTCTATTTTAAAGGTTCTAAATACAACGAATAATTCAGTTACGTTATCTACTGCGCCAATGCTTGATAACACAACCGATTTTAGTATTGTTAATAATACTAGCTATTATCCTGCTGGTTCCGTTATCTGCAATAATGGTACTACACTTAATTTAGAATCTTCTTGTTTATTATTAATTAAAGGTAATGCTACGGGTGTTTCTAAAATTAGTACCAATCTTACATTAAAGACTCCTACATATACGTATGTGTTTGGTGTAACTCGTAATCCAATTTTATATATTGGTGGTAATTTTTCTTCAATCAAAACTGAATCTGGATCTACGGTTTCTGCATATAACGCTGGGAAATGTAGAGATAATAAGGCATGTATGCTAATAAGTTATGATCCTGCGACTAATATAATCACTAAATTAGCTGAAACTGATGATGAAATATATGGATTAGCTATAGACTCTAATGGCTTTATTATTACTGGTGGGGCATTTGCTCAGCTATCAACTAATAAAGGAGTATTAACTATAGCACAAAATAATACCCCAAGTACTTTAGTTGCCAAAATTAATCCATATACATCAGCTTTATCAAAATATGCTACAGCTAATCAAGCTGTTTACACCATTGGTGCATCGCCAAGTTCAACTGCTAATAATGCGATTTATGTATCTGGAGCTTTTAACTCTATTACCTCTGGCTCTGGTGCAACTACCGTTATTTCAACTAATACACAATGTATGGTAGCTAAAGCTGACTCAAATAATACCTGGAGTAAAATGCTAGATTCTGCTGATGGTTATATAAATTCGATGTCGATAAGTGCTTCTGGAAACAGTGATACTCTATTACTATCTGGTATGTTTGAAAAGATTAATGGAACTACTTTATCAAATTATAGCACGGGGATTGTGAGTTGTACGTCTGGAAACTGTAGTAATTCACCATTAGCATTAAGTGGACGTGCAAACGTAGTTGCAAATAGCCAGTCTAATCAAATAATCGCTAGTGGTGAATATCCAAGTATAACTGGATTATCTGGGGTTTCTCATGGTGATATGGAAATAAATGGTGGCGGAATCGGCGGATGGGGAAAAATTAATACTAGTGTTGCAGATGGAGCAATAAATGCAATATTAACTATTGGTAATACTTATTACGTTAGTGGCAACTTTACTAATATTAGTAATAGTAGCAAAATTGGTGGTTCAAGTGATTGTAGTGATTCATTCAATAGTACCAATCTTTGCACTGTAGTCGCACTAAATTCGTCAGTATCACAAACGTTACTAGGTGCAAACAGTAGTATAAATAGCATTACTAGTGGCATGGCAATTACCGTGGTAGCGAAATAGTTATGCAATAATGCATAAAAAGATATGGTGTTTTATCTATTTACAATTATATGGAATTTAGTTATAATACCGACATCAAAACAATTTTAACTTTTAATTTTATTTTTCTGGAGTTCTTATGAAATTATTATATTCTTTAGTTGCAACAGCATCTGCATCTTTAGTTGCTTGTGGTAGTGGTAGTGCTGGTGCACAGTTAGCTGGTGGAGATATGGCTTATCCGCAGGCGATTATTCCGCCTTCGATTGCTATGACAACTCAGGCTCATACAGCTACAAGTGCTTATTATACAGGATCCTCAAATAATCCATACTATCAAGCATATATTATAACCAATAAAGGCAACAAAGGAACAACTCTTAATAATTTATCCATTACTGGCACTAATTCTTCTGAGTTTATAATAGAAAGTAATGTTGCATTATATCCAGGTTCAGCTAATATATGTAATTCAGGTATGGTTTTAGCTGGTAATGCTTCATGTGAGATAATGGTCGGATTAACTAACCCAACTACAATATCACCTAATAAACTAACTGGAGCATTAAGTGCGGTTGTTGCAGGTGTTAAATACAATGCTAACTTGTCTAAGAGCACATATGCATATATCGCCGGTTCATTTAGTCAAGCTTATCCAAATGTGGCAGAAAGTATTTCAGGTACAACTCCATCTGGTTCAGGTAGCTGTGGTATAAATGGTCAACAATGCCAATTATTAGAATATAATTTAGCTAGTAAATCAATAAATAATATACTAGATTCAGATTACTCAATTAATAGCATGGCAGTTGGAGCTAATGGAACAATTTATGCTGGTGGTGGGCTTACTAGCGCAACAGCAGGCACAACAACTATTTCACAACCTGGAGTTGGTTCACTTGTTTTAGCAATAAACCCAGCTTTAGTTACAAGTTCTAATGGTATTAGTGATGTAATTAGTGCTAGTGGTTTATCTGGTACAAGTAATTACCCAGATGGACAAATTTATTCTTTAGCCTATAATAACAATATGCTATACATGGCTGGTGGTTTCCAAAATATGGCAGGTATAAGTAGTGTTGCTGGTTACCCAGTTGTATCTTATAATGCTAATTCTTCTTGGGGAAATATATTTACTGCTGGAGATCCTGATTTATCGGTTTCAGCTTTGGGATTTGCAAATGGAAGTGATAATCTATATATTGCTGGCGTGTATAGTAATTTAGGTGGCAATAATTATAACCCAAGTGGTATTTATGGAAACTTTCCACTTAATGAATGTACTACAGCAAATGGTGGAGCAACATATACGTGTTCAGCAACAGATTATGTATCTACTAATGCCACAGGAAACTTGGATGGTATGCCACAACCTGCAGCAAGTATTAATTTTGATTCAGCTTCAACCATGTATACGGCCGGTGGATTCTCTGCAATTGGTGTGGTAGGTACTCCAGATACTGCTAATTACGTTATTGCAACTTCATCAAACGTTAACCCCCTAAATTCTGCTACTTGGGCATTGAGTTTCTTGGGTTCAAATTACCCTAACAATGTGATTAGTACTGTTACGCCTTTTGCAGTTAATAAATTCCTAACTGGTGGATTTTTCTCTTCAATCGGTGGTATAGCTGCAGATAATAATCCAGGAACTTGTGGACTTGGAGCCTTAGCTTTTAATGGTACACAAAGTTGTATGTTAGCTCAATATAATGGCACTACTTTTAGTGAAGTATTTACTACAGATGGATGGATTAACTCAATCGTATATAGTAACAAGATTGGTAGTTAGTTTTATACTTTTACTAAAAACCTTGGGCTTTGTTAGAATGTAAAGAATTGCTCCTGATATATCACATACAATATCGCAACTTTTTTACATTCTTTCATGTCCACGGGTCAAATAGTTTGTGTATCAATGTTTTAATTTATTAAATAGTTGGAAAAATATGAAAAATTATCCTGTAATGTTTTTATTTGGACTATTATTGGTGGGATGTGGTTTTGGTGGTAAAACGCTTAGTAAATACACAAATACTTCAACTAATTCAACTAATTTTGCACTCACAGTTCAATCACATGGAGATAATAACTATTATGTGTCCCAATTATCAGATACATCTTATTATGTAGCAATAACGGTTACTAACTTATCAAGTGCGGTTGGTGAAATTAATAATATTGAATTAACCAATACGACTGAGTTTACAAAAGTAACTGATTCAAATTATTACCCAGTAAATCAAAATATATGTACTAATGGTACATCATTATCTCATAATGCAAGCTGTGAGATTTTGATAACATTAAATAATCCTCAACAAATGTCATCGGCAAATACCTCTTTAAATATTATAGATTCAGATAATAATTTATATACACATACCATCTATAAACATCCGTATGCATATATAGCTGGAGATTTCTCTCAGACTTATACTTCATCTCCTATAATATCTCCAATGCAACAAAATAATGCACATTGCGGCGTAAATGAGGATTCGACATGTTTAATTTTGGAATATGATCTAGAAAGCGGAACTATTCAGAATATAGCCCAAACCAACTGGAACGTAAATAGTATAGTAGCCGACACCAATGGCATACTGTATGTAGGTGGTGGTTTTGATACAGGGTACTCTAATAATTCAACTATCTATGGACCTACTAGTAGTGTCAACCAAACGCTAATTATGTCTTTGAACCCAGTAGTTAATAATGAAATTGGAGACTTTATGAAAGGTAGTGGTAACCAAAGTTACCCAGACGGCGAGATTTATACTATGGGATATTATAACAATAAAATTTACATGACTGGTGGTTTTCAGAATGTGGCAAATTTATCTTCCAATAATTTTCCCATAACTAGTTATGATTTTACTAATAAAACTTGGAGTTTTGCCCTAGGTGATGATAGCAATAACCCAAATCAGGCAGTTACCTCAATGGGGTTTGACGAGCAAGGAAACCTTTATTTATCAGGATATTACACGAGTATTTCTAATTTTACTAATTCGTCAGTAAATAATGATTTTTCTATAAACAAATGTACATTAAATAACAATATGTATATATGTTACAATAGCGCTAATGATTATACATATATTAATTCTATGGTATCTGGTCAACCAGCTCTAACCATTAGCTTTGATAATATGAATGACCTATATACTGCTGGTGGCTTCTCTGCAATTGGTGGGAATATTGGAGCTCTGGGTACCAGTGATTATATTATTGGCGAGTTTTCTATGGTGTCTAATAATTGGATGGCCAAATCTGGATTTAGTGGGGCTCCTGATAGGCCAATAGGAGTGGTATCTCCTATAGTGAATAAGGGTGGCTTTTATACTGCGGGATGGTTTTCTACAATTGGTGGTTTGGGAATAAATACACTAGAAACTGGGCAATGTGGTCCAGCTAGTGATCAATACTCTAATGGGGGCAATAGTTGTATGCTGGCCAAATATAATGCTACAACTTCCACATGGAGCAAGATTTTTGCAACTGATGGTGTTATTAATACATTTACGGTTAGTTCTAAAATAACTGCATAATTAATTCTTCATTTTTTAAAGGAAAGTACATCATGAAAAAATATATTATACTAGCGGTTTTTGCATTAATTTACACAAGTTCTTATGGAGAAAATCAACAAACTAATTTGCAAGCGAGTCCTAACGATATTTATTTTTATCCAATGCCAGAGAATTATGGACAAAAAATTAATCCCAAGTATAAAAACCCGAATGTACAATATAGTAATTTTAAGTTAATTACTTATAAATCCCCAAGTAATGGAAATTGGGGTGGCATAGTTAATCCAAGAAATACCCGGAATGGATTTGCTCTTACTGCACTGGTAGATCGTCATGGTAATGAAGAAGTTGCTAATTGGTTTAATAGTAGTACAGGAGAATCTGGAGCAAATATTGATCCTAAGTTGAATTCTACATTTGGACATACTGCAGATAAGCTAAATTTTGCATTTAGAGGAGATCTTTCATTTATTTCCAAATCAGATGCTAATAAAAATAGTGCAACCTATACTTGTAAGAATGTAGTAATTGCCCAAGGTTATACTGGTATGTCGAACAACTGGTGGTTTGCTGGAGATACATGTAGGTGGCTTGGTAAAGTAAATATAGGGCCATTCAAGCATTCTTCAGACTCAGTAATGTGTACTTGTCAAAAGCAAATTACTGGAAAGTCGATTAAAACTCCAGCACCAGTAGTTTTTGTTAGAGGTACAAGTGGACTAGCACAATCTGATCATGAAATTTGGATATATACTGGTCCGTATATCCCAAGTAAAGTAAACTACTAAAATATACTCAAACAGTTTCATCATACTTGAATTACTTTGAACTTGTTTGAGTATAGCATATTCTTCTAATGCGTAGGCATATTTTTATTGCCTACGCATTGTAACTACCATTGCAGCAGTCTTGTAAGAACTTACAAAATACTTCTAATTTATAACTAGTTTCATGTGGGTGTTTAATTTGGTAGAATTTAAAATCACCAATTTTGTATTCTGGTAATATTCTGATTAACTTATTACTTTTTAGTTCATCATTAAATATGATATCAAGTCCACCCATAATCATTTCATTATCATATAGCATTTCTTTACAAATACTCGGGTTGTTAACTGCTAATCTATGTGTAAGTTTAAGCATAGATTCTTGATTTGTAATAGTGTTAGTCACTGAGATTTGTTCTGGAACAGAATAATCTCCGAGCACAACTCCAAGTATAGTGTGTTGTTCTAATTCATCTAGGGTGGTGGGGATACCATATTTTTCTGCATATTTTAAGGTACAAACTAAAGCTATATCCGCTCTAGCTATTAGTTTTATTTTTTGAGTTTGTTGTTTTGGAATAGAGCTGACAATAGCTACATCTATGCCATCTTTGATTAAATCAAGTTGTTTGTTTTGGAAACACAAGTGTAGTTTCAGTTCTGGATACTGTTGCATAAACTTAGTAAGGTGTGGTGCTATTAGTTTTTCTCCGATAACTGGTGGGATTGATGCATGAATGACTCCGCTGACAGTGTCAGTTGTTTCAGTTAGTTGACATATTTTCTCACGTAAGTAGCTATCCTTGCCCTTACACAAATTATAAATTGACATGCCTACATCAGTTATTTCAAAATGTTTAGTATTTCTTCTAATTAATACGACTCCGAGAGATTGTTCTAAATCTCGTATTCTCCGACTGACGGTGGATTGAGTTGTTTTTAGTAGTTTTGATGTATGAAGAAAACTTCCAACTTCAACTACCTTTGCAAATAAAAAAATATCGTCAAATGACCACATAGGTAACACCTTTCATATTTTTATAGTATTTAACAAGCAAGTAACCCGCTATACATTTTACCACAATCGTCATAAACCATCATGATTTAAAATATTTCAGTTAATTCGATGTCTTTGCTTATGCTATAATAATAACCTTTAAACGCGTTTATAGGAAATAAAAGAAAAATGCATCCGTTGTTGAAATTAATTCGTTATAGTGGAAAATATAAATTTGATATAAAATTAGCCGTACTATATTCATTTTTGAACAAAATTTTTGATATTTTGCCAGAGGTTCTAATAGGTGTGGCTGTTGATGTTATTGTTAAACGTCAAGATTCTGTTTTAGCCAAAATCGGTATTGTCGATGTGAAATGGCAAATTATATCGTTGGGAATTTTTACTGGCGTTATCTGGGTTTTGGAGTCAACATTTCAGTATTTATACAGCCTGAAATGGTGTTACTTGGCGCAAAATATTCAGCACGATATGCGCTTGGATGCGTATAATCATGTGCAAAATTTGCAATTAGATTATTTTGAGAGTCAATCAACGGGTAATCTCATGGCGGTTTTAAATGACGATATTAATCAATTAGAGCGTTTTGTAAACGATGGCGTGAATCAGATCTTGCAGATATTTATTTCGACTATTGTAATTGGTATAATATTCTTTTTTATATCAGCAAAAGTAGCGCTACTAAGCTTTTTACCGATTCCGTTTATTATTGGCGGTGCGTTTTATTTTCGTCATATATTGGCGCCACGTTATTTAAAGGTTCGTAATCAGGCTGGTTTATTGAGTAGTCGTTTGAACAATAATTTGTCTGGAATTGCAACAATAAAAAGCTTTACAACGGAAGCATATGAATTAAAACAAGTCGAAATATTAAGTGACGAATATCGTGTTGCAAATAAGAAAGCCGTTGTTTTAAGCGCTGCATTCGTACCGATTATTCGGATGGGCGTAATGTGTGGTTTTCTGGTGTCCCTAATTTATGGTGGCATGATGACTTTAGATGGGCAAATTGCAGTTGCTTCATATAGTGTGTTGATTTTCTTGTCGCAACGCTTATTGTGGCCATTAACTTATTTGGGACAGGTTACCGATATGTATCAACGCTCAATGGCGGCAATTAATCGCGTGATGGGAGTTTTAGATACACCGATTGGTATTGTGAATGGTGATTTATCGCTTAACAAAGTGATCAATGGTAATGTTGAATTTAAAAATGTTGGATTTGCTTATCTAGAACGTGAAGCGATTTTTAGTGATTTGTCGTTTAGGATTAGCGATGGAGAAAGTGTTGCATTTATTGGCAGTACTGGTGCGGGCAAAAGTACGCTGGTGAAATTAATTTTACGCCTATATGAACGTAGCAGTGGTGATATTTTGTTTAACGGAGTGCCAATTGATAAGCTGAAATTGACTGAATTGCGTCGACATATTGGTATCGTAAGCCAAGACACGTTTTTAATTGATGGTTCAATTGCAGAAAATATTGCGTATGGATCATTCGATGCAACATTAGATCAAATTATTGCCGTTGCTAAATTAGTCGAAGCAGATGAATTTATTGCGCAGTTGCCAAATGGCTATGATACATTAGTTGGTGAACGTGGTCAAAAATTATCTGGTGGGCAGCGGCAGCGTTTAGCTTTGGCGCGAGCAATTATTAAAAATCCTGCATTACTTATTTTAGATGAAGCGACATCTGCGCTCGATAATCAAACTGAAGCAGCGATACAAGCTGCGTTGGAGCGTGTTATTGCTGGACGAACGACAATTATGATTGCACATCGTCTATCAACTGTTGTAAATGTTAATCGTATATATGTATTAGAGTATGGTAAAATAGTTGAAATTGGTACTCACACAGATCTTTTAGCAAGCAACGGAATTTACGCTAATTTATGGCGATTACAATCTGCGGAGCGATTAAATATTTGATTTAATGGAGTACAAATATGAGGAAGTTATTGTATATTATTTGTTTATTAGCATCTAGTGTTTTTGCTGGAACATATACTACTGTGGAAAGTGGAGTTTCTATTTATTCTGAATATTATCCAAACACAACTTCGAAATTCAAGGGAACAATCATTTTTGAAAATGCGATGGGTTTTTCGCTTGGTGAATGGACAAATAATCAGGCTTTTTTTCAGTGCGCTAAAAAATATGGTTCTTTGTTTTTTTATGATCGCAATGGTTTAGGTATGAGTCCACCTGATTTAAATTTATCAAGAAAAAACCCTATTACTGGAGAGCTTATCAATAGAAAACTATTGAAATTATTAAGGCAAAATAAGATAAAACCACCATATATATTGGTATCTAATTCATATGGAGCATTATTATCTGGATATTTTGCTTTGAAAAATCCAAGATTTGTGCAAGGTCTGCTTATGGTTGACCCAATGCCAAAAATGTATAGCTATAATTATCAGATTATTAAAGGTGTAGAGCCATTGGTGAGGGCTGCAAAATCGCGGTCTGCGGCTAGTATGTATCAAAATTATAGTGGAGTGCAGGCTGAAATTGATATAATGCTTGGTTTTGAACGGACGAAGAAAGATATAGCAAGATTTGGTGATATTAGTGATAAAATTCCTATAATTATTGTTTCATCTGGTATTGTTGGTAGAGATAATCCATATACGCAAGATGATTGGTTCGATGGTCAGAAGCAGTGGCTAAATGGTCATTCAAAAAGCAGGATATTTCAGGTTGATGCTGGCCATTTTATTCAGTTGGATATGCCAGAGATTATATGCAATCAGATTAGAGATTTAATAGCGAATTAATGTTACTGCCCAGCCTATATAATTATAACTTTGTCGCAAAGTCTCTTATGTATAATTTATACACGGCGAATCTTTGCTCTTCGTTCTAAATATATATGCTGGCAGTATAGTTAAATCTTACCCTCTGTGTAGTAACAACAGTGAGAACTGTGGTAATCCTATCTAAATATTAATTACGCGCATTGACAGATCGATAGCTTTTACATTTTTAGTAAGCCCGCCAATTGAAATGCGATCTACACCAGTTTGTGCGTAACCTAACACATTTTCTAATGTAACATTGCCTGATACTTCTAATTTAGCTCGATTATGGTTTAATTTTACGCATGCTTTAATGGTTTCTAAAGACATATTGTCAAGTAGAATTAATTTTGCGTCATGAGCCAATGCTTCCTCAAGTTGAGCGATAGTTTCAACTTCTATTTGGATTGGGATATGCGTTGGTGTTTGGTCTTTTGCCAGTTGTAATACTTGAGCGATACCACCGCAAGCTGCAATATGATTCTCTTTGATTAATACTCCATCATAGAGCCCAGTGCGTTGATTGTGTCCGCCACCAACAACGACAGCATATTTTTGTGCTAAACGCATTCCTGGTAGAGTTTTTCTGGTGTCCATGATTTGTACTTTGGTGCCTTTGACTTTTTCAACGTATTGAGAGGTTAGTGTAGCTATGCCAGATAGCGTTTGCAAGAAATTGATTGCTGTTCGTTCTGCGGTCATTAGTGCTCGCGCGTTGCCATTTATCTCACAGAGTACGTCGCCAACTTTAGCCTTTGCGCCATCAATTACGAACCATGTTATTGTACATAATGGGTCACAAATTTTAAATGCTTGTTCTACCCATGCGATCCCGCAGACAATCATATCTTCTTTATTACGAATTTGTGCCGTTATTTGCTTATGTGCATCAATTAGATTAGCCGTCCAATCAGGGAATACGCTTAAATCTTCTTCAAGTGCACGACTAACTTGTGTGGCAATTACATGTACTGGGCAAATTTTATGTAACATTTTAGATAACCCTTAAATTTCTTTAGCCAGAAGCAAGCTACCCATTAGCCCTGAAATACCATCAATACCTGGTGGCATAATGAATTTATCCATAGAATTTATTTGTGCATCGGTTAAAAAATATCCGTTGTCAAGTTCGACAACTAATTGGCGAATTCGTGTATAAAGATGAGTTTGCCACATTACACCACCACCAAAAATGATGCGATCTGTAGCTAGAATTGCATTCACCGCGATAGCAGCTTGTGCTAAATAAAATGCTTCGTATTCCCATGCTTCATGACTGTGTTCTAATACTTTAGCGCTAACGACATTCCATCTATCAGACAATGCGGGTCCACAAGCTAATCCTTCTAAGCACATATCTTTATGTGATGGACATATGCCTGCATAATTGTCATTAGGGTGTTTACGTAAAATTATGTGTCCCACTTCAGAGGCTTTTGCTATTTTACCGTTTTGAATGATTCCAGCACCAATACCAGTGCCAACAGTAAAATAGACCATATCTTTTGTGCCACTTCCATTGCCTAGTTTAAATTCGCCATATGCAGCGCCATTCACATCGGTTTCTATTTTAATTGGACAAGTAAAATATTGTTTTAAGTAATCAATATATTTAAAATTACGCCATGCTAATTTCGGCGTAGATGTTACTTTTCCATAATCAGGGCTAGTCTCATCAATAATCACAGGACCAAATGCCGATATTCCTATGGCTAAAATTTTTTCTAGGCCATGAAGTCTAAAGAAGTTGATCACTTGTGTCATTGTTTCATCTGGTGTTGTAGTGGTAACTGTTTGTTTGGCAATTATATTGTAATTTAAATCGCTAATCGCACAAACAAATTTAGTTCCGCCAGCTTCTATTCCTGCTAAATACATTTTTCGCTCCTATTTAATATTACTCGGCTTTGCTGGCATATTTGGAGATACTGTTAATATTTCATAACCAGTCTCGGTTACGAGTATTGAGTGCTCCCATTGGGCGGATAATGCACGATCTTTAGTCGTAGCGGTCCAGCCATTGCTCATCCAGCGAACTTGACGGCGTCCTTGATTTACCATTGGCTCGATGGTAAAAATCATTCCTTGAGTTAATTTGACGCCAGTTTTTGGTTTTCCATAATGTAATACTTGAGGATCTTCGTGAAATACAGTACCAACTCCGTGCCCGCAAAATTCTTGCACAATGGTATAGCCATTATTTTCAGCATGTTTTTGTATTGCACTGCCAATATCGCCGAGATAATTCCCCGGTTTTACTTGTTCGATACCAAGCCACATGCATTCATAGGTTATTTGACACAGGCGTTTTGCAGCTGGTGACACATTCCCCACGTAAAACATTCGCGAAGTATCGCCATGGTAACCATTTTTAATGACGGTTACATCAATATTTACGATATCGCCATTTTTGAGTGGTTTATCATTTGGAATGCCATGACAGATTTCGCTATTTATCGAGGTGCAAATTGATTTCGGATACGGTGTATGCTTTGGGTCTGGTTGATAATTAAGCGGTGCAGGATATGCTTTTTGTACGTTAACTATATAGTCGTGACATAATTTATCCAGCTCATTGGTTGTAACGCCAGGTTGCACATGTGGAGTTATAAAATCCAAAACCTCCGCGGCCAACCGCCCAGCGATTCGCATACACTCGATATCAAGTTGGTTTTTGATAACGATATTCATATTTTGATTATTGTTGTTGTTCATTGTTTCCTCTTGGGTTATTTTATTAATGATATAAGAAATTGGTAAGACGACATAAATATAGGTTGAATCACAAATGTTAATCCGCCCAGTAGCAATAATGCTATTATAATCAACATTCCATATGGTTCGTGTCGTGCGTATTGATTTGCTTGTTTAATTGGCAATAAAGAGTAAACCATTCGCCCACCGTCTAATGGTAATATCGGTAATAAATTCAATATCATAAGACTAAGATTAATTGCAATTCCAGCTTGCGCCATTAAGCTCAATGGTAGTGAAAAATATCCATCAATGTAGAATGAAATTTTCAATAATAGCACCCAAATCAATGCCATGGCTAAATTTGCCAATGGTCCAGCAAGTGCTATCCAAAATACGTTTTGCTTTGGATGATGTAGTTTGGCGAAATTAATTGGTACGGGTTTTGCCCAGCCAAAAATGAATCCACCTACCACAATTCCAATTAGTGGAAAAAGTAATGTTCCAACTGGATCAATGTGTCGAATCGGGTTTAATGACAAACGCCCTAATAAATATGCTGTATCGTCGCCGTATTTTTTTGCCATAAAAGCGTGTGCAGCTTCGTGTAATGTAATTGCAAAGATTAGCGGGATTATGTAAACTGCAATTTTTTGTATCGTGGATAAATCCATTAAATATAATTCCTAGAAAATTTAATTGTGTTAATTGTCTAATACTCAAAGTATTTGATTCGTGGACGCGAAGTATTGAGAAAAAAAGCGACGACGTGTATGATTAATACATTAGGAGCTTTTTTTATTAATACGACAAAGTCCAAGATTCAAAGACAAAGAGTATTTAAAAGGTGATTCCGTCAATGTATTTAGTTAGTATACTTCTAAATTGATCTTGAATTCGTTTTAAACCTTTATGATTCTCAGCTTCAAATCGTAGCACCAAAACTGGTGTTGTGTTTGAGGCGCGAACTAGCCCAAAACCATCTTTGTATTCGACCCGCAATCCATCAATTGTAATAATTTCTTCTGCGCCGTCAAATTTAGCCGATTTTTGCAGTTTTTCAATTATTTTATGTTGTTCGCCGTCTTTTACTTTGATGTTTAGCTCAGGTGTTGAAACTGCATTGGGTAATGCATTTAGCAACGCTGATGCATCTTCCACTTGTGACAAAATTTCAAGTAAACGACAACCTGCGTAGACACCATCGTCAGTTCCATTCCATTTATCATTGAAAAATATGTGTCCAGACATCTCGCCAGCAAGCGCTGCATTCGTTTCTTTAATCTTTGCTTTGATGAATGAATGTCCTGTGCGACACATTATTCCATTGCCACCATGTTGTGTTATCCATTTGCCAAGTAGGCGTGATGATTTTACATCATAAATAATCTTTGCTTTTGGGTTTTTTTCGAGTATATCAGCGCTAAATAGCATCATTTGTCGATCGGGGTAAATCACTTGTCCGTCTTTGGTTACAACACCAATACGATCGCCATCGCCGTCAAAAGCTAAACCAAATTCAGCATCGGTAACTTTTACTGCATGAATTAGATCTTGTAGATTTTTGGGTTGTGATGGATCGGGGTGGTGATTGGGGAATGTGCCGTCAACTTCGCAAAATAGCCCTAAAACTTTACAGCCTAAGCGTCTAAATAATTTCGGCGCAATTTTGCCAGCAACGCCATTGCCACAATCAACTACTATATTCATTTTACGTTGTAGTTTAATATTATCAGTTATCTTATTCAGATAAATTTCTTCGATATTGTGTCGGTGATAAGTTCCAACGCCACTATGTAATTTATTTTTTTCTAAGCGTGTGCGAATTTCTTGAATACTTTGATCGGACAAAGTTTCGCCATCAATGACCATTTTTAGCCCATTGTATTCAGGTGGATTATGGCTACCTGTAATCATAACTCCAGAATAAGTTTTTAATTCATAGTTGGCAAAATAAACCATTGGTGTAGTAACTTCGCCTATATCATATACGTCACAGCCAGATTTTAATATTCCAGCAATCAATCTTTTAGCTAAAATTGGGCTAGTTAATCTTCCGTCAAAGCCTACCACCAAAGCTTTTTGCTTTTTGTCTAATGCGATAGAACCAAGCGCGGTTCCTATATTCTCAACTACATCTGGAGTTAGCTGTGTTTCAACTATGCCACGAATATCATACGCCTTGAATATTTCTTGTGGATATTTTTTCATTTTTGGTCTTTTCAAATATAAATAAGGTTTAATACCAAGGTAGTTATTTTACCATAATCATGGTGATTGATGTTTGAGACTATTCTCTATATAGCTAACCAACAAATAAACACCCCATTGAATCAGAGATAGCATAACTTAAATCCTGTTCTCTTTTAGGATGCTTTCTAATTAATCTTTTTAAATTTGCTCAAACATGTTCTACTGGGTTCAAATCTGGTGAATATGGTGGCAAATAAATTATTCCACATCCAACTGCTTCTATTAATTCTTTTACTTTTGTAGATTTATGAAAACTTGCATTATCCATAATTACAACCTGATTAGGTTTTAATTCTTTGCATAAGCAATGTTCAACCCACGTTAAAAATAATTCTGTATTTGTATAGCCATCATATTCCATAGTAGCTATCAATTCACGAGAACCATAACAATACCCAGCAATTAAAGTAATACGTTTAGTCCTAATTCCCAACGCCTCAGTAAATGACCTAACACCTGATTCTGATCACCCCATAGTCTGAGCAATATTATTGTCAATTCCAGTTTCATCAATATAAATTAGGTCGTTTAAATCAATGTCTTTTATTTGTTCAACAAATTCTGTTCTTCTTTGCTCACAGCGTTTTTTGTATTTGATCTCTTTTTTTATAGGTAATATTCATTCTAGCTAATGGGTTATAAAAAGCAGTATCTGATATATTTGGAGCTAGTGCTTCTCGCATTTCTTTGCCTGAAGCATCTGGATTCTTCTTTAAATACTCTAGTACCAGATCTCCATCATCAAATGATCTTAACCTACCTATACGTGCAGGTTTAACTATCTCACAGCTTCCTGTAGTATTATATTGAGCTATCCAACACTTTATTGTCTTATAGCCAATTTTTAATAATTTTGAAATCTCTAATCTTGTATGATTACCTTGTTTAAAAATCTCTATTACTTTATTTCTTAAATCCTGAGAATATGCGTTCATATATGCTTTCAACAAATACGATATTTTATCATATAACTTCAGTTGCTTTCATTTATTGGTTAGCTATAGATGCTATGGTCGCCGATATTTAAAGGGATTATTTGATCATTATCAATGGTAAAGTCAATCATTATACGATATTTCATATCAATAGAAACCGAGTAAAACTCTGATAAACTACCCTGTAACTTATGTAATCTCAATGAATTATGAAATGGGTTAAGTTCAAGTAGCCTAATTGTATTATAGTATTTGTTTTTTAAAGTAGGATGCTTTTTAATCCACTTAGTAACAATTTTTAGGTATGATTCTGTGAAAATTATTTGGTACATATTATATTACTTAGAGGTAGATTCTAATTGTTGAATGTGTTGTTCAACTCCTACTGTATACTTTTTATCAGCAATCTCTTTTCTCGCTTTCATTAGCGCAACCTCAAGTTCGCACTCTTTCAGATAGCTATAATATTCTATATCAACTAAAACGCAGGCATCTTTGCCGCGTTCTTGAATCATTATTTCTGGATCATTGTTAAACATTAGTTTTAATTTGCTGAATCCAGTCCGCTTTAACTCTTGTAAAGCTAGTATATTACTCATGGTTTTACACCTATAAAGAAGTATTGTTTTCCAGGTAATTATTATATCACATTTAGAACGTTATTAACAATGTTTATTATAATGTTGTTTATGGTGTGGTTTTGACTAAAATAATGTTAAATATTATTAACCACCATACTTATAGCTAAATTTTAGATGTTTTTTTATGAAAAATTCAACGTTTTTGGAATATTTGAGATTTATGAAAAAATATTTTTATTAGCGTATGAGGTTTTGCTACATATCATGGTATAATTGGCAATGAAAAATAATCTATTTTATCAAAATGATTTTTCATAATAAGTCCTATGATTAATTTTATTGATAACACTTTATATAGGGGTCTTGACAAACACCAACATCATATTTATTCTAAAATATCAAGTATTTAAATGCATATTACTCGCTCATTCACCGCTTAAGTGTGGCAATATTGAGTTTTCTTCATTAACAAACTCTAAATTTCTCCATCATCCACTAAAAAGTAGGGACTTGGGCGGGGTATATATATACAAAATACCTAATTCACACCCAAATATAAGCTATAATATAGACTTATTACCAAAGTTGTTACTTTTTAGTGAATGGTAAATTATAATTTATCTTATAGAGAAGTTAAGACGGTAATAATCAACCCCATATTTTACATAATCACTGAATGGTTTGTCTTTAAATGTATATAAAATTTTTAAATTTTCGAGAGCTATTGCTAAAGAGCTTTGTTATCTTAGTCATTATTTATTTTGGACTAATTAGTTTATCATTAATCGTTACTGGATATTTATTTTTAACTCTTGATAATTATACGGCAAAAATAGAAAGTTTGGTGTATAAAAAAACTGGTTATGTGCTTAAAATCAAGAATGTAGAAACTAGTCTTAATGATAAATACCTGCCAGAATTAATTTTTACAGAAATATCATTGCAAAACGCTAAAAATCCGCAACAAAAATTTACAATAAATAAGCTGGATTTGGTGCTTTCTTACGATAGTATTTGGAATTTGGAGCCAGTTTTCAACAAATTGCTAGTTGATGGTGCGCCACTGAATTTAATTAAAGAAGACAGCGGTGATTTAACTTTAAATGGCATTAATTTAAAAGAATTTAATAGCGGTAATGAATCATCATCATTTGATTTTGAGCATTGGTTATTAATTCAGGGCGAGATTAAATTAACTAATCTTGATTTTAGTTTTTGGGACAAAAAGAATAATTTATCGCAAATTGCATTACGTAATATAAACATTAGCCTAGAAAATTCGTGGCTGAATAATCATTTGTTAGATGTGGAGTTGCTAAGTAATGATACCAATGGTCTGCTTGAGGCGCGGCTACAATGGAGTGGTGGCAAATTCAGTCAGTGGGATTCGTGGCGTAGCGGTGATTTCTTCTTAACCAATGTAAATAAATCTGGTGCAATATTTGACAGCCTGAATAAATATTTGCCAGATGTGGATATTTTACAGAAATTTAACTCAGAAACGGTTGTTAGTGCTAAAATTTTGAATGGGAAAATCCAATATATCAAAGCAAATTTTGGCTTAAACAATTTTAATTTAGCGCTGAATAAAAATTCAAATGTAATCAACTTCCCCAAATTAGCTGGTAGCTTAAATTTAGAATTAGTCGAAAATAAAGTATATAAATTAAACGCTAGTGATTTGACTATTAGTACAAAATCTGGGTATTTATTTAATAAGGCGCAAATAACGGGTGATTATACTATAGACGTTGGTGGGCAAATTAGCCTGAATAATACCAATGTCCAGGCATTTAATAATATTCTACGTCGGATGAATGAATTTAAACACGTAAATTTAGATGGTAATATCGATATAATTAAATTCTCTTGGTTGGGTAATATTTTAAAGCCCACAGGCTATAATTTGTATTCTAAATTTTCTCAGGTTTCTGTTGCATCAGAAGAATCAAGTATTCCCAGCATAAATAATATTTCGGGAAATATAATGCTAAATCACGAGTCTGGTGTGCTTAATTTGGCATTGAAAGATAGTTTATTGGTTTATCCGCACATATTTTTTGTGCCATATAAATTCAGTAAATTAGATACGCAAATAACGTGGACATTGGACAAAAATAATAAATTGGTAGTGAGTCTACCAAAAACAGCAATCATTACGTCAGATTTTAAGATAATCACACAGGGTTCGTATACGCATAGCCCAAATTCAGGTGCTGGATTTATCGATATGACGGCGCATTTGGAAAATATTAAAGCTACATTAGTCGATGATTATTTGCCAAAAACTGTTGGTCTTGAAACTCTTGCATGGTTAAAACATGGAATTAAGACTGGGGATGTGGTTAATGCCAATCTTATTTTAAAAGGTGATTTGGGCAAATTTCCTTATGAAAAAGGCGGTGGGCTGTTTTACATTACGGCAGATGTTAAAAATGCGCAGTTAAGTTATATCGATAAATGGCCGACGATTGACAATATTGATGGTCAATTCATTTTAAAAAATCAATCAATTATCATTAAAGCGGATAGCGCAAAAATATCAGGAAATAATCTAACCAATGCTAATGTTGAAATACCTGATTATACAGCCCATGAAGTATTTTTAAATGCAACTGGTAAAGCCAATGGAAGTACGCAAAATTTTCTGAATTATTTGCAAAATACCAGTTTGAATGAAACTTTGGGTAAATTCCCTGAGGGAGTTGTTGCGAATGGCTCAGGACGTGTTGATATATCGTTGAATATTCCACTTGATAAACCTTCGGAAGTTAAAGTATCTGGTAAATATACCTTTGATAATAATGTGCTAAAATTTACCGATTTGCCTGTACCAGAATTGGACGCACTAAATGGTGATCTGTCTTTTAGCGAGCGTGGGGTTGACACTAAAAATCTGCGATTCATGGTATTTGGATCATCTGCTAAATTAATTGCAAATACAGATAAAAAAGGTAAAATGCGCTTTAATACGACTATAGAAAATTTAGACTATACTGCTGCAAGTAAGTTTTATTTACCATTTGCGAGCAATATTATTGCTGGGCGTTCTAATACTAATGTTAAATTTGTGATTGATGGAACTGGTTTAAGTCGTTTGAGTGCAACAAGTGATTTGCTTGGTGTGACGGTGTTTGCGCCCTCACCATTGGGTAAGCAAGCCAGCGAAATTAGCGATTTAAAAGTTTTCTTATCTAGAAATGATAATATATTGAATTTAAAGTATCTGTATAATGATACGCTACGCGGTAAAGTTTCTTTTGATCGTAATGGAAATCTAATAGTTGCGAATACATTATTAGGTGGCGAAGAAGGTGATGCTTTAGATAGAGCTGATTTAGCGAAAGTAAATATCCAAGCTAATTTGCCAACGGTAAACTTGCCTGAATGGCTTTTGTTTGTGAGTAAACTAACTTCTGCGAATTCTAATACTCAAGAAGATGAAGGAATTTTCCCGATTGCAATTACCTTAATGACGAAAGATATGCGTTTAGATAATATGAGTTTGGGTGACGGAACCGCAAATTTGTGGGTGAATAAATCTCACGCTTCATTTAACTTTAACTTTGTGCGCGGTGACGGATACGGCGGTTATGATTACGCATTAAACAAAGTAGTTTTGTCGTTGAACAATTTACGGCTTATGGATGCAACTAAACACGTAGAGAAGAGTATTGTTGCTGAAAGTGGCGCAATTACAGATACAATAAACAATATAAATACGCAACTTAATTGGCCGTTAGTTGATTTAACGATTAAGCAGTTATATTATCAAAATAGATTGGTTGGACGCTTGGGGTTGCAATTAACCACCAAGAATAAAGATCTATTTATAACTAATGGATCTATAATTAATGAAGATATGGATATGAATTTTGATGGAGCTAGCATGTGCCTGCTTTGTGGTAATTCCAAACAATACAGTCACTTACAATTTGGTATTAACTTTAAAAATCTGGGTAATGTTATTAATAATTTGGGTAACGTGCGTATAATGGAGCAGGGTAGAGGGGATGTAGTTGGCTCGATTGGTTGGAGCGGTGGAATGGAAGATTTTGATATAAATAAAGTTTCTGGTGCGGTGAATGTTCGTCTGAGCTCTGGTAAATTCTTACAAGTAAATACTGGTATTTTTGGGAATTTAATCGGTGGGTTACTAGGGATAATAAATTTACAAGCTATTACACAGATTACGCGACTTGGATTTAATGACCTATTTAGTAGCGGTTTTTATTTTAATGATTTAGATGCCAACGTAAATTTATTTTCTGGTAAACTTGAAGTAATGCAATTTAAAATGTTAGGCTCATCAGCTGATGTGATAAGTGACGGACAAATTAATCTGGAGAAAGAAACGATAAATATGTGGATGCAAGTTATTCCTAAGCTTGGATTAACAGCGGCGGTGACAGCTGGAGTTGTTACGTTGCAGCCACTCGTTGGAATAGGTACGTATCTGGCTGAAATTATATTAGGTGAACCAGTGAATAAATTGTTTGGTTTGGATTTGCATCTTAGTGGCGACTTAAATAAACCACAAGTTGATAATGTTGAAATAACTAAGCAAGTGTATAATAATATTAATTCTGCAATAGGAAAGACAAATTAAATGATAGTGGAGCAAAAACTTGTTGTTGCAAGTATACAAATGGTTTCTAGCCATATTTGGCAGGATAATCTAGAAACTGCGGAGCGCTTAATTAAAGACGCTGCATTATCTGGTGCGAAAGTTGTGGTAATACCAGAGTTTTTTATTTTAATCGCCAAATGTGGCGCTGCTTGTAAAGCTGCTATAGCTGAGGATTTAGGGTGTGGTCCAATTCAACAAAAGTTGAGCGATATTGCCAAGGAAAATAATATTCATTTGGTTGCGGGTAGTTTATTGATTCGTTCGCCAGTGATTGATCGTTATTACAATACATGTATTGTTTATGCACCAAATGGAGAAATGTTATGTCATTATCATAAAATCCATTTATTTAAATTTGATAATGGTAAATTACGTATGGATGAAAGTGAAACATTTACACATGGCTCTGATCTTGTAACATTTAGTGTGGATGGGGTGATGTTTGGGTTAACTATTTGTTATGATTTGCGATTCCCTGAGCTGTTTCGTAAAATTGGTACGGTAGACGCATTTATTGTACCAGCTGCATTTGCATATTTCACTGGGAAATCACACTGGGAAGTTTTATTGCGCGCCCGTGCAATTGAAAACCAATGTTATGTAATTGCATCTGATCAAGGTGGAATCCATAGTTGTGGACGCCATACTTTTGGTCACAGTATGATTATTAATCCGTGGGGCGATATTGTAAATTGTATTGCTAGTGGTGAAGGTATTGTGCTGGGCGAGATCAACTTAGATGAAATTAAACGAGTACGTAATTCGTTGCCAGCGCTTGAGCACCGTAAATTGTAATGTTAAATAAGGTAATCCTGAGCTATAGTTTGAATTTATCCAAAATAAATTTATGGATAAACCGTAGGATTTTTATTCCAACTCTCCTAATATAGTTTTAAATACACTGTTATAGCATGTCTTTGTTATACAATAAATTTTTTATGATGCATGATTTTATGTCCTGATAAATCAGCTTTATCATGCATGTCATAATAGCTAAAATACTGTAGAACTTCAACGGTAAATGAGTGTACAACACCTCCAAAAAGTCAATATATATCAAATCAAAATATGCTAATATATCGCCCCACAGTAGATGAATACTAGTTTTATTAGCCAGTATTTGATATCGTGATATGTAACTTAACTTTTGGAGTATGTCTATGCAAAAATTTTTACAAATTACAGTTTTAAGCCTTGGAATTATTGGCTATGCAAATGCAGATACTAATGCTAATGCGAATATCCATAAATTTCCACCTAAGAATCCAAACATTAAACTTTTGCCAAACCATGTAAAGCCACAAAAGAAGCTTGCCTTCAAATATCCACCTGATATATTGGCTAATAAAATACCGCAAGGCGCTGATCCAAAATTATTGGGTACAATTACCAATAAATACGCTATTCGCGATGATATTCTAGCGTACATTAATCAAGCTATTCCCGCAAGCAATCAAAGAGCACGTGACGCAGCGATTCGTAATACACAATATATGCGTGAAATGGAATTTAATCCGGATCCAGATCAAGCTCGTGAGTATGCTGAATGGAGTGGTAATGCATCTTGGTGTTTAGATAGCTTTATTGGGAATGAAAAATCACGTGAAATATCAAAAAAAATTGATAAATTATATAGCGACACAAAAGATCGCAAAATATATAAACGAGAAAGAGAAGCAAATGTATTTGGCTGGCATGTTTTTTCAACTACAATTGGCAATCTAGATAATAAACCAACAGAAGCAATTAATGAATTTTGCCTATCAGGCGGAAAGTATTGGGAGTAAACTATGAGACTATTTATTATTTTATTTTTATTTATAACATCAACATTTGCAACTAATTTACCACATATCTATGTGTTTCATATAAATGGCATTAGCAATACACAGCAAGAGGCAGAAGACAATGCTAAGGCTCTTCAAAGAACAATGACAATACACACAAACTTAGTTGCCGACTATAGAGTCAAATACATCTATAACCCAACACATGGTTTCTTTTTTGATATTCTAGATGACTTGCAAGTACAGAAGGCTAAGGAAAATCAAGTGATTTCAATAGATGATGATGTGCAAGCATATATGCAGGATAACAACTTGTCGTATCCAGTTAATTCACCACAGTATAATGCTCTGAAAAATAATATGACAAGTCTTTATACCAATGAATTATATGAAGCTGCTGGTGTTGACTGGGACTACGTATTATCGCAATTTCATGATCAGGTGCCGTCACAACCACCAGTGGAATTTGCAGATGTAGCTAATATACTTTATAATGATGCCAATGCATATGCTATTTTTATACCGCATTCACAAGGTAATTTATATGCCAACATACTATACGAATACCTAAGTTCTGTGGAACAATTTGATGCAAATAAAATGATGATTTTAGGTATTGGTGATCCAGCTCGTGACATAAAAGGTGCAAATAGTAGTTATATAACTGCGTCCAATGACTACGTAATTGGTGCATCACGCATATTATATAGCAATGTATTACCCAATAATCAACATATTAATTCAAGTAATGATATTCTAAACCATAGTTTAGTTGACGCGTATCTACATGACAGTGCTATTCATTAATTAGCAAGCAGTTAAATGAAAAAATAGCAATTTTTAGTAATGATATTCTTGATTTTAATAAAGATCAGCAACTAAAAGCAAAATTAACTGGGTATTATGTAACTGAAATCTTAGATCCATATGGTAATACGCTGTGCTATTATGATACTTGCAATGACAAAGTTGGGTACTATTACTATAATGATTACCCAATTTTTGCGTTTGCAAATTCTGATATGGCTACTGGTGCTTATAAAATTTATACTGAAGTTGGTGGTAGTGTTACAAAATCATTCATACAATTAGGCGAAGATACTGAGAAAAGATCAGTGCATATGCAATCGCAAAATCCTTTGAAGTTAGGAATAGATAGACCAAATTGTACCAAATTATATGATGAGGATGGAAATCCAATTATGAATGAAAATGGTACTCAAAAAGCGAATTGTACAATTGTGCGTTATGAAAAAAATACGTATACTGATTTCTACTACTTTTTACCATTTGATATAACTGATTTTACTTATTATTATACCAATCTGCCATCAATGTTTAATGGCAATATGGTGCTACTTGGTGATTTTGCTGGGTAATCGCACTTGCTATGAAAATGCGTCTCGCCATGTATGAATTATACATAAGAGACGCATTTAGATCCCTATGTGGATCGCGCAGTTAAACGTTCCTCACGCTCACGCTTGGCGCGTGAAATACGTTCTTGGTGCGCTAAATAACGTGCTTCTGCTTTATTGCGTCTATCTAGATCCCAATCTTGATCAACATCATCAACCATTGTAATACAATCAACGGGACAAGCAGGAATACACAAATCGCATCCCGTGCATTCATCGGCAATTACTGTATGCATCATTTTATTTGTACCCAATATCGCATCAACTGGACATGCTTTAATGCACAATGTACAACCAATACATGCATCTTCATCAATCACGGCTAATTGTCGCAGTGCAATTTTCCCATTCTCAGGGTTAAGTTCACAAATCGGCTTATTTAATAATTTAGCTAATTTGATAATACCAATATCGCCACCTGGAGGGCATTGATTAATCCCAGCTTCGTCATTAGCCAGCGCAATCGCATAATCCTTACACGATGGATAACTACAGCGCGTGCATTGCGTTTGTGGTAGAATGCTGTTAATTTCGTCAATAAGATTAGACATAGTTGTATTCAACCTGCATATCTGTTAAAATATCTGTTATCGTTGTATGGATTTTGTCAAAATCGTCAAAGCGTTGCAAATGCCATAATGATGTTTCTTCATAAATTGATGGCTCAGTACTTGTTACATGCAATTTTAGCGCTTCATCACTCTTTGAAATAGTTGCAGTAGGAATCATTCTATTCTCACGAATTTTACGAATAATATTACTTAATGACACTTGAAATGCAACCTCTTTGCGGTAATTGTCGCCTATACTAAATGCCTCATTTAAACAAATCGGCGTAAATGGAATAGGGAATAGCGTAACGCCATTAGTCTTTAATTCTTCACCAATAAGTTGCATCAATTTCATAGAATTAGCCGCGTATGCACCATGTGAAAAATTCGATTGCGAATTAGTATCAATTGTAACACCACACAAAAATCGCAAAAATACGCCTTCGTTTAAAACTTCAATCGGCGCACCATTTACCACAAGTGGAAGCCACAATTTAGCTTGTTGTAAATTCCGCACCCAATAATATATTTGTGACGGATTAACCTTCGCCAATGTTGCTGGGTCAATTAATTTACCTGCAATAAATCCATTCTCAGGCTCAAGGAAAATCTGATTTTCGATAAATAATTTATTCAGCTTATCGACATTTATCGTGCCAGAAATTTGTGTTTTTGTCGTACTTCCAGCAACCAAAATGATAGGAATTGCGAATATATTGGCGTGAACGTTCATGTCAAATGGCTTATGAATTGCCGTATTTAATGCTTGCCAAATGATCTGGCTAATCTCACAGCTTGGCGATAAATTTAGCGCCACGTTGATTAATGCATCATTTTCTTCCGCAAGCTGTTTGGCAATTTGCGCAACTAATTCATCGAAATCAATTTTGCCGTCTAACACTTGCTTTGCTGAATTTAACACTATATTAGTGTCTGGATAAACTGTTGCATAAATTCTCGGATCTTGAATATTATTTATATTTAGCATAAAATACCTTGCAAAACATTGCATTTTTAAAGTAGAATATTGAGTTATTAATTAAATAAAAAGAATAAAATGGAAACTCTAACTTCGTGGTACTTTAATCAAACCAACGATAAAAAATTAGTTTTTGATAATTCCCAACTAGTTATTTTACAACAACTAGATGAATTTATTAATACTTTTCATCAAGAAAATAAATGGTACAACTTTTGGCATAAGCCAAAATACTTAGGTTATTACATTTATGGCGATGTTGGGCGTGGCAAATCAATGATTATGGATGCACTATTTTTGCATATAAACATTTCCGAGAAATTGAGGATTCATTTTCATCAATTCATGCAGATGATACAAACTCAGATGAATGAATTAAATTCTGATGAAAATAGATTGAACAAAATTTGTAGTGATTTAGCCAAGAAATACAAAATAATTTTTCTGGATGAAATGCATGTGAGCGATATTGCTAATGCCATGATTTTGCAGAAATTATTTGAAGGTTTATTTAAGCTAAAAGTTTACATAATCACCTCTTCGAATTATAAGCCTGATGATCTGTATATAGATGGTTTACAGCGTGATAGATTCATTCCTGCAATACAATTACTTAACGCAAAACTTAATGTATTATCGCTAAATACGAATACGGATTATCGATTGATCAATGCACATATTAATCAGCTATTTTTTATTAATGATGGTAAAAGTGAGGATAATCTTCGCCAAATTTTTTATAAATTTAGTGATTCGCATTTCATTAGCAAAAATAAAAATATTGAAATAAATTCTCGTCATATCCAGTATATAATGCGTAGCGACAAAGTGATTTGGTTTGATTTTAACGTAATTTGTGGTGATAGGCGTAGTCAAATTGATTATATAGAATTAATTAAGCAATTTAATTGGATAATTTTAAGCGGAATAGAAAAATTAACTGCGGAGAATAGGAATATTGCGCGGCGGTTTACGTGGCTGATTGATGTAATTTACGATAATAACACGAAATTAGCGTTATCAAGTAATTGTGATTTGCGTGAGATTTATGTAGATGGTGATTTTGCTAATGAATTTAATCGTACTTTAAGTCGTTTAAGTGAAATGCAGACCATAGAATATTTACATAAACAAAACAGGGTATTAAGTATAGCAGATGACATTTACTGAAAAAAAAATTAAAAAAGTTAATTTTTATTTGACAAGATAGGGCGATATACCTTATAATACGGTTCTCTAAACGAGAAACAGTCGGGGTGTAGCGCAGTCTGGTTAGCGCACTTGATTTGGGATCAAGGGGTCGTGAGTTCGAA
>CAYWWJ010000015.1:0-49963 GCA_964462055.1 uncultured Neisseria sp. | reverse complement strand
AAAATTTAATCAATATTCAATTATTTAATTGAGGAGGTTATCATACCATCTCAGCAGTGATTACAGTGTACAGAATAAATTAATTTATTCTGTACGTATGAGAGATGCTATTAATAAGAATTATTATGAAAGAAATCGCATGTTTTTGTTTATTTTTTGCTTTATAAGTTCGGTTATTACGATTAAGATTATTTTGTTTACCAGCAATGAACATTTTAAGATTAGTATGGATAGCGATACGACTGGAGTGCAGAAATACCACAAGAAAGCTGTGCCACGAATTGGTGGATTAGCGATATTTGTGAGCCTTGTGCTAACAGGGCTCCTTTCTGATAATTTGACTCAAGAGTGGTCGTCGTATTTTTCTGGGTTAATCGTGGCAACGTTTTTGGTGTTTGTGGGCGGATTTACGGAAGACATCACCAAGCAAGTTAGACCTAGTTCGCGAATATTATTTATGTTGGCGGGTACATTAGTTGCGATTTATTTGACTAAATCGTTGCCACTTGTTGCCTCAGCGCATAATTATTACATTGATATTGCATTAAGTTACGAATTATTTGCATTGTTGCTAACGTTATTATGCGTGCTTGGTTTGACTAATGCGTACAATATTGTTGATGGATTCAATGGACTTAGCGGGATGGCTGCGTTGTTTAATTTATTGGGGCTTACTATTTTAGCCTATATGCTACAAGATGTATTTGTATTTAAAGTAGGAATTAGTGTTATCGCTGCGATTTGTGGATTTCTGGTATTTAATTACCCGCGTGGCAAAATATTCTTGGGCGATGGCGGTGCTTATGCGTTAGGATTTATTATCGCGGTGCTTAGCATTAAATTAATCACCAATTATCAGCAATTATCGCCATATACCGTCTTATTACTTGCGATTTATCCTGTATTTGAGCTTGCATTTAGCATTTATCGGCGTAAAATTATCCGCAAAACAGCAAGTATGCAGCCAGATAATTTACATTTGCATCAATTAATTTATCATCGCTGTGTTGCAATGAAGCATGGTGGGCGTCGCAATCAAATGGTTATGCCTAAAATGTTGTGGTTTATTGTGCCTCAAATAATAATTGCTGTATGTTTTGCCCAAAATCAGCGTATAATATTGGGTGCTATTGTGATTTATATGATTATTTATAGCTTTACTTATTGGCGAATAGTTAAGTTTAAAGCTCCACGATTATTGAAATTTTTTAGATGAGGCGTGTGTATGCATAAGCGTATAGTGTCGGTGATTGGCTTAGGCTATGTTGGATTACCAGTTGCGGTTGCATTTGGTAAACAAAAACAGTGTATTGGTTTTGATATTAATGCTAAACGAATTGAAGAATTAAAATCAGGAATTGATAAAACAGATGAAGTAACGCATGACGATTTGGTTAGTAGCAATATCTTATTTACCGATAAAATCGCCGAATTAGCTATAGCTGATTTTCATATTATTGCAGTACCAACGCCGATTGATAGCGCGAATCGTCCAGACTTGTCTCCTGTTGAACGTGCATCAGAAACTGCGGGTAAAGCACTAAAAAAAGGTGCGATAGTTGTGTACGAATCAACTGTTTACCCAGGTGTTACAGAAGAAATATGTGTGCCGATTTTGGAGGCGGTATCTGGTTTAAAATGTGGTGTCGATTTTAAGGTTGGCTATTCACCAGAACGAATTAATCCAGGCGATAAAGAACGCACATTTACTAAGATTGTGAAAATTGTATCAGGACAAGATAATGAATGTTTAGAAATTGTTGCTGATGTTTATGCAAGTGTTGTGACAGCTGGTGTTTATAAAGCCAGTAGTATTAAGGTTGCGGAAGCTGCTAAAGTTATAGAAAATACGCAACGGGATTTAAATATCGCATTAATGAATGAGCTAGCGGTGATATTTGATCGTATGGATATTGATACCATAGAAGTGCTTGAGGCTGCTGGAACTAAGTGGAATTTTTTACCATTTAGACCTGGCTTAGTGGGTGGGCATTGTATTGGTGTTGATCCATATTATTTGACGTATAAAGCCGAAATGATGGGATATATTCCGCAAGTAATTCAGGCGGGTAGGCGAATCAATAATAATATGGGTAGATTTGTTGCACGTAAAGCGGTTAAGTTGCTAGTAAAATCTGGTTATTCATTGCAGGGATTGCAAGCCAATGTTTTAGGTTTTACGTTTAAGGAAGACTGTCCAGATTTGCGTAATTCTCGCGTGATTGATATTGTACGTGAGTTGGAAGATTACAATGTGCAAGTAGCAGTACATGATCCATTAGCCGATAATGATGAATCAATTGCCGAATATGGTGTTGCATTAACTGCTTGGGATAAATTGCTTGTGACAGATTTGTTGGTTATTGCAGTTAGCCATCAGCAATATCAAAATATGGCTATCGATGAATTGCTTGCAAAAGCAAAGCCAGGCGCGTTGATTATTGACGTTAAGTCTATGTTAAACCCAGATGAGATTGTTTCTCGTGGGTTTAAGCTGTGGCGTTTATAGTCAAGTATATACTTTTGTTTGAGTCGTAGATATTTGCGTCTATGACTCAAATGTCTTGAGTAGATTTCACGAGATGCTATACTGACAGACATCTATAATAGCTTGCTCAATAATTGCCTCGTTTACTTCAAATACAACGTGTTGATTAATTATTTTAACCGCACCTATTTTATTTAATAAGACCATTCTTATTTTCCCACTTTGATTTTTTTTATCATTTTTCATTGCATTAATTATTGCCATAGGACTAAATGCGTTAAGCGGCGTTAGGTCATTTATCAGTTTAAATAAGAAAATTGATACCTCATTTAAAGTATTAGATGACAATTCATTTACCAAAAATGCCACTCTAGCCTCGACTAACATTCCTATTCCAACAGCAATTCCATGTGCTAAAGAGTAATTACTTAATTTTTCTAAACCATGTCCAACACTATGCCCAAAATTTAAAATCATTCTAAAATCATGTTCCTTTTCATCATTCATCACAACGTTTGCTTTTAATTTTACTGAATTATAAATCACTTGATGAATAAAATCATTATCTAATTGCTCCAATTTAGTCAAATTTGCATTAATATATCTAAATTGTTGTTCATCCAACGTCAGAAAAATTTTAACAGCCTCAAAAAAACCGTTGAATAATTCTTTTTTTGGCAAATTTTTTAAATAGGATATGTCACAAATAACGGCTATAGGTTGATGAATAGTACCAATTAAATTTTTACCATGAATCGTATTTATTCCATTTTTTCCGCCCACAGAGCTATCTAGCATTGCCAATAGACTAGTAGGGATTTGAATGAAATAAATTCCTCGAAGATACGTTGCTGCGACAAATCCCGCCAAATCTCCCACAACTCCGCCACCTAAAGCAATAATTAGACTATCATGACGATTAAGTTCTAATTCAAGCATTTGATCTTCTATTTGAGATTTCACTTCACGTGTTTTTGAATGTTCACCTGCGGAGAATATAATTGTGTGCACAATATATTCACCAGACAATAATGATTTTATCTCAGATACGTACAAATACTCTAGATTTGAATCACTAATTATTACAATATGTTGAATGTTATTCGGAATATATTTAGTCAATTGAGTTATTGCCGACAAACCAATTAGAATTGGATATGAGCTTTTATTGTGAGTCAAGTTTATAGTGCAAATATTTGATTTTATCATTTTTTATCCAAATTTAAATTTTAAATAATTAACGTTAACTGACAAGATTATATGTCGGCTCAGAAAAATTTTCTAATTCAAGAGTTGAAAATATATCTTTTACATTCGTAAAAGGATTATCATCAGTACGAGAATAAGCTTCTTTTAGTAGTCGATCTTGCAACATCTCACGATCTATTAGCGTAATCTTTTTTGTTTGGGGTAATCTAGTTTCTTCATATTTTTTTAATGCAATTTTGGTACAACCATATATTTTAATACAATCATGCAAAAAAGTCGCATCTAATATTGCTTGACCAGCGCCATTAGAACCCAGTGGAACCATAGGATGTGCTGCATCACCCAAAAGACTAACACGCCCAAAACTCCATTGCGGAATCGGATCTTTATCTACCATAGGATATTGCAAAATTTGTCCTTTATGTGCTTTCAATATGCTAGGCACGTCCAGCCAAGGAAACTTCCAATTCGCAAAATAATGGATAAAATCGTTTAGTGTTCCAGTTTGTTTATTATTAACTGCTTTTGTTGGGGTTTCGATTTCTACAACCCAATTAACCAATTGGATATTATTTTTATCATCAATATTTTTAATTGGGTACAGCACTAATTTGCCTACATTAGGTAAACCGATGCGTAGCATACTAGCGCCTGACAAAAAAGGTGTACATTCACTAACACCACGCCACATATTAATTCCATGAAATAAAGCTCCCCCATCATTTGGATATAATAATTGACGAACTTTCGAATGAACTCCATCACAACCAATTAATAATGCTCCACGCTGTTGTAGATAACCAATACCATCAGAATCAATGAAATTAGCAGTGACATAATCACTGTGTTCGGTAAAGTCTGTGCAACACCATCCTAAATGAAGTCTGTCAGCACCAATTGTATTTTTCACTGCCGTCAACAAAACATCGTGCAAATCACCTCGGTGAATTGATAGCTGTGGATATTCATATCCAGCTAATTTTCCAGCTTGTCTCCTATGAATGATTTGTCCAAATCTATTGCAAAATACACTTTCTTTAGTTTCAATAGCAACCTTGCATAATTCATCTAAAATCCCAAGTTGAGCGAATTCTTTGGTTGCATATGGTAATAAATTAATACCCATTCCAAGTGGTTTTATAGTATTTGCCGATTCATAGACTCTACACGGTATTCCCAATTTATGTAAAAATAATGCAAGAGTTAGACCACCAATTCCCCCGCCTATAATAAGAACATCATCCATAAATTTCTCCTTTTAATTTTAAATATGTTTATGCCTTGAAACCAATATCACCATCTCTCAATAAGCATAACAATTCTTCACTATGATTATTCATTTCTATTGGAGTATGATCAACAGTTACAACATATTGCCAAAAATCATGACTTTGATTTATCCCAAATTTTGGTGCTTCTGATACAAAACGAACTTTTGCCAATGGTTCAACCGCTGGAATATCATTCATATCTGTTAAATGTTGTCCAACTTTTTTAAAATAATTAACAATTGAAACATCATTTGTATCTGGCGTCCATATCATATATAGTAGTTGAGATTCTTCAGTATTATTAATGAATGCATGTATATGATGTCTTGGAACATATATTAGTTCATCTTCGCCCATATCAATAGCGTGTAATACTTCTTTTGGTGCGTCATTTCCCGCCTCAATTTTTAAATCTGTGTACTCATTTTGTCCCATAAATAATACTATTCCACCATTTGGTGTATAAAACCACTCATCTGTAGAATGATGAACGTGAGGTGTAGGACCAATTCCAGGTGGAACAATCGTTTTTGAAATTACATATTTACCACATGTTGATTCGCCAGTTCTAAGAAATTCAAAAATTTCCCCAGCTGGTCCAAGTATTCTTAATGGTTCTTTTTCTTGTTGAATATGCGGTAATTTAAATTTATTCATTTTAATGCTCCTTTATTAAATATTCCGATGTAAAGTAAATCAATATCAAAATAGATACTATTACGCCAGCAGTAGTAATATAGTCCCAGCCACCATTAGCATATAAATATCCAGCTAATCCAGACCCTACAGCGCCACCCATAAAAAATATTGCCATATATAATCCATTTAAACGACCACGCACTTCGGGTGCGAGTGCATAAATTGCTCGCTGACCCAGCACCAAATTACACGATACTCCAGCATCAAGCAATAACGCAGCTATGACTAATATAACAATATTTCCACCATGTAGTTTGGCTAATATACATGCGATTCCAACCATTGTAATTGCAATGCCAGTTCCTATTCTAGTATACCCACTATCGGCCATTCGTCCAGCTATCGGGGCAACAAATGCACCAATCGCACCAACAAAGGCAAATAATGCAACTTGCGATTGTGAATAATGGTATTCATTGCCCATCAACAACATTGCAATAGACGTCCAGAATAAACTAAACACCCCAAATAGCACGGCATGATAAAGAGCACGCTTACGCAATACTGGATAAGATCTCAGAATAACTGGTAATGAACATATTAATTGTGCATATGTGGATTTATGCTCAGGTGCGCGAGATGGTAATAAAAAATACAATAATATAGCGACAATTAGCATTAATGCAATCGAAAATACAAAAATATACTGCCACGAAAATAGCGCTGAAACAAAACTTGCGGCAGGTCTTGCCAACATGATTCCAAGTAAAAGACCACTCATGACATTTCCCACAATTTTACCACGTTTTTCTATTGGGGTAAAATGTGCCACGAATGGTACTATGACTTGTGCCGCAACTGCAGTTAAACCCAGCATAAAGCAGCACAACAAAAAAACAACGCATATATTTGTCGATATAAGCCCGATTAAGCAGATACAAATTGCACATAATAATAAAATAATCAATTTCTTATTTTCAATTATATCAGCCAATGGTACAATGAATAATAATCCAGCGCAATATCCAATTTGTGTTAGCGTAACAATCAAGCCTGCTAATTCTAAATTGATATTCAAATAACTACCAATAGTTGCGATCAGCGTCTGGGCATAATACAAGTTTGCTACAATCCCGCCACATGCAATTGCTAATATAAAGATTAAGCCAGATGTTAACCCATTATTAAAATTTTTATTATTCATAATAAGCAAATTTCCTTTCTTTTAGCCGTTATTTTATTTTCCAAATGCATCATCGCCAGTATACCATCAAATGCAGCAACACGTGGTGAAATTGATCGTAATTTATCACTAAATATTTCAAGTGAAAGTGGGCCATTATATCCAGTTGCCAATATTTTTGTTACAAAATCACCAACATCAAAGCCGCCATCACCTGGGTAACATCGAAAATGTCTACTCCATTCTAAAAAATTGATTGTCAGATATGGAGCATCTGCTAATTGAACAAAAAAGATTTTATCAGCGGATAAAGTAGATAATTCAAACAGGCTATCATTTATTGCCAATGTGTGAAAGCTATCAAGAATTAATCCACATGCCATGTGATCTATAGTAGATACAATGTTCCAAGCATGCTTATATGATTTGACATGTGTACCCCATGCCAATGCTTCATAACCAATTTTGATATCAAACCGATTGGCTTCTTCAACAAGCATAGACAAGTCATCTATAATAATTCTATCATCCGCAATAGCATTTGCTTCAATATTGCTACAAACTAACATTGTGGCTACACCTAATCGATTCATTAAGTCAAATTTACATTTTGCTAGCTCTATTTTATTTTGAATTTCATCACGAGGAGAGCCCTCAAAGTTTCTGAATGGTTGAAATAATAAAATCTTTAACCCCAAATCATTCGCCATTTTAGCTATTAATTCTGGCGACTTAATAAATGGTAGAAGATCATTTTCAAAAATTTCTACGCCCTGAAACCCAGCATTGGCGATTGCATACAATTTTTCAGGTAATGTGCCAGATAATGAAACTGTGGCAATAGATTTATAATTAGTTAACTTCATATCACATTGTCTCCATTATCATTATTGATTCGTAAGGAAGTTTTTAATCTATTGTATGCTTGCAAAATTATTCGCTCTGTCGTTTCCCAGCCTAAACATCCATCTGTAATTGAGCATCCATAACGTAATTCAGATTTATTTAAAGTGATTTCCTGATTCCCATCTTCAATATTACTTTCAAGCATTATTCCAATAATTGGATCATTTCCATTACAAATCTGCTCTATAACATTTGCGAGTATATCAACTTGTTTTTTATAGTCTTTCGATGAATTACCGTGTGAACAATCTATCATAATATTTTTTGGTAGATTAGCTAATTCTAGTTTTTTTTCTACAAAATCCACATTTTCTTTATCATAGTTTGGTGTTAATCCGCCACGTAAAACTATGTGACCATATTGATTACCAATTGTACGCACAATTGCAGAATTTCCATGATCATTCATTCCAATGAAAGCATGAGACTTAGATGCAGCCAAAATACCATTAATTGCTGCATCCAAAGAACCATTGGTACTATTTTTAAAACCAACTGGGAAATTTAAAGCAGATGCTAATTCTCGGTGTACTTGTGACTCAACGGTACGAGCACCAATTGCGCCCCAACTTACCAAGTCATTTAAATACCATAAAGAGTTTGGATCAAGAAACTCTGTTCCCACAGACAGACCTAACTCATTAATAGTTAGTAAAAATTGTCGTGCTTTTTCAATGCCAATATTAATTTGAGAGGTGCCGTCTAAACATGGATCATTTATAAATCCTTTCCAGCCAACAGTAGTGCGTGGCTTTTCAAAATAAACCCGCATTACTATGTGTATTTCATCCGATACTTCGTCAGCTAATTTTTTTAACCGTTTAGCATAATCAAAGCCTGCAACAAGATCATGAATTGAGCATGGTCCAACTACCATAATTAACCTATGATCCTTACGTTCTAATATATTTCTCAAAGTATTACGACTATTATCAACAGTATTTTTTGCGATAACATTTATAGGTGCTTTATCATAAATACTTTTTGGAGATAGCATATTTTCAAAAATAAGATTATTTGCCTGTTCTCCAAATTTTGTATGTAATTTTATTGCATCGAAGTTCATATGATTTTGCTCCTACATTAAGACATATTAATATTTATTACACAATTGATGATTGTCATTTCTAATAAATGAATATATTCATCATAATTTATTATATTATGTAAGCCTAATTGCTGTTTAATTCTTTTATCACAAAACACTTTTAAGGATATGCTTTATATCGTTTTAGATATGTATTATATCAAATGAAAAATAAAAAAGCAAATAAATTTAGTTTTTTTATTAATTTTTATGCTGCGAATTATTATAAATTGGCTCATAAAGCTTTAAAACATTAATAAATATGTTTAATAACTTTAAAAGTAAATTTATTACAGTTTTTAAATTTAATAGATATAAGGTATAAAAAATTGCTTGGTGAATGAAGTGAAATTCACATAAGTATATAGATATAAAAAAATTTTCGTAATAAAATTAGGATTTTATTAGTTACTTGGATATAGACTTTTTATTATCAATATTATGTAACATATAAACCCAATTAATGCAGTTGATGCGATATATAATGACAGATAAAATTGGTTGTGATTAGAAATTACCCCAATTAATGCACTTGATAACCCAGCCCCTCCCAATTGTAAAAATCCCAGTAACCCAGATGCATATCCTGCAATTTCAGGAAAATAACTAATTACTCCCGCACTACCTAATGGCAACAAGAACCCCATTCCAAACGTTAAAAATGAGCATGGTATCAATAAATTGAATATAATCCACTCTTGATTCATAACATAAGTTAATATAACCATAATCACACCACCAAAAAGAAAACAGCCATAACCCAATAATAATACCCATGAAAGATTATATTTAGAAAGCATGTATCTAGATATGAAGCTTCCAATAACATAAGTTAGTGAATTACCTATAAAAAGAAAGCTTATCGTTTGAGTCGTATATCCATATTTATGAAAAAGAAATGGAGTTTCGGATAAGTATGCAAAATTTACCATATAAGCACAACATGGGCACAATGCAAATCCCCAAAAAAGCTTATTTTGAGATAAAATGATATAATTTTTTAATATACTGCGTATACTGATTTTGGCATTAACCTTAATGATTTTTGTTTCAGGAAGTTTAAAGTTTATTAATATTAACAAAACAATACCAATGAATCCTAAAAACACAAAAATAACTTTCCACCCACAAACCGAATATATTAATCCTCCAATAACAGGAGCAATCGCTGGTGACAATCCTATGAAAGGAAATATAGTTGCAAATATTTTTCCTGTTTCTTCTTTAGAATATAACTCACCAACAATTATTCTACCAATAGTTATGCCAGAACATGCTCCAATTGCTTGAGTAAATCTAGCTATCAAAAATACATTAATATCTGTAGCAATAAGAATAACTAATGAACTTAGTATAAATATAGTTACCCCAAAAATTACAATAGGTTTTCTTCCATATTTTTCACTTAATGGCCCATATATTAATTGTGATAATGCCAAACCTAAAAAATATACACTAATACTATCCTGCAACATGTTTCCATTTACATGATAATATTCCGCAATGTTTGGTAATACAGGTAGATATATATCAGTACTAATTATGCCAAGTGAAGACATAAGAATGATTATAAATAATAAAAGCGTTTCTGCCCCATTTTTAACCTGCACAACCATATAAACACCATAAGATAAAACTCATAAATAACTTTAACTATTTTAATTGTGAACTTGTCTTAATTACAACAAAAGCAGTTAGCATAAACTTTACATCATAAGCGTTTTGCCAACCATGAAACTGCACCTATTTTTACAGTTGGTGTTATATTAATCGGTTGCTTAAAGAAATTTACTATACACATTTGTGAATAGTTAAAAATACCAACCGATACCATTTTATCGTGAACAACATAACATAACTTATTTGTTAATTTTTCTAGATTATTATCACATACACCACCTATATAATCACCATTATATATTATCGGCTCAAAAAAATTATTATTAATTTGATAAATTTCAAAGTTTTCAATAGTATTTTTCAAATTTGTCAATGTTATATATGATAATTCATCAAAATTTAATTTATTCAAATCCTGAAGATTTGTATTTATTGGTGGTTGATCACTATTTGATATAATCCATTCGCTAGTGACCTCAATCCCATGATTACGAAAGAATTGAACTATCTCTTCCAGTTTAGGCCTTGTTATTGCAGTATAATTTAATTCCCATCTTGAAATTGTTGGAACTGAAATGCCTCCAACAGCTTCTGCAAATTGCCTCCTAGATAAACCTAATAAGCTTCGACAGTAACTTAATCTTTCTCCAGATGTTTTATACATACCACATTCTCCATAAATAATGTGCAAATTAATTACAAGATATGATACAATATTTATCTAAAATATAATTATATCATATCTTAATAATTTGAGTTAAAATAGAAATAATATTCTCATTATTTATTAAAAATTTTAAGGAACAATCAATATGTTTAATCAACAATTTACTGTATCAATACGTGATATAAATTATGGACAACACCTTGATCACTTGTCGCTACTTGGTTACCTCCATGAAACAAGAGTTAGATACTTACATGCTCTAAAATGCACCGAAAATAATATTGATGGAAACGGTACATTGCTAATTGTATCAACATTAACATGCAATTATAAAAAAGAATGTTTTTATGGGGATAGAATTAATGTACAAATGGAAACACTACAAGAATCAGCACTGCGATTAATGCTAAAATACACTGTTACCAAAGCTCATGAAATCGTTGCAACTGCAGAAATTATTGTAGTGTTCCTCAATTCCAATCATAAAATAACCAAAATTCCTAAAAACTTAATCAATATTATTAAAGATTCTATTTACTATTAAAAGTGCTTCTTAGTAATAATGATTTGTTTTTTAGTAGAGTTGCGACAAAATTATCATCATGTTGTGCGCCCGTAAATGTCGCACATAATAACAAATTATTGCGTACATGGCTGCATATTGTAACTCCATTGCAATGATCCAATTCAATTCGACGTTCATTTAAAAATTTAGATTCTTCACTATCTGGAATTAGCATATTCCAAATAACTGTGAATGACTCAACATTTTGTGCTCGTTCTGAACTTGATTTTACGATATGGCACATTTTTGTTTCATTTGCATTAGAGTAAAAGCGTTGCTATTTTTTATTTGTGGATTCATAATGTATAAGCGTTGAAGTACCATTTTCTTTTTTTAAAATACCAAATGTAGCAGAACGGACACCTTCAAAAGTAAAATTTTTTAGATTTAAAAAATTTGGTGTAGCTCTAATTAAAATATTTTGATCATCCATATCAAACGCCTTACTAAAACGTAAATAAATATACGAAAACCCTATATATGATATAATACATCCTAGTATGTGATATATTATATTGCTAATTACACGAATTATCTAAGTACATATTATATCACCAATTACATAAAAGCATATATTTATTATACCACGTGCATCTTTTCCAAATAGGAATAACAAATGACAAACTTACTTGATCTTGATAAAATTTCATATGAAGCCTTAAACGCATTGTGCAACAATTTGGTTGGTGCTATTCGAATAAAGAATTTTTTTGATTTTAATTCATGCAAAGACATAGTCACTAAAATACATATGAATCCTAATATAAATAATTTTGTAAAGGCTAAGCATGTTAAATGTATTGGAACTCCCCATTTTAATATTGTAGATCCCGAATCATTCGAAATATACCACAAAAATGCAGTAGCTAATATTGAAACCATAAGAAATATATTTTATCCATATTTATCACCAATTGATAGATTACGATTAAATTTAGACGAAATCTGGCCATCAGGAGCAGGAATTGAAGTGTTATACGGAAAAAAATGTTTTGTTGGTTTAGTTAGAATTTTAGATTCTATTGAAGATATGACAGCAATTCTACCACATATAGATAAACTAGAGCGAGACTCCAGTGACTCATGTAGGGCTAAAAGTATTTTAAATCAATTAGCATGTAACATTTATGTTTCTAACTATTACAGTGGCGGAGAATTACAATTATGGTTTCAGTCGCCAACCTCACAAAAATATGAAGAGCAAATTCGCGAATCTAAAAGCTATCACATAAACCCTGAAATATTAGGTGATGAGCCAGATCTAATAATTCGCCCTGAAATTGGTGATTTAATCTTATTCAGTAGTCATTATTATCATGCTGTTGGTCATGGATATGGTGATGGAAGCAGAGTAAGTTTATCTGCATTTATTGGATATAGGGGTACTCATGAACCGCTTACATTCTGGAGTTAATTATTGATTAAAATTTATGATCAAGTAAGTTAAACGTCGATGCTATATTTGGTATAGAAAGTTAAATTTATTTGAAAGCCGAACAAAAATTTAGGTAAATGGGAGATCTATATTTATAACAAGTTAAATTAAAAATGATACATAAAATCATGTGATATGTGATGGTATTTGTTATAATTACACCTGCTAATATATTCTTTGTGTTTGAATTGTATCCGCCCACGCTCACGAATCTAAATATTTCGAGTATATTCATTATAAATTGGAGTTTAAATTATATGCAATTTAGTCAAGTTAGACAAAAATTTTTGGATTATTTTAAGTCGCTCAACCATGAGGTGGTTAAATCAAGCTCGTTGATTCCGCATAATGACCCTACACTATTGTTTACCAATGCTGGGATGAATCAATTCAAAGACGTGTTTTTAGGTCTCGAAAAACGTGATTACACACGAGCTGTTTCAGCACAAAAGTGTGTGCGAGCAGGTGGTAAACATAACGATCTGGAAAATGTGGGTTACACTGCACGACATCATACATTTTTTGAAATGTTGGGTAATTTCAGCTTTGGTGATTATTTTAAGCGTGACGCTATCAAATATGCGTGGGGATTTTTAACTACAGAATTAAAATTACCTATAGAGAAATTGTATGTTACTGTGTATCAGACCGATGACGAAGCGTATAATATTTGGCGCGATGAAATTGGTTTGTCGAGTGATAAAATTATTCGTATCGGCGATAAAGCGAGCGGTGGCTCAGATAATTTTTGGCAAATGGGTGAAACTGGTCCTTGTGGTCCTTGTACCGAGATATTTTACGATCATGGTGCGCATATTTGGGGTGGTTTACCTGGTTCTGCTGACGAGGATGGAGATCGATTTATTGAAATCTGGAATTGCGTTTTTATGCAGTTTAATCGCGATGAATCTGGCGTGTTGCATCCATTACCAAAGCCATCTGTTGATACCGGAATGGGTTTAGAGCGAATTTCTGCTGTAATGCAGCATGTTCATGGTAATTATGAGATTGATCTTTTTACTCAATTAATTCAATCCGCATCTACAATAACCAAATGCAGCGATTCGGCTAATCCGTCATTAAAGGTATTGGCGGATCACATTAGGTCAATTAGCTTTTTAATTGCTGATGGTGCGCTACCGTCGAACGAAGGTCGAGGCTATGTGTTGCGTCGTATATTGCGGCGAGCGATTCGCCATGGCTATAAATTAAATTGTCGCACGCCATTTTTATATCAATTAGTTGCGACATTGGTTGCATTAATGGGCGATGCGTATCCAGAATTAATTGTGAATCAAGAACAAATTGAGAAAATTATTTTTCAAGAAGAAGAACGGTTTTTCCAAACTATTGACAATGGAATGCAATTATTGCAAGTTGAATTAAACGCAATAAATTCAGGCGTTGAGCGTTCTAATTCTAAAAAGAAAACTTTGGCTGGTAATATCGCATTTAAGCTTTATGATACATACGGGTTTCCACTAGATTTAACGCAAGATGTGTGTCGTGAACACGCAATAGAGGTTGATATTGCTGGATTCGATTCATGTATGAATGAACAAAAGAATATGGCCAGACGTGCTGGTAAATTTAAAATGAGCACAAATGTTGAATACGATGGCTGTGAGACGAACTTTGTCGGCTATACAGACACAAGCATTGAGGCGAAGATTATTGCGCTGTATCATAATGATATTGCGGTTAATCAATTATTTGCTGGGCAAGACGGAATCGTTGTGCTGGATAATACTGTATTTTACGCGGAGAGTGGCGGTCAGGCTGGTGACAGTGGTATTCTACAGATTAATGGTGGCGCTCAAGTATTGATGAATATTCATGATACGCAAAAAATTCGCCCTCAAGTGGTGGGTCATATTGGTAATGTTGCTAATGGTACAATCCAAATTGGCGATGTTGTAATCGCAACACTTGATTTGCATTGTCGAATTGCATCAGCACGCAATCACTCCGCGACACATTTGTTGCATAAAGCTTTGCATGAAGTTATTGGTGCCCATGCGGTGCAAAAAGGCTCATCGGTTACCGCGGAATATACGCGCTTCGATTTTGCCAATGATAAAAGTCTAACTAGTGCTGAGATTGAAGAAATTGAGCGCATTGTTAATCGTGTGATTATGCATAATTACCCTGTCACGGTGAAAAACATGACATATGATGATGCGATTAAATCTGGCGCAATGGCATTATTTGGCGAGAAATATACGGATTCGGTACGTGTGGTACAAATGGGCGATTTCTCAACGGAATTATGCGGCGGTACACATGTGTCTAGAACTGGCGATATTGGTTTATTTAGCATTACGAGTGAAACTGGTATTGCCAATGGAATTAGGCGGATAGAAGCAATAACTGGCGAAACGGCATTGGCAATAATGCAACAAAATCTGGCAATATTAGATAAGGCGCGTGACCAATTAAAAGCACAAAGTAATGATATAATCAATACTAAAATTGATGGATTATATCAAGAAACTAAGCTGTTAAACAAAGAATTAAATGAATTAAAAGCGAAAATCGCTGGGTTACAGGCAGAAAATTTGTTATCTGAGGTTACGATTCTTGCTAATGGTATAAAATTGTTGGTGCTACAATTAGATAATTTAGACACCAAAGCTTTGCAGGAATTAGTTGCTAAGTTTAAGGACAGATTAATGCAGAATTCTATTATTGTGTTGGGTGGAATTCATGCAGATAAAGTGAATTTGGTGGTTGGCGTGACGAGTGATTTAACCAAGCAATATAAGGCTGGTGATTTGGTAAATAAACTTGCTACGTTATGTGGTGGCAAAGGTGGCGGGCGTCCTGAGTTGGCTCAAGCTGGCGGTAGTGATGTTGCGCAATTGCCTGTAGCATTATCCCAAGTGGCAACGTGGTTATAAATTAAGTTACCTGCTTTAATAGCTCGTCATCGGTGATAATAATTGCTGGACGCCACAAACTTGATGGCATATTTTTCTGAAATCCATTTGCAATCGCTACTTTAGCTAATAATTTGGTATTAGACCCTGCGATACCAAATTTAACACACAGTTGATTAGAAATAATGCTCGCAACAGTACTACGGCTGATTTGCAAAATCTGTGCAATGTGCTCTTGAGTAATATTGTGGCTAATAAGAAACAAAATCTCTCGTTCTCTTACTGATGTAATAGCTACTTCTTTAGCTTTTGAGATATTAAAGGACATGTATTCAGAAGAAGTAGTGTCTAAATTAAGGTTATCTAAATAAGTTTGAAAACCTAGAATAGGCGAATGAAAGGCTAAACTTTGCATGGCAACTACTTCACCGTTTGGATGAAATAGTGGCATATAGATTGTAATATATGCCTCAAACTGGTTATTATAAGGCAATAAATCAACAAAATTAATAAATTTTTTTTGTTGTATTGTAATTTGTTGTAATTTGCGAATTAGAATACAATTACGATGCAATGCTTCCAATACATCTGGATTATCTGTTTTAAAAAATCTATTCAATAAAACCTTGTCATTGCAGTAATAGCATAATCCAGCAAATTCATCAGGACCGTTTAATCCAATTGATTTGGCACTTTTTTCGGTGCATAAAATCCCCACGCCATTGATATCCAATAAACATGAATATACATCATTATGTATTAAATTTTGGAAAATTGGAATAATTACACTGTTAACATAGTTATTTTTATCTAATGTTGATAGCATAATTAAGCTTGCTCCTTGGAAATCTAAAATCGACAGGTGTAAAGATTGTTATTTGGTATTCTTGAGTGGTTCATTTTAACATATAACATCTACCGCAGTCCTCACTTTTTTATGCTTGAATCAAGTGTTCAAGTTGCGTAAATTGTTCTTTAACAAGTTGCTAATTAAAAAATAATGCTGTAGTATATGATAGAATCTTTCTATTAGTGCGAGCAATTAAACCAAGAAATGATCTATCTTTAGCTATAATGCAACATAATATTTGATTGCATAATAATTCTAGTGTAGATAAAGGTTGTGGTAAAATACTTGTCTGAAGTGTAGAAAAGAAAAGGATGTATTTTGGAACAGACTAAGTATAAAGGAATTATTCTTGCAGGTGGAAGCGGCACTCGATTACATCCAGCGACATTAGCAATATCTAAGCAATTATTACCCGTTTACGATAAACCAATGATTTATTACCCATTGTCAATATTGATGCTCGCTGAAATACGGGATATATTGATTATTTCTACGCCACAAGATATTGGACGCTTTGAGCAATTGCTTGGCGATGGTGGTCAGTGGGGAATTCGATTACAATATGCAGTTCAAAAAACCCCTGATGGATTAGCGCAGGCATTTATAATTGGCGAGCAATTTCTTGCGGGTTCGCCTGCTTGTTTGGTGCTTGGGGATAATATATTTTACGGTAGCGGAATCACCCAATTGCTAAAACATTCACAAGAAAAAGATCATGGAGCAACGGTGTTTGCTTATCAAGTTGCGGATCCAGAACGCTACGGTGTAGTGGAGTTCGACGCAAATCATAAAGCAATTAGCCTAGAAGAAAAACCATTAAACGCCAAATCTAATTACGCAGTAACGGGCCTATATTTCTACGATGGCAAGGTGAGTAAATATGCGCGCGAGCTAAAGCCGTCGATACGCGGTGAATTAGAAATTACCGATTTGAATAAAGTTTATTTGGAACGCAGTGAATTGGATGTAGTGACTATGCAGCGCGGCTTTGCGTGGCTTGATACTGGAACACACGAGTCGTTACTTGAGGCGAGTCAATTTATTCATACAATAGAAGCTAGACAGGGGATAAAAGTGGCTTGTTTAGAGGAAATTGCATTACATAAAAAATGGATTAATCTAGATGCTGTGACGAAAATGGTTGTCAATATGGGGAAAGGTAGTTATGCTGAATATCTACGCCGATTAATTAGGTTAGGATTTTAGTATGCAATTCATAAAAAGTGCAATTCCAGAAGTGATTTTAATTAAGCCGAAAGTGTGGGGCGACGAGCGTGGCTTCTTTCTTGAAAGCTATAAAAAATCCTTGTTTGTGGCAAATGGAATTCCCGAAGAATTTATTCAAGACAATCATTCGGAATCAAGTTTCGGCGTTTTACGTGGTTTGCATTATCAATTAAATCCATGCGCGCAAGGCAAGCTGGTGCGTTGTTGTCGTGGCAAAATTTTTGATGTAGCTGTAGATATTCGGCGTAATTCGCCAACATTTGGCACGTGGGTTGGCTACGAATTATCGCAAGAAAATAAACAAATGTTATATATTCCTGCTGGATTTGCTCATGGTTTTGTGACTTTATCTGACAAAGCGGAATTGTTGTACAAAACAACTGGTGAATATTCAGCGGCACATGATCGTGGGATTCTGTGGAATGACCCAGCAATTGGTATTGATTGGCAAGGTATTACAGAACCAATATTGTCGGCAAAAGATCAATCGCAGCCATTATTAAAAGATGCGGAAACAAATTTTGTAACTACTTAGTGTTATATTAAAGTATATAGAATAAATTAACTTTTCCCGATTTTGTGATAACTCATGAGGGAGAAATTAATTTATTCTGTATACGTGAGATATGTTGTTAAGTAGTTATATTTTATTTATTAGGATATATCAGATATGACGAAAACTTTATTGGTGACTGGTGGCGCTGGTTTCATCGGTTCGGCGGTTGTGAGGCAATTGATTAATACAACCGATTATAAGGTGGTAAATATAGATAAATTAACTTACGCGGGTAATTTAGAATCGTTGGCGTCAATTAGCGATAACGAGCGTTATATATTCAAACAGGTGGATATTTGTGACAAATTAGCTATTTCTGCGATATTTGACGAATTTCAACCCTGTGGAATATTGCATTTGGCGGCAGAAAGTCATGTAGATCGTTCAATTATTGGACCAGGTGAATTTATTCAGACCAATATTGTGGGTACGTATAATTTGCTGGAATGTGCACGAGAATATTACAATAAATTAACTTTGGATTTACAAAAAGATTTCAGATTTGTGCATATTTCTACCGATGAAGTGTTTGGCTCACTTGGCGAATCTGGTTACTTTGATGAAGTAACCGCATACGATCCACGTAGCCCATATTCGGCATCTAAAGCCAGTAGCGACATGCTAGTGCGCGCTTGGTTTCATACTTATGGTTTGCCAATTGTCATTACGAATTGTACTAACAATTATGGACCATATCATTTTCCCGAGAAATTAATTCCTTTAGTGATAAACAATGCGTTGGCAGAAAAATCATTGCCGATATATGGTACAGGCGAAAATATTCGCGATTGGCTGTATGTGGATGATCATGCGCGTGGAATAATTATGGCATTCGAACGAGGTAAAATCGGCGAAAGTTATTGCATTGGAGGTCATAATGAGCGGACGAATTTGGCTGTTGTGTGCGAGATTTGTGCAATACTTGATGAATTAAACCCGCGCAAAAATGGCGTATCATATACGGAATTAATTACCTACGTTGGTGATAGAGCGGGACACGATTATCGTTATGCGATGAATCCAACTAAAATTGAGAGTGAGTTAGGCTGGAAGCCACAAGAGAATTTTAACACGGGAATTCGTAAAACAGTGCAATGGTACTTGGATAATAAGCCGTGGGTTAATCATGTACAAAGCGGAGAATATCAGCAGTGGATTGACACAAATTACGTGGCGCGTGATTAATATGGAAAGTAAAATTATTATTCTGGGCAGTAATGGACAACTTGGTTCAGATTTGCAAAAAGTTTTTACGCAAAATGGAATGGAATATATTGCACTAACCAAGCAAGATATTGATTTCAGTTGTGATGATATTGCGGTGAAATTAGAGCCGTATGCAGGTACTAAATACATAATTAATTGTGTTGCTGTGACTAATGTTGATGGTTGTGAAGATGATCCAGATACGGCGATGCGCGTTAATGCTAGCGCGTTATATAAGCTTGCCAAATGGGCGAATTCACATGATATAACACTTATTCATTTGTCAACGGATTATGTGTTTGATGGCGTTGAGAAGAAATTATATACCGAAGATACGGTGGCTCAACCATTGAGCATGTATGGTTTATCTAAATTTGCTGGTGATTTAGCAATACAAGCTTACGCAAAGAAATATTTTATTTTTAGAGTGGCGTCATTGTTTGGTGTTTCCGGTAGTTCTGGCAAAGGCGGTAATTTTATTACTACGATGCTTCGGTTGGCGCGTGATACAACGCGAAATAAATTAAGCGTAATCAATGATCAATATACAACGCCAACACATACGTTAGATATTGCTCGTTGCATTCGGCATTTTATTCAGCGCGATATAAATTCATACGGTATATATAATTGCGTAAGCACAACATCGTGCAGTTGGTTTGAATTTACTCAGCAAATATTAGAGCGCGCAGGATTGGATAAAAATAAAGTTCAGCCGATAAGTTACGTCGAGTATAATTTCAAAGCTAAACGCCCGCAAAATGTGATTCTGAGCACCAATAAATTATCTTCAATTTATTTAATGCCGAGCTGGCAAGATGCTTTGGCTGAATATACTCATAGTATTTAAATTCTGGTAACTACTTAGCAATATACCACACATATATAGAATAAATTAATTTTCACCGATTTTGTGATAACTCATGAGGGGGAAATTAATTTATTCTATATATGTGTGGTATATTGCTAGGTAGTTACGAAATTTGAAAGTTAAGGAAATAAATGAATTTTTTAAGAAATATTTTTATCCATAGAGTCATGCTATGGAATTTGATTCGTAATGATTTTAAAAACCGTTATCTGGGTAATCACCTTGGTATTGTTTGGGCATTTGTACAGCCATTAGTTATGGTTGGAATCTACTGGTTTGTATTTGTGCACGGGTTTAGATCCACGCCAATAGATAATGTGCCGTTTTTATTGTGGTTATTGGCAGGAATGGTGCCATGGTTTTTATTTAATGATGCAATTTTAAGCTCAAGTAATTCGATTATCGACCAGTCATTTTTGGTAAAAAAAATTGTTTTTGAGGTGAAATTATTACCTGTTGTTAAAATTGGTTCGGCATTATTGGTAAATTTAGCCTTCTGGTTATTTATGATAATTGTTGCACTTTGCTATGGTTATTATCCGTCTTGGGAATGGTTACAATTGGCATATTATATGTTTTGTATATTATCATTTGTGTTAAGTTTGAGCTTGCTTTTGTCTGCGTTGGTTGTATTTTTACGTGATGTGGGGCAGATTATTACCATAATAATGCAGATGGCTTTCTGGTTAACTCCTGTAATGTGGAATTCAAATATTTTGTCGCCTAAATTTATTTGGATCGTGAAACTTAATCCATTTGCCTACGTAATTAATGGATTTCGTCAAACAATTATCTATAATACACCATTTTGGTTGAATTGGCCGACAATGATATATTTCTGGTGTTTGACTTTATGCTTATTTTGGCTTGGAAATAAAATTTTCAATAAACTGCGTCCACATTTTGCTGATGTATTGTAAAAATGTTGGTTTTTGGCATATATAAACAACGAATTCAATAGAGAAATATATACGGATTGTGTTATTTATTGGTATAATGATAACCTTTATAAATTTAATTGCTTTTCATTACGCTAGAGATCCTTAACGGGTTATCTTATAAAAAGCGTTTAATTCTTTGTGAGATATGTAAAATGAATGAAAATATAATCGCGAAATACATTAAAGATTCAATAGCAGTTAAAGAATCTTTATTAAATGAGCAAGTAATCAAAAAGTTGCAAGATGCGGTTTCCTTAATTGAGAACGCTTATAAGCATGGTAATAAAGTTATAATTGCTGGGAATGGCGGTTCAGCCGCAGATGCCCAACATATGGCAGGTGAATTTGTTAGTCGTTTTTATTTTGATAGACCAGCATTGCCAGCTATTGCAATTACAACAGATTCTTCAATATTAACCGCAATCGGCAATGATTATGGCTATGATAAAGTATTTTTAAGACAGGTAGAAGCGCATGCAAAAAGTGGCGATGTTTATATCGCGATTTCAACAAGTGGCAATTCAGAAAATATAGTCGAATCCTTGAAAGTGTGTCAAAAGTTACAATTGAAAACTATCGGATTAACGGGTGCTAAAAAGTGTTTAATGGATGAATATTGTGATTTAATGATCAAAGTTGATTCACTTGAAACTCCACGTATTCAAGAAGCCCATTTGTTAATTGAGCATATAATCTGTGCGCTAGTTGAAGAGCGCTTGTTTAGTAGTTATAAGAAATAGACTATTTTTATAAAATTAAGGTATGCAAAGCACGATATGAATAATGATATCGCAATAAAAGTCGAAAATATAAGTAAGATTTATAAGCTTTATGATAGTCCTATTGATAGGATGAAAGAGGCTTTGCATTGGCGAGGTAAAAAGTATCATAAAGATTTCTATGCATTAAATGATGTGAGTTTCGAGATAAAAAAAGGTGAAACTGTTGGTATTATTGGTAAAAATGGTTCTGGTAAATCAACGTTACTTAAAATTATTACAGGTGTATTGACACCAACGAGTGGCAAAGTCACGGTACACGGGAGAATATCTGCATTATTGGAGCTTGGTGCTGGTTTTAATCCTGAGTATACTGGAATAGAAAATGTTTATTTTCAGGGTAATTTGATGGGGTATACTCGTGAGCAGATGGATGCTAGAGTGGATGAGATATTGGCGTTTGCTGATATTGGTGACTTTATTCATCAGCCAGTAAAAATGTATTCTAGTGGGATGTTTGCGCGTTTAGCGTTTGCTGTTGCGATAAATGTAGAACCCGATATTTTAATCGTGGATGAGGCATTGAGTGTTGGTGATATGGTGTTCCAAGCTAAGTGTTCTGCAAAAATGCGCTCAATGGTGGAGAATGGTGTTACCATATTATTTGTGAGTCATTCTTTAGCCCAAGTAAAGCAAATTTGTAATAATGCTATTTACCTATGCGTTGGATCAATCGTTGATTATGGTGATGTATTAAGGGTTTGTGACAAATATCAAAATGATACGGTTAGCAATAAATTAAATGGAGAGTTGCCTAATTTTAACCATAGTGTTGAACTTTGTTCTGGTGGGGAATTCTTTGAAACCAATAATCTAAGAGCTAATTCCGTAAATGATATAGCGGGGTCATGTGATTTAATTTTTAAAGGATTAAAACTATTAAATAGTAATGGCGTTGAAGTTGACTCTATAGTCGGTGGTGATACTATTAATGTTAAGGTTAGTATTTATGCAAACCAAGCTGTAAGTCATGGCGCAGCTGTTGGGTTATTATTCCTAGATAAAAGTGGGTATTACTTATTTAATTGTAACACTAATAATTATAGTGTATATTTGCCTAAATTAGAAAAAGGTGATAAAATTATCCTCACTTGGCGTTTAGACTTTCCTTTTATGACTGGAGATTATAGAATAGATGTAGGAGTAAAACCTAATGAATATTCTGATAATTTCTTTGATAGAGTGTTTTGCGCTAAAATTTTTAAGGTTGATTTACCTAAAAAATTGTTCTCTAAATATTTTGCAGGATTATTATTTGTGGATGCGCAAATAAATATGATAAAAATAAATAATGAAAGGTAATTATGGATAAGGATTTCTCATTGAATAGTGGAGAGCGGCAGATTGGAACCTCTTTAGTTGATATAAGAAATGATCATGTTGAAAGATATATCTTTATTTCTAATTTTATAGAAAAAATTTATGCAACAAAAAATATAAATATTTTAGATATGTTTTGTGGTAATGGTTATGGAGCATTTTTACTTGCAAAAAGCAATAATAATTTTAATGTTTTGGGTGTTGATGGCAGTTTAGATGCTATTAATTTAGCAAAGGCATATTACAAGTTACCGAATAATATGTTTAGAAATATATTGTTTCCTTTTAGTTTTGATGCTGATAAATTTGATGTTATTATTTCTATAGAGTCATTAGAGCATGTGGAGAAAGATGATGATATGTTGGATTGTATGATTAATGCTTTAAACCATAATGGCATATTAATAATATCTGTTCCAAATCAAGCAAAGAATAATTTAACTATAAATCCTAATAAATTTCATTATAGACATTATATACATGATGAGATGATGAGAAAGAGAAGTGATGTTCTAGATCTGATGTGTTGGTATGGTCAGGATGTTTATGAGTTTAATGAGGATGGTATAAATACTTTTCGGCTGTTAGATAATGAAATGCAGAAACTAAAGTTAAATCATGATGGTCAGGTTAATATTTATGTGTTTAAAAAGAAAAAGGTAAGTTTTATTACCAAAGTTATTAGTTATTTAACCTGATACAAATATGATACTAGATAGAAATGTTCATAACCATGGTTTAGATTATTTACGTGGAATTGCAATTTTACTGGTTTTGATTAGTCATGGTAGGTCATTTTTTAAATGTGTAAATTTACAGACTTTTAGCTTTGGTGGATTTTATGGCGTTATTGTTTTCTTTGTGCTATCTGGTTATTTGATAGGGATGATACTAATCCGAGATTTTGTTTTAGATTATAATCCTCGGTGGATATTGAAATTTTATCTTTTTAGATGGTTTCGTACATTTCCTTTGTACTTTATATTATTACTAGTTTTATATATTTTGGGTAAAAATTTTAATTGGTACTACTTATTTTTTCTTCAAAATATTGATGATAATCAATTAAATTTGTGGGGTGTTACGTGGTCATTGTCAATTGAAGAGTGGTTTTACCTATTTATGCCATTATTATTTATATTTAATTTTTCATTTAATAAAAAGAATACCTATTTAACTGTTGTAATTACTATTATACTTGTTGAAGTTATACTAAGAATCATATTTAAGTTAAATTTTAATTGGAGTATGACACAGATTAGAAAAACTATTTATTTGCAAATGGATCTCCTTGGGGTTGGTCTATTATTGGCATACATTAACTGTTTTGTTGATAGTGTGTATTGGTTTCTTGGTAGTAAATTTGGTTTTATACTTGGTATATTGTTGATGGTGATAACATTTATAGTATATGTTGCATATGATAGTGGTAGAGGTTATTACGAAAATTCATTTTTTACTAGTACATTTTATTTTAGCTTAGCATCTTTTAGTGTATTTATGCTAATCCCATATATAAAAACTATTAGCTTTAAGCAATCATATTTGGCAAATTTTCTAACATTTAATGCAAAAATAAGCTATTCATTATGAGATATTTGTTTATATAAATGCTAAATTTAACGTATCATTGAATTTGTTGCATAATTTATCTTGGTTATTAGTTTCACTTTTATTGACATATATACTTTCTTTTTTGGCTTATATTTGTATTGAAAACTACTTTTTAAAGAAGAGGTATAATTGCTGGAATTATATATCTCTTAGTAAGGATAAGGTGTGTTAATTTCTTTTTTGTACCCATTTTCTCTTCGGGGGTTTGATGCTCCATATTTGTGGATATATTATCATCAGATACAGAAACTAGGTGGTGATAATCTAGCTTTTATCTTGGATGAGTCGTATAAAAAGCCATTAGAATATTTCATTCAAACCAATAGAAATGAATTAAATAGTGAGTATGTCAACCAAAATATCAATTCTACGATTAATAATTATAAATATTATATTTTACCATCTAAAGAGTTGCAACAAATTTATTCGGAAAGTGATGATCTAGCATTTTTCAAGAAGTATTTAACCGTTGTGATACCTGACTTGTATAGTTTAATCTTTGACATATTACAATTAGCATTAAAAGATTATAAAATTGATGCCGTATTATCTTGGTCTAATTGCCCTAGTTTGCAAAAAGCATGTGATGATTTGTCTATAAAAGTTATTTATAATGAAATTGGTCCGTTGAGGTCTCCACAGTTTGTATCAACAGGTTTTTTTGATTTTAGTGGTGTAAATGGATGCACTTCATCAGAGAGAAGATTTGAGGATTTTTTAACTGAGTATAGAGAAGGAGCAATTAAATTATACTCTACAGATGCTGTGCTTAATAAGTTAGCTTTAATAGAAATTAAGGAAGAGGCTGAGTTATTTGATTATGGCGTGGCATTGCAAGTAGAAAATGATTCTAATATCGTAGCTTATGCAAATGAATATAATAATGTCAGACTAATTGATGAAATAAAGAACAAGGCTAACTCAACTCTAATAAGAAAGCACCCAGCAAGTAACGTAGATTATACAAAGTTCGGGGTTATGGATGACAGCATAACTTCTATATCGTTTATAAAAAAATGTAATAAGATAGCGTCCGTTAACTCTGGTACAATCATGGAGGCTATCTTATTGGGTAAATCTGTTGAGATATATGGTGATTGTCCATATAAGATTATTAATTTTGGTTCAAGGTATAAAGAGTTTGGCTCAAAAGAGTATCATTGTTTGGTTGTAAATTTCTTGGCATTAAATTATCTTATTCCTTTTCAATTAATATTTGATATTCAATATATTGGCTTTAGGTTAAGTAATCCTAGTGAGTCACAAATTAGAGCGTGTCATTTGGTTAGTTTAGGTTTATCACATAATGATCAAGAGTTATTCAATAAGAATGAAGAATTGATTATTCAGAATCAAGAGTTGGTCAATAGAAATAAGGAATTGGAAAGTTTGGGTTGGTTGCTTATTGTAAAAAAGATAATTATTTGTAAACCTATTGAATATTTAAAAAAAGTAATAAGTTCAGTAAAGATCTTTTAGGTTTGGTATTTAAATTTTAAGTTGAAATTATTAACTGATGAGAATAATGTTTATAATTTGAAGTAATTAAAACCAATACACTGTTTAATGGTATATTAACTATTAATAATTGGAAGGTTATTAAACTATTGCGACAAGGAAAAAATCTTGATAAATATAAATCAGAATAAAATTCTTCATAGAAGTGTATTTAGTAGATTAAGGTATAATATTAAAACACACGGACTAGTTAAAACACTCAAGAAAATAAAAACAAAATTATTTTTTAATGGTAATGTTGTCAAGAAAAATAATTTTGCTATGCCTAAATATAACACAAAGCAGGTGAGATTAATTCAGTTGGAATCTAATCCTTTGGTATCTATAATTATACCAGCATATAATCAATGGGATTACACGTATGGTTGCATTTGCTCAATTCTAGATAAAGTCAAAGATTGTCAATATGAAATAATATTGGCTGATGACAATTCCAGTGATGAGACTCGCAAAGCTAGTCAGATTTTTACCAATATAGTGCATGTCAGAAATCCTGTGAATTTAGGTTTTTTAAAAAACTGTAATAATGCAGCAAAACATGCACGTGGTGAATTTATTGTTTTTTTAAATAATGACACCCAAGTCATGGAAAATTGGCTAGAGGAATTATTAATCTGTATACAAAGTGATGAAAAAATAGGGTTAGTGGGATCTAAGTTATTATATCAAGATGGAAGATTACAAGAGGCTGGTGGTATTGTATGGCGAGATGGTAATGCTTGGAATTATGGTCGGTTGGATGAAGATCCAAGTAAGCCTGAGTATAATTATATTAAAGAAGTAGATTATATTTCTGGTGCGTCAATCATGGTGCGAAAAAATTTATGGAATGTAATCGGTGGTTTTGATGAAAGGTATACTCCTGCATATTGTGAAGATAGTGATTTATGTTTTTCTTTACGTAAATTGGGGTATAAGGTTGTGTTCAATCCATTTTCTGAAATTATTCATTTTGAAGGTATTTCTCATGGTACCAATACAGATCAAGGGATTAAGCAATATCAGATTATAAATCAGAATAAATTTAAAGAAAAATGGCATGACGAATTACAAAAACAATGTCATTCTGAGTCATTGCTATTTAAAGCTCGCGATAGATCATTTGGTAAAAAAACAATATTGGTTATTGATCATTATGTGCCTACTTTTGATAAAGATGCTGGCTCACGAACGATGTTTAATTTTTTAACAACCTTGTCTGATTTAGGATTCCATATTAAATTTTTGGGTGATAATTTTTGTCAAATGCAACCGTACACTTCTATTTTACAGAAAATTGGTGTTGAAGTATTATATGGTGGGTCGTATAAAAAGCATTGGAAGAATTTTATGCGTGACAATATTAATTTTGTCGATTTTGTTCTATTAAGCCGAGCTCATATTTCACAAAAATATTTGGAATATATTAAGGATAATAAATTAGATGTTAAAACAGTTTATTATGGGCATGATTTGGGGTTTATTAGGTTGGAGCAACAGTATAATCTAGATGAAAATAAAGACTTGTTAGAAGAAGTTAAATATAGCAAAAGTATTGAAGGATACATGTACGAAAATTGCGATTATTCATTAGTGTGTAGTATTACGGAGATGGATAAGATATCTTTATTGTGGCCAAATGCAATAACAAAATTAGTTCCTGCATTTTATTTTCCATTGGATGGAATAGTTAATAAATGTAGCAATCGTGATGGCTTACTTTTTGTTGGTGGTTTTGCACATTATCCAAATATAAATGCTGTGATTTGGTTTCTTGAAAATATTTATAGTTATTTTGATAAATTGGGTATAAAATTTATGGTGGCTGGTTCAAATATACCAAAGAATATATTAGATTATGGTAGTAAGTATAAGCATTTAGAATTTTATTTGAATGTCTCAGATAAAGAATTAGATGATTTGTATCAAATTGCTCGGGTTGCGGTAATACCATTAAAACTAGGCGCTGGAGTTAAGGGCAAAGTTATTGAAGCAATGAGTAAAGGGGTTCCTACTGTTGGAACTAGCATTGCGTATGATGGGTTGCCAAATTTTGCGAAATTACATCTTGATCATTCTGATGATGTTGATTTATTTATAAATCACGTTAATAAATTGCTAAATAACGATGAATTATGGAATAAATCTAGCAAGGATGGTTTAGAATATGTAAAACAGAATTTTAGTAAAGATGCTATGGCTTGTGTATTAAAAAATGTTTTTGTTTGAATCGGTAGTAATTTATTAATTTAAGGTTTTAAGTTTAACAAGGTAAATGTTAATGGGAATAACGCAAAATAAATATAATAAAATACTTGAGGTATGCCTATATATTGTTATCTTTTTTATACTGCATTTTTTAGTTTTGTATTTTATTTTTCCTAGATATTATGACCCGTTATGGCCAAATCATAACGATTTTTATGTTCCAGTATATCTTGCTAATATGGATGGTGGATTACATTACGCATTAACTTTACCGCGTCCAGTTGGTTATGTTTTTTTCTGGATAATTGGTCATTTTGGAATCAGTGAGTCTATTTTTGCTGTATTATTATTAATTTCTATAAATTTTGCGTTAATTATATCTACTATACGCTATTATTATGAAATTACAATAAACATGGTCTTTATTGTATCAGTTTGTTGTTTTGCTTATTTGATATTATCTTCTCCATTTCAATATACATTTGCTACGCACGATGCCTTCGCACAACTTTCTTTATTTTTTCTACTCATGGCGTCATATGCATATTTTCATAGAAAGAATATTTTACTTACCATTTTATTGTTGATGTTGGCTTTTTTCTCTAAAGAAACATTTGCAATTTCTGTATTGTTTTTGAGTTTTGCTTGGTTAGTATACAATATAAATAAGGATAGATATAGAGATGGATTTATTCCAATAGTTATGGTTACGTTTGTAATAATCATAGCCGTAGGTTACAATGTTAAAATTAATTCTCCTTTTGTTACTAATAGTAGCGATGGTGGTTATTCTATTGTATTTAGCATTATAAGTTTTGGCAAGATGTTTTGTAAATATATTTTTAGCGGATTTAATGTTTTAAATTTTGTGGCTATTGCAATAATTACTTTAATATTATTGGTGAAGACTAATTTTAAACTAAAAATCTTATTTTGTACCATATTATTGCCAATTGCTGGAATTTTTAGTGTACTTCCAGTATCGCTTCTTCCAAATCATTATTTCCCTGGGTATTCATTTAATTATACTTATTTCATTTATATTCCAATTTTATTATTATCACAAATTTATTATAATCAAAAACTTATCTATGGCAAATATATATTCATATTTGTGGTTATACTGGTTATTTGCTCACCACTAGTGTATTTAAATAAATATAAAGATAATTGGTGGGATTTAGCACAAGAAGAGCAACAAAGAAACTTGATCAAAGATTTGTCCAGTAATATTGATAGCCTAACGTTAAAACAAAATAACGTTTTGGTAACTGGTATTAATTTTCCATTTAGTCCATTTGATTTTTGGGAATCTATTGCATCATTTAATCCTTCCGTAAATGTAAATTTTTATGTTGTTAGTTGTTCAAATAATATAACTCCGATAAAGTTTTTACAACTTAAATCTAAGCCTGTATTAATTGGATTTTCATTTATTCAAAAGAATGAAGCTGAAAGTTTAAATGTAAATCAAATATGGAATGTTGAGAGTAATGGTTCAATTATTGTAGTAAAAAATTAAAATAACAGCTTTGTATTTTCGTTAAATTTATAAGCATATACTTAGACGCTTTAAATGTTAATTTCTCGAAATTTTACAGTGCTATTAGTATAAATTATTAAAAGGAAAAAGATGAATAATAATCTAAATTTTATGCGATTAGCATTAGCGATTTCTGTAGTTTATAGCCATTCATATCCATTAAGTGGCTCAAATGTTGGGGATTTATTTTCTCAACATTTTATTTATAGTTGTGGTAATTTTGCTGTTATGTCATTTTTTGTTGTTTCTGGTTTTTTAATGGTAAAAAGTTTTAACAATTCTGGCAATGTATTTATATATTTTTGGCACAGGTTTTTACGGATATACCCAGCGCTTTGGATGTCTATTTTACTTGCGGTGATTCTTGGATTTATTAGTCAAAATCAATATGGATTTATTAATTTCTTTACGGATCAGGAAACTATATCGTTTGTTAAGATAAATAGCCTCCTATATAGTGCGGCATTTAATTTGCCAGGTGTATTTAAAACAAATTATTGGCCAAATGGGGTGAATGGATCTCTTTGGACATTACCATTGGAGGTTAGGATGTATCTATTCGTAGCCTTTCTTGGTGTGTTTAGTGTTTTAGAAAAAAAATATTTCAATTTATTATTTTTGATTTTATTGATTTTCGGTGTAAATATGAGCTATCCAATTTTTGCTGGATTAGACCCCACATCGAATTCTGTTTGTGCTTTTTTTCTTATGGGAATGTTCTGGCAGCTAAATGGTTTGAAATTTAATAATGTGACATTTTTTATTTGTCTTATAATAAGTTTCTTCGCCCTAAAAGGCAAATTACCTTTTTATTTTTTATTATTTAGTTGGTCATATTGCCTTTTATATATTGCATTTATACCAAATATTTTTAGAGGGTTTTTTAACCGAATAGGTGATTATTCTTATGGAGTATATGTATATTCATTTTTAATTCAACAATTTATAGTCCATTGGTTTATGTTATGGTTTTCAACTGTACATTTAGAGCCTTTGTTGTTATTTATTATATCAATATGTATTTCATTTGTTTTATCTGTATTTTCGTGGCACTTTATTGAGAGTAAGTGTTTAAGGTTAAAGAATAAGCTGGATAAATTTATTCCTAAAGAAAATTAAAATTAACTTTTATGGAGGTAAAATGTCAAATTCATTGATAAAAAGAATCAATAATGTTATATCTTGTAATGGAAATGTTAAAGCTGTTTTTATTGTAGGATTTACATCCATTGGTACTATTGAGTTTTTACAAGAACAATGGAGTTTCCCACCAGGGGTTATAAAGAACCTTGTGTATCCATATCAAACATCTATTGTTTACATAGATGCTGTTCCAATTATTGCCATGTTATTTAAGTTACTTGTGCCATTGTTCCATAGTGCTTATTTTCAATACTTTGGAATTTGGGGGGTGCTGTGTTTTGCTTTGCAAGGTGGATTCGCCGCAATTATTCTTTATAGATATACACAAAATATTGTGTTGATAACTATTTCGTCTATGTTTTTTATCTTTTCTCCATTTATTACTGGAAAAATGTTTGGTCATGCTTCCATGAGTGGGCAATGGATTCTTTTAGCTGCATTGTCTTTAGTGTGGTATCGTTCTTATTTTAATGTGCGTAGGAATGAATTATTTTTATGGATTACAGTTTGTGCTTTAAGTATAGCAATTTGCGCCTATTTCGCTCCTATGGTTTATTCTATACTGTGTATTTATATTTGGTATAGCATAGTTGAATCAGAAAATAAAGCGAAAACCATAAAAAAAATGATTATTTTGGTATTATCTTCAATATTTGCAACAATTATAATTTTTTGGTTATGTGGTGGTTTTGTGGGTGGGACTGAGTCATCAGGTATGGATTATGGTATTGCGCCGTTTAACTTGAATGGTTTTTTTAATCCTGGATCATTTTCCAGTATTTTGCAAACATTTCAAATGGGTAATGCTAGTGGCGAAGGATATGCTTACTTAGGATTAGGAATTATAATAGCATTAGTAATTTATATCTTTGAACAAATTAGTTATTCATTATCGACTCTGTGGTCTCAAATTGCTAAAAATATGCCTTTCATTATTGTTTCTTTAATTTTGATTATGTTTGCTGCCACAAATAAGATGATGTTTGGCAATTATGTATTAGTTGATATAGGATTACCAGAGACATTAATTAAGCTATTTTCTGTATTTAGAACCTCTGCTCGTTTTGTTTGGCCTGTGTTTTATATGATTTATATTTTAGTTTTGGGTAATATACTAATTAAACAAATTAAGCTAAGCTCTAAAATTATAACGATATTGTTATTGTTGATTATACAATTTTCAGATTTTAATCAGTATTATAAACTTTTATCTAAACGTAATGTTAATATTCAGGCAAACTTGGTAAATTTAAAAAGTAGTTTTTGGAATAACCTTAAATCCAACTATAGGCATTTATATTTTATTCCTTTTTCTGGTAAAATTTCGCATGAGACATGGGCTGAAATTTCATTAGTAGCAGTTCAGAATCATCTTACGCTTAATACTTTTTGGCTTGGTCGATATCCACTCAAAGACATCGTCAATGGTATTACAAAAAAAATAAAAGATTTAACTGATGGCAATATGCAGAGTGATGAAATTATTGTGCTAAATTTACTTAATACTATTATTCCATATGTATCTAGATTTAATGATAATTTGAATATGTATCGTATAGATGATTTATTTGTTATTTTAAATAAACCCAAAAAAGATGTGTTGAAATATAATGCGATACAAGAAGTAAATAGTAATGTAGGAACCCTTGCTCATTATTTAAAATATTTACGAACATATCAAACAGATAAACTTATTTTATTTACAGCTAGAGATGCTAATAAAATTGCTTTAGATAATGAAACACTCAGAGAATTTAAGTTGTTGGGGCTAAATTCAGATTTAAGTATAGAAGGCAATTATCAATTCGTTTGGCTTAGAAATCCAACTAATAAGTCAGGAATTTTCCTGAAATCAGCAGATGCCATAATAGAAAAACATTTTAAGCATAATTTAGATGCACCAATTGCTGCTGATATAGACATAGTAATGGCGAATTATACGCAATTTCCAGAAATTAAAATTAATCAAGAAGATTGCTCTCAACAATATGTAGGGCTTAATGTATGTGTTTATGATCTTAAGAAAAAACGTATTGTTGAAATAGGAGTTTTTGATTTATATAATATGACAAATGGGGTATGGGTGAGTTTGGGTGATAAAATGTAGTTAGACATAATGTTGACTATGAAATCAGAAGAAATAGATGCTTTATAATATTGAGGTACTAGAGTAATTTAAGGATTATTATGAAAATTATACGTGCGCGCGCTCCTTTGCGGTTGGGGTTAGCTGGTGGTGGAACTGATGTTTCTCCATATTGTGATTTATATGGTGGTTATGTATTAAATGCTACAATTGATCGTTATGCTTATGCTACTATTAAATTATTAGATGAGCCAATTATAAAGTTTGTTGCGACAGACCTACAAATAGCAGTTGTACAAAAAATATCAGAACAGCCTTTATTAAGTGAACAGCTTGCATTGCATCAGGCGGTTTACAGTGAAATTATAAATGAATATAATAATGGCAATTTAATTCCTCTTGAGTTGAGTACATTTTGTGATGCGCCAGCTGGTTCGGGTTTGGGCTCATCGTCTACTTTAGTTGTTGTAATGATCAAAGCTTTTGCGGAATTTCTAAATTTACCGCTGGATGACTACACTATTGCAGGGTTGGCTTTTAAAATAGAGCGTATTCGCTGTGGATTGCATGGAGGCAGACAAGATCAGTATTCTGCTACATTTGGTGGTTTTAATTTTATGGAATTTTATGCAGATAATCGCACAGTGGTAAATCCATTGCGAATTAAAAATTGGGTTATTTGTGAGTTGGAGGCATCATTGGTATTATTTTATACTGGAGTTTCTCGTGAGTCTGCTAATATTGTAAACGATCAAAGTAATAATGTTAAAAATGAGTTAGCTGGTGCTACGGATGCAATGCATGGTATGAAACAAGAGGCATTGTCTATGAAAGAAAGTTTATTAAAAGGTGATTTTTCTGCGCTTGTCGAATCAATGAGATATGGTTGGGAAAATAAAAAACGTTCAGCAAAAACGGTTTCTAATCCGCATATTGATGAAATTTATACCGCAGCTATTGCAGCAGGAGCGCTTTCTGGCAAGGTTTCTGGCGCTGGCGGTGGCGGATTCATGTTGTTTTTTGTTCCATCAGATAAGCGTATGAATCTTATTAATGTATTAAAACAATTTGATGGGCAAATTGATAATTGTCATTTTACAAAACATGGAGCAACTGCTTGGCGAGTTCAATGAAAAATAATCTATGATGTGGTCGAAAATATAATATTTAATGGAAAAATATGGTGGATGTAATTATTCTTGTTGGTGGGCTAGGTACTAGATTAAGATCAGTTGCGCCAGATGTCCCAAAGGCTATGGTAAATATAGTGGGAAGACCTTTTTTGGAGATTTTATTACAAAATCTTGCTAAGCAAAATATTAAACGTGTAATATTGTCTGTTGGATATATGTCAGAAAATATTATGAATCATTTTGGCGATCGTTTTGCTAACATGGAAATAATTTATGCAATAGAGAAGACCCCATTAGGCACAGGTGGCGCAGTTTATAATTCATTGCCATTTTGTTTTAGTGATCATGTATTAATACTAAACGGAGATACGTTCCTTGATTTGAATATCGATGATCTAGAATTATACTGGCAACAGATGCATGTGCCAACAATCGTTGCATGTATGGTTGCTGACACATCTAGGTATGGTAGACTATCTATTGATGACAATAATCGAGTAATTAAATTTAGTGAAAAAGGTTTATCTGGTAGTGGAATTATTAATGCTGGAGCATGTATTCTGCCAATTAATATTTTTAATGAATATCCGATTCACTCTAAGTCATTCTCACTTGAAACTGATTTTTTATCAAAAATAATCTCTTCAAAGAGAGTTGATGCATTTGTTGTTGATGGGTACTTTATTGATATTGGAATACCAGAGGATTATGAAAGAGCCAAATTGGAGCTCGTTAATTTATAGAAATTATATTAGCCTATATATTTTTTATTGTTATTTCTATTTTATATGCTCGTGTGATAATATCTGGAGTAATTCTTGCTAGCTAAAATTTCAGTTGCAATGGCGACATATAATGGAGATAAATACATATCTCAACAGTTAGATAGTATTTTAAATCAATCACTTATGCCGTATGAAATCATAATATCTGATGATGCTTCCACCGACGACACAGTTGCGATAATTAATGAATATATGGCAAAGTATAAAATAATAAAGATATATCAAAAATTAACCAATATTGGTGTAGTAAAAAATTTTGAGAATGCGATAAAATTATGTACAGGCGATTATATTGCTTTATCAGATCAAGATGATGTGTGGTTACCAAATAAATTACAAATGTTGTTAGATAATATAGATGATAATTATTTGATTCATAGTGATGCTATATTGGTTGATGAAAAATTACACATTATTGCAGATTCACATTTTGCATTAAACAAAGATAAATATTCAAAGACAGTGTTTGATTATTTACGCAAAAATAATGTAACTGGTTGTTGTGCAATGATTACTCGACAACTAGTAGATTTGGCTTTACCAATTCCAGATGGGTTTTATATTCATGATCATTATTTTGCAATAATTGCTGCATCTTTCGGTAAGATAAAATATTTAGATCGATGTCTTATTTATTATAGACAACATAGCGGGAATGTGATTGGCATCACATCAACTAGTTACACTGAACTTACCAATGGATTTAATAAGATTACTGAAAGTTATAAACTTTTGTATAATAATGCATTATTAAGCAATAGTAATATTGATATTCAGTGGTTTATTGAATATTATCACAATATTGCTATTTGTAAATCTCCATCTATTTCTTTATTGAAATGGATTTTTAAGAATCTAGGCGCAAAAGAATTGCTTATGTTCGTCAGTATGACTTGTTTCCGCAAATCTTTTGCTGCCATGATTTACACTTTGCGTAATAAGCTTAGGAATTTGTATCGTAAATACCGTCGTATGCCAAACAAAGCTACAATCCCCAGCAGTAAATAAATACTCGCATCATTTCCATTTTGTATCATACTACATCCACCACCGCCACCACTGGTAGGGTTAACAACGGGCGTTATGGTGCCATTATTGTTAATCGTCACAGTGGATAATACTTCGTTGCTTGGTGAGAACAGCTGTAACAAAGCTGTGAGTGTGCTGTTACTATTTCCCCAAGCGATCTGTACTTGACATGAGGAAGCTGGATCTAATGTTGTGTTGCAATTATTGGTATTAATTGTTGGTACAGATGCTGTAGAACGACTAATTCCAACTTTTGAATCTGTTGTTGCTGATGCCGTAGAACTACTAATCACAACGCTTTCAATTTCAAATGTTGACTCCGTATTGTTAGTAAATGTAATGGTTGCACTAGATGCGCTACCAGATGTAAATGTCACAGAGCTAGGGCTTGGTGATACTACATTAGTCAAGGCTTCAGTATAAAGAACTGCGCTTTCTGTATTTAATACTCCGCTGTATGCGCATCCATAAATAGAACAGCTTGTATAATTATATAAGGCGCTAGATTCAATAATTTGCTCAATAAGTGCAAGGTTATATGGTGTAGAGTTGGTTGTTAATGTGGCAATAATATCGGCAATAGCAGCAGACGCATGCGGTGTTGCTTGTGAGGTTCCTTGATAATATGTGTATGTTCCATAACCGCCATACATTGTTGATTCGTATTGCTGTGTTGAACTCCATATCGTGGAATATACTCCACCATTTGTATTATATGGAGATGATGTATTTCCACCAGCAGCTGTTATTGTTGTATTGCCATAGTTACTATAAGATGCAAGTGCTTGTGTTGGTCCAACTGACGCAACGCTAATGATATTATTACAGCTTGCAGGATTAAAGTAAGATACATTTGAGTGACTATTTCCTGCAGCTGCTACCATTATTACACCTTCTGCAGCAATTTGATTTATTGCGTCTTGTTGTGCTGTACCACAACTACCAGAGCCACCTAAACTCATGTTAATTACCTTGGCTGGATTTGGATTAATTGTAGCGCCACTAACGGAGAATCCAGCTGCCCAGTACATTCCACTGATAATATCAGATGTATAACCACCACATTTACCAAGAACTCGGACGGGTACAACTTTTGCGGAATAAGCCCCACCTAGAATACCTTGCATTGTAGAGCTATTATAGCCTTGTCCAATAATAGTACCTGTTACATGACTGCCGTGCCAACTAGAGTTTGTGACTGTGCAACCAGAAAAAAATGTTGTTTGTGCATCACTTGAAGATATAAAATCTCCCAAATCTAAGCCATCAGCTTGAGGTGCAAGATAAGCCGCTGAGTTTGATGTAGTAGCTGGACAACTTCCCGCCACGCGACAGTCTGAGATAAATTGATACCCATACTGACTAGACCCAGTGGATAATGTTTGCAAATTGCTGATAAAATTTGGGTGTGGTGTATATCCTGTGTCGATAACAGAAACTGTAACACCATTGCCAGGTAAATACGACGGAACAATGGGCCATGCGCCAGTGAAATTATTACCAACCCAAGTGCCTGAGCCACTTAATGCAGCACTTGTTAATTGCATATCCCATTGTTCTGTGTTAATTGCTGGATTGGTGACATGTTTTAAAATGCGATCTTCTTCTACGTATTCAACGGTCGGATCTTCTTTTATTAGATTAATCATTTGCTGCATATCAGATTCGTTAGTATTTATATTTAAAGTTATTACATGCGCACCATTGGGGATTGTATGTAAATAGCGTACCTGAGCGTTGGTTGCAGTGGAAATATTATTAATTTGTGTTGCGTTAAGTGGCTGGATTGGATGTGTAGGGTATAAATTTGCGCCAAATGACCGATAGGTTTGTGTAGTGTTTTTGTATTTGATTATTAATCTATTATTGGCATTGCTGGATAATGAAATTAGTGCTAACAAAAATAAACCAAGTAATTTACTATGCATAAAGATCTCCCGTTATAAAACGTTCTGTTCATTTTATTGTATAAACTATTATGATCTGAATAGTAGCATGATTATTATAAAACAACTATTATAATAACTATGTAGTAAAATTGTAAAAATATTTTTCTTATAGAGAATCTTCACCACGCTGTAGATTATACCACAAAAAAAGATTGCAAGCAAGTAGATAAGATTATTGTTTACATTATAATGCAATGCCGCGAATAAAATATTTAATAGTGCTATACCAATTATTCTGCTTGGCAAAATCTGCTGTAACCATTCTTGGATTAAACCTCTGAAGACAATCTCTTCCAATATTGGAGAGACAAAAATGAGTATGAATATTGTTCGAAAGTTTAAATTTACAGTAAATAAATTGTCTGTGAATAGCAATTTCATTGCAATAAATACGATGGCAGGTAAGATTAGAATAAATAAAATGAATCCTAATCTTTGTATTTTTGTATCCAATTTGTGAATTAACGTTTCATTGCATCGAAGAAATCGCCATTGTTTTTGGTATTCTTCAATTTATCAATCATAAATTCAATCGCATCAATTGATTGCATGCTTGCAACAAGTTTACGAAGAATCCAAATCTTCTGTAGTTGGTCACGGCTAAGAAGAAGTTCTTCGCGACGTGTGCCAGAACGCAAGATATCAATAGCAGGGTAAACACGGCGTTGCGATATTTCACGATCTAGGTGTAGCTCCATATTGCCAGTACCTTTGAACTCTTCATAAATCACATCATCCATCCGAGAACCTGTCTCAACTAATGCTGTTGCAATAATAGTCAGTGAACCGCCTTCTTCAATATTACGTGCAGCACCAAAGAACCGCTTCGGACGCTGTAATGCATTTGCATCCACACCACCAGTTAAGACTTTTCCTGAGGCTGGTGATACAGTATTATAAGCACGTGCCAAGCGAGTAATTGAGTCTAACAGAATAACTACATCTCTTTTGTGTTCAACAAGGCGTTTGGCTTTTTCAATTACCATCTCTGCCACTTGTACATGGCGGCTAGCCGGCTCATCAAAAGTTGAGGCAACTACTTCACCTTTAACGGAGCGTTGCATTTCTGTTACTTCTTCAGGGCGTTCATCAATCAACAAAACAATTAATTCTGCATCGGGATGATTTGCCGCAATTGAGTGCGCAATGTGCTGTAACATAACAGTTTTACCTGTTTTTGGTGGAGCGACGATTAATGCTCTTTGACCTTTACCAATTGGGGCAACAATGTCGATTATACGACCAGTGATATTTTCTTCGCCTTTGATGTCACGTTCAAGATGCATTTGTTGTGTTGGGAATAATGGGGTTAGATTTTCAAAGAGAATTTTGTGCTTGTTTTTTTCAGGTTCACCACCGTTGACTTTATCTACGCGAACTAAGGCAAAATATTTTTCGCCTTCTTTTGGCATACGTATTTCACCATCGACACTATCACCAGTTTGTAAATTAAATCTGCGGATCTGACTTGGACTAATATAAATATCGTCATGGCTTGCAAGATAAGATGTGTCAGGCGAGCGTAAAAAACCAAAGCCGTCTGGAAGTACTTCAAGTACACCACCACCAGCGATATTTTCGCCAGCTTCTGCTCGTTTACGTAAAATTGAAAAAATAATATCTTGTTTGCGGAGGCGAGATGCGCCCTCGATATTTAAAGCTGCGGCCATGTCGAGTAGCTCAGCTACGTGAAAATCTTTGATTTCGGATAAATGCATATAAGAACCATCATGAAAAATGTTATAATAAATAATTGAAAGCTATACAGTAGATTGGTAATGTAAGAGTGTATCTAGAGTTAGTTGAATTAAGCCGTCTGCCAGAGTGCTAGTAAAAATAACGTACAATTTTCCTAATAAAAATAATTTTTATGTAAGTAGTTATTTAAAAGTGAATAATGCATTAAATAATTCTAGTATTCTTAATGCAGCCAGCTATTATAATATATATTAGATGTTATTGTCAATAAAAGTTGTTAACTGACTTTTTGGCAATGACCCAACTTTGGTGTCAGTAACTTGCCCGTTTTTAAACAGTAACAACGTGGGAATACCTCTAACACCATATGTTGCAGCAGTTACATTGCTTTCGTCAACATTGATTTTTACTATTTTTAATTTGCCCGTATATTCTTCAGAAATCTGATCTAAAATAGGTGATAACATACGACATGGTCCACACCATTCTGCCCAAAAATCTACCAAAACTGGAACATCTGATTTGATAACGTCTGACTCAAATGTTGCATCAGATGCGTATACTACGTTACTCATAAAAATTATTACCTTAAAAATATAATATCCATTATTATAACATATTAATCAAAAAAGCAAATAAATTTGCATGGATTAAATACGAATTTTAGTAATAAAATCTTTATACGCATTGTCATATAATGCTTTTGTAAAATTAGCTAATTTGACTAGGTTATATAAAGTCCTTGTTTTTCCAACATGAGAATTAAGTTCTATTTAAATGAAATTTGACAAATAAGTCAAAATAGCTTTGTTAATAAATTGAGGTGAAATACCTACAAAAAATTAATCAAATATTCTTAATGTAGTAGATAAATTATAGAGGTGATGTATTTATGCATAATCTATAACTGTGATCATAAGTTTTATTAAATTAATTATGTTATCCCGATACCACACAAAAATGTTATAGATAAATATATACTTATTAAGGTACAATGCATTCAGCAATCAAATAATATGTCCACAAATAATGTGCACATATTTGAATCTTGAGTTTATTATACATTATGAATAGATGATGTATTTAGTTAAAATGTAGCTTTGTATAGATGCAAAATGTCTACTTTTTGGCTACTTCGAGATACAAATTTGGTATATAATTGGAATATTAAATGATTTATTGTGTCATATTTGAATAATTGGCAAGAAAAATATTAAATAATTTTATAAGGAAATTTTATTATGAATTCACAAGGGATTAATCAGAATAACATTGGGCAAAGACCTTTGAGTGCCCCACAAAATCCAGATAATCTTCCCGAAAGCGTATCGTACGGTTTCGAAAATTATAATGCAGATAGTATGTCAGAAAAAGTAAACAGAGAATATACTGTCACTTATTTATCAAGTATTATTAATAAATTTTTAATTAAACAACTTAATGGTGGAGATAAAGCAAGTATGGAAGCTCCTAAGAAAGCCTTGGAAGGTATGGTTTATGAAATTCAACATAGTAGAAATACAGGTGGTGTTAGTAGAAAGCAACTTGTGATTATATGGAGGAGGCTTGTAAGTTTGGGGTTTAGTGAGGAAGAAGCAGAAATGATTACAAAAGGATTTACTGCATTAGCGCAACATGAAGCTAGTAAGCTTACTTTTTTACAACAAATGAGAGTAACTGTTAGAGGTGTTGTTCCTAGGGGATCTCAATTAGGGTTAACCAGTAGCCTTCAAAACTTATTATTAAATATGGGGGGCAATCCCAAGAACAGAAGAACAAGTATTCACAGCCTATTTCAGTAAATTTATAGCGGAGGATTATATAAATGAAGCTGTGGTGGTAAATTTAGACCCGACATCTACTCAACGTAATACTGTGCAAAGAAATTTTGGTAGTGTTCGTGCTTATAATGCTTATGTGCAAAGTGGAAAACCTGGTATTACCCAAGAACAAATGACATTTATACATGCTGTTGTACAAGCTAATTCAGCTGTATTTGTTCGTGAAATGATTTCACTTGGTAGCTTCACTGATGCATTGAATCAGCGTGGGGTGTCTTTTTTACGCAAAGGTGAAAATTATGAACCGTTACTTGCAGAATCAGTGGTAGGGCTTACTACACTTCAAGCAAATGATTCTTGCTCAAATTATGGTTATGTGAGTGTTACTCAAAGAAAATGGGTGGAGAAATTATTTCTTGGGGATCTTATGTCTCCTGCAATGCTCTTCGCAGATATAAAGATGAGAATAGAATCAGGTGAATTACGTTCACCGTATAACGAGACTAAATAAGGTTTTTGCTCATTGTTTAATCATGGAGCTGGACTAAATCAATTGTGATTACGCTCGCAACCCTATTCGCTCAAATCACTGTATGTGCATTGTCATATACGGTGGTTTCAACTGAGCGTTAATTAAGTAATTGCGTGCGACATATTTTCAAAATAATTTGTGACTTAATCGTCAAATACTGTATAATACGTAACGTTATAATACTGTGGAACTGCGTTAATGCAACAAATAATTGTTACAGTCAATCAAGAAATCGTGAATGAGCTTCCAAAAGATTTATACATTCCGCCAGATGCCCTGCAAATTTGTTTGGACATGTTCGAAGGTCCGCTGGATTTATTATTATATTTAATTCGCAAACAAAATCTGGATATTTTATCAATACCAATTGCGATTATTACCGATCAATACATTCAATATATAAATGCAATGCAAGTGTTGAACATTGATTTAGCCAGCGAGTATTTATTAATGGCTGCAATGTTGCTGGAAATTAAGTCGCGCATGCTATTGCCTAAAAAAATTGCGGAGAATATGGCTGATGATGGCGATGCCGAATCTGATCCGCGCCAAGAATTAATCAAGAAATTAATCGAATATGAGCAAATGAAAGCGGCGGCGATGAATTTAAATCAATTACCGCAGGCGAATCGTGATTATCTGTGGTTAGATGTTTTTATTGATAGTAATAATATTATCCCGCCACAAATTAAAAGCGCAGATTTGCAAAAAGCGTGGCACAATATTTTACTGAAAAGTATGCAGGCAAGGCAGGAGCATTATATCAAACGTCAGGAATTATCTGTGCGTGAATACATGACTCATATTTTGAAATATTTATCGGTGCATATAAAATCGCCATTTTATGCGTTGTTTGATGCAGAATCTGGTGTAGCGCATGTTGTGGTAAATTTTATTGCGGTTTTGGAGTTGACAAAAGAGGGCTTAATTGAGTTATTTCAGGGTGAAGATGATGAAATAACTGTCGCTATACTTAAAGCGTAAATATCTAGGAGTTCTGTTTACAATATATATAATGAATTAATTTTTACCGATTTTGTGATAACTTATGAGGGAGAAATTAATTTGTTATATATATTTAAATATGTTGCTAAGTAGTTACTTTAAATTTGTGGAGGTTAGTTGTGACGCAAGATTTAGCGCATATAAAACAAGTTATCGAGGTTTGCCTTTTGAGTGCCAGTGACCCATTAACTTTAGAACAAATCGGCTTGTGTTTTGATAACGAAGTGAAAGCGCTTACTTTGGAACAATTAATTTTTGAGCTGGGGCAAGAATACAAGAATAAAGGGGTAGAATTATTATCTTTAAATGGAAGTTATCGTTTTCGAACTAAGCTAGAATTCCAGCCGTATTTAAATAAGTTGTACCAAACGCGTGGTGCTAGATATTCGCAGTCAATAATGGAAACTTTGGCGATTATTGCATATAGACAGCCGATTACTCGTGGCGAGATTGAAGAAATTCGTGGTGTTACCGTGAATAGTAGTGCGGTTTCTACGTTGTTTGATCGCGGGTGGATCGAGGTTGTTGGCTATAAACCAGTACCGGGAAAGCCAGAGTTACTTGCAACTACGAAGCAGTTTCTGACCGACTTAAGCATTAGTTCTTTGGAAGAATTACCGCCATTGCCAAAAATCGAGGAAACCTTTAATAGTAAAGACGATTTAATCGAAGAATATGACAATGCAAAAGATAAACATAAGGAGGTAGATAATGGATAAAACCAATTTAATTGAATTCCCCTGTAAATTCCCAATCAAGATTATGGGTGTTAATAGTGTAGAATTGCTTCCAGAAGTGATAGCTATAGTGTTGACAAAATGTCCAGATTTTAATCCAGAGCTGGATATTAGCATTAAAAACAGTGCGAAAGGTAAATATATTTCAATAACGGCAGATGTAATGACGCATTCTCAAGCGCATTTGGATAGTATTTATTTAGCGTTAAATGCACATGAATTAGTTAAAATTACTTTATGAGGTTGTAATGAAGAAAGTTGGTTTTGTAGGCTGGCGTGGCATGGTTGGTTCAGTTCTTATGAAAAGAATGAATGAAGAAAATGATTTTGCGAATATTATTCCACACTTTTATAGCGCTTCTAATTCTGGGGCGAATGTGATAATTAATGGTAGCGAATATTGTTTATTGAATGCTAATTCGCTTACTGATCTTACGCAGATGGATATTATTGTTAGCACGCAAGGTGGCGAATACACGAAAGTTATTTTTCCGCAGTTAAGAAGTAGTGGCTGGAATGGCTATTGGATTGATGCGGCTTCTGCTCTAAGAATGCACGATGACGCGTGTATTATTTTGGATCCAGTGAATGATGTGCAGATTCAAGAAGCATTAAAGAGCGGGGTTAAAACTTTTGTTGGTGGAAATTGCTCTATTACATTGGTAATGCTGGGTTTGGCTGGATTATTAAAGAGTAATCTAATTGAATGGATGAATATAGTAACTTTTCAGGCGGCATCTGGTGCTGGCGCAAAACATGTTAAAGAACTATTGTTGCAAAATGCTGTGATTGCCGAACAGGTAGGTGAACAATTGTCGGATAATAATTTGCCAGTTTTAGACTTGATTGATGCTGTAGATGTTGTGTTGAAATCAAATTCTTTGCCGATAACTAATCTGCTGGCGCCATTAAGCAATAATATAATTCCATGGATTGATAGCGATTTAGGTAATGGTAATAGTCGTGAAGAATGGAAAGGGTGCGTTGAATTAAATAAAATTCTGGGTTTGGCGCCTGACACAATTAAGGTCGATGGATATTGTGTACGAGTTGCAACACTGAGATGTCATTCTGCGGCAATAACGATGAAATTAAAAGAAGATTTGTCATTAGTTGAAATTGAAAATATAATTAAGAATGATCATGAGTGGGTAAAATTTATTGCGAATGATAAATTAAATACGCTAAAAGAATTTACACCTGTATCAATTAGCCAAGCGTTACAAGTTTACGTTGGTAGGTTAAAAAAAATGTCATTTGGCGAAAATATTTATGGGGTAATGACAATTGGCGATCAATTATTGTGGGGTGCGGCGGAACCATTGCGCAGAATACTTAAGAACTTTGTTTAATTTATCCAAAATGACTAATCTATATAACCATATGATTTGAAACTGTTTTTTTGTGAATGCTAAATTATTCCTAGGTTTTATGCTGCACTGCATATAGATTTTTTGTAGGATTATGGTATATAATGGCTAATCTTTTTTTGAGGTATTTGATATGATGACTACTAAGAAATCCGGTTCACACGTTTATGTGATAATTGCGTCTATTATTGCTGGTATATCTGGCTTATTGTTTGGTTATGACACTGGAGTTATTTCTGGTGCTATGCTATTTTTGCAAAAAGATTTTAATTTAGATGCTTCCCAACAAGGAATTGTTGTGAGTATTTTGTTATTAGGTGCTGCAATTGGTGCTATTGGTATTGGTAAATTTGCAGATGCTCTAGGTCGTAAACGCTTGTTATATATTACAAGCGTTTTATTTATTGTGGGTTCATTTGGCTTGGCGAATGCGAGTTCAGTTAATGACTTGTATCTTTATCGTTTTATTTTGGGTTTATCAATTGGGGTGGCGTCATTTGCCGCGCCTAGTTATATTTCTGAAATAGCGCCTGCGCATTTACGCGGGCGGTTGGTGTCAATGTTCCAATTAGCGATTGTGGTTGGAATATTAGCTACATATATTGTTAATTATTTTGCGGCAAATTCTATTGATCCATGGCGTCATATGTTTTTAATCGGTGTGTATCCTGCGGTTGTACTTTTAGTTGGCTTATTTTTCTTGCCAGATAGTCCCCGTTGGTTATTACTAAAAGGTCGTGACGAAGAAGCTGTGAAAGCATTGGTGAAATTACGTGGAAATTCATATCAAGCTGAGTTGAATGAGATTAAGCAAACATTGAGTATGGAAAAAGATAAAAAATCCAATTGGACATTATTATTTAACAAGAAACATTTGCCGTTGGTCGCTATTGCAGTATTAGTAATGTTGTTTCAACAGTTATCTGGTATCAATGCCATAATTTATTATGCGCCAAAAGTGTTTATGTCTGCGGGTCTTGCTGTTGAAAATGCATTATTTGCTACAGTTCTTGTTGGAGTGGTGAATTTATTATCTACATTGGTAGGTTTGGCGTTATTAGATAAATTAGGCCGTCGCCCATTGATGATATTTGGTAGCATATTAATGGCGGTTGCTCTGGCAACAGCGGCATTCATATTTAGCGATCAGATGACGCAAACCGAAGGATACATTGGTATTGCTGCGGTATTAGTGTATATTTTTGCATTTGCATTGTCAACTGGTTTATTTGGTTGGTTAATTATTTCTGAGGTATTTCCATTGAATATTCGTGGAGAAGGCGCGGCAATTGGCGCTACAGCAAATTGGGTATTTAATATTGCGGTGTCATTCACTTTCCCAATTATGTTAGCCACAGTTGGAATTAATATGGCTTTTGGATTTTTTGCCTTGATTTGTGTGATTAGTGCAATTTATTGTATCAAATTCTTACCTGAGACTAGAGGTGTTTCACTAGAAACTATCGAAAAAAATCTTAATCGTGGTGCTTGTTCACGTGATTTGGGTGTTAGTGATTCGAAGGAATAAAACTATGCAACGTACCCCTTTTTATGAATGCCATTTGAGCTCAGGTGGCAAAATGGTTGACTTTGGTGGTTGGGAATTGCCAGTTAATTATGGTTCACAAATAAAAGAGCATGAATGTGTTCGTAACAATGTCGGAATGTTTGATGTTTCGCACATGGTGATTACGGATATTCACGGCGCTGATGCAAAAAAATTTCTGCGGTATTTGTTGAGTAATGAAGTCAATAAGTTAGATAAGCATGGCGTTGGTAAAGCATTGTATTCTGCAATGTTGAATGCCAGCGCTGGTGTGATTGATGACTTAATTGTATATCTAATGCCATTTGGTTATAGATTAGTAACCAATGCCGCGACACATATAAAAGACAAAGAATGGATTCATTCTCATGCGAATAAATTCGCTGTCGAAATTAAAGAGCGTAATGATTTTGCAATGTTGGCGGTGCAAGGACCTCAGGCGATAGAAAAAGTTTGTCAAGTAAAGCCAACATTAGATTCTCAGCTAAAAGCTTTAAAACCGTTTATGTCAGTTACAGATAAAGAATGGTTTTTTGCCAGAACTGGTTATACAGGCGAAAATGGTCTGGAAATAATGATTCCTGTGGATTCTGCTACGACATTCTGGAATGAATTGCTTGGTGTTGGTGTTGTGCCGTGCGGCTTAGGCGCGCGCGATACACTACGTTTGGAAGCTGGCATGAATTTGTATGGACACGACATGAATGAAGATGTTAGCCCGCTTGCGTGTGGAATGGATTGGGTGGTTGATTTGTCTGATGAAACGCGTGATTTCATTGGTAAATCTAGTTATGAAAACCTAAAACAACATAATTCCATGCAACAAGTTGGAGTGGTATTATCTGGTAAAGGCGTATTAAGAGAGGGGCAAAAATTGGTGGTAAATGGCGTAGAATCTGGAATAATTACCAGTGGAACATTCTCACCAAGTTTGAAACAATCTGTTGCAATTGCACGAGTTAATGCTGGAATTTCTTCAACTGCATTCGTTGATATTCGTGGTAATTTAGAGCCAGTTTCGATTGTGAAGTTGCCATTTGTACGAAATGGTAAAGCTGTATTTTAGTTTTAAGGTAACTATGTAGCGGTGATGTTTATATATACAGGATAGATTAATTTTTACCGATTTTGTGATAACTTCATGAGGGAAAAATTAATTTGTTCTGTATATATGATAGATGTTGCTAAGTAGTTATGTTTTAAGGGATTGTTAATTATGTATGAAAATAATATGAAATTTGTTGAAAGCCATGAGTGGGTAAGATTAGACGGCGACAATATTGTGTGTGTTGGGATAACACATCATGCACAAGAATTATTGGGTGATTTAGTTTATATCGAATTACCTAAAATAGGGCAAGAGATTGCTTTTAACGATACAGTCGGCGTTGTTGAGTCGGTGAAAGCTGCGTCAGATTTGTATTCTCCTGTTTCAGGTGTGGTGGTTGAGTTGAATGAGGCGGTGGTTAATGACCCAACACTTGCAAATACTAGCCCACATACCGCTGGCTGGATGTTTAAAGTTAAGCTGAATGATATGTCGCAGCTGGATAAATTATTAAGCGCGGAAGAATATAAAAAATTAATCGACTAATAAAATTTAAATCATGACTTTATATGCGCTTCATAGTCTTTTGCTAACTGACACAAAACTTGGAGATTAGCTCAGATAATTACTCAATAAAATCAAAGATTTTAGAGTGCTATAGTAAAAAACTTTTCAATAAAATGTTGTTTTTAAAAAATACCATGAAACGTATATAGAGCATAGTTCATTTATAATTTAAAATTTAGTTCGTTATTGGCAGCAATATTATTTAATTCTATGTTTATACGAACAAGGCTAAATTGTGTGGTTGCTAATCCCTTAATATATTCAGCACTTTCTTCTATAAAAGTTTGATTATCTACACTTCCCATTGTTAAATATCGTTTTGCTAATGTAATAGCCTCTCTGGTTGTGTAGCGCGCGCAATTAATGCCATCCCAAACTGGTTGTATATTTAGTCTCACCCATGTAAATTTTTTGTCTAATTTTGTTGGCGTTTCGCCCTTGGAATTAATTATATATATTTTCCCACCTACGATAGCTACAAGCACAGCGTGTCCATCAATCCCAAATATTTGCTTTGCAGCATAGTTCAACATACCATTGATGGATACTTCTGATGTATATTTTATGCCATATGGAATTAAAATTAATTCATTTGTTATTTCATTACGATAAAAATCTACTTTCGCAAGTGCGGTATTTAAATCTTCTCCCGTAGTCGTAAAAGGAAATATAGTGACAATTCTATTATCTTTAGTGAAATCATAAATGATATCTCCGCTGTAGTTCACATATGTACTTGGATTTATGCTAACTCGTATGTTATTCATCGTAGCATATACTATTAACGCATGATAAATTAAGGTGTTTATGCGTGAACCTCCTAAAGGCTTTTTAATATGAATATCCAGCTTCTGCAAAGTTTCTCTATTAGGATCAGGTAACGTATCTTTTTCCATAAATGAATTTGATTCTCTTTCCTCAAAAAGTAATTCTAATTCTGATTGTGTAATAATATCGAAAGTGACCACTAAATTGCATTTAAAAAGACCAGTT
>CAYWWJ010000014.1:0-53932 GCA_964462055.1 uncultured Neisseria sp. | reverse complement strand
TCCGTGAGGGTGGCAGAACTGTTGGTGCTGGCGTTGTTGCTAAAATTTTAGTTTAGTTTTTTTAGGTCAATAGCTCAACTGGTAGAGCGTCGGTCTCCAAAACCGAAGGTTGGGGGTTCGAAACCCTCTTGACCTGCCATTTAAAAGTATACCGGGTTATAATGCCCGGTTGGCTTATTTGATACTTTATTTTTAAAGAAGAATTCTTATGAATGCACCAGTAAAAAACGCAGAAGAAAAGTCTTCTGGCCATTTATTTGATTATTTAGCCATACTAATTGTTGTGGCTGGGTTGGTGCTATTTTATACATTAGGTATAAATATTTGGTTAAAATGGGGTATAATATTATTGTCGCTTATTATAGCTGGTGTATTATTTTACGTGGTTTCTCCAACAGGACTTAGCTTACATGGTTATGTGCGTGATTCTTGGCGTGAATTAGGTAAAGTGGTTTGGCCAACTCGTAAAGAAACAACACAGTTCGCATGGATTGTGTTGTTATTCGTTATAGTACTTGGTTTATTTTTATGGTTAATTGATACAACTTTAGCTTGGCTATTGTATGGTGTAGTCCTTGGAAAGGGTAGCTAAATGAGTTTAGCGTGGTATGTAGTGCAAGTTGCTACTAATATGGAAGATAAAGTTCAGACAACCATAATCACTAATATTATTAATAAAAAAAATGATTTAATGGCGACAGGTAATCAAAGCAAAGCAAATGAATTAAAAATTGCTTTCGGGATAAATGAAGATTTAGAAAATGATGCGCAGATAGAAGAGTTCTTGCGTGGTAAAGTTATTTTAGTGCCAAAAGAAAAAATTGAAGAAATACGCAACGGAAAAAAATTCTCAATAGATCGTAAAATATTTCCTGGGTATGTGTTGGTTAGAATGGAATATAGCGATGAAAGTGGTTTATTAATTAAACGCACGCCAAAAGTTTCAGGATTTGTTGGTGTTGCTAAAGATTCGCGTCCAGTGCCTATTACTCAAGCGGAAGTAGATAATATATTAAACCAGCTTGAAAATTCCAAAGGTAAAACTCGGCATCGAGTTGAATTTGAGGTTGGGGAAAAAGTTCGCGTTACAGATGGTCCTTTTGTTGATTTTAATGCCGTCATTGAAGAAGTTTTGCTGGCTAAAACTAAGTTAAGGGTTAATGTACAAATATTTGGCAGAGAAACGGCTGTAGAGCTCGAATTCGGTCAGGTTGAAAAAATCCAATAAAAAAAATCGCTAGTTTTCCTAGCGATTTTTTATTGATAGTTACGCAAAATTCTTTGCGACAAATTCCCAGTTTACCAGTGTCCAGAAGGCATTTAAATAGTTAGGGCGGCTATTGCGGTAGTCGATATAGTAAGCGTGCTCCCAAACATCGCATGTCAGTAGTGGTTTATTCGTCGTGGTTAGAGGTGTTGCCGCATTGGACGTGGAAACAAGATCTAAGTCGCCACTTGGAGTTTTAACTAGCCATCCCCATCCAGATCCAAATGTACCAACGCTAATTTTAGTAAATTCTTCCTGAAATTTACTAAATGATCCCCATTTTTTATTAATTGCGGCTAGCAATTCACCATTTGGTTCCCCGCCAGCTTTAGGCGCTAGACAATTCCAATAAAATGTATGATTCCAAACTTGTGCAGAATTATTGAATATTCCACCAGTTGATTTTTTAATAATTTCTTCAAGGGTCATATTTTCAAACTCAGTGCCTTTAATTAGATTATTTAAGTTTGTGATATAAGTCTGATGGTGTTTACCATAATGATATTCCAATGTTTCTTTTGAAATATGAGGAGCTAATGCGTCTAACTCATAAGCTAGCGTTGGTAATTTATGTTCCATGATTATATAGTCCTTTAAAAATTTATTCGTGTATACTCAACCAATTTCATCATGCTTGAATCTCACTTCACTCATAACCTATTAATTTAATAGATGTCGTCGCTTATTTAATTCAATTATTTTGAACTTGTTTGATTATATGAGATGCATAGTTTAACATATTTGTGCTATAAGCTGCACAAAATATTTCCGAAAAATTATTATTATTTTATTTTGTTCATAGTCAATTGATTATTAGGTTTATTTGTTAAATAAATGGCTACTTGAGTGTTTTTTATGGTATATTTTTAGGTGAATTTGAATAACTAATTTGACAAATGGGCTGAAGTTTAGTAAAATAACGTACTTTTATAAAAGTTTTTTAAGGTAATTCTTATGGTAATTATTCGTTTAGCTCGCGGTGGAAATCGCAATCGTCCGTATTTCTATATCGTGGCTGCTGACTCTCATGCTCGTCGTGATGGTCGTTTTATTGAAAAATTAGGGTTTCATAATCCTATCGCTGGTGAAAAATCTGAGCCTTTTCGTATTAATATGGAACGTGCAACATATTGGACATCGGTTGGTGCGCAAATGTCGCCTGCTGTTAAAAAATTGATAAAGATTCACGCATCATCGAGTGTGGCTCCAGTAGCTGTATAATGTTTGCAACCACTCTTGGCGGAATATATGAATAGCATTAATGATAATCTAATAACAATGGGTACTATTGTTGGTGCATTTGGTATCAAGGGTTGGGTTAAAATTAAGTCTGATACACCAGATTCGTTTAGCAGATATAAAACATTAAAATTGTTAAAAAATGGGCATGCAGTAGATATAACTATCGAAAGCGGGTTTGTTAAAGACAATGTTTTTAATGCGAAGTTATCTGGAGTTGACGATAGAGACCAAGCATTTGCATTACGTGGTGTGGATGTTGCTGTATTGCGCAATGATTTCCCAACGTTACGTTCTGTGGATGAGTATTATTGGGTTGATTTAATTGGTTTAAATGTAGTTAATCAGGATGCGATTAAACTAGGGTGTGTTGAAAGTCTTATGGAAACAGGGGCTAACGATGTGCTAGTAGTAAAATCAGACGCTGAGCAACGTTTAATTCCATTTATCGCACAATATGTGTTAAATGTTGATTTAATAAATAAACAAATTATTGTTGATTGGGGTTTAGATTATTGATTTTTAGTATAATCTCGCTCTTTCCTGAAATGTTCGATAGCGTACGCAACTTTGGCGTTACTTCTCGCGCATTTGAGAATGATATTTGTCAATTATTATGTTATAACCCAAGAGATTTTACTACTGATACATATCGGCGTGTCGATGACCGTTCTTACGGTGGTGGGCCAGGTATGGTAATGAAAGTAGAACCGCTTGAGTTGGCTGTAACTAAAGCATGTCAAGAGCAAATTACACATGGAGTTGATAAACCATTACGAGTTTATTTATCTCCACAGGGCAAAAAAGTTGATCAACAGTTGATTAATCAATTGGCAAATAGCTCTGGTATAATATTTGTTTGTGGTCGTTACGAGGGTGTTGATGAACGATTTATAACTCGTAATATCGATGTTGAATTGTCGCTAGGGGACTTTGTTGTCTCAGGTGGTGAATTACCAGCAATGATGTTAATTGATGCTATAATGCGTTTGCTTCCAGGTGTACTAAATGACAGCGAGTCGGCTGTGCAGGATTCTTTCATGCATGGGTTACTTGATTGTCCACATTACACCACGCCACGTGATTATTGTGGTACATTTGTTCCAGATGTGCTACTATCTGGTAATCATGTTGCGATAAATAAATGGCGCCTACAGCAAAGCTTATGGAGAACGTATCTACGTCGTCCTGAGCTGTTAGAGCGTCGTATAATAACAAAAGAAGAATCTCGGCTACTTAATGAAATGCAAGAAAGCGTTAAACTTTTTGCAGAATCAGACTTAGATAAGTAGGAACAAGATTATTAAAGGAAATTTAAAATGAATCTTATTCAAATATTAGAGCAAGAAGAATTAGCTCGCTTAAATAAAACTATCCCAGAATTTGCGCCTGGTGATACAGTTGTGGTACAAGTAAAAGTAAAAGAAGGTACTCGTGAACGGTTACAAGCTTATGAGGGTGTTGTAATTGCTAGACGTAATCGTGGATTGAACTCTTCGTTTATTGTACGTAAAATCTCTGCTGGTGAAGGTGTAGAGCGTACATTTCAAACGTATTCACCATTGCTTGCAAGCATAGAAGTTAAACGTCGCGGTGCTGTAAGACGTGCTAAGTTATATTACTTACGTAGCCGTTCTGGTAAGTCAGCAAGAATTAAAGAAAAATTAACTAGACGCGCAATCTAGTTAAAATACAATATAAAAACGAGGTCTAAGTGCCTCGTTTTTTTCTTTAGGTAACTACTTAGCAGTGCTGTTTACAATATACAGAATAAACAAATTTTTACCGATTTTGTGATAACTCACGATGGAAAAGTTTGTTTATTCTGTATATATAAATGTTGCTAAGAAGTTAGACTCAAGAGCGTTTTAATGCAGATCTATAAATATAATACAATAATGCAATAGTTACAATTGCTGATAATACTTGTGAAATACCGATAAATCCGTCGCCAACAATTTTTAATGCATCACTGCTTTGCTTAAGCACAAATGGAATCGCCAAGAATAAGCCCATTAATGATTCACCTGCAACAAGTCCACAAATCAGTAAGTTAGTCTTGCTATGTAGTTTACTTGCGACTTCTTTGCCTTCGGTTTTTTCAATCTGTTTATGCTTACGATCAATTACTAGGCGTAGAACTCCACCAAGAAATAACGCGCTTACTAAACTTGGTGGTAAATAAATTCCTAAGCCAACAGAGAGCATTGGGCATCTGAATTTACCGCTACGCTTTCCGATAATATCAATAACCAATGAAATTGCGCCAATAATTAAACCATAGATAATTAAATTCCAGTCTTGCGTACTATGAATAATATTTTTGGTCAGCATGGCAACGGCAGATGCTTGCGGTGCGCTAAGTGTGTTGTTTGGATCAATCCCCGCATGTGGAACGATACCTGCAATACCATACGCATGAAAAATTAGGTTAATAAACAATGGTGCAATCAAAATTGACACTATAGAACCTATAAATAAGGCTAATTGTTGTTTATATGGAGTAGCACTAACAATTTGCCCAGATTTATAATCTTGCACGCTACCATTAGTAATTGCTGCGGTAAATCCAATAAAGCCAACGAGTAAGATAATCGTCGTTAGTAATTTATTGATGATTTCTGTACTTTGCCCAGCAACTAAGAAATCTAGCATGAGGCTAATTGCGATTACTGCAATGAATAATAATCCAGAAATTGGCGATGTGCTTGAGCCAACTAATCCAGCAAAATACCCTGCAACTGCGGCGATAACAAATCCTATGATTAAAATCGCCACGGTAATGGCAATAGCTAATATAACATTCATGCCACTGCTGTAGTCGCTAAATCCATTCAATTCCGAATAAATTAAAAATATAATTGGTAGGCAGGTAATTAATAATACCACGCCAAGTTTTTTTATGTTTAAATCTCGATTTTTGTGGTCAACTTCACCGATGTGTTTTAAAGCGATAATAGATTCTTTAACGCCTTGCATGATTGGTTTTACTAGCATAATAATTGTTGCAAATCCACTGAATATCATCACGCCAATACCGATTGGGCGAATGTAGTTTTGCCAAGTATAGTATGCACTACTGATTAAATCGCTACTATCATGAATCCCATAAGAAATAGTAAATATGGGTAGAAATATACACCAGCTTATTATCAATGCAATAAATCCGACTAGCATTGGATTAAATCCAACTAAGAATCCGGCGCCAATAATAGCTGCGGAGAAGCTTGTTCCACCGCCAATTAATCCACCGCCAACACGCACAACTTTGTCATATCCACTAGCAAGTATTTGTAGTCCTGATTGACAAAACGTTAATACTGCAGAGGTTATCATGCCGATAGTTAAGGCTTTAATTGATGATTTATTTGATGTATTGGTCGTTGTTGATAATACTTGTCCAATCGCTTGTCCCTCAGGGAAAGCTAAGGTTTCATCTTTTAATAATACTTTACGTAAAATTATGGAGTATATTACGCCAATGATTAATCCTGGAATACCAACGACAACTATGTCCCAATAATTGAATGAATCCCAAATTCCTAAAATTAGTAAGGCTGGGAATACAAAAATTATAACGGCAGCAACAGATTCGCCAGTGGAGGCGGTAGTTTGCGAAATACTATTTTCTAATACGCTGTATTTTTTAAACATGCGTAAAAAGCCCATTGCTAATATTGATGCAGGAATTGATGCACTAATTGTATTTCCGATTTTTAATCCAAGATAAACATTGGCACCACAGAAAACAAGTGCAAGTACTATACCGATTAATATTGCTTTGAGTGTTAATTCAAATTCCTTCATTAGTAAAAATCCTTTTGAGTTAGAGTAAGGTATATGGGAGATGCATTATTGAATTCCCCGATACATTAAAGTTATATATTTTTGTTTTGGTGTCAATGTGTCAGCATAGATTCAGATTATACACTCATCGTTGTCGAATCAAATATTTTGAGTATATATATTTGTGTTAAGTACATAATTGTGCACTAATTCCAACCTGTTTGTCAATAATTAATTTATATAAAATATTGTTCATTATGTGGTTATTAAGGTAAAATATGGTCTGTAACCATAGTCTTCATTTTTACTGAATGTTTAAAAAGAAAGTTATAAATGCGTTTATCTATAATTAATATTGCAAATAAAATGCCTGCTTGGGTGACAAATGCGTGTGATGAATATTTGAAGCGAATTAATCATGGCAAATATAGCTGTAAATTAATTGAAATCAGAAGTGATAAAAAACAAAATAAAACAGCATTGGAAAATATGAGCATAGAGGCCGAAAAAATCAAAGAAGTAATTCCTAATGACAGTTTTGTTATTGTTCTGGATGAGCATGGACAGAGTTTAACAAGTATTTCATTTGCCAATAAATTGGAGCAAATCGCGTTGAATTCTCCACATATTTGCCTTATTATTGGTGGTGCAGATGGAATTCATGCAGATCTAAAAGTAAAAGCTAATTTAATATTGCAATTATCAAGCTTTACTTTTCCTCATGCTTTGGTGCGCGTTATTGTTCTGGAACAATTATATCGTGCGATTTCTATTTTAAATAATCATCCTTATCATCGCGAATAAAATGAATAACGAGATTTATCTACATTTAGACGATATTGGCTTGGGAATTCATAGCGGTAAATTTGGAATTTGCTATGTAAGCGAAATTTATTCGCCAATATTAACCAGAATTAGACGGGTAAAAGATGAATTGCTAATTAAAGCACTAAAGCTTCCTAAAAATAATAATTTAGTGTTTGATTTAACTGCTGGCTTGGGAAAAGATTCTATTTTAATGGCTGCTAGCGGTTATAACGTCATTATGATAGAACAAAATCCATTGTTGGTCAAAATTATTGAATATTTTATACATTCAAATGCTGAAATATATCCATGGGTAAAGAATTTGCATCTAATTCACGGGAATAGTCTTGAGTTTATGGATACATATAAGGGGCAACCGCCATCTGCTGTTTATTTAGATCCGATGTTTCATCATAAAAAGAGTTCGTTGGCAAAGAAAGATATGCAATTAATTCAAATGCTTGATTCAGCTTATAATGGACTGGAGACAGATAATGTAGAATTATTTGTGGCTGCCAGCAAAATCACCCAACATAAAATCATCGTAAAACGCGACAACAAGCAAGAGACATTGGTGGATTCCACCAAAGTGAGCTATAGTATCAAAGGTAAAACTGTGCGTTATGATGTGTATGTATCCTAATCGTCTTTAAATCTATCACCCCATCACTGAGTTTAGATTCAGCGAACTGCTTATCGATAAATTAAACAAACCGCTTTTATTCATATTATTTGTGTGGAATGATATTTTCACAATCTATATTCTCTATAGCATTTTACTTAAATATGTGAAAATATAATTTTAGTTAATATATTGTTTTATAACGATTTATTAAAATATCATGTTATCTTATTTATAATGGTTATTGCAAAAAAAAAATAGTTATGGTAAAGTTATGCCAATTGGCATAAAAATGGGACATAATCTGTTCATTTTAGTAGGTGTTGTAGCTCACTTGCGATTGGAAATTGCGCGGTGCTATATTGCTTCCTAAGGTATGAATGGTTATGTAGGTTATTTGTATAAAACTATAGTGTGATAAGGTATTTAAAGTAATGAAAAAAAGTCTGATTACGGTAGTCTTGGCTGCTACTTCTTTTGCTGCTTCTGCGGAAGTGACGTTATACGGACGTATTGCTGTTGGTGTTGAAAATGATCAATTTCAAAACAATATGGTTCCTGGTGCTGGTAGCGTACAAAGTTACGGCTCATATTTTGGGATTAGAGGAACTGATCCAGTTTATGGGCAAACATCAGCTATTTGGCAAATAGAGCAATATATAGATCCAACGACAGGGCAAGCATATACTAATACTTCAGGAGGCGGTTTGGTTGTTCCACAATCTACAGCTGGTTCTCAGAGTGGACGAGTAACAAGTTCTGTGAATACATTGGCATCAAGCGAAACCTATTTGGGTTTACAAGGTGCTTGGGGTAAATTTACTATGGGTAATTTATCTAACTATGTACGTAGCAATCAAGGTAATGTGGATACATTTCAATCTGGAAATGGTGCAAATGGTTTAGTGTATTCTCGTGCTGCATCATTGTTGCCGTATTCTGTGCGTTATGATTCTCCTAGCTGGAATGGCTTTAATTTTGCTGGATTATATTCATTTAACAATGGTGGCGCTACAGATATCAATGCAATTTCAACAAGTAAAGTTCTTAATAATAATTTAAATGGTTTATATTCTGGTGGTATTTATAATTTGGGTCTCTCCTGGCAGGGAGATAAATTCTCTGCTTCATTCTCAACTCAAATCTGGCAAGATGTTGGCACCTATGCAACAGCAACAAGTGGAATGTCGAGCCCTTATAATGCACAGTATCCAAATTCAGCATATAATTACGCATATATGAATCGTCTCGAATTAGCATACGAAGATCCAGATGGTCTTGCTCTTGGGGTTGGTTTCCAAACTGGTAGTGGTTATGGGTGGAATTCTGTAGCTAACTCTGGTGGTTCATGGGGTAATGTAGGGTGGACAGGTACTTTACCTACTGGATTAAATACCAATCAATATCAAACGCAAGAAGCTGCGGTTAGTGTTGGTTATCATGTTGGACCATGGATGCCAAAAATTGGTTATGGGTACGGCAATAATTTAATGTATAATGGCAATGTATTACAAGTTGCTGGTGGTACAGCTAGTCAAATTCCAAATTCTGGTTATCAACAAGTGGTTGGGGAATTGGATTGGAATATTACACCGCGAACAATTGTATTTGTAAACTATGGTCAAACATTCTGGGGGTCAACAGCGCAGGATGTTAACTTTGAGGCTGGTGCAAGCCCAACAACTGGTGGAGCGGTCGGTGGTACAGGTTATCAACAAAGCCAAAGTACAGCTGCAGTTGGGTTGACTCATACATTCTAATATACCCTTTGTAATTAATTAAATTCTTAGGTATGTTTGGCTATTGTAAAGAAAAGTTGTCCTTTTATGGGCAACTTTTTTTATACTTTATCCCAACATGCGTAAAATATGTTAAAATCTATGGCTAGAACAAAAATATTTGAGGATTACGTATGGAATCAGGTTTGTCAAAATGGTTTTATTTGGGCATAATAGCTATAATTGTAGGCGTTGTGCTTATTTATCGTGCCCATGGACAAAACAAAAGCAAATTAATGGAAAATGGTTATTTGATTTTCATTCTTGGTTGGGTGGGAGTAGTTGCTGAATTTTCTGATTTTGCTTCAATATTGTTATTATTTGTAGTAATTAGTGGAATTATTTTGTTGCTTGATAAATTATTTTTGGCAAAAAAACGTGGACAAGATCAAGCTAAACCACATTATGTGCATTATTCACGTGAATTTTTTCCTATTGTGCTAGCTGTATTTGTATTGCGCGCATTTTTATTTGAAGCATATCAAATTCCAAGTAGTTCGATGCGTCCAAGTTTGACAGTTGGGGATTTCATTTTAGTCAATAAATTTGATTACGGAATTCGAATACCATTAACCAATAAAGTGTTAATTCCGATTAATGATGTGAAGCGTGGTGATGTTGTTATATTTAAAGATCAAGAAGTTAAAAATCGTGATTTAATTAAACGTGTGGTTGGTTTACCTGGTGATAAAATAGAATATTACAACAAACGTTTAACAATTAATAATGTGCCACTTAATTATATTGATGATGGTACTTACATGTATACGAGAGATCAACATATTACAGATATGTCTGATCAGGTAGAAAATAAGCAATATATTGAAGACTTAACTGGAGTTAAGCATAAAATTATTACCAATGCGCAATTTCCTCCGCTATTTTCACAAGGTGTTAAAGACTTTCCATATAAGAGTAATTGCTCTTATAGCGGCGATGATGGGTTTACGTGCACCGTACCTGTTGGCCACTATTTCATGATGGGCGATAACCGTGATGATAGTGAGGATAGTCGTTATTGGGGATTTGTGCCAAATGATGCCTTATTAGGTAAGGCGATTTATGTTTGGATGAATTTTAGCGATTTTAAAAGAATAGGAACTAAAATATGATGTCTGATCTCAGAAAATTACAACAAGATTTAGGTTATATATTTAAAGATGTATCTTTATTAATTCGCGCAGTTACTCATCGTAGCCACGGTAGACCAAATAATGAGCGGATGGAGTTTGTTGGCGATGGAATCTTGGATTACGTTGTTGCGCTTTATTTATACAATAATTATCCAGATTTGGCAGAAGGCGAATTGTCCAAAGTGCGTGCAAGTTTAGTTAATCAAGCCGCATTGGTTGATCTTGCACTAGACTTGAATTTAGGCGATTATCTATTGTTGGGTGATGGTGAAATGAAAAGTGGTGGACGTAAGCGCCCATCAATTTTAGCGGATTGTTTGGAAGCGGTATTTGCTGCCGTTAGTTTTGATGGTTCATTTGAGGAATCAAAAAATCTCATTGAGCGTTTATATAAAAAGAAATTTGATAATCCAGAAATGTTAAATTTTAAAGACAACAAATCATTGTTGCAAGAATATTTACAAGCGCGCAAGATGAATTTACCTCTTTATAATGTTGTTTCATTAACTGGTCCTGAGCATGACATGATGTTTAGTATTGAATGTTCTGTGCCAGAGCTTGGTATTGCGGCAACCGCTATGGGTAAAGGAAAGAAACAGGCAAGCTCTTTTGCTGCGGAAAAAGTTTTACAAATAATAGCTGAAAGAGATAAAAATGGAAAGTAAGTATTGTGGTTTTGTTGCTATAATTGGACGCCCAAATGTAGGTAAATCAACATTAATGAATCACTTAATAGGTCAAAAAATAAGTATTACATCACGTAAACCACAGACAACTAGACATAAGGTTACTGGAGTTCTAAGCTCAGGTGATACACAATATATTTTTGTTGATACTCCGGGGTTTCAAAAAAAATATATTAGTAAATTAAATACCGCATTAAACCAAAGTGTATTAAATAGTCTAAATTCTGTGGATGCGATTGTGTTTGTGGTTGAGGCTGGTATTTTTAGTGCGTCAGATCAGGAAGTGTTGGAGTTACTGCCACAGGAAGCAAATGTGCTTTTGGCGATTAATAAACAAGATCAATTCAAAGATAAATATGAACTGGCTCAGTTTAAAGATGAGGTAGCTCAATTGTTTCCATTTAAGTCTACTGTATTGGTTTCCGCAAAACAACATACAGGTATTGAAGGTTTATTGTTAGCTGTGAAGCCTTATTTACCCGAAAGTGTATTTTTATATCCAGACGATCAGATGACAGATAAGTCGAGTAAATTTTTGGCGAGTGAGATTATTCGTGAGAAATTATTTCGGCATTTAGGCGAAGAATTGCCGTATAGTTTGACTGTCGAGATTGAAAAGTTTGAAGAGTTAGAGAATATTTATAAAATACATGCTATAATTATTGTGGACAAAGATAATCAAAAAGGCATTGTAATTGGTAAGGGTGGAGAAAAGTTAAAGAAAATTTCGACTGCGGCCAGAGAAGATATGGAAGTTTTATTTGGAATTAAAATATTTTTGGACGTTTGGGTAAAAGTGCGTAGTGGTTTTGCGGATGAATTGAAGTTTTTACAACAATTCGAGTAGTAGTTGGAATTTAGCTGTTGTACAGAAGAGTTTATAATGATAAGTGCTGTAGTTTTGACGAAGAATAGCGCGCAATATTTAGCGAGGTGCTTGGCATCACTTAGTTCTTTTGCAGAAGTTGTTGTTTTAGATAATGGTTCAACAGATAACACAATTGCTATTGCGAGTGAATTTAGCAATGTTATTGTACATACGCATGAATTTTGTGGCTTCGGTAAACTTAAAAATATTGCGGCGAATTTTGCGCAGAACGACTGGGTATTTTTTCTTGATAGCGATGAAATTTTGCATCCACGATTAGTTAAAATGATTCATGAAATACCGCTTAATACAAATTCTGTCTATTCATTTAAACGAAATAATTATTACAATAATTTTTTGATTGATGGCTGTAGCTGGGGTAATGATTGGGTTGTGCGGCTGTATAATAAAACACGAACCCAGTATAATTTATTGGAAGTTCACGAAAGCATCATGTGCGATAATATGCAAGTAGAGGTTGTTAAACCTGGATTTATCTATCATTTTCCATATCAAACAGTTGGCGAACTTACCAACAAATTACAATTTTATAGTGAATTATATGCCCGTACATATTTAGGTAAGAAGCGCGTACGGCTATGGAGTATTATTCCGCGTACGGTCTTGGCATTTATAAAGAATTACATTTTAAAACGTGGTTTTATGTACGGTTATGAAGGTTTAACTATAAGTACATATAATGCAATGGGTGTTTTTTCGAAGTATATCAAACTGTATGAACTAAGTAATAGAAAATCAATCGCTTTGGCTATTATGGTAAACCGCGGATTGAATGAAATAAAATGCATAATAGATTATGTAAATGCACAAAATTTACTACCAGTAAAGCTTTTTATTTTAGTGGATGATAATTCGTTACTCGGTTATGGTGACGACTTAAAGCAGTTTATTGACGATAATCTAGTTGTGCCATATAAAGTTATTAGTATTGCATGTTCAGCAAAGTCACAAATCTATCAAGAAATAAGCAAGATTTTAAATACGCAATTACAGACCGATCAGAGCTTAAGCCATATTGCATATGTTAATGATTATATCAAACTATCTAATCCACATTTATTGCGTAAAATAGCATGTAAGTCAGCAATTCCGAATTCAGATGGAAAATTATTTTTATCCAGTAGTTATTGATTTTTCATTCTTGCTACGTATTGATAAAAAAAGCGAGGATACATATAAATTAATACAATAGGAGCTTTTTTATCAATACGACAAAACTCAAGATTCAAACATAAAGAGTATAGAATAGCGTTAAGAGCCTGTCCCATTGCATTTCGCACTAGAAGGACACCATTTTTGTGGAACGCCAGAGCTACCCTCTGAAGTGATTTGCCATGTTGTATATCCAGTTTCTGTAGGAGTTGGCTGTAAGTTAATTGTTAAAGCTGTTGAGTCGCCAACCGCTCCTGCTGCATAGGTTACAGTAATTTTGCCACCATCGTCGACTGAAAGAGATGTAACGTTGTTGCCAGTAATTTTATTTGCTGGTGAAATTCCAGCTTCTGCGTTGCTTATTGGGAATTTATTATTTGCTTGATAGTATTCTGTCACAGCAATTTTTGCTTGTGTAGCCAATACTATTCCTTCTGACACTTTTGCTCGTTTTATGTAATCTTGGTACGCTGGTACTGCAATTGCTGCTAAAACACCAATAATTGCTATTGCAATCATTAGTTCAATTATAGTAAATCCGCGCGATCTTGTTTTCATTCATTTCCCTTTCTATTATTAATTAATTGTGTCCGAAGCTTCTGTGATTAAACGGCTAAGGCGTCTAATAAATAATACGTTGATAGTTTTTCAATACAGTAAAATTCAAGATTCAGAAATGGTGAGAAAAAAGCCTGCGTAGTGCAGGCTCTTTATAATTAGCGTTTTGAGAACTGCTTCCTTCTACGCGCTTTGCGTAAACCGCATTTCTTACGTTCAACTTCACGAGCATCGCGTGTCGTAAATCCAGCTTTGGATAAGATTGATTTTAATTCTGGATTAAAATCAATTAATGCACGTGTAATTCCGTGTTTAATCGCACCAGCTTGACCAGATTCACCGCCACCATGCACATTGATTTTAATATCAAATGAACTTAGGTGTTCAGTTAATTCTAGTGGCTGACGAACAATCATACAGCTAGTAGGCCGAGATAAATATTCATCATATGACTTATCATTAATGACAATTATACCACCACCTTTTTTTATAAATACACGAGCTACAGAGCTCTTACGACGGCCAGTGCCGTAATAATAATTTCCAATCATTTTATAGGCCTTTCTTAAATCTCTAACGGTTTAGGTTGTTGTGCAGCATGAGGGTGGTTATCACCAGCGTAAACTTTCAATTTAGAAAGCATCGCATAACCTAAAGGACCTTTAGGCAACATACCTTTAACAGCGTGGATTAAGATTTTTTCTGGGCATTTATCCAACATTTGTTCAAATGTACGTGAATAAATTCCACCAGGATAACCTGTATGACGGTAATATATTTTTTGCAAAGTTTTGCGTCCTGTCACTACAACTTTATTGGCGTTGGTAACAATAACAAAGTCACCAGTATCCATATGTGGAGTATAAATTGCTTTATGTTTACCACGTAATATGTGTGCAATTTTAGCAGCTAAGCGACCAAGTATTTTTTCGTTAGCGTCAACAACATGCCACTCATGAGTAATATCAGATGGTTTTGCTGAAAAAGTTTTCATGTAAAATGTCCTAAAATGTAATACAAATATCAATGGGCGTTCTCACCCACAACTATTTGTAACGGTAGTATAGTGGTAAGGGGGCAATTATAACCTACTTTTTACATGTATGTCAAGATAAAATGTTTTTTTGTATCAGTTAGATTCATTTTTTGATTTTTAGTCAAGAAAAAATATTTGCATAATATGCTGTATTAGCATATAATATTTGGTTAACAATTTCAGTACTCACCTTTTATTGAATTTAAAACTAGTTAGTTATCCTATGGAGAGTTATAATTAGAAAAATGAGGGTTGAGGTATAAATTAAATCAATATTAAAGGGTACAAATCGCAAATATGGCTAAGAAATTATTTATAAAAACCTTTGGTTGTCAGATGAATGAATACGATTCGGATAAAATGGCAGATATTTTAAAACAATTTGATGGTTATGAAGTAACTGATAATCAAGATGAAGCAGATGTAATTTTATTTAACACCTGTTCAATTCGTGAGAAAGCTGAGGAAAAGGTATTTTCTGATTTGGGGCGTGCACGAGATATTAAAAAGAAAAATCCAGATATTATTATTGGAGTTGGTGGCTGTGTGGCTTCGCAAGAAGGTGCTGAGATTATCAAGCGTGCGCCATATGTGGATATTGTATTCGGTCCGCAGACATTGCATCGAATTCCAGAGTTAATTACCCAAAGACGCTTGTCTGGTAAGTCACAAATTGATATCAGTTTTCCTGAAATCGAAAAGTTTGATAATTTGCCACAAGCTAAGGCTGATGGCGTTACGGCATTTGTATCAATCATGGAAGGTTGTAGTAAATATTGTTCTTATTGTGTGGTTCCTTATACTAGAGGCGAAGAGATTTCGCGACCGTTTAACGATATTATAGCTGAAATTAAAACTCTGACGGAACAGGGTGTTAAGGAATTTAATTTGCTTGGGCAAAATGTAAATGCTTATCGTGGTGAAATGCAAGATGGTGAAATTGCAGATTTTGCGCTACTTTTAGAGTATGTGCATGAGATTCCTGGAATTGAGCGAATTAGATTTACCACATCGCATCCAAATGAAATGACGCAACGAATAATTGATTGTTATGAAAAGTTGCCTAAATTAGTATCTCATTTGCATTTGCCAGCGCAAAGTGGATCAGATAAAATCTTAGCTGGAATGAAACGTGGTTACACTGTGTTAGAGTATAAGTCGATTATTCGTAAAGTTCGTGCGAAGCGTCCAGATATCGTGTTTTCATCGGATTTTATTATCGGATTTCCTGGTGAGACAGAAGAGGATTTTGAAAAGACGATGAAATTAATCGAAGACGTAGGGTATGATATTAGTTTTAGCTTTATTTATTCGCCAAGGCCTGGTACGCCAGCAGCAGATTTACCAGATGATACGCCACAAGCATTGAAATTACAGCGTTTACAACATTTGCAAAGACGAATCAATGAAATGTCGTACGAAATTAGCCAGAAAATGGTTGGTACGGTGCAAAAAGTATTAGTCGAAGGTCCATCAAGTAAAGATCCAGAAAAGCTTTATGGGCGAACTGAAAACAATAAGATTGTGATTCTTGAAGGTTCAAAACGGCTGATTCATCAGATGATTGATGTGAAAATTACATCGGGTTCATCTCACGGTTTAAAAGGTGAAATTGTGCTTTTATAGGAGATAAATTATGCGTAAATCATTACTTGCTCTTGCAATTTTGGGGATTTCTGGCTCAGTATTTGCCGCTGATGTTATAAATATCCCGCCACAAAATAGCAATACAAACAACACTGGAATTGCTTTACAAAATATTGATAAATCAGTGCGGTTACAAGATAATTTTTATTTGTATACCAATGGTTTATGGTTAAAAAAAGCTGTGATTCCAGCAGATAAATCGTCTTGGGGCGCATTTAATGAATTACGCGAAAGTGCTGTGTCAGATCTACATTCGATAGTTTTGCAACTTAGTCAGGATAAAGATATTGCGAATGATGTAGATAAGCAAAAAATTGCGGATTTGTATTACAGCTATATGAATGATGCAAAATTAAATGAATTAGGAGTAACACCGTTAAATAAAGAGTTTGAATTAATCACTAATCTTAAAAATAAGCAACAGATTGCAACACTTATGGCTCATCTGAGCAAAATCGGTATTAGTGGACCATTGGATTTTGGCATACATCAAGACGCGAAAGATTCTAGCGTTATGATTGCGGATATTTCGCAAACTGGTCTTGGGTTACCAGATCGTGATTATTATTTAAAAACTGATGATAAAAAATTAATGGCGATAAAAGAACAATATTCGGCGCATATTCAAAAAATGTTAGAATTGTCCGGCAGTAAAACAGCAAAAGAAGATGCGAAAAACATTGTTGCATTAGAGACTGAAATAGCAAAAATACAATGGACTAAGGTAGAAAATCGCGATCCAGTTAAAACTTATAATAGAATTGAATTAGATAAATTAAATAAACTTGCGCCATATTTTGCGTGGGATGATTATTTGACGAATACCGAATTGAAGGGTAAAATTAATTACTTGGTAGTAAGTCAGCCAACATATATCAAAAAACTGAATGCTATTTTGAAAACAATCCCTATATCAACATGGCAAGCATATTTTAAATGGCGTTTGCTAAGTGGTTATTCGTCGTATTTGTCTAAGGCATTTGACGACGAATCATTCGCATTCTACGGTACAATATTACGTGGAGTTCCGCAAAATCAAGAACGATGGAAGCGTGGTGTTGGAGTTGTAGAAGGTACAATGGGCGAAGCATTTGGCAAATTATATGTAGCAGAATATTTTCCGCCTGAGAACAAAGCGCGAATGGAAAAATTAGTCGCAAATTTGATTGTTGCATATCGTCAAAGCATTAACTCGCTAGATTGGATGAGCGCAGGCACGAAGAAAAAAGCGCAAGAGAAATTAGATGCTATGATATTGAAAATTGCATATCCTGATAAATGGCGTGATTATTCGGCATTAACTATCAATAAAAATGATTTGGTTGGTAATATAATGCGCAGCAATGAATTTGAATATCAGCGTGGAATCAACAAGCTTGGTAAGCCCGTTGATAGAACCGAATGGGGCATGACACCACAAACTGTGAATGCATATTACAATCCTGAGTTAAATGAAGTGGTTTTTCCTGCTGCGATATTGCAACCGCCGTTTTTTAATGCCAATGCGGATGACGCGGTGAATTATGGTGGTATTGGTGCGGTTATTGGTCATGAAATTAGTCACGGCTTTGATGATCAGGGTAGTCAATATGATGCTAAAGGAAATTTACGCAACTGGTGGACAAAAGAAGATAAAAAGAAATTTGCGGCCAAAACGAAGGAATTGGTTGCGCAATATAGTGCATACAGCCCATTACCTGGATATAATATTAATGGCGAATTAACTTTGGGTGAAAATATTGCAGATAATTCTGGTTTGGCTATTGCATATAAAGCGTATCAATTATCATTAGCTGATAATAAAGCTCCCGTAATTGATGGATTAACTGGCAATCAACGCTTGTATCTGGGTTGGGCACAAGTTTGGCGCGGTAAAGTTAGAGAAACGCAACAGCTGATGTATTTGAAAACTGACCCGCATTCGCCAGATCAATTCAGAGCCAACGGTGCACTAGTTAATCAACCGGGGTTTTACAATTCATTTAATGTAAAACCAGGAGATAAAATGTATTTGGCGCCCAACAAACGCGTTATAATCTGGTAGTTATACTCTTCGTCTTTGAGTAGATTCTAGATGATCTAGAATGAAGTTCCAAACATGAATTGGAATGGCTCTAAGCTATCGTTAGGTTGCGTTACTAGCGGAATAGCGTAACTTAATTTGATTGGACCTAATGGTGAAATCCAAGTTAGCCCCATTCCATAACTAGCGCGGAATGATTGTTCTGGCGTTAAACCAAATGAGTTTCCACCCCAGAGTGATCCTGTGTCAACGAATGCGCTTAAGCGAACGGTTTTGTCTTGCTTTAAGCCTGGTAATGGGAATAGAATTTCGTTGCTAAATATAGCTTCACGTGTTCCACCTAATGATGAACCGTCGGTATCTTTCGGACCAAGCGAACCAATGGAGAATCCACGAATTGAAGTCATGCCACCCATATAGTAGTTTTGATAAAAAGGTACAGTATTGTTAGAGCCATAAGGATTAATGAATCCAGCAGTGCCATTTACACGCCAAGTGAAATTCTCGCTTATAGGTAAGTACCAGTTATTTTGTGAGTTAAATCTGTAATATTGTGCTCCACCAATACCAGGCAGAGATCCGTCAATAGTCTCGCTAAAAGTAGCACCTTTGGTTGGCCATAAAGTGCTGTCTGTAGTATTTCTAGAGAAGCCTACCGATACTGGAATGCTATATACTGAGCTACCAAATTGGTTTGTGAATTGTGTGAACCGCAGTGGTACACTTGTGCCAGATAAATTGATTTGTGTATTTTCAAGACCAGCACTAAATGTGATTTTATCAAATTCTGACACTGGAACACTCATTCTAGTACGTGCGCCAATTGTTTGTGTTGAGTATGGACTATAACCAACTTTATCTGGAGTATATCCGCTGGTATATAAATCATAGCCAAGGCTTGTGCCATTTGGCTTAAAATATGGGTCTGTAAAAGAAAGTCCAATATTGTTGTTTAATTGGCTGGTCGATGCACTTAGTGACACAGATTTACCAGAGCCAAATAAATTAGATTGTGCTACACTACCATTTAGTAACAATCCTTGGCCTTGAGCAAAACCAACTCCCATCGTAAGACTACCAGTATTAGCTTCCTCGACTTTAACTTTCATATCAACTTCATCGTTAATTCCAGGAACTGGCTCAGTAGTAATATCCGTGTTTTTGAAATATCCTGTTTGTCCCAAGCGATCCTTCGAGCGTTTTATTGCTGCAGCATTATATAGTCCAGCTTCTTGTTGACGCAGTTCTCGTCGAACCACCACATCACGAGTTTTATCGTTGCCAGATATATCAATTTTACGTACATATACTTTTTTATCTAAATCCAAGAATAGTGTATACGATACTTCTTGTGTTTGCTGATCTATTTCTGGAATTGGGTTGGCATTAGCAAATGCATAGCCATATTCGCCTACTTTACTTTTAATTGCATCTAAATCTTTAATCAGCTTGGATTGATTCACAATATCACCAGATTTTACGGTAATTAATTTATTTAAGTCAGCTAATGGAACATTTTTAGTATCACCAGCTATTTTAATAGTTTTGATTCTGTATTGTTTGCCCTCTGCAATATTAATAGTGATGTAAACGGATTTTTTGTCAGGGCTTAATTGCACCTGAACAGAGTTTATTTTGAATTCAATATAGCCTTGATTAAGGTAAAATGTGCGTATGCTTTCTAAATCGCCAGACAGTTTCTCGCCAGAATATTGATTATCTTTCGTCCACCAGCTAAGCATATTGCCAGTAGTTAGGTACATTTCGCCGAGTAATTTGCTTTGGCTGAATTTATTTGCACCCATGATTTTTATGTCGGCAATTTTGGCGGCTAATCCTTCAGAAATTTGTATGTTAATGCTAACACGGTTACGTTCTAATGGCATAACAGTAGTGTTGATTTGTACGGAATATAATCCTTGGTTATAATATTCAGATTTTAAACCTAAAACTGCTTGATCTAATATGCTGGTATCAAAAATTTTACCATCAGCAAGACCGCTGTCCTTTAATGATTGAATAAGCTTGTCGTGATCAAATGCTTTGTCGCCATTAATAGTGATTTGATTGATGACAGGACGTTCTGCCAGATCTATGATTAGCGTTTGTCCTTGTTGCTCTAGACGTACATCTTTAAAAAATCCAGTTGCATATAGTTTGTTAATGATCGAATCTGCATCGGTTGCCTCAAGCGTATCGCCAGTTTTAACTGGCAGATAACTAAGCACGGTGCCCGTTTCGATTCGTTGTAGCCCGTTAATTTTTATATTCTTTACTATAAATGTTTCCATTGCATAACTGTTGGTTGCAAAAATACTAAATAAGCAAAGTGGTAGTAATTTAAATTTCATATGTTATAAACTAAACAATCTAAGAGCATCGTTATATAAAGCAATAAAAGTCAGTCCTAGAATTAATACTAGTCCAAATTTTAAAATAATATCTTGAATTTTATGGTTAATTTCTTTTTTAGTTATCCATTCTGCTAGGTAAATTACAATATGACCACCATCAAGAACAGGAATCGGTAATAAATTCATAAAAGCTAAGCTTAGGCTAATTAGAGCTAAAAAATCAACAAAACGGTTTATACTCGTTTTAAATGCACTAGTCCCAGCATTAGCAATAGCAACTGGTCCGCCAATATTATGCCAAGATGTTTTTCCACTAATCATTGCGGTGATGCTGGTTATATTTAAGCGTACGATATTGTAGCTTGAGTTTATCGCATATTCAGCGGCGGTATATAAATTATAACTTTTTATAAATGTATTAGCTTTTAATAAATTTTCATCCAAGGTAGGCATTATACCAATTTTACCTACAGTTTGTCCATTATTATTATATCTATCTGGGGTTATCGTGATTTTATGGTCTTGGTTGTTGCGATTCACAATAAATATCATCGGCTTATTTGGGTTCGCTTGAATGAGTTGCGTAACTTGTTCCCATGTTGTTATTCGTTGTTGATTGATTTGCATAATTTTATCATCAATTTTTAAGCCACCAATAATAGCAGGTGAACTTGGTTCAATATAACTTATTTGTGGTAGCATTTTTATAGGTAGAATTCCTAAATTCTCTAAAGAAAGTTTTTCACCCTTAAAATTATATTTTAGCTGTTGTAAACTAATCATTTGTTCCTGTTGGGATAATTGCGTACTAAGTTTATCAGAGATCGCATTTTTATAACTAATTTTGATTTCATCTGATTTAATTAATGCTTTCGCAAATGTTTTATTTGCATTTTCCCATGAATATACCGGTTGATTATTTATTTTGGTAATAATAGAGTTTTCAGGAATTGTAACATGATTAATTTGAGCTAACTCAGTATTTAGACTAGCAACTACTGGACGTAGACTTTCTACACCATTTAGCGCGAGAATGAAATAAGCGATTAATGCGAATAAAATATTAAACGCAGGTCCAGCAAAAGCGATGAGGATTTTTTGCCATGGAGTTTTGCGATTAAATGCCATATGTTGTAAATTTGGCTCAACAGGAGCTTCCCGTTCGTCAAGCATACGTACATAGCCACCGAGTGGAATTGCACTTAAGCGCCATTCGTTATGCTTGCTGTTAAAGCTAAATATTTTAGGGCCAAATCCCACTGAGAATGATATAACTTTTACGCCACAAGCTCGCGCAACGATATAGTGGCCAAATTCATGAACTATCACTAAAATAGCTACTGTAAATAAGAAAATAAGAAGACTAAACATATAATTCGCTCAAAACTTGTTGTAATTTGATTTTTAACCCATAAGTATATCATAAATGCATTGGCGAAGTGATAGGGATTGGACTCAGTTTTGCAATATTTCAGTGATTTTACTTGTTAAGATTGCTGTTTAGATAAAGCTTAGAATTACCTAAGATTGATCATCATTATGATAATTTAATCAGAGCCAAAAAATTTGGATTTAGTGACATGAGTATTGTTAAAATAAAAAAAACCTTAATGAAAATGATGTGCGAGTGATACGGCATCAGTTAAATAAGTAAGATGTTTGATAATATTTAGTCAAACATCTTACACTCAACTGCATTTAATAGTTAATTGTTAGTAGCTCTATATACACATCTAGCGTAATTATATGATCTTACTGCATCACCTTGAGGACCAAACCCGTTAGGATATTTTTCCCCATCATCATATTTAGGTGAACTTCGTTGTGCTCCTGCTCCATGAACATTTATCCAAGATTGTTCCATATCTGGACGAGTCGAGAAATAACCTAAAGCTTTACCAAATGATACATATATTGCAGATCCTGGTTTATTGGTGCCATATGGACCATCCAAATGAGTAGTATTTGTCCAAAACCATGGCCAATCTTTTTCATTTTTTTCGTTAACAATCGATGTTATTTTGAAAATAGGTGCAATTGCAGCGGAATTGGTATATTCTGGTGAGCGTGAATAATCAACTATGCTTTGTAATTCTTTAGCATTTGGCAATCTCCAATTTTTATGCCCTGCATAATTCAAGTTTGTACAAAATTTTAAGGCTTGGGTCCATGTTAAAGCACCATCTTTTTTATCACCAACCTTAAAATTACCGCTATCTGATTGCAACCATGTTAAACCAGTAGTTGCATCGTATACTGTGCCATTCTTATTATCTACAAAATTATTTTTGCCGTAACTGGTGTTGCCTCGTACATAACGTACATAATGTTTTGAATGGATGGGGTCATTATCCCTATTGCTATATCCCTTAATTCTTCCATCAGCAAAATTAACTCCAAATGCCAAGTTAAGTTGCTTGTCAGCTAAGTTGCCATTGTATGAAGTTGCGGAAAATTCTTGTGTATCAATATCACGTTCACCATTTTCCGAATCGCCATAACTAAAATCAAAATACTGTGTATCAATATATGGAGATGAATTTGGCGGTGTCGAAGCATTATTAGTTATATCACTATTATGAATATTTGGATTTTGTGGAGGTACATTACCATCTTTTAGCATACTTTTTTGGGGGAAATATCCCAAGCTACCATTAAAATCAATTAGCGAATATAGCTCTTTTATTGTTGGTAAACGCCAATCACCGTATCCACCAAGTTTAACGTTTCTAGCATTTGCCTTTGCTTCCTGCCAATACATTTTACTCTCTGCTTTTTTTTCCCACATAAGACCCGTAATCAAGTCTGTTACTGTGCCGTCATGATTATCCTGATAACGCAACTTGTTATATTGAAACTGTGCATCTTGCCCGTACAATGCTTGGTTTTTAAGCGGACACTTAATCACTTGATTATATTTGTCATAACAATTAGTTTGTCCAGTTGCTGGGATATTATAAGTATATGATTTAGCCATCACAACCTTTTTAGTAGATAGTTTTGCTAAATCGCTATTAGCAAAACATAAATTCATGTTAATAATAGTTACACTACTAATTAACAACATTTTTAGAGTTTTTTTCATAAACATGCCTTTTGAATAGATTAAAAATTAGCATAATTTAAAAATATGGAACATCAAAGTTCCAATCTTTAAATAATGATCTCATGGGTTATTATAACAAAAATTTACCATTTTCTGCTGTAAAATCTTATTAATAGTAAATTACCGCTTACAAAATTAATGGATTATTCTTTAATATGTAACTTAGCGTATAATCCAGCCATGACCATAGTGTCATGACGCAAAAATGTTATAGACATGATTATAGCGGGTGGAGTATAATCAGGTTGTCGCATTAAATTATCATCAATAAAATTCTTCGACTATATGTTGTTTTCATTCTTTGTATTTAACTTAGTAGATATTTTAAATAGGATTGTATGATGTTATCAAAATTATTTCCATCAATGTTACATTATAGAGAAAACAGAATAAGAGAACAAGCGCAAAGGCATTTAAATGGTAAATTATCTTATCATGAGGCGCTTGAAGATTCTCAGTCAAATGGTATAAGAGAATGGTTTAGCAATGCCATAAATGGTGGTAGTCCTATGCCAGAATCACAAATTCATGCGCAATTTGATGCTGAATTAATGAATTCACAACTGGAAAATTCGATTCATAATTTCGATATGCTTATGTACCATGTTCTTAATCCTGAGCTATCTCTTAGTGATCCATCTTGTTATCAAAGATTTTTCTCAAATATAGAGGTGAGTAATTCACAATGTGAATTAAGATTATCCTTTACTGTGCACAATAATTCAGCTAATGGATTAGTTATGACTTTAACAAAATATGATCGTAACACCAATAATATAGATAAGACTTTTAAGCCTAAAATTCATTCCATACCTAATTATGATATTTACGAATTACGAGATGTTCTTATTGAGCATGCGATTTATCAACATAAGCAATATGGAATTGCCATCCCTGATTCAGTAAAAGATTTGCTAGATGAGCAAAGTAGAATTAATATTTACCTTGAAGAGGCGACATTATCTCAACCTTATGGGATTAGTTTTTCTGGTGGTGGCGCAAAGGGCGTACTTAATGCTGGTGCTTTGGAGGGTTTAGGTGAGTACAGATTAGCCAATGTTAGAAAAGTATCAGGAGCATCGGCAGGAGCAATTGTTGCTTCGATAATTTCATCTGGTATGAAACCATATGAATTTACTGAATTTATGCATAAAGCAAGTTTAGATATTACGCAAGATGAATTAATTGCAGTGGTAAGAAAGACTATGTTGACTACGATAAGAAAAAGATTGCATGAGTTTAACTTGAATCGTAATAGCAGTGAGATGGATCATAGGGAAATATATTGGATTAATAAATACAATAGCCCTCAACCTAGTTTAACCTTTAATGATTTGCATCAGCTAAAGCTTGTTTTTCCAGATCTTGGATTCAAGGAGCTATTTTTAACAGCAACTCATTTTAGTGATAACGATCCTGTGGGTGTTGAGTTGTCAGTGCATACCTCACCAAATATGGATATTGCAAAAGCGGTTGCAGCTAGTGCTGCATTGCCGTTGTGGTTTGCAAAGGTTGATGCTACAAGAGATTTATTGCCTGAAACTAAGCGTAATTTAAAAGTAAAGGATGGTGAATCTGTTAAGTTACAAGATGGTGGTATAGTAAAAAATAATCCAGCGGATTTACTTTTTTTAACTACTGATACAAGAGGATTATCAATTAATCCATTTTATGTAGATGAATCAATTATTGGTGATAATTTTGAATCTAAAAATGATGACTGCTCCTATTCTGAAGATAGTAAACATGACGAATCTAAGGAGAAATTAAATGTTGCTGGTAGTACTAGTAACACAGCCCATATTTTGTGTCTTGGATTTGAGGATAGTGAGGGTTTACATGAGGTATCGCCAAGTTTCATTGAAAGAGCTAGTTGTTTTGTTGTTGGTACAGATAAAATGCTTGGTTATCAAAGATACGAGACTTATATGTTGAAGAATTATAATACTCATTTTTTGCCAATATATGGAATAGGTATTATAGATTTTAAACCTGCGTCAAGAAAATTTGTTAAAATTACACAAAATTCAAAAAATAATTTCACGGAATGGGAATTTAATAATCGTGGTAAAATGAAGTCAACTTCTTTACCGACTAAAAAACTACATACTCAACGTTTTTTATTGCGCGAAGTTTTTGCTCTACATTTTGGTGGTAATGAAATTGAGAAACAAGTGCTAACTAAAAAAAGAATAATTCCAATGGGTGAAACTACGTATGGTGAATCAACACTATTTGATGAGCTACGTAAGGCGCATGAAAATAATAATTATCAAGAGTTTAATAGGCTTTATCAGCAAATGCGTCAAGAGATTGCTCGTTTACAAACAAAGATGAATGTTTTATGTTGGGAGGCACTCTGACAGTATTTGAATTGTCAGAGTGTCTAAGAAAAAAGAAACGCTTGATATATCAGTGAGTGGCTGGTGTTGTTGCACTAACTACAGGTGTTGGCGTTGTAATTGGTAATATAGTTGGCTTATATTCAAGAGCTAACTCAAGTACTTGATCAACGCTGTTTACTGGAATAATCGTTAAAGGAGTTTTTATCTCATCTGGAATTTCTTCTAAGTCTTTAACATTTTTTTCTGGAATTAGTACTGTATCAATACCTGCACGCAAGGCCGCTAATAACTTTTCCTTTAATCCACCGATAGGCAATACTTCACCATAAAGCGTTACTTCCCCAGTCATGGCAACATTTGATTTAACTGGGATCAAGTTTAGACTTGATGTAATTGCCGTTACCATTCCAATACCAGCAGATGGACCGTCTTTCGGTGTCGCGCCTTCTGGTACATGCACATGAATATCTTTATTTTCATAGAATTTTTCGTCAATACCAAGTACGTGCGCACGACTCCGAACCAAGCTAATTGCGGCTTGAATTGATTCTTGCATCACATCACCAAGTTGTCCAGTACGGATAATTTGCCCCTTACCAGGGATTGCAACTGATTCAATAGTTAATATTTCACCGCCAACTTCTGTCCAAGCAAGACCAGTCACGCGGCCAACCCGATTTTCTTTTGCGCTAACCCCGTGGTCATTAGTTGGAATACCTAAATAATCTTTCAGATTTTTTTCATTAATATTAATTTTCTTTTTGGTGGTTTTTTTTGTGTCAATTGCCGTGACTACTTTACGACAGAGCTTGTTTATCTGGCGTTCTAAATTACGCACACCAGCTTCTGATGTATATTCACGAATTATGGTTAACAACGCGTCATGGCTAATATCAATCTCAGTGGATTTTAAGCCATTGTTTTTTAATTGTCGTGCAACTAAATATTGTTTGGCAATTTGTAATTTTTCTTGCTCAGTATAACCTGATAAATGAATAATTTCCATACGGTCACGCAATGGACCAGGGATATTAAATGAATTTGAGGTCGCAACAAACATTACTTTTGATAAGTCAAATGGAGTTTCGGTATAATTATCCACAAATGCCTTATTTTGCTCAGGATCTAGCACTTCTAGCAATGCAGATGATGGGTCACCTCGGTGATCTGCGCCAATTTTGTCTATTTCATCTAAAACAAAAAGTGGATTTTTCACGCCACATTTGGCGATATTTTGCAATATTTTACCGGGCATTGCGCCAATATATGTTTTACGATGTCCACGAATTTCTGCTTCATCATGTAAACCACCTAATGCAACACGTACGTATTTACGTCCAGTTGCGCGAGCAATTGATTCACCCAATGAAGTTTTACCAACTCCTGGTGGGCCAATAAAGCATAAAATAGGTGCTTTATTGTTGCTCATACGTTTTTGCACTGCTAGATATTCAATAATTCGTTCTTTGATTTTATCTAAACCATAATGATCTTTATCTAAAGTTTTTTGTGCTTTGTTTAGATCAAGACTAATTTTTGTATTTTTATTCCATGGAAGCTCACATAAATGTTCAATATAATTGCGAATTAATGCGCTTTCGGATGACATTTGAGGCATCATACGTAATTTTTTTAGTTCACTTATCGCTTTTTTCTCTGCTTCTTCGCCCATTTTTGCTTTTTTGATTCTACTTCCTAATTCGCTTAAATCATCAAGATCTTCTTCTTCACCAAGCTCTTGTTGAATAGCTTTTGCCTGTTCATGCAAATAGTATTCTTTTTGATTTTTTTCAATTTGCTGCTTTACTCGACCTTGAATGCGTTTTTCTACGTTTAATATTTCTATTTCACGATTTAATTCTTTGAGTAAATGATTCAAGCGTTTTTTTAAGGATGTTGCTTCAAGTAGTTCATGGCGAATCTCTAAATCCATTACTACATGAGTTGTAATTACATCGGCTAATTGTTCGATGTTTTCTATTTTAGAAATAAGTGAAACAATTTCCTCAGGGATTTTTGAATTGAGTTTAGCAAAGTCTTCAAATTGCTGAGTAATTTCACGGCGTATGGCCTCAACCTCAATCTTACTAATATCTTGTTTGGTCAAAACTTCCTCAACATGCGCTGCCATGAAGCCATTTTTTTCGACTATTCCGACTGCTTTTGCTCTAGTTTTACCTTCGATGAGAACTTTATTGGTGCCATCTGGTAGCTTTAATATTTGTAATATTTTAGCTAGAGTTCCTATTGTATGGATATTATTCGCATTGACTTCATTATCCGCAGGATTTTGTTGGCTTAAAAGTAGGACATAGTTATCTTTTGCGGCTGCAGCTTCTAGTGCGGTAATAGATTTTTGCCGCCCAACAAATAAAGGTACAACCATATTTGGAAATATTACTACATCTTTCAATGGTATAATCGGCGTTAGTTCATCGTAGCTAATCGTGTGTATTGATGGTTGCATAATAACCTTCCTTTGTTATAAACGAGTTATTTTCTCGACATAATCTAAATTTGATAATGTTATAATTAGTTCTTCAATTTGTGCTAGATTGTACACACTTAGTGTCACGAGAACGTGTGCAAAATTAGTATAACTTTCTTGAGAGATTTCTTCCATATTGATGTTTTTTTCACCAATTATGGCAGTAAACCGAGTAAATACACCTGGGCGATTTATGAGATGTAATGAAATTTTACTTAAAAAAGCTTGCTCTGTATCATTAATTATATGGACGAATGTTAAATTATCAAGTCCAATATGTTTATTTTGTTTACAATTCGGTTTATGAATATGTAATTCACCGTTACGGGTTATATGCGCCAATAAATGATCGCCTGGTAATGCCAAACATGCTATGTCTTGTATCACTGGCATTTCACAGTTGCTAAGATGTATTTCTATGGGCGATGTTTTATTTTCTAAATTCAAAATATGGCGAATGATCTCAAAAACTTGGATTGTACCAACACCAATTTCATGCTCTAATTCAGTAACACTTAATCTAGGGTAGTATTTTTGGCATATTTTATTAAGAAGTTTTTCGTTAACAGTGTGTTCTTTATCAAAAATACGAAGACTTTGTTTTACTAGTTTTAAGCCATTGCTAATATCTTCATCGTATTTTTGTTCTTTTATGTATAGCTTGATTTTGCTTAATGCTTTACCAGAGACAGCATATTTTAACCATGCATCGTTTGGTTCTGCGTCGTCTTTCGTGATAATTTCAATTATATCACCATTTTGTAGCTTCGTGTCTAATTTTACGAGCTGTTGATTAACTTTTGCTTGGTAACAATGATTACCCACATCTGTATGGACTAGATATGCGAAATCAATCGGTGTAGATCCACGTGGTAGTAACATTATTTTACCTTTGGGGCTAAATACGTAAACATCTCCAGGGGATAAGTCTTGTTTTATACTGTTTAAAAATTCACTAGCAGAGAAACTACTCGACTGAATATCTAATATGTTATTTAGCCAATTATTGGTGCGTTGATTGGCAGACATATAATCATCATCAGTTTGATGTTTCAGCCAATGGCTAATTATACCGTTTTCGGCGACTTGATCCATTTTGTCTGTGCGAATGTGTAATTGCAATGGTGTTCCTTGTGGGCCCATCAAAGTTGAATGTAATGATTGATAACCATTACTTTTTGGAATCGCAATATAGTCTTTGAATTTACCTGGTAATGGTTGAAATAAGTTGTGTAATACCCCAAGCGTTAAATAGCATTCGCGGATATTTTCTACAATAATTTTTATTTCGAATATATCATATATACGATTAAATGTTTGTTTACGGCGTAACATTCTACGGTATAGATTATATATTGTGCGTTGGCGGTAGATGAATTTTGCATTGATGCCATTGGCTTTTAATGAACTACTAATATTTCCTAAAATTTCTTGAACAATAGGGAATCTTTTTTGTTGTGCGACATCTGCCGCTTTTGCTATGACTTTATAGCGCATTGGGTGAAGATATTTAAAACTGGAATCGGCTAATTCTAAGTGCACTTTGTGTAAGCCTATTTTGTTCGCAATTGGTACGTATATTTCCATTGTTTCTAATGCAATTTTATAGCGTTTTTCTGGCGTCATGGAGTCAAGCGTTGACATATTATGAATTCGATCGGCGAGTTTTATTAGAATCACCCGCACGTCTTTTGCCATTGCGAGGACTACTTTACGAAAGTATTCCGCGTGCGCAAGTTCTTCTGAGGCGAAATTAAGCTTGTCTAATTTGGTAACTGCATCAACAAGTTCTGCAATTCCTATTCCAAATATTTCTTCTATCTCAATTTTAGAGACTTCGGTGTCTTCAATTGTGTCGTGAAGGAGCGCGCTTGCAATCGTTTGTTCATCGAGCCCCCAACTTGCTATTATTGTTGCAACTTCAATAGGGTGTGTAATATATGGCTCGCCACTTTTGCGCTTTTGTTTAAAATGCGCATGATTGGCTACTTGGTAGGCTAATTTGACAGTTTTTAGCTGTTTGCTATCCAAGTGTTGTTTTGCTGCGAGGAATAAAGTTTGTTTCTTTTCATCGACCAGCTCTTGATATGTACCATAATTTAATTCCATTGGTCCTACACATTCTTATTCGATTTTGTTTAATAGAGTCCTATCAACTAGTTTTCCTGCTATTTCACGTAATGCAAGCACAGTTATTTTGTCATTTGTTATTTTTTCTAGCAATTGATGACTACCTTTTTCTAGTTGACGTGCACGCAATGCTGCAACAAGAGTCATATCAAAACGGTTATCAATTTCTTCCATGCAATCAGCTACAGTAAAACGAGCCATGGGGTAATTTCCTTAAAAATTTATAAATTAATGCTACTTAGCACTTTTTCACTAAGTAACCTTCTAGTACGTATTATACTACATAAGTCTTGTAGCGCGACGTCAAATTTGTCATTTACGATAACATATGTAAATTCATTAGCATGCGAAATATCTTCTTGGGCTACTTGAATACGTGATTTTATCACGTCAGTGCTATCGGTGTTGCGCGCAATTAATCTTTTGGTTAATTCTTCTATGCTTGGTGGTAAAATAAAAATTAGTATGGCATTTGGAAATAATTTTTTAATTTGCCTTGCGCCTTGCCAATCAATTTCTAATATTATATCTTTACCGTTTTTCATAAATTGCTGTATGGCATTTATATTTGTTCCATAATAATTACCATACACTTTTGCGTGCTCAATGAATTCATGCCGTAATAACATTTCTTCAAATTGTTCTATACTCACAAAAAAGTAATCAATGCCATTAACTTCAGATGGTCGAATTGGGCGGCTTGTATGCGAAATTGATAGCTGAAGTGTATTATCTTGCGCGCAAATTGCCTTAACTAATGAGGATTTCCCAGCCCCTGACGGTGCAGCTATTACAAATATATCACCATGTAGCATTACGTTATTACTCCTCAAAATATGGTAAAATAATTCCTTGAGAACGTAATTTTAACAAAAAAAGGCAAGCTTATGTTTATTGATTCACATTGTCACTTAAATTTTCCAGAATTAATGGGAAATTTAGAGAATTATTTAGAACAAATGCGTCTAAATTCAGTTGAATATGCATTATGTGTTGGAACTCGTCCAGATAATTTAGCGACTATTGTTAATCTTGCTAATACGCATAAAAATTTATTTGCGTCAGTCGGAATTCACCCTGATGAAAGATTAACTGGTTTTGAGTTAACCGCCGATTATTTATTGCAATATGTAGATAATCCAAAAGTTATCGCAATAGGTGAGACTGGTCTTGATTACTACAATTGTAAAGATGTGGATATGACGTGGCAACATGATCGTTTTCGTTTGCATATTGATGTGGCAAAAACGGCTGGATTACCGTTAATTATTCATACGCGAGAGTCTGTTCAGGACACTTTGGCGATAATGAAAGAATGTGATGCGATAAAGGCTGGTGCAGTGATGCATTGTTTTACTGAAAATTTGGATTGGGCAAAAAAATGTTTGGATATGGGGTTTTATATTTCTATGTCTGGAATAGTTACTTTTAAAAATGCGTTGAGTGTTCAGGAAGTTGCGCGCTATATTCCATATGATCGATTGTTAATTGAAACAGATGCGCCATTTTTGGCGCCGATGCCACATCGCGGGAAAACAAATCATCCAGCGTTAGTTAAGCATACGGCGCAGTTTATTGCGGATTTGCACCACGTGGATGTGGGCGATATAGCGTTACATAGTAAGAATAATTTTTTTAGTTTGTTTACTAAAGCAAGGAATTATGTAGATGGGTGTTAAAATCATTACAATTGATGGGCCTGCATCTTCTGGTAAGGGTACTGTTGCTAAATTATTAGCTAAAAAGCTTGGTTATAATTATTTGGATTCGGGCTCCATTTATCGCGCATTAGCTTTATTTATTTTACAAAATAATGTAGATACTGATGATCTAGAATCTATTTGTAAATTGATTGACAAAATGCATTTGAATTTTATCAATGGCGAAGTGTATTTGAATGCTGAATTAGTTTCTGATAAATTGCGTGATGAGCAAGTTGGAATGTTCGCATCAAAAATTGCATCAATAGGAATTGTTCGGGAAAAATTATTAGAATTCCAGCGTTCGTTTGCAAAAGATTTTGGATTAGTTACGGATGGTCGTGATATGGGTAGCATGGTCTTTCCACAGGCTTCTTTGAAGATATTTTTGACTGCTAGCGCAGAAAAAAGAGCTCAGAGGCGTTATAAACAGTTGCAAGAATTGGGTAAATCTGCTATAATTGGGGCTATTTTGGAAGATATTATGGCTAGAGATAAGCAGGACTCAGAAAGAGGTGTTGCGCCACTTAGTTATGATTCTTCTTTTTATGTTCTTGATAATTCAGATTTATCTATTGAACAAACGGTAGATAAAATTTATACTCTTTGTCTTTGAGTTTTGGGCTTTGTGTTCGCTAATCAAGGTCTTTGAGTGTATATAATTTATTGGATTAATTTGGGTTACTTTTCAGATAATGACAGTTTTTATGCCTATTCTGATCAGTAATATATGTGTTAACATTTTTTTTGAGTATATAAATAATTATGGAAAATTTTGCCCAATTATTCGAGCAGCATTTAGCTGGTTTAGAGATGCGCGAAGGCGAAGTTATCAATGCAGAAATCGTTGCAATTGATAACAAATATGTTACTGTAACTGCTGGTTTAAAATCAGAATCAACAATTCCCGTAAGTGAATTTAAAGATGAAGATGGCCAGTTGGAAGTTAAAGTTGGGGACATAGTTTTGGTTGCAATTGAGGCAATTGAAGATGGATATGGCGAGACTAGATTGTCTCGTGATAAAGCAAGAAGAATTGCAGCATGGGAAGAGTTAGAAAAAGCATTGGAAAGTGGAGATATCCTTACAGGACCTATTTATGGGCGTGTAAAAGGTGGCTTGGGTGTTATGTATAAAAACGTAAGATTATTCTTACCTGGATCGTTAATTGATGTTAGAACGGTGCGTGATTTCACGCCATACGAAGGTAAGAGCGTAGAATTTAAAGTGATTAAAGTTGATCGCAGACGTAATAATATTGTTATTTCTAGAAAAGCGGTATTAGTTGATAGAACTGGCGAAGATAGCAAAGTTGTTATTGAGCGCATGCAAGAAGGAAATCTAGTTAAGGGTATTGTTAAAAATATTACTGACTATGGTGCTTTCGTTGATTTGGGTGGCATTGATGGCTTATTATATATTACGGATCTATCATGGAAACGTGTAAAACATCCTTCAGAAGTGTTGACTGTTGGTCAAGAAATTGAAGCAAAAGTGCTACGTTTTGATCAAGATAAACATCGTGTATCATTAGGATTAAAACAGTTATCAAATGACCCATGGGTTGGAATAGCGGATCGTTATCCTGCTGGCACTAGATTACATGGACACATTTCTAATTTAACTGATTACGGTGCTTTCGTTGAAATTGAAAATGGTATTGAGGGTTTAGTCCACGTATCTGAAATGGATTGGACAAATAAAAATATCAATCCATCAAAACTAGTTAAACTAGGTGATGAAGTTCAGGTACAAATTCTAGAAGTTGACGGTGATAAGCGCCGTATTAGTCTAGGTATGAAACAGTGTCAAGCTAATCCGTGGGTTGATTTCGCATCGCGCTTTAAAAAAGGTGATCGTGTAACTGGAAGTATCCGCTCTATTACTGACTTTGGTTTATTCATCGGCCTAGATGGTGGTATTGATGGTTTGGTTCACGTATCTGATGTTTCTTGGAATGTTGCTGGTGATGCAGCGATTCGTGGCTATAAAAAAGGTCAAGAAGTTGAATCAGTAATTATTTCTATTGATGTAGAAAAAGAACGTATTGCTTTAGGCGTTAAGCAGTTAGACACAGATCCATACGCATTATTTTTAAATAGCAATGATAAAGGTGCTATCGTTAAGGCAGTAGTGAAAAGTGTAGAAAAAGATGAAGCTATTGTAATTGTGGCTGAGGGTATTGAAGCTACGCTACCTGCTCGTGAAGCATCAAGCGAAAGAACTGATGATTTAACCAAAGTGTTAAATGTTGGTGATGAGCTTGAAGTTATGATTACTAACATCGATAAAAAACATCGTGTTATTAGTGTTTCCATTAAGGCTAAAGATGTAAAAGAAGAAGCGGAAGCTGTTAAAAAAGTAAAACAAGCAGAAAAATCTTCGGGTACAACTAACTTAGGGTCATTATTACAGGATAAATTGTCACAAGGGTAGTTATAAACATGAATCGGTCAGAAGTTATAGAAAGCATCGCTGAGCTTTATCCTAAGTTGCATAAAAAACAAGTTGAAGTGCTGGTTAAGGCTGTATTTGTTGAGATGGCGGATAGAGTTGCAAAAGGCGAGCGTATTGAGATTCGTGGGTTTGGTTGTTTTTCTTTAAAATATAGACCAGCTGGAAGCGTCAGAAATCCGCGTTATGGTGTTTCTGTAGAGTCTAGCGAACGTTATGTTGTATATTTTAGGGCAGGCAAAGAGCTAAGAGATCGTGTTGATATGTGCAAATAAATAAGAGCCTTGTTAGATTTATCTAGCGAGGCTTTTTAATTTTCAAAATGGGGATTATAATGTTAAAACGGCCATTTTATAAGCATGCTACAGTGAAGTGGTTGATTGCAAATTTCACTCCAAATTGGTTCGGTATGACGATGGGGACAGGGATTACGGCGATTTGTTTAAATACCGTGGCGCCAATAGTTGATGGAGCAAGAATAGTTGCGACCGGTTTGTGGTTACTAAATATCGTGTTTTTTGCAATATTTAGTTTGTTGTTTATTGCTCGTGGAATTTATTTTCCAGAATCGTGGTCTCGAATGTTAAAACATCCGTTGCAACCGATGTTTTTAGGTTGTATTCCTATGGGGCTTGCTACGATTCTAAATGGATTTATTATATTTGGTATTCAATTATATGGTAATTGTTCTATTGGGATTGCGGTAAGCTTATGGTGGATTGATGTTGCCGTATTTAGATTCTTATCAATCAATTATATATGTGGTAATTAGCCTCATGTTATGGTTTGCATCTGTAAGCCTTGCACTTAGTATTTTGGTTATCTTATTTCAGCGTTTGGCGTTGCATAAATTACCTAGTAGCGATCTAGCTAGTAGCGTATTTTTACCTCTGGGGCCGACTGGAACTGGGGCGCTAGGTATGTTGTTATTGAGTAATAATGTGCATGATATTTCACAAACAACTGCAACGCCAGCATTAATTAGTTTACTGAATGTATTACCTGGGATTGGTATGTTTATTGGAATTGCAATGTGGACATTAGCCACTTGGTGGCTACTGATTGCGATTATTGCGACTATACATTATATACGAACTAAGGCTTTAAAATTTAATCTTGGTTTTTGGGCGTATACATTCCCATTGGGTGTATATACTATGGCAACGGTGACTCTTGCATCTCTTATGAAGAGTAGTTTAATTCATGTGTATGCTGTTATATTGGTCGTAACGTTATGTATTATTTGGGTATTTGTGTTTTTACGTACTTTAACAGGATTTTATGGTGGTGGTTTAATCAACGATCCTACTTTAAAGAGCTAATATGGTAACTGTTAAACAAAGCTTTAAAGATATTCAGTCGTGGCTTGATATGCAGCAGGCAAATTTTACACTTGCTGAGATTGCTCAATTTGAATCCGCAATTACTCTTGCAGAGAGTTATTATGCGAATCAAACATTTTACCCGACTAATCTAGATTTGCTTATTCATGCGCTTACGTGTGCGAATAAAGTTGCGGAATTGCATCTGTACGCTGATGCTGTTTGTGCGACGATTTTATATGCAATTCCAAAATATTGTGATAATTGGCAGGAAGCGCTGACTCCATTTGGCGCCAAGGTTATTGAGCTTGTTGAGGGTGTTAGTCGAGTTACGCAGATTAGGAAGCTTGGTGATTTGGCTGATGTTGCGAATGAAGATGAGAAGCGTGAACAGATCGAGGTTATGCGCAAAATGTTACTGGCAATGGCTAGTGATATTCGTGTGGTCCTAATTGTTTTGGTTGGGCGCGGTGAATTAATGCTGCATTTAAAAAGCTGTAAAGATGAAAAAATGCAGCAGAAAATCGCATTAGAAACCATGGAACTTTTTGCGCCATTGGCTAATCGTTTGGGTGTGTGGCAAATTAAATGGGAGTTAGAAGATTTATCATTTAAATATATGCATCCAGAGCAATACAAAAAAATAGCTAAGCTAATTGATGAAACACGTGAAGAACGCTTAGAATATATTGAGAGAATCAAGAAATCACTGTCTGATGAAATGTATGAAGACGGCATTCGTGACTTTCAAGTGATGGGTAGAGCAAAACATATCTACTCAATTTGGAAGAAAATGAAGAAAAAAAATTATGATTTCGATGACTTATACGATATTCGTGCCGTTCGTGTTCTTGTTCCTGAAATAAAAGATTGTTACTCGGCGCTTGGAATTGTGCATACAAAATATTCTCCAATTCCTGGTGAATTTGACGATTATATTTCCAATCCCAAATCAAATAATTACCAAAGTTTACATACGTGTGTTATTGGTCCTGAGAATCGTGTTGTAGAGATTCAAATTCGCACTTTTGCAATGCATGATCACGCAGAATATGGTATTGCGGCGCATTGGCGTTATAAAGAAGGTGGTGAGAATAATCCACAGTTTGAGGAGAAAATTGCTTGGATTCGTCAAATATTAGACTGGCGTGAGGAATTAACCGAAAGAAAAGATATTGCTGACATCTTTAAAAATGAGATATTTAGTGATACTATTTATGTAATGACGCCAAATGGCAAAGTGATTTCTTTGCCACGAGGTTCTACCCCGATTGATTTTGCCTATGCGGTACATAGTGATGTTGGGCATAAATGTCGTGGCGCGAAGATTGATGGACATATTGTTACTCTTGGAACACCATTGCAAAATGGACAAAGGGTAGAGATTTTGACCATTAAGCAAGGTGGGCCAAGTATAAATTGGCTTCATGATGGATTAGTTAAAAGTACGAAAGCGGTTAGTCATATAAGACGCTGGATTCGTAATCAAAATAATGAACAATTTATTAATGCTGGCCAAGAAATTTTTGAGCGTGAAATATCTAAATTTCCATCAAATATTCGTCCGAGTATTGATGATATAGTCGCACGATTAAATTATATGAATGAAAAAGAAGTGTGGATTTCTTTAGGCAAGGGAGACCTAGCACCAGCAAATATTCGTGATGCAATTGATAAAATATTGGAGCGTCAACTTCCTCAGCATTTTATTGAAGATGAGAGTATAGTGCCAGAAGTTGAATTTACCGCTAAGCCATTTATGGATGGTAATCAACGCCTGAAAGGTATTTTGGTTGATGGAGTGTCTGGAATCGTTACGAATATCGCAAAATGTTGCAAGCCATTACCAGGTGATGAGATTATCGGATTTATTAGTCAGGGTAATGGGGTTACTATTCATCGGAATAACTGCTTAGGTCTGAAGCGTCAAGCCAAACTTTATCCAAATAAGGTTATACCTGTTAGTTGGGGTAGTGATGTTAAGCGATCGTTATTTCAGGCTGATTTAGAGGTTATTGCAAATGATCGGCATGGATTGTTGCGTGATATTACAGATTTATTTGCTGTAGAAAAATTACATATTGCTGGGTTACGCACTTCATGTAAAAACAACAAAGCATTTATGGTATTTACATTGCAAATAAGTGGTGCAGAGTTTAATTTTACGTGGTTGATTAATAAGCTGTTTAATATTAGTGGGATAATTGAGGTGTCACGGAAATAGTAATTGGCGGAGCGGACGGGACTCGAACCCGCGACCCCCGGCGTGACAGGCCGGTATTCTAACCAACTGAACTACCGCTCCGTGTATTCATGGTGGGCGCTACAGGATTCGAACCTATGACCCTCTGCTTGTAAGGCAGATGCTCTACCAACTGAGCTAAGCGCCCCAACAGCATTTGTGTTTCTTTGCTGCGAGGTAGGTATTATGCCATATTCTAAATGGTTTTTGCAAGTTTTTTTTAATATTTTTTTATTTTTTATAGTCCTTTATGGCTAATTAATTGAATTACAATGAGAAAATAAATTCTCTCTTCATGTAAATAATCAGCTTTTTATGTATAAACCCCATAATACTTACTTCTTTAATTTTACTTTTCATCGGATAACTTACTAATTCTATTTATTTAAACATTCAGTAAAAATTCAATAAATAATGTACAGTACTTGCTATATTTGCTATAATTAGTACCTGTGTTATGGGAGGTGATATGCTTCGAATTGGACAAGGTTTTGATTTGCATAAGTTTATTGATGGGCGTAAGCTGATTTTAGGTGGTGTAGAAATACCATTTGAGATGGGTTTGCTTGGACATTCTGATGCGGATGTGCTGATTCATGCTATTATAGATGCATGTATTGGTGCGCTTGGATTGGGTGATATAGGTAAATTTTTTCCAGATACCGATATTCAATACAAAGATATTGATAGCCGAATTATGCTTCGTCAGGTCGCAGAATATATTAGGGAAAGTGGTTATGCCATTTCTAATTTAGATGCAACTATTATTCTTGAGGCGCCAAAATTACGCCCATATATTGATACGATGCGCGAGCATATTGCCCAGGATTTAAATGCGGATATCAAGCAAATTAATATTAAAGCAAAGACTAGTGAAGGTGTTGGTATTATTGGACGTGGTGAGGCAGCAATTGCCGAAGTTGTTGTATTGTTAATCAAGTGAAGAGTGTATAAATATTATGATAAAGTTACGTCCTCATCATGTTATGTGTAATTATTGCTTCATGGGCAGTGGTTATTCGAGTGACTTTGTGGATAATTTTACGCAAATTAATCACGATATAATCAATAATGGTGCGCAATTTCAAATTGCCAATAAATTAGATTCAATTTGTTCAGCATGTCCAAATCAAAATGGGGTAAAATGTGAGTCTCAAGATAAAGTTGAGCAGCTAGATATCAAGCATTCCCAAGCACTTGATCTAAAAAATGACGCAATATTAGATTGGCAAATGTCGGTAAATAAAATTAGAGATAATATTACACCAGAAGTTTTCGCCGAAATTTGTCATGAATGTGAGTGGTATAGTTTAGGTATTTGTTATAACAAATTATTTCAATAATTATTAATTAAGGGGTTTTTTATGCAATCAATTAAGCATGTGTTTAATCATAATTTAGCGTTGAGTTTAAGTTTTGTAGTGGCGTTAGTGCTGTCAAGTAATGTTAGTATTCCTTTTTATCCAGTTCCATTTACATTACAAACTATGATGGTGATGTTAGCAATTCTTTATAAACGTGATGCTGCTTTTCAGGCTAGTGCAATTTATTTATTGCTTGGCGCTATCGGTTTACCTGTGTTTGCAGATTTTTCTGCTGGAGCTCATATATTAGTTGGACCAACAGGCGGCTATCTGATCAGTTTTGTGCTTGCTACCTTCGTAATTAAGCGATTTGCAGTGGAAAATAAATTCCTTAGTCTAATTTTATTTAACGTTATTTTATTTAGTTGTGGTGTATTACAATTAAGTGCGTTTATTGGGCTAAATAATGCATTTCAAAGTGGATTTGTTATATTTATTTTACCTGAATTCGCTAAAACACTTGCTGCATATGTAATTTATCGCTTTATTGGTAAGAGCAACTAAATATGTTAACTAATGAGCAAATGAAGCAATTAGCTGGTGAATATGCAATTCGCTATGTTGAAGATAATATGATTGTTGGCGTTGGCACAGGTAGTACGGTGCGCCATTTTATCAATAAATTATCCATTATAAAAGGTCGTATTCAAGGTGCAGTTTCAAGCTCTGAGGGCTCTAGTTTATTGTTGAAAAATTATGGAATCCATGTTTTCGATTTAAATAGTGTTGGTGAATTAGATTTATACGTTGATGGTGCAGATGAAATTAATCATTATATGCATATGGTAAAAGGCGGTGGAGCTGCTCTAACACGCGAAAAAATTATTGCAGCATCATCAAGGAAGTTTGTATGTATTGCCGATGAATCAAAATATGTAGTTAAATTAGGTGAATTTCCATTACCGATTGAAGTAATCCCTATGGCAAGAAGTTATGTTGCTCGTGAGTTGGTCAAATTAGGCGGTGCGCCTGTGTGGCGTGATGGAGTTGTGACAGATAATGGCAATTGGATTTTGGATGTGCACAATTTAGATTTATCTAAACCATGTGAAATGGAAGTCAAAATTAACAATATAGCTGGGGTTGTAACTAATGGATTATTTGCTGTTCGTAAGGCTGACAAGTTGGTATTAGCCAAACGCGATGGTAGTATTGCTGTTAGTTAGTATATTAAATTCTGACCGTAATTTCTATAGGAATAAATGGTGGAGAAAAATGTTCTTGCTAGTGTTGATTTAGGTTCAAATAGTTTTAGGTTGTTGATTGCGCGAGTGCGTAATGATGGTACTTTGCGACCAATTGATCAACTTAAAACTACTGTTCGGCTAGCTAGTGGTTTGGATGAGAATAATTATTTAAACAAAGATGTACAAAAAATTGCTTTGGAAGCATTGGCTAGATTTAACGAACGTTTGGCAGGATTTAGCCAATCACAAGTTCGGGTAGTTGGTACAAGTAGTTTGCGGGTGGCTCGCAATTCCGAAGAATTTATTTCTGAGGCAAACAAAGTTTTGGGTTTTCCGATTGAGGTAATTTCTGGTAATGAAGAGGCTCGTTTAGTATATATGGGGGCTGTACATTCTCTTGCATATAGTGAAGAAAATCGGTTGGTTATAGATATTGGCGGTGGTTCTACAGAATTTATTATTGGTTGTGGACATAATCCTCAAATCATGGAAAGTGTTACTATGGGCTGTGTTTCGTATAGTAATAAATATTTTCCACACGGTGAATTGACTGCCGATAATTTTACTAATGCAATTTTTGCGGCACGTAGTAAAATTCAAACGATGGAACATTTCTTTGCCAAGCATAATTGGAGTGAGGCAATTGGTACATCAGGATCAGCGCGTGCATTGTATGATATCTGTGTGGCTAATGGATTTTCCGATTTGATAAGTCGTGATGGTTTGGAACAATTAAAGCATTTATTAATCAAAAATAAGAACATCAAAAATATAGCGATTAACGGGTTAAAAGAAGATCGTCATCCAGTAATTGCAGGAGGTGTATCTATTATGTTAGCTATTTTTGAAGAGCTTAATATTGATACAATGACTATTGCTGATGGGTCGCTACGTGAAGGCGTAATGTACGATATGCTTGGACGCAAAGAGAAACGTGATTTGAGACATATTACAGTTGAAGATTTAATGCAACGTTATAGTATGGATATATTACAATCATTACGAGTTGCGAATTTGACACGATTTATCTTTTCAGGATTAGTTCCCGTAATTGTAACTGATGAAAATCGTGTAAAGTTATTATACTGGGCTGCATCATTATATGAAATAGGTCTTAGCATATCGCATAATGATTATCATAAACATGGTTCGTATATTTTGGCAAATTCTGATTTAGCTGGATTTTCTAAACCAGAGCAGCTTATTATTGCTGAATTAGTTCGCGGTCATCGTGGACAATTAACCCGAGTATTTGATCGGATTCGTAAAACATATAAGCAACGTCTAAAATCTAAGGTGATTTTTGGAATTTTGGCCTTGCGATTATCGGTGATTTTTAACCGCAATAGAAAAGATATTGCTTATGAACAATTTACCGAAGTAAATGCACTAGGTCGCCAAGTAGTTGAATTAGTCATACAAAAAGAATGGTTACAACAAAATCCATTGACTCATTATTCATTAATGGAAGAAATTAACCAATGGCAAGAGTGTGGATATATTATTAACTTAATAGAAAAGTAAGATATTATATATAAGTCCTTGATTTTTGCGTTGTTGTTATGAGATAATGATTAGCTCGCATTTTTTTATCATAACTATTTTAAGGGAATTACTATGAAAAAATTATTATCAATTAGTGTTGTAACGCTCGTTCTTGGTGGTTGTGCTAGTTATGCACCATTTGGTGTTTTATATACAAAGGGAGCGACTGGTGTTGCAGTAAATAACAATGTCGCACCAACTAAAGAAGGTAAGGCGTGTATGAATTCAGTTCTCGGTTTAGTAGCATGGGGTGATGCGAGTATAGAAGCTGCAAAACGTAATGCACAAATCAAAGATGTTGCAACAATGGATTACAAAGCAGAAAACATTCTTGGGATCTATGGTGAGTATTGTATCGTAGTCAAAGGTCAATAGTTACTGTCTATAATTTCGTCGCAAAGGTTTATTGTGCATAGTTTATCAACGGTGAACCTTTGCGCCTAGTTTTAAATTCATATTTTTACAATTAATAAGTGACTAATTAGATATGTTCACAATATACAGAATAAATTAATTTTTCCTTCATGAGTTATCACAAAATTGGTAAATATGAGAGATGTTGCTAAGTAGTTACATCATATGTTGACCGCCATTGATTGCTATTTCAGCACCTGTTATGAAGCCGGCTATGTCAGATGATAAATATGCCACTAATGCGGCTATTTCATCTGGATTACCCAGGCGTCCAATAGGAATTCCCGCCACTATCTTGGCACGTACTTCTTCTGGGACGCACATTACCATTTCGGTTGCAATATACCCTGGGGCTACTGTATTCACAGTAATTCCTTTTCGTGCAACTTCTTGTGCAACTGCCATTGTGAAACCATGAACTCCAGCTTTTGCAGCTGAATAATTTGCCTGACCAAATTGTCCTTTTTGTCCATTGATGGACGAAATATTAATGATTCGTCCCCAACCTTTGTCAAGCATATCATCTAAAACGTGCTTTGTCATATTAAATAAACTGTCTAAATTTGTGCTTAATACGTTGTCCCAAGCTTCTTTAGTCATTTTTCTGAGCGTTGCATCTCGAGTAATTCCAGCATTATTGATTAATATATCAATTGAGCCTATTTCTTGCTTAATTTTTGCAATAGCATTGCTACATTCATCATAGTTGGCGACATCACATTTGTAAGCTTGAAAATTGAAGCCATCTTGCTTATTGTTTGTTATCCATTGCGCTGCTTTGTTGTCGTCTGATGTATAGGTGCTGATTATAGTTTTTTGAAGTTGTTGTTAATGATTATACTAGTTTGTGATATAATCTATTTAGAAGAAATTAATAATATTGAGATAGTAATTGTAACATATCTTTTTATATTTTTGCGGAATGAAAATGGATTTTAATTTAATTTTTGTACATCGGTTGTTGCAAAGTTTTTTTCTGCCACCGTTAAATGGATTGCTGATTATCTTATTTGGCTTGATATTCATGCGCTGGAAAATATTTTTTGGTAAGGTTATTATTACGGCTGGAATATTATTTATTTATGCACAATCAACTCCATATGTGGCAAATTTATTATCAAAGAAGATTGAATTGCCTCCCTTTGACAATACGAAAATGATATCAGTCCAAGCATTTGTTGTGTTAGGTGGTGGGGTGAATAACAATTCCGCTGAGTATGATGCAAATGCTATAGCAAATAGTTCAACATTTGCCAGGCTACGTTACACTGCATATTTGGCAAAGCGTTATCCCGATAAATTAATTATTGTGACGGGTGGTGCGTTAGCGTATGGTGATTCTGAGGCGAAAGTTATGAAGCGTGCTTTGGTTGATGAATTTGGCGTGACGAATCCGATTCTGACTGAAGATAAAGCCATTACAACAAATGAAAATGCGCTATTCGTAACACAAATTTTGCAACAATACAATATCAATAATGTATTAATAATAACTCAGGCGTACCATGCAAGGCGTGCAGTCGCACTATTTTCAAAATATGGAGTTAATGCATACCCTGGGTCAACGCTTTATTATTCGACGGGATATTATATCAAGCCAGTTTTATGGTTTTTACCGTCTGCAGGTTCTATGTTACAGACTTCAAGTGTAATCCGTGAATATGTAGGATATTGGTATGACATGAATTTCAATAATCAGGATGATGTTTCTGAATATTAAATTGATTGCGATTTAGCAAATACATTCATCGCAAATTGTAGATCCTGCCATGTATCCTTTTTTGCTTCTGGATTGCGTAATAAATACGATGGGTGATATGTTACGATTAATGGAATTCCTTCAAATTTATACTCTTTGCCACGTAGTTTTGCAGTCGCTAGGTCCGATCCAAGCAAACTAAGGCTGGCAAATCGTCCAAGAGTAATTATTATTTGCGGTTTTACTAATCCTATTTGGCTTAAAATGTAATTGCGACAGCTATCCATTTCGTTGGTTTCTAGATTTTTACTATAAGCTGGGCGACATTTAACCACGTTGCAAATATAAACATCATTTTGTGGATCAAGTTGCATTGCCGTAATCATTTTATCTAAAAGTTCACCACTTGCGCCAACAAACGGAGTTGCAGATAAATCTTCGGCTTCGTTAGGCGCTTCACCAATGAACATCCATTTTGCATTACGGTTTCCACGCTCAAACACTGTATTTTTACGCCCATAACAAAGATTGCAGTTATTACATTGGCGCACAGTTTCAGTTAATTCGTCCCAATTTAATATAATATTATTAGAATTATTAATATTAGCAATTGGTTTAATGATTTCAGTATTTATATTCGTAAGGAGTATTGGCGCTTGTTTTTTCTGCATTTCTTTTATGTTTATATTTTGAATGTTGGTTGATGGGTTTATTTTTAGTTGGTTCATTAATAATGCTGCATTGTTCATTTTCACCTTTATTTTATTTTTGTCAGTTATTATGTTTTTTGTTGGAAAATTTTTTTCAGTAAAACTTTTTCCAGAAATTGCATTTGGGTTTATTTTTTGTAATTTAGCCACATTTGCCTGCCATAAGTTTCCATAGAGCAATTTATATGCTTGCTGTTTATTGTTCATAAAAATTCACTTGCATAACAATAGCATCATAGCGTTGACTATTGATGCAGTAATAATTTTTGCGTATGCCAATTTGTCGAAAGCCAACTTTATTGTAGAGTCTAATTGCAACAGAATTGTGCGTTACAACTTCGAGGAATATTTGTGTGATTCCATATCCACGAATCATTGTAATGAATTGGCGAAGCAGGATTGTACCATAACTACATTTTTGTTTGGAACTTTTTATCCAAAATTGTAAAATTTCTGCTTCGTCTAGCGCTTTACTTATAACAATACATCCGATTATTTCGGAGCCTATTTTTGCTACAAAAATATTGTGTCTTGAATTTTCGTAGCTATTTTGGTAATCTTCTAGTGTCCAAGGTGTTTCATTGCATTCTTTATCATGCTTGGCTAATGCAGTAAGTTCATTTTGCTTAACTTTGCTTATTTGCATTTTGTTCCTCTAAGTTGAGCGCTATTTTATTTCGTACATACAATAAATTTGCTTGTTGCGCAGCTTGCTTTGGATAATAATCGCTTAATTCGATTAGATTCATTGCATTAGGGTATTCGTCATAGTGATTAATATATGGCATTGCTTTGATTTCTGGCGATAATTGCTCTTGGTATACAGTAAATCCATTTCCGCAGAGAATGCAACTTTCCATTACCATAATTTGCTCTGGATTAGCGAGCATGTGTTCTAAAAAATAACTAAAATCATGTGAATTTAATCCAGCAAGATAAATTTGCCCAAGCCGCGCATCAATTCCGACTAATATTTTTTGTGATTTTTCTTGTAGTAGATGATCGTCAGATATTTTGTCGTTTGTACTTAAGCTCGAATCTAGACTTATATTGTTTGTATTAATTTGTTGTATTATTGAATTAGCATAAATCGCAAAACTTGGAATTGCAACTAAATCAATGCCTAATCCATATGCGATTCCAATTGCAACAGATATACCAATTCGCAGTCCAGTGAACGATCCAGGTCCTTGATTATATGCAATCAAAGTTACATTTTGGATAGTTAAATTATGTTTTGCTAAAAGTTCATGAATTTTTGGCAATATAAATGTGGATTGTGTATTGCCAACTTTTAATAAAACGCTATCGCTAATCAAATTATTTTGAATGGCAATTGATAAGTATTCGCTTGCTGTATCAATCGCTAAAATTGTATTATTTATGTTTTTTGTCATTTAATGTGCCGCATCCCAATTGTCGGCTATTTTAACATCGACTTCTAAATTTACATTTAATGGTATAATGTTTTGCGTCATTAAGCGTTTTAGGTTATTCGAAATGATTTCTACTTCACGTTCTGGAACTTCTAGAATCAATTCATCATGTATTTGTAGAATTAATCTTGTTTGTAATTTTTCTTGTTCTAGCCACGTAGCAATATTATTCATGGCAATTTTGATTATATCTGCCGAGGTTCCTTGCATTGGCGCATTTAGTGCTAATCGTTCTTCTGCGTTGGATAAAATTCTATTATTGGAATTTATATTCGGTAAATAAATTCTACGCCCTAATACTGTACTAACAAAGCCATCTTGATGCGCTTGTTGCTTAATATTATTCATGAATTGTTTTACTTTGGGGTATTTATTAAAGTATGCATCAATATACATTTTAGCCGCATCGCGCGTTATATTTAGCTCTTTTGCCAGACCAAATACGCTTTTGCCATAAATTAAGCCAAAATTGATACTTTTTGCATAGCGGCGTTCATCTTTTGTGACCTCAGCCAACGGTTTGTTAAAGATTTCGCTAGCGGTTAATTGATGAATATCTTCATTCTGCAGAAATGCATTCAGCAGATTTTCATCTCCACTAATATGGGCTAAAATTCGTAACTCAATTTGTGAGTAATCTGCACAAATAAATTTGTAGTCATTTGCCGCAATAAAACATTGACGAATTTGGCGCCCCCAATCATTACGAACTGGAATATTTTGTAAATTTGGATCTTTTGATGACAGTCTACCACTTGCTACAACAGTTTGCTCCAAGCTAGTATGGATTCTATCGTTATAATCGGCAACGAGTGGTAGTTTTTCAATATATGTGTTTAGCAATTTACTTAAATTGCGATATTCAAGCAAAGTGGTTGCAATACTATGACCACTTTCCGCCAATATGGACAATGTTTCTTCATTAGTTGAATAGCCGTTGGTGTTTTTTTGCAATCCTGTGGTGGGTAATTGCATTCTATTGAACAGAATATCTTGCAATTGTTTACTTGAATTAATGTTAAATACGCTGGCTGTTTCTTGGTAAATCTGCTGCTCTAATTGGTTGAGTCGCTGCGCAAGTGTCATGTGCAAATGTGCAAAACCTGATTTGTCAATTTTAATTCCAGCTAATTCCATGTTGAATAAAACTTTGGTTAGCGGTAGTTCAATATTTTTGTAAATATGCAATTCTTCGGCGCTTAATTGCTGGGTGATTTGTGACTCTAATTTTCTTATATTTTGCACGATATTTACGGCTTGATTCGTCGCTTCATCTAAATTTAATTGCGACCATTTTTTTGCTTTTGCGCCTATTCCATAGATATTTTCTAGATTCAGTGTTTCTATATTTAATTCTGTTTTGTAGATATTTGCAATATCATGCTTTGTTTGTGAATTTAATATATAATGTGCTAGGGTAATATCAGTAATTTCGCCAGCAATACTCAATAAATTCATATGCTGAAGGCTATATAGTAATTGCTTATAATTAATACATGTTGTTGTAATGTTTTTGTTGCCAAATAATTCGGCTAAAACAATAAAATATTCCTCTTGATTATACGGTTCAAGATTAAGCAAATCATTAGCTTGATTGAAATTAATGATGTAATTATCTTGTGCGTTATTGATTATAATCGTTGCAATTTTGCTAGATGTGTTATTTATTTCTTCATGTAGAATTAAAATCGCAATATGGCTCATTGTAGCTATAATTTGCTTTAATTGTGTTACTGATGTGATTATTGTATTGTTAAAAGCAATTATATCAGCTGTTTGAGGTGCTACATTATTGAGTGATGAATTTACGTTATTATTAATTAATTCATTATTAATATTTGTGTCGTCTAAAGAATTGTTTTTGTCATTATTTTCATTCTTATTATCTATGTTATTAGTATTTTTACTATCAAAAATATTAAGTTCGTTCACGGTTTCATTTAATTGCTTGAACCATGTTTTAAACCCTAAATCTTGGAAATGCTGAAGCAGGATTTGCACATCTTTTTCTTTTTTCTCCAAATCATTGAGTCCATTTATTAATAATGTATTTAATGGAATATCACACTTAATTGTAACTAATGTTTTTGCCATGGGTAACCATTGCAATGAATTTGCTAGATTTTCGCCAACTACACCAGTTATTTCATGGTGATTATTTATAATGTTCTCCAAATTTTGATATTTATCAAGCCATTTAATGGCAGTTTTAGGGCCACATTTGGGTACGCCTGGCACATTATCTACTGTATCACCGATTAATGCCAGATAATCAACAATTTGTTCAGGTTTTACGTTAAATTTATCAATAACACCTTCATAGTCCAGATATTCATTAGTCATAGTATTAATTAGATGGATTTTATCATTCACAATCTGCGCAAAATCTTTGTCGCCAGTTGCAATTAAAATATCATAATCAGGATGCTGTGTGGCTATTGAGCCAATCACATCATCAGCCTCAACGCCATCGTGAATAATAACTGGAATTCCAAGTGCGGCAACTAATGTATGAATTATGGAAAATTGTGGGATAAGTTCGGGCGGTATTTCACGACGAGTTGCTTTGTATTGTGGGTATAAATCATCACGGAATGTTTTACCTTTTGCATCAAATACGCAAGCCCAATATGCGCATGAATAGCGTTTCTGCATTTGTTGCAACATATTTAACACACCATAAATGGCGCCAGTTGGTACGCCAGATGGCGAACTCAGATTTGGTAATGCGTAAAAAGCACGAAAAATGAATGAAGATCCATCAATAAGTAGTATTTGCTTGTTTTGATTTGCCATTTGTTATTGTTACTCGCAGTTATATTAATATAAAATAACCACGCTTGTTAATATGCGTGGTCATTTTTCATGTGAAGAAATTATACTATTTTGGCAATAGTAGATTTTTAATTTACTGAGTTTGCTTGTTGAATTCCAGCAACAACCCATTTGCTATCTGGAGTGTATTTGATAAAGTTCCAAGTTTCATTAAACGGTATTGTAGGTTGTGTTGGCTCTTCACTTACTAAGCCAGAAAATGCAACAGAAGCAATTATTTGTGGTTTGTTAGTATCGTCACACTCAACTAATTGACAGTCCAATTGGCTAAAATCAGCAATAAATTTATTATTTAATACATCTGCTTTTATAGATTTGTACAATTCTGGTGTCATATATTTTTCTATCTCTACCACATTTTCAGGGTTATTCATGCTTTGAATGTGTAAAAACATTCCTTTAGCTTGACGTAGGAAATACTGTACTTCAATCCCGTCTGGCATGCGGTTGTCGTTAACATTTGCCATTTGAGCTGAATTGTTATTTGTATTAAACTTTCCAGTTTGTTGACTAGATTTTTGGAAGCTGTTATTTTGGTTTATACCTGGTATTTTAAAGATATTGTTTCCACCGAGATTATTTGGCTGTGCCAATTGTGGCGATGCCTTACGTCTAAATATAGTCAGACCAATAACAAGTAATGCAACCAATATAGCAATAACACCCCATGGAATATTATTCTCCGATTTGTTTTGCTGTGCAACTGCGTCTTGATTTGTCGCAGGGTTATTTGTTTGTTCGGTTTTTACCGCATCATTTGTATTATTGTCATTTGCCATTGATTTGCCGAGCATATATCCACCAGCCGCACCTGCTGCTGCGCCGATTAGAGCTCCAGTTCCAGCGCCCATTCCTTGACGTTGTGGTTGTTGAGCCTGTGGTTGCGCTTGTTGCGGGGTTGCTTGGCGGGTATAATTGTTATTCATCGGTTTGCTTACACTTCGTTGCATTCCAACACTACGACCACCACCAATACGTCCAGCAAGAGCACTTTGACTAAACAATACGCTAAAACTAATTAAAATAATTAGAACGCGGTTTAATTTCTTATTCATATACTTTCCTATTTATATTTAAATCAAAAAAGAACAAGCTAAATGACAGAAAATTGTACTTGTTCAGATTAGAGTATATCATATTTTGGGCAATTGATGCAGATTTTTCACTTATGTATGGTGGGGAGTGTGGGGTTCGAACCCACGACCTACGGATTAAGAGTCCGCTGCTCTACCAACTGAGCTAACTCCCCGTTGTTGTGAGGTACGTATTATAACATTTTATTGAACCGTTAAGGTTAATTTTTCTTAGGTTTATCGTCAATTTGTGCGCCGAATCCAAAAAAGTATGTGACTAAGAATCCACCCAAGTACGAAATCAAGAGCCCAATTATATACTGCATAAATTGATTATTCACCAATGGAATCAATGCTATTCCAGATGGACCAATAGCCAAAACTGAGACGTGCTTATATGCAATATACATTCCGCCAAATCCAGCTCCAATACACGAAGTAATAAACGGGCGCCCAAGAGGCAATGTAACACCATAAATTAATGGTTCTCCAACTCCCATAATCCCGATTGGCAATGCCGCTTTAATAGTATTCCTCATGCGCTCATCTTTATAACGCAAATAAACTGCAATAGCTGCACCAACTTGTCCTGCACCAGCCATTGCCATGATGGGAAATAAACTTGAATATCCTAGAGTTTGTAATTGCTGAAAATAAATTGGCATTAATCCTTGATGCAGTCCTAGCATAACCAAAAATAAAAATGTGCTACTGAGTAAAAATCCTGCCAATAATGGGCTTTGCATTAATATCCAATTGGTTGCGTGTAATATTGCTTGGCTTAATACATTATCCACAGGAATTATCGCAAACAGCATAATAATAACCATAATCAGCATACTAATTGTTGGTGTAAGTAACACTTTTAGGCTATTTGGTATTATTTTATTTACACTGCGCTCAACTACACTTAATACATAGCAAGCAAAAAGAACCCCAAATACGCCACCCATATTATTTTGCACATGCAACATTGCCCGAATGGCATCATCTGTTCCTGGCATAAGGCTAATTCCACCGATCATTCCACCTAGAACTGGCGTTGCGCCAAATTCTTTAGCAGCATTAATTCCCACAAAAATAATAAAATACATCATAAACGCATTATTAACTAAGCGTAATACATAATAATATGAAGGCATTGTTGTAATATGGCTTGCGGTATAATAGTTCTGAATGATATTCGCAATTCCACCAATTAATCCCGCAGCAATTAATGCAGGGATTAGTGGTACAAATATATTTGCGATTCTACGTAAAAATCCGCTAGCATTGAGATTATATTTTGTTTGTGTTTCTTTTTTAACGTCTTGCCATTGCGTGTTATTTGTATTTATTTCGCGGGGAATTTGTTCTTTGTCTAGGTTATTTTTAGCTGATTCTAATGGAATATGTTCATCCTCTGTGGCAGTTTGTGCGAATAATTCATTGATTTTTGTTGCATATTTTTCCGCTAATCCAGGTTTCATTACAATTTGAGTCTGCTTACCCATAATTACTTTTAACACCCCATCAATAGCCTCTAATTTTGTGATATCAATTAGTGTCTGGTCAATAATATCAAGTCTTAATCTGGTCATACAATTCATTACATTCGTTATGTTTTTTCTGCCACCACATAAGTAAATAATTTGTAATACTATATTTTCCATTTTTTTACTTTCTAAACTCTTGTCCTTACTTTTATTGAATATTTAAATGAAATAGGATGACTTATTAATTTTTTAGTGAATGATGGAAAAATATAGAGTTTGTTAATTAAAAAAGCGTAATTTGGCAAACTGTTTGAGCATTAGCGAGTTTTTGCCAAATAGCTTTCGAATTAATACAAACTCATATTTTGTAATCTTTGAACGCAAAAATTAGTAAGTTATCCTATAAAAAGAGTAAATTAAAAAAGTGATAGCTGAGGTTTAATTAACAATTGATAGTGCTTTTTTTACTACGCCATTGGATATTTTCAGTCGTTTCATTGCTTCATCGTAATCGCATTTTGCAAGTAACATTACACACGCAGCTTTTACATTATTCTTTGCGATTAATAACGTCCGCTCAGCGACGATGAAATCTACATTACACGCTTGCATAATAATTTTTTTTGCGCGCACTTCAAGCTTCTGATTGGTGCATTGTACATCTATCATTAAATTTTTGTATACTTTACCCATATTTATCATGCTTGCTGTAGTTAGCATATTTAATATCATTTTTTGGGCGGTTCCAGATTTCATTCGTGTGCTACCAGATATGACCTCTCCACCCATCGCAACTTCGATCGCAATTAATGCATGCGAACTCATTTGTGCATTTTTGTTGCAGCTAAGTGCAATAGTTTTTGCACCAATGCTGCTTGCATAATCCAAACCGCCAATTACATATGGCGTTCTTCCCGATGCGGCTATTCCGCATAAAATATCGTTTGCATTGAAATTAATTTCTCGTAATGCTTTAACGCCTTCTTCAGTGCTATCTTCAATTCCTTCTTTTGACTTAAAAACGGCATCCGCGCCACCAGCTAATACACCGACGATCAATTCATGCGATACGCCATAGGTTGGCGGACATTCAACCGCATCCAATATTCCAAGGCGTCCACTGGTGCCCGCTCCCATATATATAAGCCTGCCACCATTTTGTAATGTTTCTGTAATCGCATCCACTGCTTTTGCGATGGATTCTAATTCAAATGAAATTGACTCTGCTACTTTTTTATCTTCATTGTTAATTATTTTCAACTTATCCAAAGTAGAAACAACATCAATATCTTCACTCAGCGGATTTAATTCCTCTGTGCTTAATGTGTTTAATTGTGTTAGCAGTTGTTCTTGTTGGGTCATATGAAACTCTTTCGTTACTGCTTCTATGATAACTTGTCAACTATATTTTGCTAAATAGTTAAAAAAAT
>CAYWWJ010000013.1:0-63453 GCA_964462055.1 uncultured Neisseria sp. | reverse complement strand
TATTGGTGGTCAAATTAAATGCAACTTGATGGTCAACTTGACATTATTACACATTCTGATTTTCTTATCTGAATAAATGAATCTGATTTTCTTTCCTCTTCATTAGTAGAGTCTGCATTTAATTGAGTTTCAGTTTGAGGTGAACTAATATTATCATTATTGGTATTGTCCAGATCATTCACAGGCTCCGTATTCGGTTCAATAAGTTGATTTGATTCCTCTGCAGAACTAGAATTTATATTTAATTTAGTTTCATCTTTACTTGATTCAGTTTCAGTTTGAGCTAAAATATTATCAAGAACAGATTCTGTACAGCGTTCAATAAATGAATCTGATTTTACATCTTCTTCATTAATAGAAATAGAATCTTCACTTGATTTAATTTCAGTTTGAGGTAAGTTATTATTATCATCATTAGTATTATCCAGATTGTTCACAGATTCCATATCTTCTTCAATAAGTGGATTTGATTTCTCTGCATTTTTTTCGTCAATAGAATCTTGACTTGATTCAGCATTATCTTCAATTTGAGGTGAACTATTATTGATATTATCTAGATTATTATTAAGATTGAGATCCGTATTATGCTTAATAAATTGATCTGATTCTTTTATCTCAATAAATGAATTTAATTTTACTTCTTCTTCATTAATAGAATTTTTACTTGATTTAGTTTCATTTTCACTTGATTCAATTTCAATTTGAGGTAAATCATTACGTATGGCGATATTATATGTATCATACGGATGAGAGCTTCTTTTTTAAATAAACCATTTCTTTTCTTCTTCGGTTAGTAGTAATTCTTGACATGAAGTTGGATTGATGCTCCTGCCATTTTTACCATGATAGTGCTTGCTACAAACTTGTTGAATGAGAAATGTTAATGCACATACAGTTTCTGGATTGAGATTCAAAGTTTCGCATATTGAATTTATTTTGCTAATGCTCTCTGTGATTTTTTGTGTATTAAACCAGAAATAATGTGAGTTTTCATAAGTAAGCTTAACTAGTAATGATAATAAATCACCAACCCTCTGATCGTTTGTATTTAAGTGAAAACGATGTAATATTGCAATTCTTGCATCTTTTTTCATTGCTTTGAGTTGATTGGAATTCATCTTTTTAAGATGATCCATGCCGGTGGTTGGATTTATATCACCGCGATAACAACAAATTTCAGCATTGTCTGAGTTGCTATATGTGCTCACATCTTTTTCCCACTCATCTGCAATAATATTAGGATTATTATAATTTGAATTTACAATCGTATTCGTCTTCCGTACCATTCTTTAATTTTCCTGTGATAAATTTATTTTATAATGCGTGATTATACAACAAAGTAATTGCATTTTACTATAACATTTTTGTGTCAAATGTGATTATCGGTACTATTTTATTTGATACAATTTAGAATTTGGCGCATTCAGTTACCAAGTAATCAATGAAAATCATGGTACATATGATATAATAACGATTAATATTATATTTATATCGCACAAAAATGATGATTAAATGATCTTTCTATTATGGAGAAATAATGTCAGATTTTATACGTAGACATATTGGAGCTAATGCTTCCGAACAAGCCGAAATGTTGAATGCTCTTGGATTTGACGATTTGGATAATTTTATCGCAAATGTAATTCCAGAGGCATTATTTAGCAAAACTGAAACAACGAATCAATTTGGCTTAGATGAGCATATTGCGCTTGGTCAATTAAAGCAAATGGCAAATAAAAATAAATTGGTTAAAAATTTAATTGGTATGGGGTATTACGATACAATTACACCGAGTGTGATTAAGCGAAATATTTTAGAAAATCCAGGTTGGTACACTGCGTACACGCCATATCAGGCCGAAGTTTCACAGGGTCGACTTGAGGCGTTGTTAAATTTTCAACAAATGATTATGGATTTAACGGGGTTTGCTTTAGCTAACGCTTCATTGTTGGATGAGGCAACTGCGTCTGCTGAAGCAATGAGTATGGCGCGACGAATTAATACAAAAACAAAGAGTAATAAATTCTTCATAGATAAGAATATTTTCCCACAAACGCTAGCGGTTATTAAAACTCGCGCTAAATATCAAAATATAGATGTGATTGTTGGTGATATTGTCGATTTTTCTGCGGCGGAATATTTTGGTGTATTGGTGCAAAACCCAGGGTTAAATGGAGAAATTCGCGATTTGACCAGCGTAATTAAGCATGCAAAAGAAATTAATGACAGCCTTATTGTGGTTATGGCGTGCGATATTTTAAGTCTGGTAATGTTTAAATCGCCAGCGAGTCAGGGTGCGGATATTGCCGTTGGTTCTACGCAAAGATTTGGAATTCCGCTTGGATTTGGCGGTCCTTCTGCTGCATATATGGCGACTCGTGATGAATATAAGCGAATTATGCCGGGTAGAATTATTGGTGTATCAGTCGATAGTCGCGGTAAAAAAGCATTGCGTATGTCATTGCAAACAAGAGAACAGCATATTCGCCGTGAAAAAGCTACGTCAAATATTTGTACGTCTCAAGTTTTGCTGGCAAATATGGCGGGGTTTTATGTGGCTTATCATGGTTATGATGGGTTATTTTCGATTGCTAGCAAAATTCATAAATTAGCTATTATATTGGCGACTGAATTAAAAAAACGTGGTGTTACGCTAATTAATGATGGCTTATTTTTTGATACGGTTTCGTTTACAACAAATAATAATCAGCAGGTGCTGGAGCATTGCTTAAAACATGGTTATGCAATTGGTTTATATGAAAGTATTTTGCATGTGTCTTTTGGTGAAAATTCCACTTTGTATGATGTTGCGCGAATTATACATAGCGTGTTTGATATGAGTGTGAGTGAAGAATCATTGTCATTGAGCGATGCCGATTCTTCTGCGTATGCAAATTTGTATCGGCAGGACAAAATCCTTACGCACGATGTTTTTAATAACTACCATAGTGAAACACAAATGATGCGTTATATGAAATATCTGGAAAATAAGGATATTTCATTGGTACATTCAATGATAGCGCTTGGGTCGTGTACTATGAAACTCAATGCAAGTAGCGAATTGGAAGGATTGTCGTGGGATGGAATGAGCAATATTCATCCATTTGCGCCGATTGATTGTGTTCAGGGATATATGGAATTGACGAATGGAATTCGCGAGCAATTGAAGGCAATTACCGGATTTGCGGCGGTGTCATTGCAGCCTAATTCTGGTGCGCAGGGTGAATTTGCTGGGCTGTTGACTATTCGTCGTTATCAAGAAAGTGTTGGACAGTCGCAACGCAATATTTGCTTGATTCCACGTTCTGCGCATGGGACAAATCCAGCAACTGCACAAATGATGGGGCTAGATGTTGTCGTGGTTAATTGCGATGACAGTGGTAATGTGGATGTTGCAGATTTAGAGACTAAAGCATTACAATATAGGGATAATTTATCTTGTTTAATGATTACATATCCATCAACCCATGGAGTATTTGAGCCATCAATAAAACATATTTGTGATATTATTCATACATGTGGTGGACAAGTTTATATGGACGGCGCAAATTTGAATGCATTGGTCGGATTAGTGAAACCTGCAGAATTGGGTGCCGATGTGTCGCATATTAATTTGCATAAAACATTTGCAATTCCTCATGGTGGTGGCGGTCCTGGTATGGGGCCAATTGGTGTGCAAGCGCATTTGGCGGCGTTTTTGCCAGAGCATTCTGTTATTGCAATAGACGGTGCTGATGTGAATGACAAGGCAATAAGCGTAAGCAGTTCGCCATTTGGCAGTAGCTCTATTTTGGCTATTTCGTGGATGTACATTAGTATGCTTGGTAATGATGGTTTGAAACTTGCTACAAAAATTGCGATTTTGACTGCAAATTATATGGCGCATAGACTAGGTGAATATTATCCAGTATTGTATACTGGGCAAAATAATACGGTTGCGCATGAATGTATTATTGATTTGCGTGAAATAAAATCTAGAACAGGGATTAGCGAAGTTGATATTGCAAAACGGTTGATGGATTATGGTTTTCATGCGCCGACAATGTCATTTCCAGTGCCTGGTACGTTGATGATAGAGCCAACTGAAAGTGAGTCATTAGCTGAGATTGAGCGGTTTATTGAGGCGATGATTAATATTAATGCTGAAATCGAACAAATAACATCTGGTAAATTAGATAAAATTGACAATCCACTAAAAAATGCGCCACATACTTTGGCTGATTTAATGACGTGGAATAAACCTTATTCGCAAGAATTAGGTTGTTTTCCTGTTGACAGATTGAAGCAAAATAAAGTTTTCCCAAGCGTGAATCGAATAAATGATGCGCATGGTGATAGAAATTTTATGTGTAATTGTTTTGATTTTAGTTGATTCTAATATACACCGTGGCTAATGTCGCGGTGTTTTATAGTTCTGTCCTATTTCTACTCTCTTAATATAAAAATCATACGCAAAATATTATTTTCAATTAAAATAATGTTCTCAGCATAAAATAATTGAATAATTAGAAATGGAACAAAAATGATTTTAAAATTTGTTAAGCCAGTTTTGCTTGTGTTTATTTGTGTGGCAATTTCTAGTTATAGTTTTGCTACTACATTGACAACAACTCAAGCTTCAAAAAAACACAATATGTTAACACATAAAAAATCAGTAAAGAAATTATCCACGCACAAAAAAACAAAAAAAACTAAAGTATCACAAAAACCCGCTAAAAAATTAACTATAGCCAAAATAAATTCGCCTGTGAAAAATCGTGTTAGCGCAGTTGTTGCATCGTCTGCATTAGCTAGCGATATAGTGACCGAGTCTCTTAGCAGTACCAAAGTTAATGCTTCAGGTAATGCTAAAACTGTCGTAAAAAAATCCGCTTTGATATTACAAAAAAATGTAACAGTAGAAAAGGCGCCACCAGTTGCAGTTAAAACGGGAATTAAGCCGCCAAAATTATATTCGTATTCTGCATTGGCAATTGATGTAAAAACTGGTGAGATTTTTGTGAGTAAAAATCCAGATGATCCATTGCCAATTGCGTCTATTACTAAATTAATGACGGCTATGGTAGTGTTGGATTCTGGCGTAGATTTAGATGGATATGTCGCTATATCTAGCGCAGATATTGATGATTTACGAAATACATATTCGCGACTTAGGGTTGGCGTACAATTTCGGCGACGTGATTTAATGTTGTTGGCGTTGATGTCCTCAGAAAATCGTGCTGCTGCAGCATTGGCGAGAACTACATTTGCTGGAGGAACTTCGCAGTTTATAAGAAAAATGAATGAAAAAGCTTTGGCATTAGGCATGGAAGATACTAGATTCTACGACCCAACTGGGCTTGTTACGGATAATAGATCTACGTCATTGGATCTGGCTAAAATGGTAAAAGCTGCATATAGTTATGATGCAATTCGTCAAGATACAACAACCAAGGCTGCGGATGTTTCATTGGGTAGAAATTATATTCACCGCTATATAAATAGCGACTCTTTGGTACGTGGCGACAACATAGATATTGAATTATCTAAGACTGGATTTATTAATGAGGCCGGTCATTGCTTAGCATTATACACAACTATAAATGGTAGATCTGTTGTAATGGTGTTTCTAAATAGTGCTGGTAAAAGTGGTAGGGTAATTGATGCTATTTCGGTTAGTAAGTATATCGGTAAATTATATAGAAGTTACAGATGAATTAATAAAAATCCCCGCCAAATATAGTACGGGGATTTTTTTATGTGTTATCTACCGCGTTTTGGTAACATTTGTGAACGTAATTTTTTGTGATGACGTTTCACTGCTGCTGCCATTTTACGTTTTCTTTTTGTTGTTGGCTTTTCGTATGATTCACGTGAACGTAATTCAGTTAATGTACCAGCTTTTTCAACTGCTTTTTTAAACCTTCTCAACGCAACGTCGAAATATTCTGAATCTCTTAGTTTTACTTCAGGCATTTATTAAATCCTTTAAAATTTGTAATAATGTTTTATTTAATTTTATCTGTATACTCGAAGTATTTGAGTCATAGACGCTAAGTATATGCTGCTTTAAAGACAAGAGTATTATGTATTTGGTTTTGTGTTAGCTACAGCTAAGCAATAAAAAATCACCCCCTTAGGTGTTCGAGCAAAAAATAATGCTCTAAAAATTAAGTTCGTAATTATAACTTATTTCACAATAACTTTGCAACTGCATTTTAGGTTGTGTACAAGTTAATTCCCTCTTTAATTAGTACATAACGTATACTGGATAATGCATTACTAATGAAAATAGTATTTTACAATACAATAAGTTAAATTGAAAAAATGAGAACTTAGCTTCTTAATATGCTAAAATATATACTTAATTTTATTAAGTTGAATATCAATATGAGTATTTTTTCAAAAGTAAAACAAGCGGTTATTGGCAAGCCATTAAACATGATTAACCCTAAAATTAGGGATAATATTGCACTAGTTGCGGTAATTGCCTGGGTCGGGCTTGGTGCCGATGGGTTATCCTCATCTGCCTATGGACCAGAAGTTGCTTATTTAGCATTGGGGGTTCACACCCATATTGCAATTTACCTTGCGTTTGCAACTGCTTTCACAGTATTTTTAATCTCCTTCGCGTACAATCAAGTTATCGAATTATTCCCCAATGGCGGGGGCGGGTATCAAGTTGCAACCAAGTTGCTGGGACCTAAGGCAGGTGTGGTTTCAGGTGCTGCCTTAATGATTGACTATGTGCTAACAATTGCAGTTTCTATTGCTAGTGGTGTGGATGCGTTGTTTAGTCTTCTGCCAACTGCGTTTTTAGCATATAAAATTGAGTTGTCAGTTGCGGCAATTCTATTACTTGTGGTACTAAATTTACGTGGAATGAAAGAATCAATTAAAATTCTGCTACCGCTGTTTATGGGGTTTTTGTTAACCCATGTGGCGATTATTTTAATTGGAATGTTTTATCATAGTTCGGCAATTGCCAGTGTTATACCAGATGCTATTGCTGAGACACATAAAATGAGCGCGAGCATTGGTTTTTTTGCGATGATGGCAATTTTTTTGCGCGCATATTCTTTAGGCGGTGGTACGTACACTGGTCTGGAGGCGGTGTCAAATAATGTAAATATGCTGGCAGAACCACGGGTGAGAACTGGTAAATTTACGATGCTTTATATGGCTGTCTCGCTATCATTTACCGCTGGTGGAATTATTTTGTTGTATTTAATTTGGCACGCAGCTCCCGTTTATGGTCAAACGTTAAACGCTGTTGTATTTAATAATATCATCAAAGAAGCTGGATTGAGTCCATATTTTTTAACTGCATTATTATTTTTTGAGGCGGCATTGTTATTTGTTGCTGCAAATACTGGGTTTTTAGGTTGCCCAGCAGTTATGGCGAATATGGCAGTGGATAAATGGCTACCACGTCAATTCCGTGAATTATCCAATCGACTTGTAACACAAAATGGTGTATTATTGTCTGGAGCTGCTGCAATTTTAGTTTTGATATGGGCAAATGGTAGCGTTGAAACTTTGGTAGTGTTATATAGCATTAATGTATTCTTAACGTTTTCGTTGTCATTGTTAGGTCTCTGTGTGTATTGGATCAAGTCGCGCGCAACAAAACCTGAGTGGAAACGTAAATTAGCGATGGCTGCAATTGGGTTTATCGTTTGTGCGTCAATTTTAATTATAACCACTTTGGAGAAATTTACAGAAGGTGGTTGGCTGACTGTTTTAATTACGCTTTGTGTGATTATATTTTGCTTAGTTGTGCGCCGTCATTATCGAAGTGTAGGTATCAAATTAAGTGAGGCGGATAAGGAATTTGCAAATCAAATGTTGTATACACATCTTAAACATTCGGATATAATTCCTATTCAAGATAAGACAGAAAAAACGGCCGTATTTTTTGTAACTAAGCATTTGGGTGCAGGATTACATACTTTATTATGGGTGCAGCGTCTATTTCCTGGGGTATTTAAGAATTTTGTATTTTTAACCGTTGGCGAAGTTGACTCAGAGACATTTGCCAAAGAGGAAATATTTAAAAAGCATTATCGTAAAGATTTACATACAATTGTCGAAAAATATCGATTCTTTTGCAGCGAACATGGGCTAAAATCCGACGGGCTATTTAGTTATGGCGTTGATGATAATGAAGAGCTGATTAAATTAGCGATACAAGTACAAAGTGATTACCCCGATTGTATATTTTTTGCTAGTAAACTAGTGTTTGTTGATGAAAACTGGTGGAGTCGATTACTACATAATAATACGTCAACTTATATACAACGTCAGTTGCATTTACGTGGGATGCAGATGGTTATTTTGCCAATGAAAATTTGATATAGGAAGCATATATGGAAAAAACAGCGATAACGCCAAGAAGAACAGAAAATTATCCAGAATGGTATCAGCAAGTAATAATCGCAGCAGATCTGGCTGAAATTTCGCCAGTTCGTGGTTGCATGGTAATCAAACCGTGGGGATATGCATTGTGGGAATTAATCCAACAAGATTTAGACAAGAGCTTTAAAGCCACGGGTCATGTGAATGCATATTTTCCGTTGCTAATTCCGCTTAGCTATTTAGAAAGCGAAGCCGAGCATGTGGACGGATTTGCCAAGGAGTGTGCAGTTGTTACACATACGCGTTTAGTTGCCGATGAAAATGGTGGCTTAAAGCCAGATGGCGAATTAGAAGAGCCGTATGTAATTCGTCCAACCAGCGAGACAATGATAGGCGCAATGTATGCGAAATGGATAAAGTCATATCGCGATCTGCCTATCTTGATTAATCAATGGGCAAACGTAATGCGATGGGAAATGCGCACGCGTATGTTTTTGCGCACATCAGAATTTCTCTGGCAAGAAGGGCATACAGCGCACGCGACTAGTGACGAGGCGAAGCAAGAGACGTTGATGATTTTAGATTTATACGCCAAATTCGCCGAAGAATTTTTGGCTATGCCAGTTATAAAAGGCGAGAAACCTTGCTTTGAACGTTTTCCAGGGGCGGTAAATACCTACACAATTGAGGCGATGATGCAAGATTGCAAGGCGCTACAGGCTGGAACATCGCATTTCTTGGGGCAAAATTTTGCCAAATCATCTAAAATTCAATTTCTAGATCAAGATGGTGAATTAAAATATGCGTGGACAACATCTTGGGGGGTGTCAACTCGATTAATCGGCGGGCTTATTATGACACATAGCGATGATGATGGATTAATTGCGCCACCGCGTGTTGCGCCTAAGCAGATTGTGATTTTGCCAATCTATCGAAATAACGAAGATAAAGAACGCGTCCTGAATTATTGTGAAAATGTGAAAAAGCAAATAGAAGAACAAATGTTTCATCGTCAAGAAATTCGTGTGCATATTGACACTCGAGATTTGCGTGGCGGTGAAAAAATGTGGGGTTGGGTGAAATCTGGTGTGCCAATTCGTGTAGAAATTGGACCAAAGGACATCGATAAATCATCTGTTTGTGTATCGCGTAGAGATATGTCGGTTAAAGATAAGCAATTCATAAATACCGAAGAATTTATTGCTAATATAACGCAGACGCTAGATGATATACAAAACAATCTATTTACCCGCGCCAAAAAATTCCGTGATGAGCGTATGCATGAGGTGAAAAATATCGATGAATTTAACGCATTTTTTGTTGAAGATAGCAATCAAGACAAAGGGTTTGTGAGTTGTTATGCAATTGATGACCATGTTATCGAGGAATTTATTAAACCGTTAAAAGTAACAGCGCGATGTATTGCCTTAGAGTCTGAGTCAGATATTGGCGTTTGTATTTTTACTGGTAAACCTAATGCGCGAAAGATAATTTTTGCAAAATCTTATTAATATGCAAACAAGATTCATTCTTATAATATGCTTTATCTGCGTGGCTAATAACGTTCTCGCGGGTAATCAAATGCAAGAAAAACTGGCTGCCGACGTGCAAGCTAGTTTGCATTCGAGTATTATTAATCCAATTCAGCCACATTTGGTATTTGATACTAAAGCTGAGGCAGATGCTTGGATGAATGATATGTCGGCGCGCCTAAAAAAATGGGTGCCCGATGACTTTCTACGTAAACGTTATTTAACGATAATTCAGTATGAAGCAGTGCGTGCTGGATTAGATCCACAATTAGTACTAAGTGTAATTACAATTGAGGGTAAATTTAATAAATACGCAATCGGTACATCTGGTGAGCGTGGTATGATGCAAGTAATGCCATTTTGGCTGCGTGATATTGGAGCGTCCGACCAAAACTTATTTGATGTGCAGACCAATATTCGCTATGGTTGTACGATATTGCGCTATTATATGTTGCGTGAAAATGGTGATACAACTCGTGCATTGGCTAGGTACAATGGCGCATTAAAATTACCTAATTATGCAGGATACCCAGCGCGAGTTTTTGCCGCTTATAACAAATATTGGGTACTAACACCTTATGTAAGTACACCAATCAATAAATTTTGATACATAATAAGACAGATTACAGCCATCCTTTGATTTGTATTTGTGCAATCACGCCATTTTTATCTAAACCACATTGTTTAAACAACACTTTCGGGTCGCCATGCTCAATGAAATGATCTGGCAGTCCAATGTGTAGTACCGGGTTAAGCAAATTCATAGCTTGCAATGCCTCGCTACATGCAGAACCTGCGCCGCCCATAACGACATTTTCCTCCAATGTGACTAAATAATCATGCTCAATCGCCATTTTATGCAATAATTCTACATCCAATGGCTTGACAAAGCGCATATCACACACAGTTACATCTAATTCATTAGCAACATCCATTGCGATATTTAGCATAGAACCAAATGCAAGCAATGCAATTTTCTTGCCATTGCGCACAATCGTGCCTTTGCCGATGGGTAATTCACGCATTCGCTCGTCAATTTTTGCGCCAATTCCAGTGCCACGCGGATAACGAACTGCGCAGGGTTTATCGCTCATGTAGGCAGTATATAGCATTTGGTAACATTCATTTTCATCGCTTGGTGTCATTATAACCAAATTTGGAATACAACGCATATACGACAAATCAAATGCGCCAATGTGCGTTGGTCCATCCGCACCAACGATTCCAGCGCGGTCAATTGCAAACATAACTGGCAGATTCTGTAGGGCTACGTCGTGAATTAATTGATCATAACCACGCTGTAAAAATGTAGAATATATTGCAACAACTGCTTTTACCCCTTGTGTTGCTAATCCAGCGGCAAATGTAACAGCATGTTGTTCGGCAATTCCGACATCAAAGAACATTTCTGGATATGCTTTGGCAAATTCGACCATTCCAGAGCCTTCACGCATTGCTGGAGTAATAGCAGCAAATTTATGCCCGTTGTCACCCATTGCACATAGCCATTTACCAAAGACTTGCATATAGCTAAGAGCTGCAGGCGCAGTTGTGCCACACATTCCTTCGGTTGGGTTAAATTTGGTTACACCATGATAAGCAATTGGGTCATTTTCCGCTAATTTATAACCTTGACCTTTTTTTGTAACTACGTGTAAAAATTGTGGTCCTTTGAGTTTTTTAATTTTTGCTAGTGTATCAATTAATTCATCAATATCGTGTCCATCAATTGGACCAATGTAATTAAACCCCAGCTCTTCAAACATCGTGCTTGGCATTATCATACCTTTGACATGCTCCTCAACTTTATGGGCAAATTGTTGCATTGCTGGTACAAATTTTAGCGCCTTATTTGCCGTTTGTTTGATAGTGTTATAAAATCTGCTTGCCAATATTTTTGATAGATAACGGCTCATCGCGCCAACATTTTCTGAGATTGACATTTCATTATCATTTAAAATTACCAGTATGTCAGAATCAAGCCATCCAGCGTTGTTTAGTCCTTCAAATGCAAGTCCAGCAGTCATTGATCCATCGCCAATTATGGCTATCACTTTGTGTTCGGTATTGTTGTATCGATTAGCAATAGCCATTCCAAGTGCTGCAGAAATCGATGTTGATGAATGTCCAACGCCAAATGTGTCATAAATGCTCTCATCCCGTTTTGGAAAGCCCGCCAATCCGCCAAATTGACGCAGGCTGTCCATTTGTTCACGTCGGCCAGTTAGTATTTTATGCGGATATGATTGATGACCAACATCCCAAACCAACAAATCATTTGGCGTGTCGTATATATAATGCAATGCAATAGTTAATTCGATGCTACCCAAATTTGATGCCAAATGCCCGCCAGTTTTGCTGACATTATTTAAAATGAAATCACGTAATTCGCAAGATAGCGGATATAATTGATCGCGTCGTAGTTGTTTTAAATCGGCAGATGAGTTTATTTTTTCTAATAAATTAGTCATTTATTTTTGTTCCTTCGAGTGGAATTTTATATACTTCGAGTCTCTTCGCTATTTTGTATCATTTAATTTTTGCGATTAAAAATCATATTTAGTAAATCTAGCAAATATGCATGATTTGGTAATTTAAAAAGTGAATCAACAATTTCTTTATATAGTGTATCGGCAAATTCTTGGGACTGCGTTAAACCATATAAATTTATAAACGTAGCTTTTTGTTGCGCTTCATCCTTGTTCGCAGTCTTGCCCAAAGTTTTTGTGTCGCCGGTGTAATCTAAAATATCGTCAATCACTTGATATAATAAGCCTATTTTATTGGCGATATTATCCAAAATTAGATATATTTCATCATTTTTGTTGGCATTTTCACCCAACAAATATCCACATAAAATCGCGGCTTTAATTAATGCTCCAGTTTTCAAAGCATGCATTTGTGACAATTCTTCAACAGTCAATGTTTTGTTTGTATTGAGAATGTCTAGTGCTTGACCGCCAACCATTCCTAATTCGCCACTTGCATTTGCCAATATATTTATCAGTTTGAGTTGAGTGCTTGGCGGTAAATTTAATTCATCGCTACTAATTATTGCAAACGCTAATGATTGCAATGCATCGCCAACTAAAATCGCCATAGCGTCACCGTATTTTATGTGACAAGTAGGAATTCCACGTCGCAAATCATCGTTATCCATTGCTGGTAAATCGTCGTGCACCAACGAATAGCAATGAATCAATTCAATAGCGATCCCCATAGAATACAAATGTGTATTCTGTGCATTACTAGTTTGTCCTGCGGCAATTGTTAATAACGGACGCAAGCGTTTTCCACCGTTAAGGCAGGAATACGCCATTGCTGATTTTAAGTTGCTGTCATTTTTATCATGAAACATCGTGTTTAATTTGTTGTTAATTTCAGTCAGTGATTGTTCTATCCAAGACATCTTATTCGCCCAAATTTTTTAATGTGTTAGAATCTGGATCTAGAATTTTTACTTTTTGCTCAACTTCAGTCAGTTTATCTTGACAAAATTTAACGAGATTCATGCCTTGTTGATATTTTTCTAATGCAACCTCAAGTTTAATCTCGTTGCTTTCAATTTGGCTGACGATTAATTCAAGCTCTTCTATGGCTTGTTCAAAATTTTCAATTGCTTTTTGTTTCATTGCTTCCTCACTTAATTATTTTATTGGGGTACAGTAGAAAAATGTCTACACATTGAATAGTGTACTAAGATTTATTACAATGTAATAATTTCTAAAACGTGTAATTATAGCATATTTAGTCGATTAATTGAGCTGTCATTTTGTTATTTCAATAAATGTATAATTTTTAGTTTTTACTACCCCAGCCCTCACTTTTTTTATTGAAGTATTACAAACTCAAATTTCGTAATCTTTGAACGTAAAAATTTATAAATTATTCTATAAAGAGTTGTAATAAAAAAAGTGAGGACTTAGGTGTTAAAAGATTGAATTAAAAAGAGTTAGTATTCGAGTTTTGGAAGCGCTTAAATAAACATAGTATACTCATTTGGCATAATTTGATTTTCATATTGATTTGATTAAGTATTTTAGAATATGAAATAAAAATATTTGTGTGTCATTAAAAATGCAGGCAAATTATTTTGAAAAACTTAAAAAAATATTTGCAAAATTTCTTTAGATGTCATATAATACCTACCTCAACTAGATGGAAGCTTGGCAGAGCGGTTGAATGCACCAGTCTTGAAAACTGGCGAGGATGCGAGTCCTTCGTGAGTTCGAATCTCACAGCTTCCGCCATCTCTTTAAACTCTTTTATAAATCAAATTTTTATTAATAAGTTATAAATGTTAGAATAAATTACATATTCTGAGGCGACATCTGTATAAATATATGGAGATTCTCAATAGCGAATAGTCTGGAGTTAAGACAAATTTACAGTTTAAGTTGAATTCATTTAATAATAAAAGTTTAATAAAATAGAGATCATCGTCTTTAAATTAGAGTGATCCCTATTTTTTATATATGCATTTGAATTTTATGTGTGTTCGACAAAGTAACACATCGTCATAAAATTAGTTTGTTAAAAAACATGATTCAGCTACATTAAGTGTAATGCCATTTCCGTATTCTTGACCAGCAATAGCAGATAAATAATCTTGTAATTGATTTGTAACATTATATACCATAACCCCACCGAGTGAATTATTAGCTACATATGCACCTGTGGACTTAGCTGCCGCGGTAGATGTTTTAGCTTCATAAACACCCAATGCAAGATTTGAGGCGCTCATACCATATTGAAGATATGTGCTAAGTCTACCGCTAAAATTTGAACTTGTGTAATTCATTTCCCAGCCATAGTCTAAATATTCTGCTAGTGTGTGACCATTATAAGTGGTTTTGAAATATTTAGCATCAGCATATAGTGCCTTAGTTAATATTTTGCCACTAAAGTTAGTGTCATTTTTGATAGCCTGAGCGACCATTATTAAAGAAGTGGAGTTTGGGGTACAATTGGAATACTCATCATCAATATCAATTCCATCCAGACCGTATTGATTAGCTATTGTAACTAGCTGTTTGGCGAAAGATTCTGCATCTGTTTGGTTAGTGAAACATGACCATCCAGCTTGTGCATGCCCGCCCATTACAGTTAGTAAAACTTTAAGGCCTTTTGCGCGTAAATTATATACTTGGCTACCAGGAGTTAATGCTGAGTTAAGTAAGCTACTCACATTGTTATTGAATTGTATTGTAGGTGCTGATGGAGTTGTTCCTTTTATGCTTGCTGCGAATATAGAAACTATATTAAAATATGGTTGTCCATTGTCAGAGCGAATATAACATGCAGCATCTGATAAATTACCTTGGCCTCCAACGTATGCCATATTAAATGAGGGTGCCGCTATTGCTGAAGTGCTTAAAATTATAAATATGAATTTAACTAATATTAATTTTATATTGGGTATTGATTTCATTTTAATTCCTTTCAGTTTATAAAATGTGCATTGACAAGATTATACATGTGAAATTATAGACATGTCAAATTTAAATTATTCGTACTTTGAGATTTAGATTCTATGGGGGTGAATAATAAAAAATATTTAGAAAAATTTGCAATTAGTTGTTTGATTGTGATAAAATGGCGGGTCTTATTGTCAAATTTTGTTTTGAAAATGAGGTATTAATCATATTGGTCAATTGTAACCAAGCCTGATAACAATAGAAATAGGTTTACTTATTTCTAAAAGATATTAGGTAAATAATAAGAAAGGTAATATAATGAGTCTTGGTCTATTAGGTCAAAAGCTTGGCATGACTCGCGTTTTTGCTGAAGATGGTAGCTCTATTCCAGTTACTGTTTTAGTTGTTGGCAATAATCGTGTTGTACAAGTAAAGACAAAAGCTACAGATGGATATGATTCTGTACAAGTGGCTTTTGGGTCTAGAAAAGCAAGTCGTGTAAATAGTGCTGCGAAGGGTCACTATGCCAAAGCTGGTGTAGAATCTGGTAGTGCATTGCATGAGTTTCGCTTAAGCCCAGAGCAATTAGCTGATTTACAGGTTGGTTCTATAATTAGTGTAGAAACTTTTGCTGTAGGTCAAATGGTTGATGTAACTGGCACATCAAAAGGTAAAGGATTTTCTGGCGTAATCAAGCGTCATAATTTCTCTTCAAATCGTGCATCGCATGGTAATTCTCGTTCACATAATACACCAGGTTCAATCGGTCAACGTCAAGATCCAGGTCGCGTATTTCCAGGTAAGAAGATGGCTGGACATTTAGGTAACGTGCAAGTTACTACACAAAATCTAGAAGTAGTGCGTGTAGATATTGAACGTGGTCTATTGTTGATTAAGGGCGCTGTTCCAGGATCTAAGGGTGGCAAGATTGTTGTTCGTCCAAGTATTAAGGCGGGTGTATAATGGAACTACAAATAATTAATACACAGGGTCAGAATGTTGGTGCAATGACTGTAAATGATGGTGTTTTCGCGCGTGAATATAATCAAGCGTTAATTCATCAAGTTATTACAGCATTTTTAGCTAACGCGCGTAGCGGGACTCGTGCCCAGAAAACTCGTAGCGAAGTTAATAAATCAGGTAGAAAGCCTTTTAAACAAAAGGGTACAGGTCGTGCTCGTGCTGGTATGGCATCATCTCCACTATGGCGTGGCGGTGGTAAGATTTTCCCAAATAAACCAGAGGAAAATTTTACGCAGAAAATTAATCGTAAGATGTATCGTGCAGCTTTTGCGTCTATCTTATCGCAATTAGTTCGCGATGATAGGTTGCTTGTTGCAGATAGTTTTAATATAGAAACACCGAAAACTAAAAGTTTTATTGGTATATTAAATAATATGTCTTTAAATGGCGGTACAGTTTTGCTAGTTGTTAGTCAATTAGATGAAAATGTATTTATGTCATCACGCAATTTACCAAATGTTTTGGTATTAGAAGCGCATCAAGTTGATCCATATAGTTTACTTCGTTGTGACAAAGTAGTGTTCACAAAAGAAGCTGTTGAACAAATTCAGGAGCAATGGGTATGAAAAAAATAGATTTATATAAAGTATTGATATCTCCTATTGTTACAGAAAAAACTAATACGCTTACTGAAAAACAGGAACAAGTAGCGTTTAAAGTGTTGAAACAATCAACAAAAGAAGATATAAAATTAGCTTTTGAACAAGCCTTTAATGCCAAAGTTGCACAAGTTCGGGTGTGTATTATTAAGGGTAAAGCTAAGAAATTTGGTCGTCATGCGGGAAAACGTGCTGATGTTAAGAAGGCTTATATTAAGCTACAGCCTGGTCAGAACTTTGACTTTTCTGAAAACCAGAATTAGGAGTATAGATAATGGCTTTAATGAAAAAGAAACCAACTACACCAGGTCAGCGTGGCATGATAAAAATTGTTACGAAAGACTTATGGAAAGGTAAACCACATTTTCCATTGCTGGAACCACAAATTAGAGGTTCAGGGCGTAACAACAATGGTCGCATTACAGTGCGTCATAAAGGTGGTGGTCATAAACAACACTACCGTTTAGTAGATTTTAAACGTAATAAATTAGATGTACCTGCTGTGGTAGAGCGTATTGAATACGATCCAAACCGTACAGCATACATTGCTTTGTTATGTTATGCAGATGGTGAAAGAAGATATATAATTGCACCAAAAGGTTTAGTTGCTGGGATGCAAGTTATATCTGGTCCAGAAGCGCCAATTAAAGTTGGTAATTCGTTGCCATTAAGAAATATTCCTGTTGGTACTACTATTCACTGTATCGAAATGAGTCCTGGTAAAGGCGCACAATTAGCGCGCTCTGCTGGTGCTTCGGTTCAGTTGTTAGGACGTGAGGGAATTTACGCGCAGTTACGTTTGCGTTCTGGTGAAATTCGTAAAGTGCATATGGATTGCAAAGCTACTATTGGTGAGGTTGGCAATTCAGAACATAGTTTACGTAATTATGGAAAAGCTGGTGCTAAGCGCTGGTTAGGTATACGTCCAACTGTACGTGGGGTTGCCATGAATCCTGTGGATCATCCACATGGTGGTGGTGAAGGTAAAACTTCTGCAGGTCGTCATCCAGTATCTCCTTGGGGTACTTTGGCTAAAGGCTTTAAGACACGTAGAAATAAACGTACCGATCATTTAATTATCCGTGATCGTCGTAGAAAATAGTAGTTAAGGGAATATAAATTATGGCTCGTTCATTAAAAAAAGGTCCTTTTATAGATCAACACTTAATGGATAAAGTGTTGGTTGCTCAGGAAAAAAGTGATAAGCGTCCAATAAAAACTTGGTCACGTCGCTCAACAATTATTCCTGATATGATCGGTATAACTATCGCTGTGCATAACGGCAAGGCTCATGTGCCAGTGTACATTACTGACAACATGGTTGGACATAAATTAGGCGAGTTTGCTTTGACTAGAACATTCAAAGGTCATGCTGCTGACAAAAAAGCTAAAAGGTAAGGGGTAAAAGATGCAAGTATCTGCTCAAACAAATGGCATTCGTGTCTCAGCACAAAAGTGTCGCCTAGTTGCTGATTTAATTCGTGGTTTGCCTGTTGCAAGGGCTATCGATGTTTTAAATTTTACGCAGAAAAAGTCTGCTGGATTAATTAAGAAAACATTAGAATCAGCTATTGCTAATGCAGAGCATAACGAAGGTGCTGATATTGATATGTTAAAAGTTAAAGTAATCTATGTCGATAAAGGTCCTAGCTTGAAACGCTTTACAGCGCGTGCTAAGGGTCGTGGCAATAAAATTGAAAAACAAACCTGCCATATCAATGTAGTGGTTGGCTATTAGGAGGACAACATGGGACAAAAAATAGATCCGCGTGGTTTTAGATTAGCGGTAACTCGTGATTGGTCTTCTCGTTGGTATGCAAATAATCAAAATTTTGCAAAAATCTTACTAGAAGATTTGAAAATTCGTGAGTTTTTACGGAAGAAGTATGGTCGTCGTGCGGCCATTGGGCGTATTATTATTGAGCGTCCAGCAAAAAGCATTAAAATCACTTTATTTACAGCACGCCCAGGTGTGATTATTGGTAAAAAAGGTGAGGGTATTGAGCAAATTAAACAAGAGTTACAAAAAATGACTGATGTTGCTTTGCATTTAAATGTAGAAGAAATTCGTAAGCCTGAATTAAATGCACAAATTGTTGCTGATTCTGTTGCAATCCAAGTTGAAAAACGTGTTGCATTCCGTCGTGCAATGAAACGTGCTATGCAGGGTGCTATGAAAATGGGCGCTTTGGGTATAAAAATTAAAACATCTGGACGACTAAATGGTGTAGATATTGCTCGTAATGAGTGGTATCGTGAAGGTCGTGTGCCTTTGCATACACTACGTGCAGATATTGACTATTCAACTAGCGAGGCTCTGACTACATTTGGTATCATTGGAATTAAAGTATGGATTTACAAAGGCGAGAAAAATCTAAATCAAGCTAAAGTAATTGGAAATACTCCACGTTCAGATGATGATAAAAAAGGTAGAAAATTTGCAGATAAACCAGTAAATAATAGAAGACCAAGACAAAGAAAGGTAGGATCTAAAGATGTTGCAGCCGAATAGATTAAAATACCGTAAAGTACAAAAAGGTCGTAACACTGGTGTTGCTACTCGCGGTACAAAAGTTAGTTTTGGTGAATTTGGTTTAAAGTCTGTATCTCGTGGACGTTTAACTGCTCGCCAAATTGAGGCTGCTCGTCGTGCAATGACCCGTCATATTAAACGTGGCGGTAGAATTTGGATTCGAGTATTCCCAGATAAACCTATTTCTAAAAAACCAGCAGAAGTGCGCATGGGGGGCGGAAAAGGCTCACCTGAGTATTTTGTAGCTGAGATACAGCCAGGTAAGATGTTGTATGAAATGGATGGTGTGGCAGAAGAATTAGCTCGTGAGGCCTTTCGTCTTGCAGCTGCAAAATTGCCATTTAAGACAACTTTTGTTATTAGACAGGCGGGTGCATAATGCAAGCTAAAGAGCTTAGAATAAAATCAGAAACTGAGCTAACAACAGAGTTAGCGCAGTTGCTAAAAACTCATTTTTCGTTACGTATGCAGGTTGCTATGCAACAGTTTACTAAGACTAGTGAGTTAAGAAGGGTGCGTCGTGATATCGCACGTGTGAGAACAGTTTTACGTGAAAAGGTTGCGTAAGATGACAAAAGCAGTACGTACATTAGTTGGTGAAGTAGTAAGTGATGCTCGTAATAAGACAGTTACAATTATGATTGAACGTCTTGTTAAGCATCCATTATATGGTAAATATGTTAAAAGATTTACTAAGTATCATGCGCATGATGAAAATAACCAATATAAAATTGGTGATAAAGTAATTATTGCGCATTCTAAGCCAATTTCAAAGACCAAATTTTGGGTTGTTCAGTCGCTAGTGGAAAAGGCTTAATACTTGGGTTAACGAGTAGAATTTTATTCTGTTTAAATTTCAGAGTAAAAAGATTTGCATAAGTCCAGCTAAATATGTTAATATACTGGACTTATATATTGTCTAGTCGCCCGAAACTATCGGGCCCAATACTGGCCGTTTGCTAACGTGTTAAGTTGGAAAGGTAAAATTCAAATGATTCAAATGCAAACAATCTTAGAGGTTGCTGATAACACTGGTGCGCGCCGAATTATGTGCATCAAGGTTTTAGGTGGTTCTAAGCGTCGTTACGCAGGTGTTGGTGATATTATAAAAGTATCTATAAAAGATGCTGCACCGCGTGGACGTGTAAAAAAAGGTGATGTCTATAATGCAGTCGTTGTTAGAACTGCTAAGGGTGTACGACGTAGCGATGGTTCTTTGGTAAAATTTGACACTAATGCAGCTGTCTTATTAAATGCCAAGTTAGAACCAATAGGTACACGTATTTTTGGACCGGTTACACGTGAATTACGTACAGAAAAATTCATGAAAATCGTTTCATTAGCTCCTGAAGTAATTTAAGGTAGAATAAGCTATGAGAAAAATTCGCAAAGGCGATGAAGTAATTGTGATTACAGGTAAGGATAAGGCTAAAATAGGTCAAGTTTTACAGGTGATTAATAATGAAAAAGTGCTAATAGAAGGTATCAATGTTGTAAAAAAAGCTGTAAAACCAAATCCTATGAAGGGTACTACAGGCGGAATCATTGATAAAAATATGCCGATTCACATTTCTAATGTGGCGGTGCTTAATCCTGAAACTAAAAAAGCTGACAGAGTTGGTTTTGAAATTAGAGATGGTAAAAAAGTTCGTGTGTTCAAATCCACGGGCAAAATAGTAGGTGGAGTGTAATAAATGGCAAGACTTAAAGAGTTTTATAATGTTACAGTTGTTCCAGAACTAATCAAACAATTTAATTACGCTTCAATAATGGAAGTTCCTCGTATTGAGAAAATTACTATTAATATGGGTGTTGGTGAGGCAATTGCTGATAAAAAAGTTATGGAATTTGCCGTATCTGACTTAACTAAAATAGCTGGGCAAAAACCAGTTGTAACTAAGGCGCGTAAATCAATTGCTGGGTTCAAAATTAGAACAGGGTACCCAGTTGGTTGTAAAGTAACTTTGCGTAAAGAAAGAATGTACGAATTCTTAGATCGCCTAGTTTCGGTTGCATTACCTCGTGTAAGAGATTTCCGTGGGTTGCCAGGCAAGTCTTTTGACCAAGGTGGTAACTATAATTTTGGTTTAAAAGAACAAATTATTTTTCCTGAAATTGAATACGATAAGATTGATGCTTTACGTGGTATGAATATCACGGTTACTACCACGGCTAAAACCGCGGAAGAAGCAAGAGCATTATTAAAAGCGTTTAGTTTCCCAATCAAGTAAGGATAAAAAGAATGACTAGAAAAGCTTTAGTTGAAAGAGAATTAAAACGTACCAAACTAGTGGCTAAATTTGCTGGTAAACGTGCGGCTTTAATGACTATTATCAGCGACTTTACTAAAACTGAAGAAGAAAAATTTGAAGCTAGATTAGCTTTACAAAAATTACCTCGTAATTCATCTCCTGTTCGCCATCGTAATCGTTGTGCATTAACAGGGCGTCCGCGTGGAACGTTTCGTAAATTTGGTATAGCACGTAATAAGTTGAGAGAATTAGCCTTAAAAGGTGAAGTTCCTGGTGTTATCAAGGCTAGCTGGTAAGAAGGAGTATTACAAAATGATGCAAGATACAATTGCGGATATGTTAACTCGTGTTCGTAATGCGCAAGCAGCAAATAAAGAAATAGTAATGATGCCTTCATCAAAAATTAAGGTATCAATTGCTAAAGTGTTAAAAGATGAAGGTTATATTGAAGACTTCAAAATTGAAGGAGCGGTTAAACCTGAATTATCAATTACACTAAAATATTATGCAGGTAAACCAGTTATTGAGAAAATTGAACGTGTTTCTCGTCCTGGATTACGCATTTATCGTGGTTGTGATGAACTTCCAACAGTTATGAGCGGCTTAGGTGTTGCGATTATTTCTACCCCTCGTGGTGTGATAACCGACCGTAAAGCTCGTTCATTAAAAGTTGGTGGTGAAGTTATTTGTGTTGTGGCTTAAGGGGGAAAACAATGTTAGCTCGTATGGCAAAAATTCCTCTTGAAATTCCTAATGGTGTTGAAATAACTCTTAACGGTTCACATGTGAATGTTAAGGGTGCATTAGGTGTATTAGAATATACATTTAATGATGCTGTTACTATTACTAAAGAAGGTAATAGTATTGTGCTGGCAACTACCGAGGATACCAAATTTTCAAAAGCATTATCGGGTACTATCCGTGCTGTTTTGGCTAATATGGTTACAGGGGTGACTAAGGGTTTTGAGAAAAAATTAACCATTTTAGGTGTTGGTTATCGTGTTGCAGTTTCTGGTGATAGTTTAAATTTAACATTAGGCTATTCACACCCTGTCGTGCATAAAGCGCCTCATGGAATTAAAATTGAAACCCCAACACAAACTGAAATTATAGTTAAAGGTATGGACAAACAGCTAGTTGGTCAACAAGCGGCTGTCATTCGCTCATATAGATCTGTTGAGCCTTACAAAGGTAAAGGTATTCGTTATGCAGATGAGCAAGTGATCCTTAAAGAAACTAAGAAAAAATAATTTAAGGGGTTAAAGATGAACAAGAAAGAAGCTAGACTTAGACGTGCACGTAGTACTCGTCTAAAGATTGCTGAGCTCGGCGCAACACGCCTAGTGGTATATAAATCTAACAGTCATATTTATGCACAAATTATAGATGCAACTGGATCTAAAGTATTGGCTTCAGCTTCTACAGTTGGTGATGTGAGTGTTAAGAATGGTGGCAATGTGGATGCAGCTAAACTCATCGGTAAATTAATTGCTGAAAAGGCTATTGTTGCTGGTGTTAAAGAAGTTGCTTTCGATCGTGCAGGTTTCCGTTATCATGGACGCATTCAAGCTTTGGCTGATGCAGCACGTGAACACGGCCTTGTGTTCTAATGGAGTAAATAATAAATGGCTGAAATTAAAGAACACATAAAAGACAATATTGTCGAAAAGATGATAAGTGTTAATCGGGTTACTAAAGTTGTAAAGGGTGGTCGAATCATGGGATTTGCTGCGCTTACTGTTGTTGGTGACGGTGATGGTGGTATTGGTATGGGTAAGGGTAAGTCTAAGGAAGTGCCTGTTGCCGTACAAAAAGCGGTAAAAGAAGCTCGTAAAAATATGGTTAAAGTGCCTTTGAAAAATGGCACATTGCACCATGTTGTAACAGCAAAACACGGAGCTACTACTGTATATATGCAGCCAGCTAAAGATGGTACAGGTATTATTGCAGGTGGAGCTATGCGTGCGATTTTTGATGTAATTGGGATCAAGAATATTACAGCAAAAGTACACGGCTCAACTAATCCGTATAATGTGGTTAGAGCCACATTAAAAGGTTTAGAAAGTATTTCCACACCAAGTGAAGTCGCTGCAAAACGCGGTTTAACTGTTGAAGAAATATTGGGGGTTTAACATGCAAAAGACAGTTAAGGTTACTCTTGTCAAAAGTTTAATTGGGCGGTTAGAGGCTCACAAAGCTTGTGCTCGTGGCTTGGGATTAAGAAAAATTAATCAATCAGTTGAAGTTATTGACACGCCTGAAAATCGTGGGATGATCAATCGTATTCATTATCTTTTAAAGTATGAGGGTTAGTACCATGTTTTTAAATAGTATTAAACCAAGCGCAGGTGCTAAGCATGCCAAAAAACGTGTTGGTCGTGGTATTGGTTCTGGCTTGGGAAAAACTTGTGGCCGTGGACACAAGGGTCAAAAAAGTCGCTCTGGTGGCTTTCATAAAGTAGGATTTGAAGGTGGTCAGATGCCTTTAGCTAGACGTCTACCTAAGCGTGGATTTAATTCCATGCATCTTGGTGCAGAGGTTCGTTTATCAGACTTAGATAAATTGGCGATTAATGAAATTAATCGTCTTACTTTAGTAAGTAGTGGATTGGTATCGCAATATGCAGACAGAATTAAAATTATTAATACTGGCAGCATTAGTAAGCCTGTTCATGTCCGTGGTATTATAGCAACTAAGGCTGCTAAGGCTGCAATTATTGCTGCTGGTGGAACTTTAGACTAATTTTGGTAATAGAGAAGCAACTATGGCAATAGCAAAAGCAAACAGATTTGCCGATTTAAAAAAGCGAATTTTATTTTTAATCGGCGCTCTTATTATATTTAGAATTGGTGCTCACATTCCAGTTCCTGGTATAGATCCAACAGAGTTGGCAAAGTTATTTAAGTCAAGTGAGAATGGTTTACTTGGTATGGTAAATATGTTTTCTGGTGGTGCTTTATCGCGATTTACTGTTTTTGCACTTGGGATCATGCCTTATATTTCAGCCTCTATTATTTTGCAGTTGTCTTCAGAAGTCTTTCCTTATTTAATTCAATTAAAAAAAGAGGGCGAGTCTGGAAGGCGTAAAATTACACAGTATACACGTTATGCTACTGTAATTCTTGCGTTAGTGCAAAGTTTTGGTATTGCTACAATGCTATATAAGCAGCCAGGGTTGGTGGTATTACCAGAGACGCAATTTTTTATTACCGCAGTAATATGTTTGGTTACAGGAACTATGTTTTTAATGTGGTTAGGAGAACAGATTACTGAACGTGGTATAGGAAATGGCGCTTCAATGATTATTACTACAGGTATAGTTTCAGGGATTCCTGGTGCTGTTGGTAAAACGTTAAGCTTAACTTCACAAGGATCAATGTCTATTTTTACTACGATTTTGATATTTGTAATAATAGCATTGATAACGTATGTTGTTATATTTGTTGAACGTGCTTTACGTAAGATTCCAGTAAACTATGCTAAGCGTCAAGTAGGAAACCGTGTAATGCAAGGGCAAAGCAGCCATTTACCGTTAAAAATAAATATGGCTGGTGTGATACCGCCTATTTTTGCGTCAAGTATCATTCTGTTTCCTGCAACCTTATTGGGTTGGTTAGGAAGTGGTAGTTCTAATTTGAGCTTTTTATCGGCAATTAGCGATTCATTACATCCAGGTCAGCCTGTTTATGTATTGTTTTATGCTTCAGCAATTATATTTTTCTGTTTTTTCTACACGGCATTAGTATTTAATCCTAAAGAGACTGCAGAGAATCTGAAAAAAAGTGGTGCATTTATACCTGGTATCAGGCCTGGTGAACATACTTCGAGATATGTTGAAAGGGTGGTGCTACGTCTAACTTTAGCAGGAGCTATATACATTACTTTAGTGTGTTTACTTCCTGAGATATTAATTTTAAAATGGAATGTTCCATTTTATTTTGGTGGTACATCATTATTAATTGTGGTGGTGGTAACTATGGACTTTATGACTCAAGTTCAATCTCATGTGATGTCGGCACAGTATGAGAGCTTGCTAAAAAAGGCTAATTTAAAGGGTTTTTAGGGTAAGTAATCTGTATGGCAAAAGATGATGTAATTCAGTTTGAGGGCGAAGTAGTAGATGCATTGCCAAATACTATGTTTCGTGTAAAGTTAGAAAATGGTCATGTGGTTTTATGCCATATTTCTGGTAAAATGAGGATGAACTATATTCGTATTTTACCTGGTGATAAGGTAACAGTTGAAATGACGCCATATGATTTAAATAAAGCTCGGATAGTGTTCCGTGCGAAGTAATTTTACGAGGTATATATGAGAGTTCAGCCTTCGGTAAAAAAAATATGTCGTAATTGCAAGGTTATTCGTCGTAATCGTGTAGTTCGCGTAATTTGCAAAGAAGCAAGACATAAACAACGTCAAGGTTAATTTCTGATGTGTTTATTGTGGTGGGTTTTTGCTTGAAGTAATAATTTATTGGTTTTGTTAATGTTGCATTTTGTTGGTATTATGAAATATTTATTCTGACTATGGTAGTATCAATGTGAATAAATGCTACAGTATGCATAATATGTGATAAAATAATTAGTTATGGATGAAAAGCTAAAGCTTATGTTTTAATTTTTGAAAGGAAGCATAATGGCACGTATTGCTGGAGTAAATGTTCCGGATAATGCGCATATCGTTATTGGGTTACAGCATATTTATGGTATTGGTCCGTCTCGTGCAAAATGGATTTGTGTCGGTACAAAAATCAATCCACAAACTAAAGTTAAGGTGTTAACTCAAGAGGAAATGGAGTTAATTCGTAATGAAGTGACTAAATATACGATAGAAGGTGATTTACGTCGTGAAGTGTCAATGAGCATTAAACGTCTTATTGATTTAAAATGTTATCGTGGGCTAAGACATGTTAAGGGTCTTCCTGTACGTGGTCAGAGGACTAAAACTAATGCTCGTACACGTAAAGGTCCGCGCAAGCTAGTTGCTGGTAAAAAGAAATAACCATTTAGTACAAGGAAGTTATAAATGAGTAAAGCAAACGCAGTGCGAGTACGCAAGAAAGTGAAAAAGCAGGTAAGTGAAGGTGTTGTACACGTTCACGCCTCTTTTAACAATACAATTATAACCATCACGGATCGTCAGGGTAATGCATTATCTTGGGCTTCATCTGGCGGTGCTGGTTTTAAAGGCTCTCGAAAAAGTACTCCATTTGCAGCACAAATAGCTGCAGAAAAAGCTGGTAAAGTTGCCCAAGAATATGGTATTAAATCATTGGATGTACGTGTGCAAGGTCATGGTCCAGGTCGTGAATCGTCTATTCGTGCTTTACATGCTTTGGGTATTAAGATTACTAGTATTGCTGATGTGACGCCTATGTCGCATAATGGATGTCGTCCACCAAAAAGGCGTAGAGTTTAATTTTAATAAATTATATACATACTTTAATTATTTGAATCAATGAATAATCATTTGAACATATTAGTAAATTTTTATCAATCTGGTAAAGTTTAAGATTCAAAAATGTAAAGTGTGCTTATTCATACTATTTATGGACACAGTGTAACGTTTGATTGTTCTATTCATAAATTATGTGAGTGTAGTACTTGTATACCTAATAGCAAATAAAGAAAGGATAAATGTTTATGGCTAGATATACTAAGGCCAGATGTAAATTAATGCGTCGTGAAGGCTTAGATTTATCATTGGTAAGTAGCAGAAAATCTGCTGATGCTAAGTGCAAATTGAATACATTACCTGGGCAGCATGGTGCCAAACCTGGCAAGATGTCTGACTATGGTGTACAGCTTCGTGAGAAGCAAAAGATACGTCGTATTTACGGCGTTTTAGAGCGTCAGTTTAGAAAGTATTTTGCAGAAGCTGAGCGTCGCAAGGGGTCTACAGGAGAAAATCTATTAAAATTGTTAGAGTCTAGATTAGATAACGTAGTGTATCGTATGGGATTTGGTTCTACCCGTGCAGAGTCTCGTCAATTAGTCTCGCACAAAGCGATTTTGGTTAATGGTTGCCAAGTTAATATTCCTTCATATTCAGTTAAGGCTGGAGATGTGGTTTCTGTAACTGAGAAATCTAAAAAACAAGTTCGTATTGCAGAGTCTTTATCTTTGGCAGAACAAACTGGTACTCCCTCTTGGCTTGATGTAAGCAGTAAAAAAATGGAAGGTGTATTCAAATCTGCACCTGAAAGAAGTGAATTATCTAGCGACATGAATGAACAACTAGTGGTAGAATTCTACTCTAAATAATTAAATAGCAGGTAAGGAAATAAACTATGCAGACTTCAAGCAAGCAGTTGTTAAAACCAAAATCAATTTGTATTACACCGATTGATGGTGATAGCAATAATTGTAAGATTGTGATGGAGCCATTTGAACGTGGCTATGGTCATACTTTGGGTAACACATTGCGTCGCATTTTATTGTCATCGATGGATGGTGTTGCTGTAACTGGGGTTAAGATTGATGGTATATTTCATGAATATGCTGTTATTGATGGTGTAATGGAAGATGTTGTAGATATTTTATTAAACCTTAAGGGTTTAGTATTTAAGCTACATGGCACAGACAGTGTTATAGTTAGGTTGCAAAAGTCTGGATCAGGACTTGTGACAGGTGCTGATATTCAACTAACTCATGAAGTTGATCTTTTAAACAGTGAACATGTCATTTGTAGCTTATCTAAAAATGGCTCAATAGATATGGAGATCAAGATTGAAGTTGGTCGTGGATATCAAACTGTTGGATCAAGACGTGAGCGTGGTGATTCAGTTGGTGATGGATGGATTATGCTTGATGCAACATTCTCTCCGATTCATCGAGTATCATTTAATGTTGAAAATGCTCGTGTTGAGCAGCAAACTGATCTAGATAAATTAATTTTAGAAGTGGAATCAAATGGAGTTATATCCCCAGAAGAGGCCATAAGATCTGCATCTAAGATTTTAATTGAGCAAGTTTTGGTATTCGCAGGTTTAGAACATATGCCTGAAACTGAGACTGTTGCAAGTAAATTAATTCCAATTAAGGAAGAGCCTGAGGTTGATCCTATATTTTTAGAATTGGTTGATAATTTAGAGTTGACAGTAAGAAGTGCGAATTGCTTAAAGCATTTAAATATTAATTATCTTGGTGATTTAGTTACTTTTTCGGAAAGCGAACTATTAAGGACTCCTAACTTAGGTAAGAAGTCTTTGACAGAAGTTAAGGAATTACTTGATGCTCGTAACCTTAGATTAGGTATGACTTTAGAAAACTGGCCACCATTATCGCTTAAAAGAAAAAATTTTAGTGCTCCAATAAAAGAGAAAGATGCTGAAGATAGAATTGAAGTGGAAGCTGATGCTGAAGCTCAGGCAACTGTAGTTTTATCTGATGATATTAGCACTGAAGCAGTTGTAACAGAAACTGTTGTCGTGTCAAAATCAAAATCTAAAGCTGGTAAGTAGTAGCCTAAATTATAATTTAAAAGGATGTTAAAATGCGTCATCGTTGTGCTCATCGTAAGTTTAATCGCACATCATCACATAGAAAAGCTATGTTTAAAAATATGGCTGCAGCTTTATTAAGACATGAGGCTATTGTTACTACGCTAACAAAAGCAAAAGAGCTTCGTAAGGTTGTAGAACCTTTAATTACTTTGGCAAAGAAACCTAATTTGGCTAATCGTCGGTTAGCATTTGATAGACTTCGTGACCGTGAAATGGTTGTGAAGTTGTTTGATGTATTAGGTCCTCGTTATGCTGAGCGTAACGGTGGTTATACACGAGTATTAAAACACGGGTTTCGCCCAGGAGATAATGCTCCACGTGCTTTTATGGAGCTTGTGGATAGACCTGTTGATGCTGAAGTTGTTGAAGATGTGGATGCTTGATAAACTATATTATTAAAGTTCTAAAAGCCAATTTGTGTATACAAGTTGGCTTTTTATTTTAAAGGTTGTTGAATTATGGGGCGCTTATTAAAATGCAATTGGTTATTATATTGCTTATTAATATTTGTAGTTAGTCGATTAATCATGTTGTATCAATATAATCTTGCAAATGAGATATTGGCACAGGCACATAATAGTTTTTTTACTGCAATGTGTCGCTGGGATTGTAAATGGTATATGACAATTATTGAGCATGGATATGATCTAGTACCAAGAACTTCACCAAAAATATGGAAGGGGCTTGCTAATTGGGCATTTTTTCCGCTTTATCCATATACAGTAAAAGGTGTTGTAGCTGCTATCTCAACACCAGTTGTTGCCAGTGGAATTATTCTCAACCAAATTTTTGTTTTTTTATCGTTGTGTGTATTTTATAAATATTTGCGCTTGAAATTTGACGAGTTAAATAGTCGCTTCGGAATCTTTTTGTTAGGATTTTCACCATTTGGGATCTATTTCACATCTTTATATACAGAAGCAATGTTCTTGCTATTATCATTATTAGCCTTTTACTTTATGGCATTAAAGAAGCCATATATATCGGCTATTTTTGGTGGATTATTATCGGCAACTCGACCTGTTGGTGTGATGTTCTCAATTCCTTATGTGTATAATTTATGGCGTCAATCAGGATTTAGATTCAGGATAATTGCTTGTGGAATAATATCAATTAGTGGTTTGTTGGCATATATGTTATATTTGCATTACCATACAGGTGATTTTTTAGCTTTTAAACATATTCAGGCTGGATGGGGTCGTAAGGGATGGGATATTGCTAATTTGGGTACGCAACTTTTGAATATGGTCAAAGATAAACATAATTCAATTATGTTTTTAATTTCTATTGGCTTGACAGTCGTGTTATTTTTAAACAAGTTTGTTGAAGAATCTATGTTTAACTTGTTGTGTATTTTACCTGGGTTTATGACTGGGCAAATGATGTCTGAAGGAAGATTTAGCGGGACATTATTCACTTTCTATCTGGGGATTTTGGTTTTAAGTAAACGTTCTAGAAGTATGAAGATTGCATTATCTTTAGTATTTATGTTGCTATTCACTTCATATTATCTGTATTGGATGGCGCATGCTAATTTCCTAATTTGATAGAAACTGTCTAAGAACCTGCTATGTTTTTATTATCATTCGATAGGCGTAGCAGTATCCATTAATTTCCGTAATGTAATTTCACCAGAATCATTGCTTGTAATATTTATTATAGGTTGTTGTTTTGTATTGAGTATTACTTTATTTACTAAGTGCTCATTTGTCACAAACGTATCAAGTAATAATATGCTATCTGGAACTATGTCCTGAATTTGATTTAGGTTAATTGTTGCGCTTCCTGCCAGTAGTTCTAGATTTATTTTCGAAATTATATTTTGTGATTTGCCTTTACTTATTTGTTCTCTAGGAGATAAAGATTTGGCAGAAAGGTAAAAACTACCTAGAGTCTTTTGATTGCTTTTTGAGTCTATGGTATTTATAGAGAATTCTATCATATTTTTTAGTTTTGCATATGCAGGCTCAATACTTGTGATTGTAGAGTCTGGTGAAATATGCTTAGTAATGAAATTATGTAAGAAATATTCATTCAGTAGTGTATAATATTTGTGACCCATAAATATATTCTTATAATCAATCTTAGTTTTTAATAAACTATTTAGAATATTGTTAATCAAATTATTGCTTATAAATATATATATAGTGGTCTTAGCTACTTTTACGCTAATTTTTAAATGTATGCTACGCTGTAAATTGGTATATATTTGCGGTTGATTATAAATTCTAATTTGAGTTTGTTGTAATTTAAAGGCGTGATTATATTTTATACTAGTATATTTTTCTAGTTCTAATCCACTTATATTGCTAGTTAAATTAGCTATTTTTGTATAATTAGCATTATCTATGGCTATGTGTAGTGTCATATTATCTATATAATTATTTAGCATAATAAGACGATTATGGTCAATTGTTTGTTCAAAGTCAAGATTGATATATGTGAATTTAACAGCTAATTGTTTATTAATTATATGCAACAAATCATGCACGGTTTCATAAATATTTAACGATTCATGGCTTATGTTTTGCGTTTTATTTGCTATTTTGTGAGAGAAATCATTTGCTTCTTCTGTATTTTCAGAAAGCTTTTGATCTTGTTGGTTATTTATCGCAAATTTATTGTCTATATGCGGTTTGTTGCTTATAATCAACATTAGTGGAATATTATTAATGTTAATATGTACGCGTGCAATTATTGTGTTTAAATCAAACATTATCATATCCATGTAAATAATGTGACAGGCGAATTGTGCATTCTGGTAGCAAATCTTTTGGAATAATTTGGTCAAAATGGTGTTCTAACAATGATTTGAATAATTCTATACGATTAGAACAATCAAATTTAATGAATAAATTTCTGAATATGCTATCAACTGTGTTTTTGGTGATATGGTTATCTTCAATTTGATTAATAATATCTGCAATATCTTGGCTATTGAAGTTTGCTAAAAATAAAAACACAACCTGTTGTTCCCTTACGCTAAGTTTAATTTTCTCATGACGATTTATTGATTCCTTAGGAATGGTGATTTGGCGACAAATATTTCTACTTACGCTAAAGACATTCATATCTAAACATTCGATTAAAATTCCTGCAGTACAATTGTCTGTTGGATTGATAATAGGTGTTTTGGATAATATTACAGGTATTTGTTTATCTTTAGTTTTTGATATGTTTAAATAGTATTCCGTGCGATTATGGCGAATTATTTTACGCTCCTCTTTGGGGTCGTATCCATTGCTGAGGCTATTATTTAGTTCTTGTTCAGATTTGCCCAGCGCTGATGGGATCTCTAGCCCATATATTTTAGCAAACCCACTATTAATATAAACATATTGGAGATCTTTATTTTTTATGGCCATGAATCTGTTTGGTGTAAATCTATCTAAAGCTTGAAAGTGTTGGATAATATCATTAATGAAATTATTTTGTTCCATAATTTTTCTTTCTGGTTTTTGTTTAATTAAAAACTTTACTTTACTATCATTCCAGCTGCTAGCCGCCTTGATAGATAAACAATTAATGTATAATTTTATTTTAGTTTGTTAATTTAAAATTATGTTATAATACATATATGAAACATACATTTAGCGCATTATGTGCATATGTTTTATTAATTATGAGTGGTGCTTATTACATTTGTCATTCGTGTGTTTTTATTCTTTATGGATTTATTTTATAAGATAATTTATTTCCTCTAGCCAATATTATAACAGTATTTTAGTTTATAGAATAAGTCAAAATGACTAAGCTATGATTTGTGCATTTGATGCCATTGAGAGAGTATGTAATTTGCAGTGTTTAGTTTATTGAGTGTTGTTAATATGTTGTTGAATTATTTATGTATTTACCCCCGATGCATCTTTTACTGAGTGTTTAAATAGATGGGATAAATTACTAATTAATATAAACTCATATTTGGAATCTTTGGACGTAAAAGTTAGTAAGCAACCATATAAAGTGTATAAATTGAAAAAGTGATGGCTGTGGGTTGTCTGTTTAGATATTTTTCTTTTTTATTTTTGGAGATGTGAAATGCTTACAGTAAATCTTGACAATTCGCCATCTGTACAAAATCAAAAGATATTTACCAGTTTAGATTCTTCTTGGTCTGCTTTTGTTCATGAAATAAAATACAATGTTAATTATTCGATCGATGAGTTATGTCAATTTGTGAGTGATGGTAAAAATTATGATATATCTAGTTCTAGATTTTCTACTGTTATTCATAAACATTTATCTTCAAACCAGTATGTAGCGCAAGAATCTAATGAGGTGTTACAAAACTTCACGTCACTGGTGTTTTCTGCCCAGTGTTCCGTTGCTGATCTAATAAGTAAAAGGTGTCATGAGCACACAATATTTTATAGATTTTTCAGTGGATTTGGACTACCATTAATACATATAATTCAGAGATTTAACTTATCAGAAGAAGTATTGACTGATTTATTGATAATTACAGCAAATAGAGCGTTTAAAAATAATTTGGAAAATAATGAAAATAATAATTTGTGGCACCAAGTTATTCCATCGACATCGCTATCTTATTCTAGCGTAGAGCAAATATCAAAATGCCCCGCCATTGATTTTTCTAGAGAAGTTTCATGGATGGGAGGGTTGGAGTTATTTCATAGTAATCAGGATATAGTTCGTTTGGGGGTAAGGTTGTCAAAATTACCATATTTTATGCGGTTGGATTCTTTAATCAGTCTTTACAGAGGTCTTGGTGGATTGAATTTAGTTTGTTCTGTATTGGATGTACAAAGAAATACTGATAAAATATATATAAATTATGCTGAATTTAGAAAAACAGTGGCGATGTTTTGTCTTAAACAAAAGATTATTAGTTCTAATCCGTATAGTTTTGTGCAGGGAATAACGGATTCATGTGAGGATGTTGAAATGACAGATGAAGGTTATCAAGTTATTCATGAAGACAATTTATATGTATTTAAGCGTGCCGATTTATTTTTAAAGGTGTCACATAAGGTTGGAGGCGACAGATTTATCGCCTTTATTGATTATATTGAATCAATGTTGCCTTCTCATGAAGACAAAGAAAGTCATTATATAAACTTAGATAGATTAAATGAAATGTTTGAGATGATGCCGATTCTTAATTAGTAATCGCAGTTTTCATTTTATACGCAACGGTTGCTGAATTATACATAGATTCACTAAAATAGTTTACAATATTGTCTTGAATATTTTAAAATAAAGACAGCTTTTTCCATGCATGATTTACTCAAAAAATTAAATAAGCCTCAATTAGAAGCGGTTAAGTACATCGCTGGTCCATTGCTAGTATTAGCTGGCGCTGGTAGCGGTAAGACTCGCGTTATCACCCACAAGATTGCGTATTTAATTAGTGAATGTGGTATTCCTGCCAAAAATATTACTGCGATTACATTTACCAATAAAGCTGCCAAAGAAATGCTGGAGCGGGCGAATAAGCTTACGAGTGGAATTAATACTCGTGGGTTGACGATTACCACATTTCACTCCTTAGGTCTGAAGATTCTAAAAGAAGAAGCAAAACATTTAGGTTATAAAGCAAATTTTTCTATTTTAGATAGTTATGACAGCGCTAAAATTATTAGTGACATAATTAAAACTACCGATAAAGCGCTGGTACGTGTGTTGCAAACACAAATTTCATTGTGGAAAAATGCATTTACCACTCCGAGTATGGCTATTGCAAATGCTGTGGATGAAACTGAGTTGGTGAATGCTCGGATATATGAAATATATTGTGATACATTAAAGACGTATCAAGCGATGGATTTTGATGATTTAATAAAATTACCCGTAGATCTGTTTAATACTAATCTCGAAGTGCTATATAAATGGCAACAAAAAATTAGTTATCTCCTTATTGATGAATATCAAGACACTAACGCCTGCCAATACAGTTTGATAAAGCTTTTAGCTGGAAGTAGTGGTCTTTTTACTGAGGTTGGTGATGATGATCAATCAATTTATGCGTGGCGTGGCGCCGATGTGGAGAATCTACGCACATTGGGGCATGATTATCCGCGCCTAAAGGTGATTAAGCTTGAGCAGAATTATCGTTCGACGCTGACCATATTATCCGCTGCCAATAGCGTTATCAAAAATAATCCCAAGTTATTTGATAAAAATCTATGGAGTGAATTTGGACAAGGTGAGGCAGTGCGGATAGTTGCGTGTAATAATGAAGAAGCTGAAGTCGATATGGTAGCTCGTAAAATCATGTTACATCAGCTACATAACGAAACTAAGTTTGAAGATTACGCGATTTTATATCGTAGTAATTGGCAATCTAGAGTTTTGGAGCAGGCATTACGGAATTATAAATTGCCTTACACGATTGCGGGTGGCCAGTCATTCTTTGATAAGGCTGAGATTAAAGATGTTTGCGCATATTTGCGTTTGATGGTGAATGACAATGATGATACAGCGTTTATCCGTGCGATTACTACGCCAAAGCGTGGCGTTGGGCAAGTTACTTTGGAGAAATTAGCCAACTACGCTGCGACAAGGCATATTTCGTTATTTGAGGCATTATTCGAAGAAGGATTTGCTTCCTTGTGCAATAATGCGCAACTTGACGATGTGCTTAATTTCGGGCGATTTATTGGTGATTTGCAATTTAGAATGGCGCGAGAAAATCCACGCGATTTATTGATGGATTTGGTGACGCAAATTGGATATGAAAGCTATTTGTACGAACAAGATGAATTAAAAAATGCTGAGAAAAAATGGGGTAACGTGCTTAGTTTTATTGAGTGGTTAGGCAAAAAAGGAGAAACGGATAATAAAACTGTGGTAGATTTGGTGCAAATGATTAATTTAATTGGTATGTTAGATGGAAGCAACGAAAGTCAAGTTGATGCAATCAAATTAAGCACATTACACGCAGCAAAAGGTCTTGAATACCCATATGTATTTTTGATTAGTTGTGAAGATGGGATTTTACCACATCAAGAATCAATGAATAATAATCAAATAGAAGAAGAGCGCCGTTTGATGTATGTAGGAATTACCCGTGCCCAACAGGAGCTAACGATTAGCTATTGTGAAGAACGACGCAAAGCTGGTAGCGTTGAAAGAAGGGATAGATCGCGATTTTTAGATGAAATGGGTAATAATAATATTTTAGATGAATCAAAACGTCGTCTAGAAAAGATTAGTGACAATACAGAGTTAAAAAGTCGATTAGACCAGTTAAAAATGATGTTAAATAAATAGAGAAAAAAATGAAAAATGATAAATTAATGATATTTCTAATTGCGGTATTTGCGGCATTACCGCCATTTGCAATTGATACGTATGCGCCAGCAGTTCCAAGTATTGCGCATTATTTTTCGGTGGAAAATAGTGCCACCATGTTAACGTATACGACGTATTTTATTGGGTATTCGCTTGGGCTTGTGGTTTGGGGTGCGATGTCTGACATATTTGGGCGTAAGAAAATTTTAGCCATAGGCGTTATTTTATATATAGTTAGTACAATAGTTTGCTCATTGAGTGAAGTATTTTGGCAACTATCAACTGCACGAATGTTTCAAGGATTCGGCGACGCTGCTTGTACCACGGTTGCTTTTGCAATATTGCGTGATTGTTATGATGGAAAGAAATTCACTAAAGCAATGGCATCAGTTGGAATGGTGATGATGTTTGCGCCGATTGTAGCGCCAATTATCGGGGCTACGATAATCGATTATACTGGTAAATGGCAATGGATTTTTCACTTCCTAACTGCGTATGGGGTATTTTTGCTGTTGTGTAGCTTTATTACTCCGGAAACTAATTTTTCGCGGTATAAATTAAATAGTATTTATTCTAATTATAAGGCACATCTAAGTAATAAGAAATTTATGATTTTATCTATTGCAACTGGATTATCATTTGGCGCATTATTTAGTTTTATTGGGTCATCCGCAATTGTATATATTAGTTTATATCATGCAACTAGGCTTGATTACGCGTTATTATTTGCAATTAATGCTACAGCGATTATTGCCGCAAATTTTATTTTAAAGCGTATGATAGATAAAACTAGTTTATTTAAAATTCAAGTAGTTAGTATTAGCTCGGCGGTGGTTGTAATCTCATGTGGTTTGATTTTGGTGTCAATATTTGCTTCGAATTTCGTTTTATACATTATATTAATGTGGTGGGTTACGTTTCTTCTTGCAATGAGCTCGAATAGCATGATGAGCGAGGCGATGCTTAATATAAAACAAGCATTTGGTATTGCGACGTCAATCAGTATGGTTATTAAATCTATGCTTGCTGGTATTGCTAACTATGCCTTGACATTGTTTACGTATAAGCATTTGAATGTAATCGTGCTAACTCAGCAATTGATTATAATATTGATAATTGCATTATTGTATATGTATAGTCGCAAAGTAAAATCAAATATAACTACCTAGAGTAATATTTAAAATATATAGAATAAATTAATTTTTACCGATTTTGTGATAACTCATGAGGGTAAAATTAATTTATTCTGTATAAGTAGAGATGTTGCTAGGTATTTACAATCAAGTATATAGCATTTTATGAAATACCTAATAACGGGAAAATAGGTTTTGACCGCAATGGTAGTGCTTGGCAAGTACCTACGTGTATTGTTCGATATGTTTCTAACGTGTGGAAATCGCTTCCTGCGCTGGCTAATAGATTAGTCGCAAGGGCAATTCCTGAGATTTGCTCTACATCATCTTTGCTATGTGATGAACTAATTACTTCTATTCCAACGCCACCAAGTGCTTTGAATTGCTCGATTAATTTGAGTAATTTGGTGCGAGTAAATTTATACCTACATGGGTGGGCTATAACTGGGATGCCACCGCTGGAAATTATCCAATCCATTGCCTCTTCAAGACTCGCCCACGTCTGGCTTACATGTCCAGCCTTACCTTGCGCCAAGTATTTGTCGAATGCTTTGCCTGGTTTGGCGTATCCTTGTGCGGTTAACCAATGTGAAAAATGTGTTCTACTCAAACTCTCAGGGTTGCTACAGTAAGATAATGCGCCCTCTAATGCGTTGTTGATTCCAATTTTGGCAAGCCCTGTTGCAATTTTTTTGCCACGCTCCAAGCGTAATGATCGTAAACGTTCGAGATTGGTAATTAAGTTAGAATTTGTTTCATCAATTCCTAAGCCAAGTATATGAATTAGTGTATTATTTTCCCATGTTACTGATATTTCAACACCAGGAATTAGAGTTAGACCAAATTCGGCAGCGCAAATTCTTGCCTCAGCAATACCATCTATCGTATCATGATCAGTCAAGGCTATGTATTTTCCGCCATTTTCTTTAACTTTTTCCAAAACTTCTCTGACGCTATATGAGCCGTCAGAATGCGTTGAATGACAATGTAAATCAATGGGTATGTATTGTTGCGGTGTTTGATTCATTTTTTATCTTTATAAAAAAGTTCAGGATTCAAATTTTAAATGCATACTTATAACAAGCTCAAGTATGATGGAACTGTTTGGGTGTATTATGCGCTATCGCCAAAAATTATACTGCCAAGACGTAGCATAGTTGCACCGCACTCTAGTGCTATGCGGTAATCATTACTCATTCCCATAGATAAAGTATCGAGATTATAGCCTTGCGTATTTAATTTATCTTTATATTCACGGAGTTTCGTAAATTGTTGCCTAATCAATTCATTGTCGCGGGTATGTGTCGCCATTCCCATTAATCCCCGTAATTTTAGGTGCTCCTGTTGGGTAATTGCGTTTGCTAATTGTACAATTTCATTGAAATCATGAACTCCGCCGCGAGTGTCAATTCCACCTAAATTAACTTCAATAAGTACGTTTAGTGGTGTCAAATTAGTACGATAACGGTTTAATAATTCTGCTTGCCTTATATTTTCTACGCTGTGTACCCATGCTACATGAGGTGCAATTAGTTTTATTTTATTGGTTTGTAATTTGCCAATGAAATGCCACTCAAGATTGTATTGGCGTAATTGTGTAACTTTTGTGAGTAATTCTTGCGCATAATTTTCAGCGAATGCGCGTTGTCCATATTGATATGTATGAATAATCTTTTCAATGCTAACATTTTTACTAACGGCAATTATACTCGCATTTGTATGGGTGATTTGTGCTTGCAATTCTTGTAGAAGTTTAGACTTCATCTGAAAGTCTCCATGTACATTTCCATAAAGCATTATTATAGCATATTGTGGCAATGGTTTTTATATCAAACAAATGCTACACTTTCAGTTTGACTATGGAATAATTAAATTATAAGCTAAGGAGTTTATTTATGTTTAGTTAAGTTTAACTGTGTGTTTTGTGTTAAATTAATTGATATAAGTATGAAAATACGATCATTACCACACAAAAATGTTATATACAGCAATTAGCAAAATGAATTATAATTCATAACTTATTTATAATAAAAATAAAAAATTATAATCTAATAACATGAATTCATATTTTTTAAGAAGGACTTAATTATCATGGCTTGTAGCGGTAATTCTAATATTTCTAATGTGCAAAAAGGTAACTTTCGGGGGAATATTAATAAACAACATAGACATGAATCTTATGATGAGGTGCGTAATATTTTGCAGCAAAATTCTGATGAAGCAAGAAAATATTTACGTTATGAGAGCTCATCCTTGTTTAATGGGAATTCTAGATTATCACGATTATATTCAAAATTATCTACTCAACAACAAGCTGATTTAAATATAGAGTTTGGTGTAAATGAATCTAAAATCAAGGATACATCTTATGTTATAACCTCATCTTGCGTAGAAAAGGAACGTGTAATAAAGAAAGTAAATAATGCGTTTAGTAATAAGGCAATTATTAGGCTACATAAAGATGGTAAGGTATCGTTGATAGAGGTTCAAAAAGTCACAATTGGTCTTATAAAACAATGTGGTAATAATTATCCATATGCAAGAGCACTGGTTAATAATTTGACTTATAATAAAATTCCTGCAAACAGTCGTGTATATACAACACTAATTGCTGTCTGTGTAAAGAATGGGCTATTTCTTAAAGCGCAGGATGTTGTTGATGAGATGCAACATAATGGTATTAAAGCAAATCTTATTACATATAACACATTTATTTCTGTCTGTGTAAAGGGTGGACTAATTGAAGAAGCGTGGAGTATTTATAATCGGATGCAACTTAATGGTACTAAAGCAGATGTTATTACATATAATACATTAATGTCTGTTTGTGTAAAGGATGGGCTATTTCTTCGAGCGCAGGCTATTTTTGATGATATGCGACGTAATGTTACCAAAGCAGATATCATTACATATAACACATTTATCTCTGTCTGTGTAAATGGTGGACTAATTGAAGAAGCTCAGGCTATTTTTGATGATATGCGACGTAATGGTACCCAAGCAAATATCATTACATATACTACATTGATGTATGTATATGCAAAGGGTAAACATCTGGGAAAAATATTGGAGATTTTCCAGGACATGCAAAGGAATCGTATTTCAATAAACGATGTTACATTTACTATATTGATCTCTGTATGTGAAGAATGTGGGGAATGGAAGCAAACATTAGATATTATTGAATTTGGCATTCGAAAAGCTTTATTTAAAAAACACTTCGGATTTGTCAATGGTGTTTTAAACCTTCATGAAAATGAGATATACAAAAATTATACTCCAAATAATAAATTAGATGACCATATATCAGCTGTTTCTCTTCCAATGGCAAGCGCAATTTTAAAATATCTGCTTGGAAAGGGTGAGATAGTAGTGCGCATAATCGTTGGATATCATGGAGCCAATATTCTGAAAGAAGGGATGCTTAAATTATTAGATTGGCTTGGTTATGATGCTGTAGTAAACAAATATAATCCTGGTCAATTAGATATTAGAAACTAGATGCAATATATTAATGACAATAGTTTAAATTACAATATAGACGGAGAAAGATTATTCAATTAAAAATATATAAGGAATCATATGGCAAACAATTTATTCGTTGATGAATTTTATAATGAGATTACCAAAAAAAATATTGGGGTTTATACTGAAGAAGAGCAAGCGCGACTTCGTAATAGCCGAATTATTATATTTGGTTTAGGTGGTGTTGGTGGCATGGAATCAATTTTGTGTACTAGAAGCGGTATTGGTCATATTAGTGGGGTTGATCCAGATACTTTTGAGTTATCAAATACAAATCGTCAGATGATGGCAATGTCATCAACGATGAATCAATATAAGAGTGTCGCAACTGAGAAACATTTGAAAGATATTAATCCAATTCTTAGTACAAGTTTTCAGAATATAAGAGTGACTGAGGACAATGTTTACGAACTAATTAAAGGACATGATTTAGTTCTTGAAGCACTGGATGATATGCCTTCTCGAATAGTGGTTCATCGTGCAGCACGAGCGCTAGGTATTCCCAGTATTTCTATGTCGGGAAGTCCGCCACATCGTGGTTTTGTATCTTCATTTTCCCCAGATGGAATTTCTTATGAAGATGCATTAAATATCCCTACACATGGTAAATCTATGTCAGACCCATCGGTAACTCAATTTGTTCATGATATTAAAAAGAAACGTGCACAATATTCAGTGTCAAAAGGTGCGCCACAATCTTGGGCTGATGATTTTTGTAGTGGCAAAGCAGGTTGGATTATTACACCAATACGAGCTTCCCTTCTTGCTTCATTTAGCTGTCATGAGGCGATTCAAATTCTTATTGGTCAAAAACCTTTGGCACCAGCCCCAAAAGGGATATATATTGACATGGACAACTTAACTAATCCAGTTAGTGTAATTAATCCAGAGTGTGGTCATTGGGAAGCTTATCAAATATAATAATTAAGGAAATTTTTATGCAAAACATCGAAAAAGAAATATACGCACGTAATTATGGAGTAGTTACTCACGAAGAACAAAATAAGATAAAGAATGCTAAAGTTACTGTAATCGGTGCTGGTGGCGTTGGGGGTATTACATTAATTAGTTTGGCTCGTATGGGTTTTGGTAATATCCAAGTTGTTGATATGGATGAATTTGATTACAGTAATATTAATCGTCAAATGTTATCCTCTATTTCAAGAATTGGTAAAAGTAAGGCGGAATGCGCCAAAGAAACTATTCTGGATATTAATCCAAATATCAATGTAATTATTCGCAAAGAAATGTTAGACGAGCATAATGCAGAAGAAATAATTACAGGTTCAGACGTTGTGATAGATGCTACAGATAATTTGGTATCTCGTGTTATTATTCATCGTACAGCGCAAAAATTAAAAGTGCATTCTATTTGGATTGCAGTAACTCCACCATTTAGGGGCGGTGTAATCACTTTCTCGCATGAAACGCCAGCTTATGAATTGGTTCTTCAACATTCTTCATATGGCAAAGAATTAACCGATGAAGTTAAGAAAGAAATCTCTTTAATTAAAGATGAGCGTGCTCGTGTTGCTGTTAAGCATGGCGCTTTAGCGGATTGGGCTGATGCATATTTAACTAAAGATGCACCGTGGGCTGTTATATGCCCAATTGCCAATATAGTTGGCATTTGTGCTAGTTTCGAAGCTTTTAAAGTTATTCTTAATCGTGCCGATCTACAGCCTACATATGCGCCAAATTTAGTAAAAATAGATATGGCTCAAGCTAATATGGTACAAGTATTAACTCCTAAAAATGGAAGTTGGAATAATGCAGAACTTTAAAATAATATTTTTAATATTAATTAGTATATTTGTAAGTAATGTTTATGCGGATAAGATTATTTCTAATGAATATTATATTCCTTATGCTGGTCAAAAAATTCATTTAAAAGAAAAGAAATTATCTTCCTCTAAATCTGGTAAGGTAATAGTAATGGTGTTAATCCGTTAAGTATTCCTGCATTGAGTGCATTTGATGTGCCTGATTATTCACTTATGGATGCATTTGCCAAGCGTGGCTATGATGTTTGGGGAATTGATTTTATTGGTGAAGGTAAATCTTCATATCCTAAAGTAATGGAAACTTTACCTGTTGCAATTGGAATATATCCGTTACAGGCGAATGAGGCTGTTAAAGAGCTTAATCATGGAATTAATTACATATCTAAAGCAACAGGTAACAGGTAAAAGTAATGTTGCAATACTTGGTTGGTCTTGGGGTTCTGTTGTTGGGGCTATGTATGCGATTCAAAATCCTCACCAGGTAAATCATCTTATTTTATATGGTTCGATGTATTCTGCTCATTTACAAGAATCAATTCAGCCAATCTTTATTAAGCCATTTGCGGGAAATAACAACGAGTTTAGTGAGAGTTTGCCTGCGTATCAAAATATTCCATGGAAAGTTATAGAAACGCATTGGAATATGATGATTAATGGTAATAAATCTATAGCAGAAGAAAGCGCAATTGCGCAAGTTGCTAAAGTCTATATTGAAGCAGATCCAAAGCCAGTAGTGACAAATTCATTACGCAGACCAATTGGTCCAATGAAAGATTTGTATTCAATTTGGAATGGTAAGCCGATATACGACATTAGCAAACTTACAACGCCAACTTTAGTTATATATGGTGACCAAGATCTGTTTGCAGACCATGATTTATATAGTAAATTGACTAATGTAAAAATAAAACAAGAAATTGAACTTAAAGAGGCGACACATTGGCTAATTTATGAGAAAACGAGGCATCAATTTGTTGATGATGTAGTTAATTTTTTAAATAATAAATAAGATGAATAAAATTATAATGTTAGATAGTACACTGCGTGAAGGAGAGCAGTTTCGTGGTGTATGTTTCTCAATTAAAGAGAAAATATTATTAGCAAATAAGCTAAGAGATTTTGGTGTTGGAATCATTGAAATTGGTCAACCTGGAATTTCGGAAGTTGAAAAGCAAAACTGTATTAAAATCACTCAGGCAGTCAAAGATATTGATATTTTAGTTCATTCACGTGCTAACATAGCAGATGTTTTGGCTGCACGTGAAACAATGGCGCAGTGGATTGGCATATGGGCTTCATATAATGATATATCGTTAGCAACTAAATTTAGTAATAAATCACGAGATTGGATTAAAAACGAAGTTATTAAATCTATCCAACTAGCTAAGAAACTGGGGTTTAAGGTTAGATTCACTATTGAAGATGCCTCAAGAACTTCATTTGATCATATTTATGAATTAGGTATAAGTGCTGTGGATGCTGGCGCAGATAGAATTAGTCTTGCCGATACGGTTGGTGGGTGGCATCCAAATCAATGTTATGAAGCTGTTAAATTTGCAAAAGAAAAATTTGCTTGTGAAATTGAGGTACATTTGCATAATGATATTGGTTTGGCTCATGCGAATGCAATTTCTGCAATAGATGCTGGCGCTACAGTTATTGACGCATCCATTCTTGGTATTGGTGAACGCGCTGGAATTTGTGGTTTGGTGCCATTGGCAATGTCATTAGATAGATTTTATGGAGTTAAATGTTTTAATTTTAAGCTGTCTCAAGAGTTAGCGAATGCAGTTTCACGCATAGGATGTTTTAACGTAGAACCTAATCACCCATTGGTTGGTTGCAATGCATTTACACATGTTTCTAAATATCACGCTAAAGCTATGGATAATAATCCTGAGGCTTATGAAGCAATTAATCCGATAGATTTTGCCAGAAATAGAAATATAATTGTTAATAACTTAGACAGAAAAGAAATGCAACGGATTAATCATGATCTGGAGGTTAAAACACCTTTTATAAAATGTGCATCAGAATTATTGCATCATCGTGATGGTGTTGGTTCTAGATGGGTTTTTATGGATAACCGAGTTGATGAAAGAAGTCATGTGTATATAATTGAGCGGATTTTTGACATTGATTATTCTGATTTATATCAACCACATGTTGACTCTCACGCGCACAATTGCGATAGCACATTCGTTTTTATGGGTAATAATAGTGATGGAACAGGCTTAAAAGTTAGTGTAACTTTTGGTGAAGGTGAGCAACAAATAACAAAAATAGTTGATAGTCCAGCATCTGTATATATTCCAGCAAATGTTTACCATAGTTATTCTTACATATCTGGTACGGGACGATTCTTAAATTTTGTGTTATCACCTAATTATAACGAAAGTATAATCAATCAATAATATACTAATAGCACTTTAAGAACCTATATATGCTGGCAGTATAGTTAAATCGGATCACCTGTATAGTAACAGCTATTCCAATCTATTCCAAAAATCACAAATTGGCTATATTAAAACAAGTTCTAATAAATGTGCGCTTTAGTTTGCATTTTTCGCCAAATTTTTAATGCAATAAATGCGCCAATTACGCCAATAATCGTATTGAATATTTTGAGATTCAAATATAATTTGCCTCCCGTATCAAAAATCAGCGCCATACATGTAACTGTCATGAGAAAAAACATTACGCTAAGTATTTGTGCTGTTCTGTTTTGCGTGCGTCTAAATTCAAAAATACAAATTAATCCCAACAATAAACTCACCCATAACAATGCAAGATTTAATTCAACTTCGTGCTCAAAAAAATATATAATAAATAGCGATGATATCCAACCAAGAAAACTACCAATTCCAGTGCTAATCATTGAGTTTATGCTAGCAATATCATCATTGCGTAGTAGACAACTGACCGCAGAAATAGCTGCCCAATTCGGCTTCATATCATTAGGGATAATTGTTGAACATAGTATGTAAATTATCCCAGCAATAATTGATCCGCGTAAGGCTAATTGTACATTGCTGTTATGAATGCTTGTCCAGTCAGAGAATTTCATTTTCCATATAGAAAAAATTGATTTTTCGGGGACATATTTAATTCTAGATGGCATAAATTTAAAGCATATATTGAGAATTAACTGAGCTTCTATGTAAGCAATAACCGTGGCTAATATTTTTTGGCTAAATGGAAAATCTGTAAATGTAGTTGCCACCACTAATGCTTGAATATACGTCCATAATGTCATGCTTTTGTCAAAACCTGAATCTTTTAAGATGAAAAATACATATGTGAAAATAAAGATTAATGCAAAATAAGCAACATGATGGCTAAATAAAAGCGCTGCAATAAAGTAATATACAACAATTACAATTAAGTGATTAAATAAACTCTGGTCAAAAAATTTTTTGCCATGGCTGTTGACAAAACCGATAAACAATGCCGTGGCAAGCGCTATCCAAGTGAATATGTTATTGTTTGTATATGCGTACAATCCACAATTAAGTATAAAACAAACAGCCTGTGCTATAATGTTTGCGCGGTATTCTCGATGTAGTCTTGGTTTAGGTAGTTTCATTTCTGAGCCTTATATTCATGTATCTAATTTGCCACTGTTGCTCACTATATTAATATATACTGGAAGTGTGGTTAAATTATATTATCTGTGTTGTAATAATTTGTTGTTTAAACCTGAGTCCTCACTTTTTTAATTTAGTCTTTCTATAGGACAAATTATAATTTTTACGTTCAAAGATTACAAAATATGAGTTTGTATTAATTCGAAATCTATTTGGCAAAAACTCGCTAGCGCTCAAACAGTTTGCCAAATTACGCTTTCTTCATTAACAAACTCTATATTTTTCCATCATTCACTAAAAAATTAGTAATTTGTCCTATCTATTTAAACATTCAATAAAAAAGTGATGACTCAGGTTGTTTAAGCAATAAGTATAACATTTTTTGCTAAAACTTTGTGCTATAATTATCACCTGAATTACTAATTTTTAAGGATGTAAAAATGCTTTTAGACAAAATTTCTGTTGGATCTGTTGATGAATTTAACGTTGTAATTGAGATTCCTGCTCATGCGGCGCCAGTTAAATACGAAATGGATAAGGAGTCTGGTGCGTTAAAAGTAGATCGCTTTTTGGGTACTTCGATGTTGTATCCCGCAAATTATGGTTTTATTCCTCATACATTATCAGAAGATGGTGACCCAGCTGATGTATTAGTGGTAAGCCCATTTCCAATTACATACGGTGCAGTTGTAAAATGCCGTGCAGTAGCTGTTTTACGCATGGAAGATGAATCAGGCGTGGATGCAAAAATCTTGGCGGTTCCAACAAAGAAATTATGCCCAATGTATTCTGAAATCGAAGCAATAGGCGATTTCCCAGCTTTATTAATTAAGCAAATTGAACATTTCTTTACGCATTATAAAGATTTAGAATCTGGCAAATGGGTGAAACTAACTGGTTGGGAAGATGCAGTTGCTGCGAAACAAGAGATATTAGACTCAATTAAACGCTATACTGTATAAAAAATATAGGAAACACCATGTCATTGCAAAAATTACCGATTGGATTATCATCATTGCCTGAAATTATTAATAATAATTACATATATGTTGATAAATCTAAATTTGTGTATGACTTGGTGAATAATGGTAAATATTATTTTTTATCACGTCCGCGTCGGTTTGGTAAAACACTATTTCTTGATACAATCAAACAAGCATTTTTAGGCAATAAAGCTGTTTTTAATGGCTTGTATCTGGAGAATAATTGGGATTGGGATAAGACTAATCCAATTATTCATTTGAGTTTGGCTAGTGAAACCAACGATATTAATTTATTACTCAAAAATATTCACAATACATTAGATGCAATTATCAAACATCATGGATTGAATGAAATATTGTCTGAAGAGCTTATTAATAATAAATTTTTGCTGTTAATTAGGACGTTAGCGTTAACGACAAAGAAACAAGTTGTTATTTTAATTGATGAATATGATAAACCTATTTTGGATAACATTAATAATCTTGAACACGCAACTTGTGCACGTGATTTATTAAAAAGCTTATATTCGGTGATAAAAGATTGCGACGAATATATTAAATTAGTGTTTATGACTGGTGTTACCAAATTTGCCAAGGCTGGTGTTTTTAGTAGTTTAAATAATTTAAATGATATTACGTTTAATTATAAATATGCCAATATTTGTGGTTATACACAACACGATATTGATACAGTATTCAAAGGCCATTTAATTGGCGTCAATCCAGTTGAACTAAAAACTTGGTATAATGGCTATAATTTCTTGGGCGATGAAACTCAAAAAGTTTATAATCCATTTGACATATTGCTTTTTATTAGCAATGGTAAGCAATATAAAAACTATTGGTTTGAAACTGGTACTCCATCATTTCTAATTAAAATGCTCCAGAAAAACAATTACTATTTGCCTAATTTAGAAGGTTCGAGAATCAGTGGCGGTGAATTAGCTAGTTTCGATATAAATAATTTATCAATTGAAGTTTTATTGCTGCAATCTGGGTATTTGACCATAAAAAGCTCGCAAGTAAGCGGGTTTAGCAAAATGATGTATTATACATTAGATTATCCAAATTTTGAAGTGCGCCAAAGTTTAAATGATGCAATCATGAGTAATCTGTTTGTGCATAATAGCGGAACTTCATCACAAAGTAAATTTGAGATGGATGATGCGTTGCAACACAATGATTTTGCAAAAATGCAAACTATTTTAACTAGTTTACTTGCTGGTATTCCGCATGATTGACATCGTAATAACAATATCGCAAATTACGAAGGCTTTTATTGTAGCATTATTTATGCGTTTTTTAATGCGATTGGCGTGGTTGCGATACCTGAAGATAATACTAACAATGGGCAAATCGATTTGACACTGAATTTATTTGATAAAATATTTATAATTGAATTTAAGATGTTGAATAACAATAACGCGGTAAATGCATTACAGCAAATTAAAGATAAGCAATATCATCAGAAGTATTTGGCGCACAATAACCCTATTTATTTGATTGGTATGGTATTTGACGCAACAAATCGCAGTTTATGTGAATTTGCGTGGGAAGCTATTTTGCCAAAAAAATAAGGAGAATAATATCATGTGGAATCCAGATCAATATAACAAATACTTCAAAGAACGAAATCGCCCTGGATTGGAATTAATTAGCCGAATTCCAGAGAATAAATTTGATTCAGCAATTGATTTAGGTTGTGGTGACGGGGTAATTACCAAAGTTTTGTTTGACAAATATCAACCAAGTAAAATATTTGGGTTAGATAGCTCAGAATCAATGCTAAGTAAGGCTAAAGAAAGTTCATCGCAAATAAATTGGCAACATGGAAATATTCGTGATTTGGTCGGGAATTATGATTTAATATTTTCTAATGCAGCACTGCAATGGGTGGATAATCATCCTCAATTATTTGCAAAATTTATTCAGCATACTGATAATACATTGGCAATTCAAGTGCCAAATAATTTTAATGCGCCATCACACGCTTTGTTACGCGAAACTATTCTTGAAAATCCAGATTTTAAAGCAAGGCTAGTTGATACGGTACTTGAAAACTCTATACTACGTGAAGCTCCAGTATTAAGCAAAGATGCATATTATAAAATATTATGTGAGCAAATGTCGTCGATTGATATTTGGGAAACTGAATACTTGCAACTACTAACTGGCGATAATGCTGTGTTAGAATGGGTGCGTGGTACTGCATTGGTGCCAGTTCGCGAGCGCTTAAGTGTAGATGAATATAACGAATTTGAGCATAAATATAATGAAAAACTAAATCAAGTTTACAAAAAGCTTGACAACGGTGTTACGCTATTTCCATTTAATCGAATATTCATGATTGCGACTAAGTGATTTCATTGTGTTGATCATAGATTATCATACTGGTACTCACTAAATCTTTGCCATTAGTTTGACAAACTAAAAATATCACATTTTTCACATCTGATTTGTAGTTGTGGTTTGTCCATACATTGATATTATATCCTGTGCAATTAGAAAAAACAAACAAAGCAAATATCTCTATTAGGCGATTAATAGGGATATTTGTTGTTAGATTTTGCATGGATTTTTCTCACTACCCAAGTGTTACCATAGTCAAAAGATTGTTTTAATTATTTTTTCTGCTCCATTAATTAACTCAATTATGTCATCTTTAGTTGGATCTTGCTCTTTTTTATGATCACATTTATTTCTTATATCACCTAAAAACTGTATATATCTAAATGTCTTTATATCAATTATCTCATTTTGTTTTAATAGCTCATTATAATCATTAATAGTATGATTTTTTTTAGTCATTGTTATATTATGGTTTTTACATACCTGTAAAAAATGAGATTCCAAAACTACCCCAACAATTGCACCAGAAGCCCTATAAAATCCTTTCTTATTTAATTCTTTAGCCACATCTATTTCTAAATCAAAAACATCTGCCAACAGCAGTTGTTTTATATTAAATAAAGAACTTTCAAATCTTCTATTACAAGCTTTTAATATTAGAACTTGTTGTTCTAGTTTCTTTATTGCAGCAGATCTATCTACTACCATAATCTTTTGTCCGAGATGACTTCTTTTCAGAGTTATACCTAACAAGAAGTCTTTAATGACGTAAGATTCATTATCTATAGTTTTTCTATTTTTAGAGCCTTCATAAAATTGAATAAAATTATCTATTCTCTCTGGAAGTATTAATCTTATTATTGACATGGCTTCAGAGTACCATGTTTGATAATTAATTAGTTTATTTAACATTTCAGAATATTCATCTCCAGTTTTCTTAATTTTAATTTTATCCATAATGCCACATTCAATTTTCATTGCCATAAGAATATCATCACCTTGCTTAATGAGTAAATCAAGATCATTTTTATATTTTATTAAATTATTCATAAATATTACCTAATTAAAAAAATAATTAACATGTTTTTAATATAAAACTAAACTCTATCTAATATTAAGCACATCTCATAATCGTTTAAATGCTGATATATCAACGTACTACCAATACCAAATTTTTTAGCTATATCAACTTTTTTATATCTAGCAGCTACCATTTGGCGCATTTCAGCTACTTGTTTACACTAAGTACTTTAACCGCGCCCACGATATTTACCATTTTTTTAGCAATTGCTATCCCCTCCAATTGTCGCTCTTTTATTAATGAACGCTCAAATTCAGCAAATTCCCCAATTACTGAGAGCTTTAGTTTTGCTATTGGATTTTTATCATCTTTAGAAAATACTAAATTTTCTTTGATAAACTATACAGTAATGTTTTTATCGGTGATTTTATTGACAAGTTTTCTTAAGTCATCTAAATTGCGAGCTAATCTATCCATTGAATGAACAAATATTGTGTCACCATATCTTTTGTTCCACAGTGCTGACACGAATGTACCCAATTTTTTGACCTTTCATTATAAGTTACTACCACTAAATAAGTTTAACTTATTTATAATATCAAAGGAGAATTTATCCATACTATTGAATGCAAACCATTTTTTACCTAAATCTTTTAAGCTTGCGCCTATGTGATATATTGCATCATCTATAATTAAAAATCTGTCATGCGATAGGTCAAATTTTTCAAGTCTCAAAGTGCTATATTGTGCATTATATTTTGCAGCATCAAGCTCAAGATTTTTACTAATATTTTTGGTATAAATAGTTATTTTTACTTTTGGATTTTTGCTAAAAAGCAACAAAGTAGTTTCATCTATATAATTATCTATTAATATTATTGAATGTTTAGCACTTTTTATTAATTTATTCACAAAAACGTAAGCATCAAATATTTCGCCATTATAAAAAATGCCTTGGGTTGGTTTCAGTTCTTTTGATTCCAATGCATTAAATAACTTTGTAAAATTATCATCATGTTTTAATAGTTTTTGTTCAACATTTTCTAAGCGTTGAAATATTCCAGCACTTTGTGCTACAAACTTCCTCATTGCTACAAAGCTATCCATTATCTTTATGCTTATTTCTATTGCAATCTCACTTTTTAACACCGCGCTAAGCATTGAGACACCTTGCTCAGTAAAAACATATGGTAAGTATTTTCTATGTTTACCACGGTTATTCTTTAAGGTCACAAATTGTGACCTTAAAGAATTTTCACTTGAGGTCACAATTTGTGATCTCAAGTTGTCAAACTCTACATCAGTAAGTTGAAACCTATATTTCTCTGGAAATCTTACTATATTTCTTTTTACAGCCTGATTAAACACTTTTGTCTCTACGTTATATAATTCTGCAAGATCAGAATCCAACATCACCTGTACACCACGTACACTAAAAATTTTCTTCTGTAATTCTGTTTCTGCTATCATAATTTTATTCATTTATTTACCCTAATAGATATTATATTATGCACCTGTTGTAATTCTCTCACCAATGGTGAGAGAATTGTGTGGTGTGTACAATCCTCAAGATGGTGAATAATAAGGGGGAAATCAATTGCTAATATCGTACACGTTATACAATGCAGTTCGCTCTAGCCAATTATTGAAGTCGAGTTTGAAAATCCAGCTCGGGCAATTTGAATACACAATTTGTCCTTTGTTGTAATTATACTCACGAATTTGTTGGCAAGTAAGCGCGACCAAACACGTTTTACCTGCTTGACATACAGCTTCGTTTGGCGTTTGAATCTGTTGTAATGTCAAATCCATTCGTTTGTAAAAATCTAATATATTGCCACCCTCTGTAATGTAATAAAATGTCGCTGCTTGTTGATATTTGTCATAAATATGTCGACCCAAAGGAAGTTGCGTTGCAGATGGGGTGAACATTACGCAAAGCAGAAAGAAGCAGTTAATTCCCCACATCCATTTTATAAGAGTGTTGCATTTGTCACTTTGCCAATAATTCGCAATTTTGACATATTTATCGGATAAATACTCCAATGTATAAATTATGCAAATAGGCATAAACCCTATAATTGGCACCAAAAAGCGTAATTCCTTGTGTCCTACTATCAGATGCGCCAATACAAATGGTAATATCGTCCATGTTATAGCATGTTTTGGCTTACTAATAAATGTACCAAGCGTACCAAAGATAAATAATGGTCCAAGCGGAATAAATCCTGCCAGCGCCAGATAAAATATCGGTGATTCTTCACCAAAACTAGAGGCTTTGCCAGCTAAAATATTTTGCGCGAAATAATTCCATGGAGTAAAAACCCATTCGCCATATAACCAATGGTCAAGAATAACCCCACCAATCAGGCTAATTAAAAAGCCTATGGATAAGCATACGAATAATCCAACAGATATACGTCGAGCGTAGATTAGCCAAGCGATTAATCCCACAATAGCAAAACCCATTTGAAAACGGCTGATAAATGATAGCCCCAAAATAATTCCGATTAATAAATGCCCGATATGATTGTAGCGAAAACGTGGTATAAACAACAATGAAAATCCGAGTAATAAGAAGCCTCCGCCAAAGCTTTCTGAAGAAAAGCGAATTCCATTATAAACGGTCAAATAGCCAAATAAACTCATTAAAACGAACCATTTTTGCCATCTTGGATTTTTGATTGTGTCGATAAATGCATTGATAAATACGCTAATACTCAGTAGCGATAATATTCCAGCTAATATGCGTGATATAGTTGCGATGGTGAATGGATTTTCAATTCCTATCATATTACCGATTTTTACTAGCGCTACAATAATTGCTGGTTGCAAGCTGGGGCGCATTTGTGCGGCGAATTCCCATTGCAATTTAGATGCGGGTAGAATTCCTAATTTATATGCGGCAAAACCTAAAATTTGATGATATTCATCGGGATGATTATGTCCCAATGAAAAAATTGCAGTGATGAAAAAAACAATTATAGCTAAGTAAAAATATTTTTTATGCATTATCTATTTCTCTTGAAATTTATTTAAATAACGTTGCAGACAATATTATATTATAATTATCACCGCAACCGTAATTTTTTCTAATTCTAACCCCAGTTGTTACGTTGTATATGAATGTTTAAATATATAGGGTAAACTAATTAATTTTTTAGTGAATGATGAAGAAATTTAAAATTTGTTAATGAAGAAAGCGTAATTTGGCAAGTTGTTTGAGCGTTAGCGAGCTTTTGCCAAATCGATTTCGAATTAATACAAACTCAAATTTCAGAATCTTTGAACGTAAAAATTAATTAGTTATCCTATAGTAAAATTAAGAAGTTGAGGATTGGGGTTGATTTCTAATGAAAGTAAAAGATGAATCCACTATTAAATAAGCAAGAATTTATTCCATTTAACAAGATTACGCCAGAATTTCTAGACGAGGCGTTGCAATTTCAGCTAAATAGTTGCAAAGATGTCATAAAACATGTTTGTGGCGAAGCAATTAATCCTACATGGAGCGCTGTGGTTGAGCCATTGCATCAACAACTGTATCAATTAAATCAATATTGGGGCGTGTTAAATCATCTAATGAGCGTTATGGATAATAATGAATTGCGTGAATTACACAATAAATGGCTGGAGCCGATTAGCAATTTCTATGTAGATTTGGGGCAGAATAAACAGCTTTATGAGCGTTATCAAGCGATTAAGCACGAATCTACTCAAGAATTAACTAATGAACAGCAAAAGGTGTTGGATAATGAGATTCGCGATTTTTACTTAAGCGGTATAAATTTGCCGCCAGAGATTCAGCAGCAACTCAAACAAGTTGAGAATAATTTGTCGGAATTGAGCACTAAATTTGAGCAAAACGTGCTTGATGCAACTGATTCGTGGGTTAAATATGTAAATATTGATGAATTAGCTGGCATTCCAGCAGATATTTTGACGATGTATAAGGATGCGGCAGTTGCCGATGGTAAAGGCGAAGGTGTTGCAAAAATTACATTACACGCGCCCAATTATATACCGATTATGCAGTATTGTGACAATAGAGTATTACGCGAGGAATTGTATAAGAATTACTTGACGCGAGCAAGTGAGTTTGGCGATGCAACTTGGAATAATACTCCAATAATTCAGCAAATATTGAGTTTGCGTCATCAAAAAGCACAAATGCTTAAGTTCAAAAATTACACAGAGTTATCGTTATACACCAAAATGGCAAATTCGCAACAAGAAGTTCTAGATTTCCTAACAAATTTGGCTGAGAAATCAAGAAATCAAGCATTGCAGGATCTAGAAGAGCTAACCACATTTTCCACATTAGCAAAGCTTGAAGCATGGGATATTGCTTATTTTAGTGAGAAATTACAGGAGCAAAAATATAGCTATTCCAATAATGAATTGAAACAATATTTTCAGCAAGCAATTGTGTTAGACGGCTTATTTAAGTTGATTAAACATTTGTATAATGTTGAACTCACAGTGGTGACGAATATTCCATTGTGGCACAAAGATGTAACTACATATATGGTTACTCGAAATAACGAAATAATTGGCTATTTGTACATGGATTTGTGCGCCAGAACGGGCAAGCGCTCAGGTGCATGGATGGATTCTGCGCAAGATAAATTTATCGGTAGTAATTATGCGTTTAAGCCAATTGCGTATATTGTTTGTAATTTTGCGTCGCCTGTTGGGAATAAACCAGCGTTGCTTACTTTTGACGATGTGCAAACATTATTTCATGAGATGGGGCATGCATTGCATCACTTATTGAGTAAGATTAATTATCATGTTATTTCTGGTATAAATGGCGTGGAATGGGATGCGGTAGAGTTGCCAAGTCAATTTATGGAGCAATTTGTGTGGAATTATGCAACTCTTAGTACCTTGAGTAAACATGTGGATAATGGCGAAATTCTGCCGTTAGGATTTTACAATAAATTATTGAATGCGCGTTATTTTCAAGCTGGATTACAAATGTTGCGCCAGCTAGAGTTTTCGATTTATGATTTGCTTTTGCATAGCGAATTTGATATGCAATCTGGTGATTACTTGCAATTATTAGCTAGAGTTAGGCAACAAATCGCCGTATTTGTACCGCCAAATTATAATCGCTTTCCCAATAGTTTCACGCATATATTTGCTGGTGGTTATGCATCTGGTTACTATAGCTATAAATGGGCAGAGGTTTTGGCGTGTGATGTATTTAGCGTGTTTGATGGGCTTGACCCGAGTCAATACGCTATATATGGCGCCAAATTCCTTGATAATATATTGTCGATGGGCGGATTAAATTCGATGAGCGTGAATTTTAAACGCTTCATGGGTAGAGAGCCGAAGATTGATGCGCTGTTGAAATATTCTGGGGTTCAACAATCTTAAATTACCATAATGCCATCGGCTTCAATCAATGAATTTTTCGGCAACTGGTTAACGCCAATTGCCGCTCGTGCTGGATATGGTTCAGCAAAATATTCTGCCATAATCTGGTTTAATTCTACGAAATTCGCTAAATCTGTCATATATAAATTAAGTTTTACTATATTGGCCAACGAACCACCAGAAGCCACACAAACAGCTTGTAAATTCTTAAAAACTTGATGCGTTTGTGCAGTAAATCCTTCATTCAAGTGCATTGTGTTTGGGTCTAAGCCGATTTGCCCCGATAAATAAATTGTATTGCCAACTTTTATCGCCTGTGAATAACAACTGATAGCTTGTGGTGCATTATGCGTGTTAATTATGTCTTTTTTCATCTTTTCTCCATGAATATTTAATTGTTTTATCTGTTTTTATTATTATACTTTATGAGGTAATATTTTAACATATTGAATTATTTTGCATATTTGTTCTGTATTTTTAGTATGTATAAATGTCAATTAATTTGGAATTATTAACTTAATGTATACTAAGTTAACAATCCTAATTACTAGAAAAAGAACTCCAGACTAATTCTATCCCTTATTTTAAAATTAATCCTTACAAAATCGTCTTAAGTTTTCTATGGGATCATCATTTAAAGAAGTGTTTCGCTGAAAATCATGAGGCTGCGATACAAATATATTTAAATGAAGCATAAAAGATCTCATGTTTCTGTAGGTGGTATGATCTCCGTGTTTATTGAAATGGCAATACTTCACAAAATCTTTACCAATTTTTTTAAGTAAAATTATAGCTGGATGATTAGATTCATTACGTCTACGCAAATCTTCAGTTATAAAGTATAAAAAAGTAATCAATTCTAATGCATAAAATTCATAGTAATTACTTATATGGTGTAAATAAATATAAGCACTATTCCCAAAAAATCTGAAGATGCTGTTGTTGTATATTGTATGACCGACATGGTCAAAAGCTTGGGATTTTAATTTAGTTTTATTGTCTATTATGAGTTGAGAATGAAATACATGTGGGTTTTCATGGAATCCGCCCATATGGCTATAAAAATCGTTAGGAACAACTTTTAGGTAGTTATCATATTGTGCAAAATATTTATTTCTATACTCCTCAATTCGCCTATTATAATCAAATGATTTTTCAAATGCAGAAACAATTTTTCTAAAGATGTGAGTTTGTTTTGCCATGAGATTCTGATTTGCGTTGTACCAGTTATCATTTCTATGAGATAAATATGCTGTTATTTTATTAAAATATTTTTGTGATGGGTTTACCCATAAAGCACTTTCATCATAAATAGTTATGACATTTTCACCCTGAAAATTTTCCTGTAGAAAATTGCGTACATCAGTTAGAGATTTTGGTATATCTTTAAAATACCAGTATAATAATACACAAGCATATATTTTTGAGGCGCTGTTCATGGTGGTAAACAGTGAGCTTGTTTGTTTATCTAATTCATCCATAGCAGATTTAATATTAGCTTTATCATTCTCAGTTAATGTATGTAAAGATTTTCCTTGGCAACATTGACCAATTTCACGAATTATATTATCTTTTACTTGATTGTTTGATTTGGCGTATATAATACTTCCATTTTCATCTTTTATGTCTTTAGGATAGAAAGTAATGGTCGTTGAACTATTTAATCGTGCTTGCATTTTTTATCTTTTTCCAATCTTAGAATTACATGCCGCTATTGTACAGTAAATTTTCTCATTTGCCTATAACATTTTTGCTTCATAGATTATTCCTTATTAAAAAAAAGATCCACTTGTTGGTGAATCTTTAATGTTTGTAGGTTAAAATAAATATTAAAGAAATAGCATTAGTAAATCATTCAGAAAATCTTGCCCGAGAGTTGTTGGAATTATTTTTCCATGTGGCAAGTTAATTAATCCGCGCTTTTGGGCATCAAGTAGTTGTGACAATATATTGCTTAAATTAAGTCCTGTCCGTTCAGTAAATAAAACTGTGTCAAAACCGTTAATTAGGCGTAATGCATTTAACATAAATTCAAATGGTAGTTCATTGGCTGGAACAATTTTATTCTCAATAATATACTCTTTGTCTTTGAATCTTGGACTTTGTCGTATTGATAAAAAATCTCCTAATGTATTTAACATACATGTCGTCGCTTTTTTATCAATACTTCGCGCCCACGAATCAAATCCTTCTAGTATGTGTTTATTTTCCATAACGGAATTCATGTAATTTGTGGGCTGCTTCTGTCTTACTTGGCGAATGATTTTATCATGAAAGCTAAGTTTGCTATGTGCGCCAGCGCCAATTCCTAAGTAGTCACCAAATTTCCAATAATTCAGGTTGTGTTGACATTGTTTACCTGATTGACTATAAGCTGATGTTTCATAGCGAATGAATGAATTTCGTGCAGTAAATGCTTGAATGAATTCCTGCATTTGGTAACATGTGTCGTTATCTGGCATATTTTGTGGTGGATGATTAAAAAATTGTGTGTTAGGCTCCAGCGTCAGATTATAACAAGATAAATGTGTTGGATTTAGACTCGTTGCAATTTCAAGATCTTGTGATAATTCGTCGATTGTTTGCGTCGGTAAGCCGTAAATAATATCAAGGTTAAAGTTTGTGAAATATTGCCTCGCAATTTTAATCGCATTATATGCATCATTTGCACTATGAATTCGTCCAAGCGTTTTCAGGTGTTTATCGTTAAATGATTGAATGCCAAACGAAATGCGATTAATTCCCGCGTTTGCGTATCCAGCAAGATTGGCATTGTCGACTGTCCCTGGGTTAGCTTCTAGCGTAATTTCGGCAAATGGAGATAAATTTACTCTTGATCTAACCGCGCAAATCAGTGTATCAATCGCTTGTGGGCTAAATAAACTCGGCGTGCCACCACCAATAAATATAGTACTAATGCTACGTCCCCAAATTAAGGGTAATGACATTTCCAAATCGCGAATTAGACATTCAATATATTGCGCTTCTGGCAGTCCGGCAGAATTTAATTTATGCGAGTTAAAATCACAATACGGACATTTTTTTACACACCACGGCATATGAATATATAAACTTAGCGGTGGTAATTGCGATAAATTAATACTCACAATCTGACACCAATTTTTTAAATTTATTCATATCTAAAGTATCGTTAGAATACATAGGCAGCTGTTAGCATTAGCGCTGATGGCGAAGTTGTTAACGATGAATTATTATTGTTTGTACCAGTACCAAAGTTTAGATATTCAGCGCGCACAAATGCGTGGGTTCCTGGAATATCTAATTTCACGCCACCACCCCAAATGAAGCTTGCCGACATATTACTAATAAATTGGTTGTAAAATGTGTTGTTTAAATTCGCCGAAACTGCATCAATTCCCAAGCGTGAATAAATTGTAACTGGTGTTGCTGGAATTGTAAACCCTGGAGTAAAGCTTAAATCATAAATTGTAGTAGATGCCTGACCTAAATTATTCCAATTATTCGCTTGACTTATATATGTATAACCAAACTCTGCACCAACCCAGCTTGCGAATTGGTACCCACCAAATGCGCGAATTGTTGGCGTGCCATTTGGCGTGTTGGTTGCGCCATTGTATGAAAGATTTTGCATGCCATAACCAATTCCACCGCCTACATATGGTCCTGTAACATCGGCAAATACTGGTTTTGCTACGCTAATTACTAGAATACTTGTACATAAAATTTGTATAAATTTGGGAGAAAATTTCATTTAATAAAACCCTTTCAGAAAATGTGTTATAATTCTAAGTGTATCATAGTCCTCACTTTTTACTGAGTGTTTAGATAAATAGGATAACTTACTAATTTTTTAGTGAATGATGGAGAAATATAGAGTTTGTTAATGAAAAAAGCATAATTTGGCAAACTGTTTGAGCGTAGCGAGTTTTTTGCCAAATAGCTTTCGAATTAATACAAACTCATATTTTGTAATCTTTGAACGCAAAAATTAGTAAATTATCCTATAAAGAGTAACATTTAAAAGTCAGGACTGGATTGGTTAGTAGTGAATTATAACACATTTTAGGGGTAAATGTTCATGGACAAAGAAGAATCAGCAATAATGCAACAAATTCTTTTAGAAAATATTAAAGAATCTCGTCGCTCTAGGCGCTGGAAAATATTTTTCCGCTTGGTTTGGTTACTTATCGTAATATCAATTGCATATACTGTATTTGCCAGTAAAGATAAGGATACAAAATCAGGAAAGCAAATTGCCGTTGTAAGATTATCGGGCGCTATTAGCGATGAGAATAAAACTTATGCAATTCTAAAGGAAGGTTTGAACAATGCGCTAAAAGACAATGATACAGCTGCGGTAATAATTAAAGCCAATTCACCAGGTGGTTCTCCTGTGTATTCAAACATGTTGTATGATGAGATTTTGCGCTTACGTAAACAATACCCGAAAAAGCCAATTGAGGTTGTTGTTGAAGAAGTTTGTGCTTCTGGATGTTATTATATTGCAGCTGCTGCGGATAAAATCTATGCGAATCCTGCGAGTATTGTTGGTTCTATCGGTGTGATTTATACTGGCTTTGGATTAACCGGATTAATGCAAAAAATTGGTGTTGATAGTAGATTGATTATTTCTGGTAAAAATAAAGCCATGGGTTATCCATTTGTGCCAGAAAATTCTGAACAAAATAAAATGCAGCAAAGTATGTTAGACTCTATTCACAGTCAATTTATAAAAGCTGTGAAATCTGGACGTGGTAATCGATTAAGCACCAATGATCCAGATTTATTTAGCGGACGATATTGGATTGGCGAAGATGCGGTGAAATTAGGGCTGATTGACGGATTTGCAACGGTTGATTCTATCGCGCGCGATCAATTTAATAGCGATAATATTGTTGATTTTACGCCTGAATTAGATCCGTGGGATAAAATTAGTAAGAAATTTGGTGTTGGGCTTGCCGATGGCGCAAAACAGGCGATTAGTAATAGCTGGTTTAGTGGTAGTTTAAACTAAATGTGGTTATTGTTATTATTGATTTGGTTAATCTATTCCTTGATGGTTTTAATGTATTTGCGACATCTTAAGTCCAAATATTTAGTACCTAAAGATAGAACGGCTATATTGTTTGGTAAAAAATTAAAAACATACCAAGAATTAAAAGAGCAATATCAAAATCGTAATAACATCAATATTCTGGTTCTAACTGGTGGCGGAGTTCGTGGCTTGGCTCCTCTTAAAGTTCTTGCTGAGATTGAGTCTCGAACTGGTAAAAATGCTGGTGAATTGTTTGATTTTTTGGCTGGAACGTCAACTGGCGCTATTTCAATTTCGGCATTTGCTGTTGCCGATGAGAATGGTGAATATCAAGTTTCCGCCAAAGATTTGCTGGACAATTATCATAATTTGTCGTCGCGAATTTTTTCTGCGCCGTGGTATCATCCTTGGTTGACAGGATTTGGTATCTTTGCACCTCGATTTTTGCCTGACGGAAGAGCCGATGTGTTGAATGGTTATTTCGGTGATAAAACTATTGCCGAATTAAAAGGTAACATTTTGGTTCCAGTGTATGATATTGCACAAAATTGTTTGCAGTTTGTAACTAATTGGGAAAATCCAGGTGCAAAACGCTATGGGAATTTGTTGACTATTGATTTGGTTTCAGGTGCGTCAAGTCCTCCAATGTTATTTCCTCCAGCGGCGGTACGTGAAAATGGACAAGATAAATTATTTATCGATCCAGCAATTATTCTTAATAATCCATTGCTTCCAGTTTTATTAAATGTTCGCGCATTATTTCCCCGCAAGAAAATAAATTTAGTTTATATCGGTAATGGCGGGTTTAATGGAACTCGTTTTAATTATCGAAATATGTTTGAGTTTGGTTTGTATGGATTGTATCAATATTTGTTCAGTTCACCAATGTTAAGTAGCAAATTATCCGTTAAATTTGTTGAAGAATATATGTTGGAAGCAGAACAATATGATCCTTATATTGATTTTTTCCGTTTTGTAACGCAACCCGATGAAGCAATTCGAACGGCAGACGTTGATGTGGATAATATGGCTAAAATCGAACGTCTGGCAAGCAAAATGCTCTACCAGCATCGTAATGAGATTGATCGCTTGTGTAAAGTTCTACTGAAACCATAACACATTTATGGCTGCTTTTTAATGATGATAATGGTATAATATTGTCTAGAAATATATTTAGGAACAAACAATGGCAAATGATAATCGCCAAGGCGTAAAACATCGTGATGAGGGTAAATTATCACGAATTCCGATTAAAATTATCCCTGTGACAGATGTGCTAAAAAAGCCAGAATGGATTCGTGCTAAATTGCCAACAGGTGACAAGTTTAAAGAAGTAACCAAATTAATGCGTGAGCATAATTTGCATACAGTGTGCGAAGAAGCAAGTTGCCCAAATATCGGCGAATGTTTCAGCAAAGGTACGGCAACATTCATGATTATGGGCGATATTTGTACCAGACGTTGCACATTTTGTGATGTTGGACACGGGCGACCAAATCCATTGGATGAAAATGAGCCTAAGAAAGTTGCCGATTCGGTGCGTATTTTACAGCTTAAATACGTAGTGATTACGAGCGTAGACCGAGATGATTTACGCGATGGCGGGGCGCTACATTTTACAAAATGTATTAGCGAAATTCGTGCGCAGTCACCGCAAACTCGTGTAGAAATATTGGTGCCAGATTTTCGTGGTAGGTTAGACAAGGCTTTGGCTATATTGGCTGAAACACCGCCAGATGTGCTGAATCATAATCTAGAAACAACTAGCCGCTTATATAAGGCGGTGAGACCTGGGTCTGATTATCAACATTCATTAAATTTATTGAAGCAATTCAAGCAAATGCTTCCAGAAATTACGACTAAGTCGGGGATTATGGTTGGGCTTGGTGAGACCGATGACGAAATTCGTCAAGTAATGCAAGATATGCGCGCGCATGATATTGATATGATTACAATTGGTCAATATTTACAACCATCGAAACATCATGCTCCAGTAATGCGTTATATGCATCCTGATGATTTCAAAAAATTAGAGGAATATGCATATAGCTTAGGGTTTAAGCATGCAGCAGTTGGTGCAATGGTGCGTTCGAGCTATCATGCAGATGAACAAGCAAGCTTGGTGATTGAGTAGTAAATAGTTTAAATGAGAGTGGAATAACTTACTAATTTTTACGTTCAAAGATTACAAAATATGAGTTTGTATTAATTCGAAAG
>CAYWWJ010000012.1:0-65686 GCA_964462055.1 uncultured Neisseria sp. | reverse complement strand
GCCAAGCTTTTTATACAAGAAATACCCCGATTTAAATATTAAGTCGGGGTTTTTTATTTGGTATGGTAAAATGAATATTATAGAGCTACTTAAAATTGGTATAATTAATAAAGCTTCTGATATCCATTTATCTAGTGGATTATCACCGATGATGCGTGTAGATGGTGATATGGTAAAAACTGATTTACCTGTATTAGATATTGATGAAGTAAAAGCGTTGGTCTATAGTACAATGAACACTAATATACGTCAATTATTTGAGAAAGAAATGGAAGTTGACTTTGCATATGAAGTTAAAGACTTAGCTAGATTTAGGGTGAATATATTTGCAAATAATCGTGGTATTGGTGCTGTATTGCGAACTATACCAACACAGCTATATACGTTATTAGAGTTAGGGTTCTCTGAAATATTTTATGAAATATCATCATATAATAAAGGTTTAGTATTGATAACTGGTCCAACAGGATCTGGCAAGTCAACTACATTAGCTGCAATGATTGATCATATAAATGAACACAAACAACAACATATTTTAACTATTGAAGACCCTATTGAATTTATACATAAAAGTAAAAAAAGTTTGATTACACAGAGAGAATTATATTCACATACACATAGTTTTGCAAATGCGTTAAAATCTGCATTGCGTGAGGATCCAGATACTATTTTGATTGGTGAAATGCGTGATGTTGAAACTATTCGCTTAGCGTTAACTGCCGCAGAAACTGGACATTTAGTTTTTGCTACATTACATACCTCATCAGCTGCAAAAACTATTGATAGAATCATTGATGTGTTTCCTGCTGCAGAAAAAGATATGGTAAGAGTAATGTTATCAGAAAGTTTGCAAGCTGTAGTTTCACAAATTTTAGTAAAGAGAAAGGGTGGGATGGGTAGAGTTGCTGTACATGAAATAATGTTGGCAAATTCGGCTGTGAGAAATCTAATTCGTGAAAACAAAGTTGCGCAGATAAATACTGTTTTGCAAACAGGAATGAATTCTGGAATGCAAACTATGGATCAGCATTTACTCCGATTGATTAAAACGAATAAAATAGATATAATAGAAGCTCAACATGTTGCAACTCAAAAAAATTTATTTTTCGGTTTGTAATTATACTAACTACCTCAGCTATCACTTTTTATTTTAATATTTAATAAAAGTGAGGGTTCAGGTTTATTTATCCAACTTCTGAATAAAGGCTATTTATGAATATAGTATATATTAATCATTATGCTGGATCAATTCACCATGGAATGGAATATCGCCCATATTATTTAGCTCGTGAATGGGTTAAGCAAGGTCATAGAGTTACCATTATTGCCAGTAATTATTCGCATTTGCGCCAAGAAAATGTTGAGATTCCTGATGGATTGGATTATTTGGTTGAAAATATTGACGGGATTGAATATATTTGGTGTAAAACTAGTCCATATCCAGCAAATGGGATTAAACGAGTGATTAATATATTTCAATTTTTACGGAAAGTGAATAGATTGATTGCTGAATTCGGTACAATTCAAAAATTCATCAACACTAATAAGCAAAATAGATTATCTACCAGCAATGGTGCTACAATTGATACACAACAAATTAACAAATCAAGTGGCTTTGCTGCAATTGATATGCAACAAATTAATAACGCACATGCTTTCATTAACCAGAAACCAGATCTGGTTATTGCCTCGTCAACATATCCATTTGATGCAAAAGTTGCTAATAAGATTGCGAAAATAACCAATGCAAAATTTATCTATGAAGTGCATGATTTATGGCCATTAACGCCAATTGAAGTGGGCGGTATGTCGAAATATCATCCATTTATTTGGCTAATGCAACGCGCGGAGGATTTTGCATATAAACATGCAGACAAAGTAGTGAGTTTGTTACCAAAAGCAATTGATTATATGCAATCCAGAGGAATGCAGCGTGACAAATTCATATATATTCCAAATGGAGTTGATGTGCGTGAATGGTATGATGTGAGTTCCAAATTACCCAATGAGCATCAAAATATATTGAGTAAAATTCGTCTGGAATATGAATTTGTGTTGGGTTATGCTGGTGGTATGGGTGATTCCAATGCCTTGGAATATTTAATTAGTGCTGCAAAGGATTTGCCAAGTATTGCAATTGTTTTAGTGGGTAATGGGCCAAATAAAGTCAAATTAATTGAAGAAGCAAAGAGTTTGCCAAATGTGTTCTTTTTGCCTGCTGTGAGTAAGTCACAAATCCCAGAATTTTTGTCAAGATGCGATGCATTATATATTGGCTGGCATAATCTAGCTATTTATCGTTTTGGAATTTGTCCCAATAAGTTATTTGATTATATGTTAGCTAAAAAGCCTGTCATACACGCTGTTAGCGCTGGAAATGATTTGGTTCAAGAAAGTAATTGCGGTATATCAGTTCCTGCTGGTGATGTTGCTGAAATTATACGCGCAATTAAACTCATGGCAAGTTTAAAATTAGAAGAACGTGCAAAACTTGGTAATAATGGGTATAATTATGTATTGCGTAATCATGATTACAAAATATTAGCTACTCGATTTTTAGATCAATGTTGCTAAATTTTTTGTTGCTAGGTTTTTAATCTTGTATACTCCTTGTTTTTGAATCTTGCACCTTCTCAGAATGATAATTGCGGTTATTATTAAAATCATTTGAGGATATAATTATTTAGGAAAGAAATTATTATGAAAATATTAATTATTGGTGGAACTGGAACTATTGGTAAAGCAGTTGCTAAGGAATTAGAATTAAGGCATGAAGTAGTGATTGCTGGAACAAAAAGTGGTGATGTTCAGGTTGATATTGGAGATATAAATTCCATTAGAAATATGTATAAAGAAGTTACAAATTTAGATGCAGTGGTATTGACCGTTGGTAATGTGCATTTTACAAATTTAACTGGATTTAGTAGCGAATTGTACCAAATTGGTCTGCAACATAAATTAATGGGGCAAGTAAATGTTGTTCTCGAAGGAATTAAGCATTTAAACAAAGGTGGTTCATTTACTCTGACTAGCGGTATTTTAAATAACGATCCGATAGTTTATGGTAGTAGCGCTGCGATGGTCAATGGTGCGCTAGATGGGTTTGTTAAAGGCGCAGCTATTGAAATGCCAAATGAATTACGCATCAATATAATTAGTCCAACTGTTGTTACAGAAGCGCTTGAAGGATATGGACCTTATTTTAGGGGGTTTGAATCTGTTGCTAGTAGTAAAGTTGCATTAGCTTATAGTAAAAGTGTGGAAGGTGCGCAAACAGGACAAATTTATACAGTTTGGGGGTAACAAATGTCCAAACCGATAATCATTTTGGTTGTTGCAATGAATAATGAGAGGGTAATTGGTGCGGATAATAAGCTACCTTGGCATATTCCTGAGGACTTGCAATATTTTAAGCAGGTGACGTTGGGTAAACCGATTATTATGGGACGTAAGACGTTTGAGTCTATCGGCAAAATTTTACCTGGACGAAAAAATATTGTCATTAGCCGTAATCCAAATTTTTCTCATTCTGGGGTAGTAGTTTATAAGTCATTGCTTGATGCTATTAATGACAATTCGGCTAGTACTGAGATCTGTATTATCGGTGGTGGTGAGATTTTTCAACAGGCGCTTCCAATTGCTGATATAATTCATATTACCAAAATAAATATTGCGGTGAGCGGTAATGCTGTTTTTTTTCCAGAAATAGATATGAATGAATGGAAGCTGTGTCAAAGTAAGCAAATTACTACTCAGGCACAGATTGAATGTAGTTTTAATGTTTTATTTAGAATCAATGGTAATGTTGACGAAGTTGAATATTTGTCTACTCAAACAAGTTCAAAATAATTGAATTATATAAGCACGCCGCCTAGACTAATAAGTTAGGAGCGCAGTAAAATTCAAGTATGATGAAATTGTTTGAGTATAGTAATTTATAGTGATGAGATTTATTGTTAATGAAAAATATATATATTGGATATGCTAAACTTGTGTTAGTAATTCTAATTTGGGGTGGAAATTATCATGTGGCTAAATATGTAGTCGATGATAGCGATCCTTTTACTGTGAGTTTTCTTCGCTGGTTTATTGCGTCTGTGATATTGTTTACAATATATTGGCGTAAGCACGGTATTGTTGGATTTAAAAAGCCCAGAGTAGATTGGAAAATATTATTTTTGTTGAGCTTATTTGGAGTTTCAATTTATAATTTACTTTTCTTTGGTGCTGAGGTGTTTTTGCCTGCAAGTATGGTGGCGATTTTATATGCATTTACACCGTGTATTACAGTTATGTTAAGTGCTATATTTTTAAAGCAAAGAGTGAGTTTCTATGCGTGGTGTGGTATAATTGTCGCAATGTTCGGTGCAATTGCGGTTATTAACTTATCAAGCCCAACTTGTGGTAAAATATTTTGCATTGGGTTATTTAGTAATGTATCATTCGGGCAAATTTTGGCTATATTGGCTAGCGTTTCAATGGCGATATATACCATGTTAAATAAGCAAGCAAGCCAATTACAGCTTGATTCATTAACAATTACGACATTTTCTTCTTTATTTGGTACAATCATACTGTTTGTAACTGCATTATTTTTCGGTGACTTGTCTGGTGTAATGCATTATTCATTAATGTTTTGGATTGCAATGTCTTATGTGAGTATTTTTGCGACAGTTATATCGTATCGTTGGTATTGCGATGCAATTCGCGAGATAGGTATGGGCAAAACATCAGTTTTTCAAAATGGAGTTCCATTAGCAACAGTAATTCTTGGGGTAGTGTTTTTGGGGCAAACTATTAGCATGGGAATTATAATGGCAGGTTGTGCGATTATTTTTGGTGTATTAATTACCAATAAGTCTTTAAATTCGTAAACTCTATACTTATTATTTTTGAATCTTGGACGTTGTCATATTGATAAAAAAGCTACTAATGTAGTTAATATACACGTCTTCGCTTTTTTATCAATATTTTTTAGTTGTAGCTTTTATTTGTGTTCTTCATCACCTACATTTTCATTGCGTATAAAGCTATATATATGCTCTAATAACGCTTTCGCACGTGCTGTTTGAATCTCATCCGTACTCATTAAAATTTGATCTGAGTTGAGTGTAGTATTTGTATTATAAACTTCTTCTAGCTTTTCTGAGTGCTTATCACTAATTTCCTCAAATTTTTGCATAAAAGAATTACTATTCTCAGATTCTTGTTTAAAGCGTTGTATATGATTGTAATTCTCAAAGAAAATTTCTTGGACTTTTGTTAGCAATTCTATTGGATTTAAATTTTTAACGATTACAATCACCTCTTCCAAACTTATCCTATATGTTCTCATGATTTCAATTGCTCGATTCACAAACTTCATTTGATCAATTCCATCAAGTTTAATATGCCCTAATTTGTTTAATTCTATTAAAAGCCAAAGCACTACTTCGATTGGATCATTGGGTCTTTCAGTATTTTCATTATCAATTTCACCAGTATTTTCATCATTCAACTTTTTAATAACGTACTCAAAAACTATATTGACTTGTAGTTCAGTTCCTGCAATTGTTAGGGCATCGTTTAATGATAAAATATCTTTGCTACATTGTATTGTAATATAAAATAATACAAATATAATTAGCATGCCATCGGCGCAAGTGGTGCGGTAACGTTCTGCAATTTCCATACATTTCTCACGAATTATTTGATTCTCATTCATTGCTGTTATTGAATCTCCTATGAGATTTATGAATGCTTGTGATAGTTTGTTATGGTGATTAAGTAGTCCCATCATTCTGTTCCATAGCATTTGTTGATCTTCTGGCAATTTTGCGAGTAATTCTGTAAAATTACGTTGTACTTGAGGAGATAGTTTATAGATAATACTTATCTCATTATTTATGCCTTGGTCATTAGTTTGTCCACCTAAGCTAGCAATTATTCTGCTGGCTTGATTATTTAGTTCTTGTATGTTGGAATGTGTGAGCACAAATGCGAAGATACACTCACCAATTAGTCCAATGGTGGAAATAATGCGGGTGTATACAGAGACATTGTTGTCATCATTAATTAAGGAGCAGGCTACATATAATCCCAAAATGGGTAGCATTGCAGCACCATAGAATAATGCTTTTTTTCGTTCCAAGTTATTATTTATTAGTAATAGAAAATTGTTGCGCCTTTCACTTGGCATATTTAATCGTGGTATTATTTGAAGTAATTCAAGATTTCCAAAATTTCTGCTACGTCCTTGATGTGGCATAACTACTCCATAATTACTTGAAAACAGCCTTGAGTCTAAAAATATTATTGATCTTATTGCTGATACAAACAAATTTGGATGCAATCCAGCTACAAGAATGTTAAAAATTATCACTGCTGAATCAATATTGTTTCTATTAGAACTATGTTCTATGTCACATAAATGATGAATTAGTTTAGCTATGCTCATAGCATCTAGATTAGAAATAAGTTTTACAAATGAATTATTTATTTGTGGGTTCGTATGATCTTTTTCTATTATAACCTTGTATATCTTCGTGATTAATGTTACTGATAAGTTGTTACAATAATTTTCGTGATTAGGTTTCCATCTTTGTAGTACAACATCAATCCCATGAATAAATGTACGATGCAATTCAATATCTGCAAAATTATTAAATGGCTTGTAATTTAGAATTATTTCACTAAATGAAGTTAATTCTTCTTCTGATGGCATTTCAGTATTAAACTTTGCTAAAATCCCCTCATGGTAGAAAGTTATTGTTTGTTGACGTAGTGTTTTATAATTTATTCTATTATCATTAATTCCATTATCAACATTTTCTGGAGTATTACCTTTAAAAGAATTGATAATACTTTTTGCAACGCTTTCGTTTATTGGGGTTGTGATATTATTTTCTGGTAAATATTGATTTACATCTTCAATAGTGGGAATTTTCCCAGTTTTTGAGATAAAAGATAAAACTACGCCATGTATCTGTAACTCAGTTAACCAACTAGAAGGAAAATATTCCGACCAGAATTCATCCTCAAGTTTTAGATTTTCAACTCTATCTTTTAATGGTATATCATTTACTGCTGTAGTTGCTGTGATTTGTTGTACAAAATTCGTTAACTTTGTATTTGTTTCGCCTGCTACATCTGTGTTATTATTGCCGTTATTATCGATGGGAACATTTAAATAATTAATGTTATGCGTCATTGCGTGAATATTTGCTACCATAGCTAGTTTCCTTATATTATAATTTGAGTATATTTAAAATTTAGATGCAGTATCCAACCAAATCAGACTAGCAAATCTGCCAGTCACATTGTTTTGTCGATAGGAATAGAAATCTGGATTTTGGTATGTGCAGTGCTGACTTATGCTGATATTATGTTCAAGTAGTCCAATTTTAAGTAGTTGTTGTTTTGCTATTGCAATTATATCGCACAAGTATTTACCTTGTTCGGTAATGTCTACAACAAAAAATTGGCTATTTTCTTGATCTAAATTGCAGAAAATATGTTTTACATCTTCACCAACTTGAAAGTATTGCTGTGTAATAGATGGCCCTATAAAAGCTTTTATTTGTGTTGGGTCAGTGTTTATCGTCTTTATTGTATTAGCAATAATGCCATTCGCTACTCCTTTCCAGCCAGCATGAATCGCGGCTACAAAATTTTCTTCAGTATTCGTTAATAAAATAGGCAAACAATCAGCAGTAAGTACAGCACAGATAGTTTGCGGGTTACTTGTATAGCTTGCGTCACAAGGCGTGTTATTGTACGTATATGTGCTGTCAAGTTTAATTACGGCATTACTATGCGTTTGATTTAGCCAAGTCACTTCTGGTGTTGGTAGTAATTGAGCCAGTAAAGAGCGATTTTGAATTACATCTTCGAGATTGTCATTAACATGATTAGCCAAATTAAAGTTATCATATGGCGGTTTTGAAAAGCCACCAAAACGTGTTGTGATAATAGTTTTTACCTTTGGGGAAACATTCCAATTTGCAGTTAATGTTATTAGCTTACTTTGCATACAACCTCCAATAATAAACTTAAATGAATCGAAATCAACAATAGTAAAGATGTTTCATATAGATTAAAAACCTTGCGATGCTATATTCAGCTAGTTATTATACATGGTTAATAAAGTTTTTGCTACCACACAAAAATGTTATATACAAATGATATTTCTATCATGTATAATTCAACATGAATTAGAACCTGTTTAAGATGCTTGCATTTGTTTTTGTATGATCTATTTATTAATAATAATTTGAATGATATTAAAAGGAAATTTATTATGTTTTGTAGTAGACGTGTTGAACAATTAAGTTCTATTCCTCATGATCGTCCAATAGTTTTGGATGGCTCTAATAATAATCCTATAAATTCAGTAGATGATGCCGTTGACTTGTTTAATATCATTAAAGGTGCTCCAAGTCAGAATAAATATTTGATAAAAGAAGCTATACAAAATAAATATATTGCATCAAGTAATAATGGAGATGATACTACTAAAAAGCAGCTTGATGAATTAGTGTCAAATCTTATTCAATTAAGATACTTTGTGAATCAGAAAGCTTCTTATTCTTATTCTAAAAATGATGCTACAGTAGAAATATCTGACAATGATGGTGATAGCGATATGCGAACATGTGTATGGAACATTTGTAATCTCTGTGAAAAGAGTAAGCTTGATTTAAATGTGAGGCTTACTTTATCATTGGTATTTAACACAGGTACTGGGAATCATACATTCTGGTATTTTGGTGGGTATAAAGCCATGCCAAGGAATTTAGAAGAATTATTTGATTTTGCCTATGATCATGGATGTACGTTTCGTTTGACAAGCCTCAGCAGGATTTGGATTGACGAAACTTATCCTATTTATACTAAGAAACAAGTAGATCCAAATACTTTTCCAACAACAAATCAGCAGTTTTTTGGAACTAACAATTCTGATAATGTCATAGATTTATTTTCGATGCAGCATCACGAGCGCATACCTCAACCTGAAAATCTAACTAATCAATGTGTTAAATCTATACAACGCCCGTACGAGAAACATAATAAAGAAATTAATATGCTAATACATTCTAGTTATGATAACATTAATTCATTTAAAAATGTGGGCTCTGATCCATGCAACGCACAAAGAATTAAATATGACCAATTAAAAAACAGGGAATGTCCATTCACCAATGCATTATTACAGCAAAAAACCAAAAAATAACGATTGTGGGATTATTTGCATTATATTAACTGCTAGTTGATTATTTTATTCTTTTGCATAAATAATTTCCCAATCACCATCGTCGTCAAATGATTCATCTTCATCAATATTGGCAGATTGCTGATTAAAATTCAGTTCTGCCAATAAATAGCGCATGTCTTCGGGTAGGCGGCTTTTAAAATGTATGAGTTCATTGGTATGCGGATGGAGCAAGCTCAACTTTAGTGCATGTAATGCTTGTCGATGTAGACTTACTATTGCGTCAACAATATTAGGTGGGTAATTGATTTTTTTTGTGCCGTACGTTTCATCGCCGACAAGCGAGTGCCCTAATGATTTAAAATGAACGCGGATTTGATGTGTCCGTCCAGTTTCTAATTTACATTCCACATAGCTAAATTGTTCAAATTGTTGTAATACACGATATTTAGTAATAGCTTCTTTACCACCAAAGCTTAATGTTGTCATGCGGGTTCTATTTTTACTATCGCGACCAATTGGCTTTTTGATAATTCCTTGTTTACGTGGATGTCCCTCAACTATTGCGCGATATATTCGCGAGACACTTCTGTCTTGTAATTGCTGAACTAGGCTAATTTGCGCGCCTAGAGTCTTTGCTACCACCATAAGCCCCGTAGTGTCTTTGTCTAGCCTGTGGACGATTCCAGCACGTGGTATTTCTTGTAGCTCTGGGAAATGAAATAACAGCGCATTGAGTAATGTGCCACTCCAATTGCCATTCCCTGGGTGAACCGTTAGTCCTGCTGGTTTGTTTATCACCAAAATATGTTCGTCGTCATATACTATATCAAGTGGAATATCTTCTGGCGTGAAGGAAAGCATTTCTTCGCTTAGTGGCTGATTTATAATGATAATTTCGTCACCCATAACTTTTTGATTTGATTTGGCTATTTTGCCGTCAATTAAAATTAATCCTAATTTGATCCAATTAGTTAGGCGATTGCGCGAAAAATCAGTTAAGATTTGTGATAAAGCTTGATCAAGACGTTTGCCTTGTACTTCATTGGGTATTGTTAGTATTAGCGGTTCTTCTAACTGATCTGGGGTTTCTATTTCGTCCACAAATGGCGCGTTCATGTTATCTTCTTTATTAAAAAATGGTTTATACTCGTTATTTTACCATTATTCTGGCTATATTCAAACAATTATTCATATTTGCGTACAGATGTAATTTACTAAATAGATAGATGAATTGCACTTTTTTATGAGGTTTTTGAGCGTAAATTTAGAGTGAAAAATATATTTATTATTACATATTATTTATCTTTAAATCTTTGGATTTATCAATATTTTTGTATCCACGAATCAAATATTTTAAGTATAGTGTGGTTTTATATCAGCTATAAGTTTGGAAGTGTTTAAGCTGTAAGTTAATGCTTTTTATTATATAATCAAGTGGTTTAGATGTTATAAGGTTGTGTATATAATGGACGCCACACAAAAATGTTATATACAAAATATAAATAAATGTGGTAATATACTGCAAAATGATGTTTATTTGCATGTTATTTATATTTGAATCTTGAGTTAGATTATTGTATAGTGTAATCCTGATGCGGAAAAATTTCCAAGATTGAAGTATGATTATATATGAATGAATTTCGTAGTAAATGTAACATAATTATAGGAAATAAAAATGAGTAATGCCGCTGCTGTTGGAACTGCTATCCTTACGAGTGCGCAAAAAATGATTGTTGTTGATGGTACTAACGTAAATGTTGCGCTGAAAAATTTCATGACATGCTTAATTGAATTGGGATCAAGTGATAATAATAAAAAAATAATAATAGAAGAGTTAAAATCGTTAGCAAAAACAATTCAAGACAAAGTAAATAATGGTGAACAAATTGGTGATGATGTTGCTAATGAAATGAAAAATAAATTAAATATTAATAACAATTCTGTAAAGATGTATTTATCTGAAATTATAGAGGGTTTACGGAAAATCTGTGATCATCAAAAATTTGGAGTCAGCTTGTTTGGGTTTACTATGTACACCAGTACTGCCGAAATTGTTCTCAAATGGTTAAATGATGAAATCATTAAAATTGGTAATGCAGATACAATTAAGCCTTTTCATGAGTTGTTGTCTCCTGATGAAATGAAACCAGAGTCCATCGAAGAGTCTAAGAATGATGCACTTAAAACTAAATTAAATAAGCTTCGTAGTGAGTTTAATTCCTTGACTGTTGTTGGGGCTGAATCTAAGGATGATGATATGGAATCTAAGGGTGATAACGAAGCATCAGGTTATTCAACTAGAGTAGAAGCCTTTCTGAAAAATTATGAGGTGTATATGGAATTTGCAAGAAAACGTAATGGTGAATTTCTTGATTTATCGCTAATAATTGATTCAGAACTATTTGAGACTCTAAATGATAAGGTGAAGAATAAAATACTCTGCTTGCGGGATGATTACATCCTTCAGAAGCATTTTGAAACAAATTCCTACTATATTGAAAATAACATAAATTACTTCTCTGGAAAAAAACTAAATGATATTTTGATCCATACCGAATTTTCTAAATTAACTGATACAATTAAAAATACGATAGAAGATGCGTTTGATAATTCTATTCGCTTTGAACAACAAGTATCTGTGATGTTGCTAGGTGACAATGAAACTAAATCGCAGAATAGCAACATCACCATCAAAGGTGCATTAGAATCACCGCAGTTTAAGCTATTAGATCGTAAAATGCAACAGGGTCTTAGGTATAATTTTGTTTTGCAAAAAATTAGTTCTATATTAAATCCAACTGGTGATAATGAAACTAAGTCAGATACTGGGGGAAATAGCGATGAAATAAACACTATATTAAATCCAACTGGTGATAATGAAACTAAGTCAGATACTGGGGAAAATAGCGATGAAATAAACACTAATAATAATGATTTTGATTATGTTATGCAATGTTATAAAGAATATATTAATTGTGCAATTTCACAAGATCCAAAGGGTGAATTTATTGATTATGAATTTATTGATTTATCCAATTTGATAAAGTTTTTAAATAAGAAAACTATTATCCAAGATTCGGGAAATCAAAAATTTCATGCCAACTCATCTGCCCTAAAAGCACAAATTATTCAGAATCATTATATCATGAGAAATATAATTTTAACCAAATTCCCATTCGGATATGATAATTTTAATCTTTTGCGTATAAATAAAGGATTTCTACAGGGTAAAGAAGTTTTTAATGGTGAAGAATTATTTGCTATAGTTGAGTCTGATTCTTTCAAAAGTATAGGAGATGAATATCGAAAAGGTATAGAGACAGAATATAAAGAATATAAGAAATTTGAAGGCAAGGTAGATATGATTCTTGCGATCACATATGAAGATATTTCCTCTATAAATAAAATTACCGATATAGAACATTCACCGCATTTTAACCAATTACCCGAGATTACACAAAAAAACGTGAGCGCATCTAGAGAAGAAATTATTCAATCTCGTCGTGAAAATTTTCGTAAAAGTTTTATGGAGGAAATTAATGCTCAATTATTAGATGCCAACAGCCTTGTAGATACTAATGTTCAATTATTAGAAAACAAAAATATTAATGACATTCTTAGCAATATTTTTAGTGCAACACAGAAAAATCCAAGTCTTTATAAAAAATGTATAACGATATTTTTAGATAAATACGTTGAGTGTATTAATGTTATTGGTGATCAAGCGATGCGTTTTGATGTGGATGGTGAACTTAAGGATGTTGATTTAAATCCCTTGATTACTGATAATTTTCAATTATTATATAAACAACAACGGTGTGAGATATATAGATTACTAGTTTATTGTGAATCTGTTAAGTATTTAAATGCTAATAAAAATGCAGGAGCTGATGATTTGATGCCACATATGGATACTGTATTATCCAGTATTTCATCAAAGTTGTCACATATATCTACATTTTTGGGTATTGAATTTGCACAGGAATTAATTACAATGGCTGCTGAAACTTATTTTTTGCTTGATTATACTGATAAGAATGAGTTTTCTGCTAGAAAACAATCTATTAAATCTAGAGTGTTTATAAGAGATTCAGCAAGTGTTTCAGAACCATTTTTGAAGCTCCAAGTATTTGGGGGTATTCCATTAAAATATCATCAAGAATACCAAATTAAAAGTGGAGAATTAAAATATGATTTTTTCAGATTAGATAAACTTAATAATGATAAGAATAGTCATGATGTGAATATTGTCAAAAATAGATATAACTTCGAAATATCTTCGTTAAAAACATCGTCATTTGATGAAATAGATTTTTTTAGTGCAGAGAAAAATATTGTACGTATATTTGGAAATTCGAGACCAGCTCAATTTCTCAACTATAACCGCAAACATGTTTCGCAAATTATCGCAACACAATGGATTATACAGGAAGGAGTCACTGCTTTTGATCAAAGAGGGCAATTCAGATTTGATGGTTTAAAGACATTTTTATTAAGTAGTAAAAATATTGAGCTTAGAAAATTAGCTAATCTATTATCCAAGGATGATTTTAAGGGAATTTCTTTGCTGCTCAATAAGGATGGTGAATTTTCAATTTTATTTCCGCAAGCGCACTCAATATTTAGTCGTTCTAAAACAGCAAAGGTAGTTGAATTGTCACAAGCTTTAAATGCCAAATTTATACAGCAGCAAAAAGAGCAAGTAATTGATTGTATGTTAAAATATTTCCCAAGTTAAGCAGATTTTGCGCAAGCTCCTAATGAGGTGAGTAAAAAATATCGTGAGTATAACGTACGAGACGAAATTAACAAACAAGTATGCTCCATGTCTGCGAAGGAGTTAAATCTTGCTCATAAATTAACTCTTTCAATACTTCAACATAGCGACAATGGAGGTAGTACAACGCCTATTAAGGATATGTTACTTGATAGTGGCGAGAAATTGGTGTATGAACTTTATCGTCCAGATGTAGATCTAGCGAATATTCTCGAACTGGCAAAACAAGATGTTCAAAAAAGGGCAAATGAATATCTTTCATCAGAAACTATTAAAATGTTACATTTTGCAGATGATGTAGAAGGTAGTAAATTACCAGTGGATTATGGTACAATATTTAACATTGTGGGTGAGGGTGGTGAATTTGTGCATCCAATAATAACATTTTTAACTAACCCAACGAATGATAATTATAAAAAGTGTGAGGATTCTGCTGGTGTATCTGATGCTAAAATTACGGTGTTATCGTCTTTTAGTGAAAAAGCTCAGGCGTATGATTATTGTCAAAAGGAAGTGAGTAATGATCCTAGGATTCAGGAAGAATTAGCTAATTTATATAAAGTATTTCCAACTTTTGGAGGTGCTCGTAATCTCCTATGTCCTAGTTCAACTCCTAGTCCTACAAATTAATGATTCACAAATAAAAAGGTATCCACAGCGTTGGGTACCTTTTATGCAAATATATTATACTGTAAGCAACCTTCAAGTATGATGAAATTACGATTAATTTTGACTTTATCCAATTAGTTAAGCGATTGCGCGCAAAATCTGCTATAATTTGGGGTAAAACTTGGTTGAGGCGCTTGCCTTGAAACTTGTTTGGTATTGTTAATACTGCCGATTATGATGGATCAAGGATTTTTATTTCAGCTACGGAAGGCTCACTCATATTATGTTCATTATTAAAAAATTATTCATATTAATTATGTTACCATTACTTTTGTTAGCTTGTGCAGATACAGATGCAATTCGCACTGAAACTAAAGGTTGGTCGGTGCAAAAATTATATGCGGAAGCCAATAAAACTCTTTCAGATAAAAATTATTCTCGTTCGATAAAACTCTACAATGTCCTTGAAGCTACATACCCATATGGGGTTTATGCGCAACAAGGGTTGCTTGATTTGGCGTATGCATATTATCAAAATGATCAACCTGAATTAGCCTTACCCACATTAGATCAATTTATTCGGACATACCCAGCAAATGCAAATATTGATTACGCCTTGTATTTGAAGGGTTATATTAATTACAAAAACGATAATGGATTGTTATCTAGATATAGTCGGCAAGATATTAGTGAGCGTGATCCAAAAGGCGTAGAAGAGGCATACAAAGCTTTTTATGAGTTGGCTACCAAATATCCTAACTCTAGATATGCGCCAGATGCTAAAGATAAAGTGCAACAATTAGTTAATGCATTAGCGCGTGGTGAAGTCTATCGCGCTCGTTATTATATGAGTATAAAGGCATATTTAGCAGGAATAAATCGTGCGCAGAATGTCATTAATACGTACCCAAACACGCAATACGTAGAAGAAGCTTTGGCAATTATGGTAAGCGCATATTCGGCGCTTAATCAAGTTCAGTTGAGAAATGATACACTTGCTGTGTTGAAATTAAATTTTCCGAACAGTGGATATTTGACAAAGCCGTGGGTTTACTCTGATATCCCATGGTATGCATTCTGGCAAAATTAACGTTTAGTATGATTTTTATAGGTGTATTTTATGCAAAAAGACTTTAATTCAATGGTAATTGATAAATTATTTGATGTAGTTGTTGCTGCGTTGATATTTTCTTTATTTATTATTCCATTTTTTATTATAGCAAGTTATTTTCCTGTATCTAAGTTTTATTCAGAAATATCTGCAATGTTATTAGCAGTACTGCTGGGCGTAGTTTTGATTTGTCGGGCGAAAACCATAAGTATTACACCAGCTGCAATCGCATGTTTTGCATTTGCTATATTTTTGCTTGTTCAGATTATATTCGTAACAATACGCTTTCCTGGGATAAACATCTCAATGGCGATAGAGTTTGCCTTGTGTGGTGTTTTTTCTATAGGAATAAGTTCTGGCGCTGCCACAAATAGTGATGCGCGGAATAAACTTATAAATGCTATCGTTTGGGGTGCGTTATGTGGTGCGACGATTCAAACATTGATTGGGATTTTGCAATATACAGGTTCTGCAGCCAATTTTGGCGGGTACTTGTTTTATGTCGATAGCGATAGTGTAAATTTATTTGGAAATATTGGCCAGCGTAATCAGTTCGTAGATTTTGTGTCGATTGGCGTATTTGCACTTAGCTATTTGTATTTTATGCGAAAAATTAATGTGTGGATTTTCACATTATATGCGTTATTTTTCTCATTTATAATGACAGCTGCAGCTGCTCGAACCGTGTTTGCCTATTTTTTCGTGGCTATAATAATCAGTGGAATATTTATTCTCGCGAATCGTAAAAATATTGAATTAAAGGCAAATTTTAAGCGTTTAATGCTCATAATTATTGGTTTGTTTGTTGGATTACTTGTCGTACAGATGCTGTTACCTATTATATTACCTGGCGCAACTTCTGGCTTAGAACGCATGTCACATGGAGTTGAGCAATCAACTTATCGCCGTTTTTATGAATGGTGGAAAGCATTAGTCATCTTTACCGAACATCCACTTATGGGTGCTGGTTGGTATCAATACTCACGCGAGGGTATTTATATTATGTTGACTAATACGTTCTCATATATTCCAGCAAATCGTGCATTATTTACACACAGCCACAATAGTTTAGTGAACGTTTTAGCTGAAACTGGTGCAATTGGTTTTTTTATTCTGTGGATATATGGTTTTGCTTATAGTTTGTATCGCATGTTTAAGACACAAAATAATTACCCAACTTTATTTATAACATTCATGTTGTTTTGTATATTTTTACATAGTAATTTTGAGTATCCTTTGTGGTATGCATATTTCATGGTGTTATTTGTGTTGTTTTTATCGTTTGGTAATGGACAGATTAATTTTAAAAATACTCCAATAATTAAAGCAATTTTTGTGTTAATTTTGCTTGTGTTTACCTGGTTTACTTTCACATCATCAACTCAGTATGAGAAAATCGTTGGATTAACGCAGGTTCCAACTGATGCAGACGATTATAAAAATAACGTAACTCAATTAGAGGATCTTATCAATAATAATTTGATTTGGTCGTTGCCAGCGCTAATGGTTCTAGATAATTATAATATGCCTGGTTCGCCAGCTACTAATGCGGTATTAACTCCAATACAACAAATGAAATATACTGATATGTTGGCTAATGAGCTACCGTATCCAGGGGCTTTATTGAAGCAGGTAATTATACATAAATTATCTGGTGATACGCAAGGTGCTTTGTACTATACAAAAGTTTTGGCGCATGCATATCCATTTTATAAAGATCAATTTGTGCAACAATTGAGTGCTGGTGGTGCACAATTTGCGGATGTAATAAATGAGTTAAATAGTTTTGAATATGAAGATCGGTCTTATTTTGCTAAGCATTTTAAAAAGGAAAAATAAATGTTAAATATGCTGGAAATGAATACTTTGGTTCCTGTGGTTGTAGAACAAAGTGCTAGGGGTGAACGTTCATTTGATATATATTCTCGTTTGTTACGTGAACGAATTATATTTTTAGTTGGCGAGGTTAACGATGCAACGGCAAATTTGATTGTTGCACAAATGTTATTCTTGGAGTCAGAAAATCCTGATAAAGATATTTCATTTTACATAAACTCTCCTGGTGGATCGGTTACCGCTGGAATGTCGATTTATGATACAATGAATTTTATCAAATGTGATGTAAGCACTATTTGTATTGGACAAGCGTGTAGCATGGGGTCATTTTTACTTTCTGCTGGAACGAAGGGTAAACGTTTTGCGTTACCTAATTCGCAGATCATGATTCACCAACCATTGGGTGGATTCCGTGGACAGGCATCCGACATAGAAATTCATGCAAAGAATATTTTGTATATGAAAGATCAGTTAAATAAAATGTTGGCTAAACACACGGGGCGTCCATTAAAAGATATTGTCCGCGATACCGATCGTGATAATTTTATGACAGCAGAAGAATCTGCTAAATATGGTTTAATTGATGCGGTTTTAGAAAATCGTAATGAAATTAGTGCTAAATAAGTAATTAGGGGGTCATATGTTAAGACGTTGTTCATTCTGCGGTAAAAATGAAGATCAGGTCACACACGTTATTGTTGGTAATGATGGCAGTATTTGCAATGAATGTATAGGTAATTGCAATAAAATACTAGAAACTTTTTCTAGTAAAGCATCAGGTGCCAATGGTTCATCAGCTGATGTAACTGAAGTTGAAGAGCCAAAACCAATTCCAACACCGAAAGAAATAAAATCAGAGCTTGATAGGTATGTGATAGGGCAAGAACAAGCCAAAAAAATATTGGCTGTGTCTGTGTATAATCATTATAATCGAATTCGCGATGAAAGTAAAGACGATGTTGAGCTAAGTAAAAGTAATATTTTACTGATTGGACCAACAGGGTCTGGTAAAACTCTTTTAGCACAAACCTTAGCGCGCTTTTTAGATGTGCCATTTGCCATTGCAGATGCTACCACATTAACCGAGGCTGGTTATGTTGGCGATGATGTCGAAAATGTTTTAGTAAGATTATTACAAAATTGCAATTTTAACGTCAAAAAAGCTCAGCATGGAATTGTTTATATCGATGAGATTGATAAAATTGCGCGTAAATCAGAAAATCAATCGATAACGCGTGATGTATCAGGTGAGGGTGTGCAGCAGGCTTTGCTAAAATTGATTGAAGGCACTGTGTCAAATGTTCCACCGCAAGGCGGGCGTAAACATCCAGGGCGTGAAACTTTACAAATCGATACAAGTAATATTTTATTTATTTGTGGTGGTGCTTTTGATGGATTAGAAAAAATTGTGCAAATGCGTAGTCAAAAATCAGGTATTGGATTTGCTGCTGAAGTCGTATCAAAAACAGAGGATAATCAAAAGAATACATTTTTGAAAGATGCTGAACCGCAAGATTTAGTGCGTTTTGGATTAATTCCTGAATTTGTTGGGCGGTTGCCAGTTCATGCGATATTAAAAGAATTAGATGAGGGTAGTTTAATTGAGATTTTAACTAAGCCACAAAATGCATTAATCAAACAATATGTGAAATTATTTGCAATTCAAGGGGTGACGCTAGAATTTAGTGAAGATGCTATTCATGCAATTGCGAAAAAAGCACTACAACGAAAAACTGGAGCTCGTGGCTTACGTTCTATTTTAGAGACGGTGTTGTTAGATATTATGTTCGATTTACCAGGGCAAAATTTGGTGCGTAAAGTATTGATAAATGCCGATGTGGTAAATAATCAATCACATCCGCAGCTTATTAGTGCGTAATTTGCATAAATAAATATTTTGATCATGTATTTATTTTTAAGGTAACTATTTAGCAACATCTATCAAATATACAGAATAAATTAATTTTCTCTCATGAGTTATCACAAAATCGGTAAAAATTAATTTATTCTGTATATTTTAAATGTAAGCGCTAAGTAGTTACTATTCAAGTTTAAAAATACGAAACCCTGCTGTTGTAGTGGTGTCCATTTTAAATGTTGGAGCGATTGCGAATTGTACACAACTAGACATGCAATTATATACAGGAATTTCTGTACAATATGTTGTAATAGGGTTGTGTACGTGTCCATTAACGCAAAATGCTATTTTATGCTTATGTTTTATAATAATATCAATTAATGCTTGAGCGTTTTCTAACATGCAACTATCTATTGCTGAATCAAGTTTCAAAAAATGGTGATGTAAGGCAATAATTGATTTTTTCATATTACTTTGTTGGTTGAGTCTTCGATCAAGATCTTGTAGATCTTGCTGACTAATGAGTCCAGACTCAAAGCCAACTTTTTGGCTATTTAAACCATAAATCTGCCATTTACCCAAATTAAGCTGATCCAAAATTGATATATTTTCATTTAATAATGTATTAGTCATATTAGTTAAATTATCATGATTACCTGGTAGCACATATATGTGTTTGCAATCTAGTTTGCTTAATATAGCTTGGAGTCTTTTGTATGCTAAAATGCTTCCATTTTGTGTCAAGTCACCAGTAATTAATACGTAGTCAGGCTGTTTTACATTTATTAATGGAATAAGTTTTTGTAGCGTTGTATCAGGGTTAATAACACCAAACAATAAGTCATCTGGATTATCCATAATATGTGTATCGCTAAGTTGTATAAGCTTAATCATGTGCGGTATATCCTTTGGCTTAATGATGAAATTATTGACGAAAATCTAGGGTAACAATCACTACATCATGGCGATATTTTACTGTGTCGGTGTCTTGCAAATTTACTTCATACATTTGCACTGGAACTTGGCTTTTTGCTGCAATTTCATCGTTAATTTGTATTGCCAGTGGCTTAAGTTTGGTGGGATAGCTAATTATAATTTTTTTGGCGGTGTGTACATTCACAATATTGTCAATCATATTTTGGTCATAGTTTTGAAAATAAATTGGCGCAGCAAGACCGCCAATAATTTTTTCGGGCTCTATGGGTTTATCAACTAAAGATTCTGGGGCAGTTGTATTTGTTTCTGGAGCTATGCTTTTTGTTTGTGGTCGTTGTGATAAGTCAGGAGCTGTTGTATTTGCAACAGTTGCACATGAATTTATGGCGATAGTAGATATACAAATAATAATTATTTTTCTCATTATGAAAATCCTTGTAATAAATTCCAGTCCTCACTTTTTTATTGGATGTTTCAATATATAGGACAAATTACTAATTTTTTAGTGAATGATGAAAAAATATAGAGTTTGTTAATGAAGAAAGCGTAATTTGGCAAACTGTTTGAGCGTTAGCGAGTTTTTGCCAAATAGATTTCGAGTTAATACAAACTCATATTTTATAATCTTTGAACTCAGAATTAGTAATTTGTCCTATAAAAGTATTAATTAAAAAAGTAAGTACTGTGGTTTGTAAGAGTAATTAAATGCTTAAAATAAATTGACGGATCCCATCTAGAAATATATCAATCGCGATCATCAGTGTTAGAAAACCAAAAAATAGCGTAATTACTTTTTGAATTTTTTTATTGATTTTACTAAACAGTGGAGAAAATAAAATTATACCAAAAGCGAGAATCCACGTTATGATAACAGAGCTGAGTTCAAATGTATTTTGATTAGCGATAATAAAAGTCAAAGACCCCGGTCCTGCAATAAGCGGAAATGCAATTGGAAATATTAATATATCTTCTTTGCGTTTGTATTTGTGCTCAACCATAGATTCGGCAATTTCGGTTTCTTTATGGTCGTGAGATATCAGCATATCATAACCAATTTTAGCCAAAATAACGCCCCCCAAAATACGCAACGAAATTGCCGAAACGCCAAATAACCCAAACAATACTTTACTGCCAAACATAAAATATCCGACCATTAGGATTAACCCAATTAATCCTTCACGCATCAAAATACGATATTGCTGGCTAACGCTATAACCGCGTAGTTTAAGCATTATCAGCGGAATGCAACCTAATGGGTCAATAATTACCCACAAAGACGAAATCAACCCCATTTGATGCGGATCAAACATTTTCATGGTTATTCTTCTTCAAAAAACAACTCTGTATCTACTACAATTTTTTGTCCATTCAAGACGTTATGAATTCGTGAAATTATCATTTCTAACGCCGCACGATTTGAACCGTGTGGAATTATAACGTGCCCATAGCGTTTGCTTGGCTCAACGAATTTTTTGTACATTGGGCGTACGAATTGCGAATATTGCTTTAGTACGCTATCCAATGTTCGTGCACGCTCAAGTATATCACGTTTTAGGCGACGCATGAGACGAATATCGCCGGCCGTATCGACAAATATGCGTAGCGCCATTTGTTTGCACATATCATCATCAAACAGAGCAAAAATTCCCTCAACGATAATTACTTGTGCTGGTGTTATCGTTATCTGTTCTTGCTTGCGTGTATGTGTTGCAAAATCATATTGTGGCATTTGAATGGGTAATCCGTGATACAAATCATCCAACTGCTTTTTCATGAGCTTCCAATCTAGAGCGTCTGGATGGTCAAAATTGATTTTATCTCGCTCAGCCATTGTTAAATGTGAACGATCAAGATAATAATTATCTTGTAAAAACACTGTTACATTTTCTGTGCCAACCGAGTTAACAATTTGTTCGGTAACGGTCGATTTACCAGATCCAGAGCCACCAGCGACGCCAATTATAAATGGTTTCATATATATCCTATTCTTCTTCGAAATAAATTGAGTTAATCAGATCTTCATTGTTTAGTGCTGCATTTATTCGTGCAACAATCATTTCTAACGCGGCTTTATTTGCGCCGTGTGGTATAATAATATGTGCATAACGCTTGGTTGGATCGACAAATTTCTTGTGCATTGGGCGCACGAATTCCATATATTGCTGGATAACGCTTTCGACAGTGCGTCCGCGTTCTTCGGTATCGCGTTTGAGGCGGCGAATAAAGCGAATGTCAGAGGCGGTATCGACAAATATACGGAGACTCATTAGATCGCGTAGATCTTTTTCCGCGAGTGCAAAAATTCCTTCAAAAACAATAACATCTGTTGGTGGAATTAATGTAGTTTCATTGCTTCTTGTATACTCGGCAAAATTATACACTGGCATATTGATAGGTACGCCAGCATGTAAATCGTTAAGATGTTTAATCATTAATTCCCAGTCAAATGCGTCCGGGTGATCAAAATTAATTTTTTTGCGTTGTTCCAATGATATATGTGATAAATCTTTGTAGTAATTATCTTGCACAATAACCGCGACATTTTCACGTCCAATTGCATGAATAATATGTTCGGTAACAGTTGATTTACCAGAACCAGATCCGCCAGCAACTCCAATAATAAAATTTGCCATTATAACCCTTCTTTAAATAATAATTCGCGCATTGTTTTTAATTCATCGCGACATTTTGCTGCTTTCTCATATTCTAAATTAGTTGCATGAAGTTTCATTTGTTTTTCTAGTTGTTTAATTAATTTAGTTAATTCTTTCTCTCCCAAGTGTTCTGGAAGTTTTACTTCGTATTTTTGTGTTATTTCCTCCTTGTAAACGCCATCAATTATATCATTAATTGGTTTGCTTATGCTTTGTGGCGTTATATTATGCTCAATATTAAATTGAATTTGCTTATCTCGACGGCGTTTTGTTTCATCAATTGCAAACGCCATTGCTTTGGTGGTTTTTGCTGCATAGAAAATTGCTTTACCGTTAATATTGCGCGCAGCACGACCAACTGTCTGAATAAGTGAACGCGCAGAGCGCAGAAACCCTTCTTTGTCGGCATCTAAAATCGCAACCAAACTTACTTCAGGAATATCTAATCCCTCACGCAGCAAATTCACGCCAATTAGCGCATCAAAAAGCCCAAGACGTAAATCACGAATAATCTCCACTCGTTCCACGGTATCAATATCAGAATGAAGATAGCGCACTTTGATTCCATTTTCGCTATAGTATTCGGCTAATTTTTCCGACATTTTTTTCGTGAGCGTGGTAATTAATATCCTTTCATGTTTTTCAATGCGCAATCGTACTTCATGCATCAAATCATCAACTTGAAACTCAACTGGGCGAATTTCGATTTCAGGGTCAATTAATCCTGTGGGACGCACAACTTGTTCCACGATTTGGTCTTGATGTTTTTCTTCGTAATCGCCAGGGGTTGCTGAAACAAATATTGTTTGTGGCATTTTGCTTTCGAATTCGGTAAATTGTAATGGGCGATTATCCATTGCCGATGGCAGTCGAAATCCATAATCAACTAGATTTTGTTTGCGCGCCTTATCGCCATTAAACATTCCACCGATCTGCGATATAGTTACATGTGATTCATCAATAAATAATATGCTATTAGAGTTTAAATAATCAATTAATGTCGGTGGAGGAGAGCCTGCTTCACGCTTGGTTAAATGTCTAGAATAATTTTCAATTCCTTTGCAAAAGCCTATTTCGCTGAGCATTTCAAGGTCAAATTCCGTGCGTTGTTTTATGCGAAATGCTTCTATCATTTTACCTTGTGCTTCGAATTCTTTGATGCGTAATTCAAGCTCGTGTTTAATTTTATCAAATGCTTCTAAAACAGTTTCTTTTGGTGTTACATAATGCGACGATGGAAATACGGTAAATCTAACGATCTTAGTATCAATTTTGCCAGTTAATGGATCAAATAAATATAGATTTTCTATTTCATCGTCAAATAAAATAATTCGAATCGCTTTGTCAAAATACTCTGCTGGAAATACATCAATCGAATCCCCTCGCACTCTAAATGTACCACGATTAAAGTCTGTATCAGTACGTGAATATTGCATACTCACTAATTGTTGAATAATTTCTGGTTGTGTAATTGTATTACCTATTTTTAGGGATAGAATCATCGCTTGATATGAGGTTTCATCGCCAATACCGTAAATTGCCGATACGGTTGCTACAATAATTACGTCGTTGCGCTCAAGAAGCGATTTTGTTGCAGACAAGCGCATTTGCTCGATATGTTCATTTATGCTAGAATCTTTTTCGATAAATAAATCTTTATGTGGTACATAAGCTTCTGGTTGGTAGTAATCGTAATATGATACAAAATATTCTACGGCATTTTCAGGGAAGAAGTCGCGAAACTCTGCGTATAATTGCGCGGCTAATGTTTTGTTGTGCACCATAACTAATGCTGGACGCCCAGTTTTAGCGATAACATTTGCCATTGTGTATGTTTTGCCACTACCAGTCACACCAAGCAAGGTTTGGTACATTAGACCGTTATTTAGCCCATCAACTAATTCATTAATTGCAGTTGGCTGGTCACCAGCTGGCGCGAAGGGCTCGTATAGTATGAATGGGCTATCTGGGTAGTGAATCTTTTGCATTATACGCTCTTTATACTCTTTGTCTTTGAGTCTTGGACTTTGTCGGATAGATAAAAAAAGCTCCTAATGTATTTAACATACATGTCGTCGCTTTTTTTATCTATCCTTCGCGTCCACGGCTCAAATACTTCGAGTATATTCAAAATAAGTTATTATTATTTAATTTTAAATATTTGTTGGTTTACAAAAAAAGACCGCGTAATGGCGATCTTAATTTGCATAGTTCAAGTATATTATCTTCTGTTATTACCAGAAAATGCAAGAATTAATTGCAATAAGCTGGTGAATAAATTATACAAGCTAATGTATAATGTTAGTGTTGCAGAAATGTAATTGGTTTCGCCACCACGCACAATTTGATTAACTTGCCATAAAATCATCAATGATGAAAATATTACAAATGCGCCACAAATCATAAGATACATTGCAGGCAGACGTAGGAATATATTAGCAATTATTGCAATGAATAGTACAACTGCACCAACAGTTAGGAAATTTCCCAACATTGGCATTTCACGTTTGATTGTAAATGCAATAGCGCTCATCACAAAAAATACTGCTGAGGTTAGTAACGCTGCAAGTAAAATTAAACTAGAGCCATTTGGCACTTTCAACGCAAACTGAAGTAATGGACCTAAAAGTAGCCCCATTCCAAGGGTGAATATCATCATCCACACAATGCCAGCAAAGCTATGTTTGTTTTTCTCTACCATGAAAATCAAAAAGTACATAGCTGCAATCAAAATAATGCTAGTCATTATTGGACTTCCGCCCATAAAAGCAAATGACATATTAATTCCAACTAAAGCGCCAATTGCGGTTGGAATTAGAGACAAAGCGAGTAATAAATATGTATTTCTTAATACTTGTTGCGCATTTGATGTTCCGTCATCTGCTGAATATGCATTGTAGTTATTGTTGTTCATTAATTTCTCCTAATTTAGCAAGCTACAATTATGCTTGCATTATGTATTATATAACATCTAAGTACTAAAAATCAAGTATATTTTTGTATACTCAAACAATTTCTTCATACTTGAATTTCACTACGCTCCTAACCTATTCTGCGCTTTTATGCACCATTTTCCAATATGTAATGAATATCAATGATAATATAACAAAGTAAATCAAAAATAGTTGTATTGTGTTGTGTATATTAATAAAGCTGATTATAAATGAGCTTGAACTAGAAATTAATATGTTTATCAGGTACATAATTGCAGATGCTGTTCCAGCAGTATGGCGAAATAATGACATTCCTTTGCCCATCGACATTGGAAAGGTAAATCCGCAACCAAAAAACATTATACCACTAATTATTGCGATTAAAATTACATTATTATCAAAAAAACAACTAATTATCAGTGCTATAATTGATATAGCAAACAAGCTGTTAGTTATTGCAAATAATAGGTTATTTGTTTCATATTTTTTTAGTAAAGAGCGACAAATAAATGTTGCGGTTAAAAACATTACTCCCAAAACTAAAGCTAAATTCCCAAAAAATACTGGTGTATAACCCATTATGGTTTGGATAAGAAATGGTCCTGATGTTTGAAATACTATGATTAATGAATATGCTAATCCCATTAAAATCGCCATGGCTACAAATAATTGGTGACTCAGTATTTCTCGGATATTATTTCTCACCACTCTTAATTTAAATGCTGTGGGATTGCTATGGGTTTCTGGAATTACAAAAAATGCTATTATGAATGCAATTGCAACAATAATTGCAAAAAATACAAACGTTGCTTCCCAGCCGAAATAAAATTGTAAATATCCGCCAATTGCGGGTCCAATTATCGGCCCAAATCCCCACATTGCGCCAATTAATGTGCCCATACGGACTAATTTCTCTGTAGGTAAAATGTCAGACAAAATAGCTCGAGCAACCACCGCAACTGATCCAATGGTAAAACCTTGTAGGAATCTTGCCACTAGTAATACCTCTATTTTGGGTGCGAATAATGGTAATAAACTGGAAATAAAAAATCCAAATAATGATAGTCTTAATAATTTTTGTCTACCAAGAGAATCGGTTAATAAGCCTGTGAAGAAATCACCTAGACCATAACCAAGTAAGTAAATGCTGATTATATCTTTAGTAATTCCTGTAGATATGTTTAAATTATGCGAAATTGCGGGTAATGATGGCGCAATTAAGTCTACGCACATTCCTACAATAGGCATGAGACCAAGAAGTGTCCAGATTATTAAAGTGGTGCGTTTTTCAGATAATGTAATCATTTAATTGTTCCCTTTCTTTAGGTGTGATTAATTCCATCGTTACGATCTAATTGTGTTGCGCATAAAGAACTAATTACGCATATACCAGCCAATACGAGCATGCAATAACGAAATGCGCTAAGTACTTGTAATGTATCTTGTGGGGAACCCAATTTAAAATCCCCTAAAAAATGGCTCATGAGCACAGCAGATAATCCGATGCTAAGCGCCATTGAAAATTGTTGTGTGGTACTAGCAAAGCTTGATGCTTGACCTTTTTGTGTAGTTTCTATTGTAGCAAAAGCTCCAGCAAACATCACTGACATTTGTAATGAAAACCATATTCCAAAATAAAATCCAACTATAACAATAAGTGCTGGTGATAATGTTGGATTAATGAATGTAAACCCTAGTATTCCGCTTGCTACAATTAGTGGTGTATAGGTAAGGATTTTTTTATAATTCACGAGATTTATAGCTTTATTAATGAATGGTTTACAAACCAATGCGCCAAGTGCTATTGGAAAAGTAAGTATTCCTGATTGTAATGGATTCAGCCCGAATTGTTTTTGCAACACAATGGTTAAAATAAAGCTAACTCCACCCATTGCTGCAACAGTTAGAATAATTTGCATGATTGAAACACGAAACATTCTGTTTTTTAATAAATGTAGATTTAGAACTGGTGCGTCGCTTTTTAAGGCGTGTAATATGTATACAATAAGACAGATCGTAGCTATAATAAAAATCCCACTGCGAAGTGATGTGGAAATGTGTGCATCACTAAGACTTTCCAAACTAAAATTTAGACCTGCCAACGCGATTCCAATTAACACAAATCCAAGCTTATCAAATCTGACTTTTATTGCGCTAATATGCTCTTTAATGTATTTTTGAATGAGAAAATATATGATAATACCAATTGGAACATTAAGAAAAAATATCCAATGCCATGATAAATAAGTTGTAATAGCACCACCCAGTAATGGGCCTAGCACAGGTCCTAAAAGTGCTGGAATTGTTACATAGCTCATTGCATTAACTAATTCGCTGGGTTTAAATGTGCGGATAATCAATAATCTTGCCACAGGAGTCATCATTGCACCACCCAAGGCTTGAAAAGCACGGCAAATACTTAATTCAGTTATGCTTGTTGATAATCCGCAAGCAATAGAGCTTAATGTAAATACAATTATCGCAAGCGATAGCACTCGTTTAATGCCAAATTTATCTGCCATCCAACTACTGATTGGGGTAAATATTGCTATCACAATTAAATAGCTGGTAATTGCAGTTTTTAGAGAAATCGCACTAACACCAAGTGAAATAGCCATTTGAGGAATTGATGTGTTTATCACAGTTGCATCAAGTAATTCCATAAAAACAACTGTAGCAACTAAAATTGCAATAGTAAAATTTTGTCTGGTCATTTTATTTGTTCTTTTCTGTATATGTTAAAATGCTACTAGATAGTTACATTTTTATTCTATTATTTATTATTCAATGCTCAACCATTTGCTTTTTACTTGGTCAAATGTATTGTGCGTTGGGTCATAACCTTTCACGTACGGTTTTATTGCTCGCGAATAAGTATATTGATACATAGGAATAATTGGATAATCGTTATTCAATATTGCAATACCTTTTTTTTGCAGTTCATGTCATGCATTATCATCTGAAATTTCAGCAGCTTCTGCCATTAATTTATCAAATTCTGGGTCGCAATAGCCAATTGGGTTGGCAAGATCGTTGCATCTATATTTATCTGTGAAATTAGTTACATCATCGGCAGTTGCAACTCCACCCATACGCCCAATCTGGAATGCTCCTTTGGTTCTATTTTGTAAGAAAACCTTCCATTCGGTATTAGCTTGTGTTACATTTATACCTAAAACTTCATGCCACATTGAAGCGATGGCTAATGCTATTTTTTTATGATTATCTGCGGTATTGTATGATATTGCTAATGATAATGGATGTTGTTTACTGTAGCCTGCTTTTGCATATAATCGTTTTGCCTCAGCAATTTGTTTATCGCGTGGCCAATCACTCCAATCGTATTTTACATCAGCGAATATACCCTGGTTTATAGTTGGGGCAATTGCTGTATACACAGGTTTTTGACCTTGTCCAAGAACTTTATCAGTTAATATATTTCTATCAATAGCCATTGATAGAGCTTTGCGTAAACGGACGTCTTGTAATTCTTTATGGCGAAAATTGAATTCATAAAAATATACAGCAGCCTCCTGTATTGTTATAAATTCACTTCCAAGGTCATTTTTTAGTTGTTGATATTGATTTATTGGGTAAGTAAATGTCATATCAAGATTACCTGCGCGATATTGTGCCATTTCAGCGCTTTGATCTTGAATTGGATAAAATTCAACACGAGGAATTTTTACAACATCTTTATTGTAATAATATGGATTTTTCACTATAACTAATTTTCCATTCGTGATATGTTCATGTAACATATAAGCACCATAACTAACCATATTTTCTGGTTTTGTCCATGCTGTGCCAAATTTTGCCACATTTTTTTGTGATACTACGCCTAAATCAGACGATGATGCAACATACAATATAGTTGGGTCTGGTCTAGCCAAAATTACTTTAAAAGTATATGAATCTAGTGCTGAAACACCTAATTTACTTTTATCCATTTTACCTGCCATAATGGCTCTTGCATTTAGAACATTATTCAGATCTGGTCCACGATCGGTACCAGTTTTTGGGTCTACAATTCTTTGCCATGTAAAAACAAAATCTTGAGCTGTAATTGGACTACCATCGGAAAATTTTAAGTCTTTGCGTAAATGAAATGTATAAACTTTTTTATCGGCGCTAGCTTCCCAACTTTCAGCCATTGCTGGAAGAACAGGTTGGTTGGCTTGGTTAAAATCTAGCAAATTATCAAATAAATCAAATGCAACTCTTGCGCTTACGCTATCTCCACTGAATTGCGGATCTAGCGATGGGATTTCCGAACCACCTCCAACACGTAGCACATCTTTGGGATGATCGTATTTATTGGAAGAAGTAGTTTTATTATCCGCTGAATTTGATTTTGAGCAGGAAAATATTCCCAAGATAAGCAGGAATGTCATTAATAACTTAACTAAAAATCTCATATGGAAAATGCTCCTTAAAAATTTATTGATTTGTTTGATGAAAATTGCTTATAAAAATTTACACTCAAGATTATACATTATTTACATAAAAATTGATAGAGCTAATTTGACTACTTAGTCGGTGATCCAGAAAAAATCTGCGATGTGATAGCATTGGTTGGTACAATATTGTCTGATGTACTAAATAGGAGAATCACAAATGAATAAATTAATAACATTAATCATAGCCTTTATTATAAGTATAAGTGCAAATGCGGATAATATTTCCTCGGGAAATGCACAAGTTCAAACTGTTTCAATTCAAGAAAAACTCAAGAAATTAGAAGCGTCATCTGGTGGACGAATAGGTGTATATGCAATGAATATGGTAAATAATAAGCTGATTCAATATCGTGCTGATGAGCGGTTTCCATTTTGTAGCACAAGTAAATTGATGGTGATTGCTGCTATATTAAAGAAAAGCGAGAGCGACCCGACATTATTGCAAAAACGCATTAAATATAGCAAAAAATATGTTGACAAAAGCGGTTATGCTCCAATTACTAAGCAACACATTGCGGATGGAATGACTATTGCGGAATTATGTGCAGCTGCAATTGATTATAGCGATAATGTTGCGATGAATTTGGTTATTAAGAATGTCGGCGGTATTGTAGCGGTTAATAAATATGCTAGATCGATTAATGATAATAAATTTAATTTAACTCGTTTGGAGCCTGAATTAAATACCGCAATACCAAAAGATATTCGCGATACAACTACACCTGCTGCAATGGGGAATAGTTTGCAACTACTAGTGCTTGGTGATGCTTTGCAATCACTACAACGTGAGAAATTAATTACGTGGTTAAAGAATAATACAACTGGAGATGCTAGAATCAGGGCTGGTGTTCCGAAAGGCTGGATTGTTGCAGATAAAACAGGTACAGGAGATTACGGTACAAGCAATGATATTGGGGTAATTTGGTCGCCAAATGGAGCTCCGATTGTATTAGTGATTTATACAACGCAAAGCAAAAAATCCGCGTCTTCTCGGGATAACGTAATTGCATCAGCTACTCGTATAGTTGTAGAGGATTTATATAGCGGTGTTGGTTCTAATTCAGCTACCACATCAAGTATTAATAATAATCATTGATTGGATAAGTCCCAGCGCGGATGAACTGAGAAATTATAATCATATTTTGCAGCTTTAAAACGATAATATCCTGCCAATGCGATCATTGCGCCATTGTCGGTGCATAAATGCAACGGTGGGTAAAATACATTAACGCCAATTTGATTCGTTGCGATATCTAATTTGCTACGTAAATTTAAATTCGCACTAACACCACCTGACACAACTAATTGCCTAATTCCAGTTTGTTTTAGTGCTGTAATTGATTTTTTAATCAATATATCACAAATTGCTTCTTCAATTGATTTGGCAATATTGTTAATTAACGGTGCTTGACGTGGGTTTAAGCGTTGCTGTTCCAGTTTATGAATTAAAGTTAATACGGCAGTTTTAAGCCCAGAAAAGCTCATCGTTAAGTCTTTGCTGTGTTCCATTGGACGTGGCAATTTAAATTCCTCAACGCCATTCACCGCTAATTCAGCAATGTAGCGCCCACCTGGATATGGTAATCCAAGCATTTTGGCAGTTTTGTCAAATGCTTCACCAGCAGCGTCATCTAGTGTGTCACCTAGAATTTCGTATTCACCAATTGCATGCACCGCAATAATTTGACTATGTCCACCAGATACTAATAGCGCTAGGAATGGAACGCTTGGTTTTTCTATACTAAGTAATGGAGATAAAATATGTCCTTCAAGGTGATGAATTGGAATAACAGGCTTATTTAAACTATATGCAAGTCCATTAGCCACGCCTGCCCCCACCAATAATGCGCCATTTAGCCCTGGTCCTGCTGTGTAGGCAATTGCATCAATATCATGTTTATTTACATTGGCTTTATGTAAACATTCATCAATAAGAGGAATTATTTTTCGCACATGATCTCTAGATGCAAGTTCTGGTACAACGCCGCCATATAAACGATGCAATTCAATTTGCGAATATAGTGTGTCGGCGATTAATCCACGTTGCTCATCGTATAATGCAACGCCAGTTTCATCACATGATGTTTCAATCCCAAGAATCAGTGTACCTGATTTAGTAGAAGCATCTTCATTATCCCAAATTTTCATTATTTATTCCTTAATTTTGCCTAAGTCATCATTTTTTTGATTTAACTCTTTATAGGATAACTAACCAATTTTTGCGTTTAAAGATTACAAAATATGAGTTTGTATTAATTTGAAAGCTATTTGGCAAAAACTCGCTAGCGCTCAAACAGTTTGCCAAATTACGCTTTCTTCATTAACAAACTCTATATTTCTCCATCATTCACTAAAAATTAGTTAGTTATCCTATTTATTTAAACATTCAATAAAAGCGAGGTCTGAGATTTAATTTTATATTATTAACTCGCATAAATACAAGTATAAAGATTATATATATTACGCTTTTTATGATAAATTGTTGCGAATTAATTATGTTAAATGATAACTGATTTATCAGTATTCCACAGACAAGAAATGCTAGATTCTTGCCAATAATTTTGTAATTTAATTGTAAATAATAGCGTTTTTGGCTAGAATAGGCAAATATTAAAATGAATATGGTGTAACTAAATAAAGTAGCTAATGCTGCGCCATTCAAACCAATTGCTTTGATCAGTATATAATTCAGTATTATATTAATTAAAGCGCCCATAATATTTAAATATAAAATAATTTTAGTTTCTTTTTTGATATTCATTCCGGGGAAAAACATGTACATTTGTGATAATATGATTGCTACTACTAGGATTTTAATGAGATTGTGCGCCACAAAATATGCTTTATCGGCAAATATGTATAATAATTCGCTGGCAAAAAAATTAATTCCTAAGATGAATAAACATGCAATAACAATGAATTTCTCGAATAATCTGGCAAGGTTGCTGGGTGTTGCAGGGTCCTTTAAGTTGTTATAAATTAATGGACCAAGCGCGCCCTGTACACCAGCCATTATCAATGTTACAATACTTGCAATACGGAAACCGACGCCAAATAAACCAACTTCATTTAGTGACATCAATTTACTTAATGCGATACGGTCGATATATAACATTATGACCGTGAAAATCGCCGATATTGCCAGTGGAAATGTAAAACTGATGATTTGTTTTATAATTCGTAATTCCCAGAGTTTGCCAAGATAATTTCTCGTATAAAATAACGCACTAATAGCGCCGCAAATATTTCCCAAGAGTAGGGCATAAATAGCGCCAATTAAGCCAAATTTTAGCCAGACAACAAATATTAAATTGCTAATTAAAATGCATAATGCAGTGATAACGCTGGTAATTACGCTTTCTTTGACTTGAATGTCATAGCGAAGAGCTGCTTGACAATTAACAATAATCGCTTGTGCAAAATACGTAAGCACAACAATGTTTAGTAATTCGCGCGATTTAACTGGGATCGCAAAACTGAATAATAATGGCGCCAAAATATTACTCAATATGAAAAATACTAAATAACTTGCGCATAAAAAATAAATAGCGCTACTGAATAACTTTTGGTTACCCAGTGGTGAATCATATTCGGCGATGTGGCGTGCAATTCCTTGGTAGCTTTCTAGACCAAAAACGATTAACACGAACATTCCCGTGATATTGATCATGTCGATAGTTCCGTATTCATGCGGATTTAGCGATTTGGTGAGAATTGGCAATAGTATGAATGCCATTCCACGCGTTAGGAATGTGGATATGCTATAGATTACACTATGTTTTAAAAATTTATTCATTTACTCTTTGTCTTTTAATCTTGGAAATAATAAGTAACTACTAAGCAACATCTCTCATATATATAATAAATTACTTCAGTCATCAATTTTTTATTATAATTCTCTATATGATAACTTACTAATTTTTACGTTCAAAGATTTCGAAATTTGAGTTTGTAATAATTCGAAAGCTATTTGGCAAAAACTAGCTAGCGCTCAAACAGTTTGCCAAATTACGCTTTCTTCATTAACAAACTCTAAATTTCTCCATCATTCACTAGAAAATTAGTAAGTTATCCTATTTTATTTAAACATTCACTAAAAAGTGAGAAGTGTAGTATAAACTCTAATTTAATAATAATTTTTTGATTTCTAGAAGCGTATTTTTTGCATCCGCGCCTAAAATTGTAAGGTGTCCCATTTTTCTACCAATTCGTGCTTTAGTTTTTTCGTATAAATGGAGCTTAACATTGTTATATTTACTTAAGATTTCTACTAATTTGTGTTGCATATCTAAATTGATCCATAAATCGCCCAGTAAATTTAGCATAATCGAAGGTTCATCGGAATTACTGCAATTAATTAACGCTAAATTACAAATTGCGCGCACCTGTTGCTCAAACTGCGAACCATTATAAACATCAAGTGTATGATGACCAGAATTATGTGGTCGAGGCGCTATTTCATTCGCAATTATTTCATCATTATTCGTTATAAAATACTCAATGGCTAACACCCCAACGTAATTGAGATTATTTATTATATTGTGGCTATAATTTTTGATCTGAATTCTGATGTTTTCATCTATATTAGCTGGCGCAATGCTAAAATCCAAAATACCATTTTTATGAATATTTTCAACGATAGGGTAAATTGCAAATTCACCATTTTGAGATCTCGCTATAATTGTCGAAATTTCTTTAGTAATTGCAACTTTTTTCTCTAAAATACATTCAACAGAATTAAGCGTTATAAATGCATTAATCAACTCTGACTTATTGTTAACATTAATTTGACCTTTTCCGTCATAACCCAACGTATTTGTTTTTAATATTGCTGGATACATTGTGGCATCAACTTTGTCGATGTCTGCATCACAACGAATTGCGATAAATTGAGTAGTTTTTATACCTGATTTATTGAAAAAATCTTTTTCTTTTAATCTATTTTGACAAATTTGAATCGCTTCTGAATTTGGATAAACAATAGTATGTTTCGCTAAGAAATCTATACTTTTAGCTGGAATATTTTCAAATTCGGTAGTAATAACGCTACACAAATTAGCTAACCCTGCTAAACCGTCGGCATCATCATAAGCAGTTTTAATATGATGGTCGGCAAAATATTGCGCTGGGCAAATTGGATCTGGTTCTAAAATTGCAATTTTATATCCCATTTGTTTTGCAGCAATTGCAAACATTCGCGCTAATTGCCCACCGCCCATGATGCCAATGCAAGCTGGCGGCACAATTATTTGTGGTTTATTTGTTATCATGATATTTTTCATTTATAAATTTTAGCATAAAAGACTCGCTACTCAAGCTCTGGTAACGTCATATTTAACACGCTTTGGCTTTGTAACTCTCTAAATTGGTGTAATTTAGCTGCCAATGTTTCATCATAGCGCGCTAATATAGCAATAGCAAATAACGCCGCGTTGGCAGCACCTGCATCACCAATTGCCATTGTCGCAACTGGTATCCCTTTTGGCATTTGCACAATCGATAATAATGAATCTTGTCCATTCAAGTGCTTTGACGAAACAGGTACACCAATAACTGGTACAATGGTTTTGCTTGCGATCATTCCTGGTAAATGTGCTGCGCCACCAGCACCAGCAATTATCACTTTTAAACCATGGCTTTCTGCTGCTTCTGCGTATTCAAACATCAAGTCTGGGGTACGATGCGCTGAAACCACAAGTGTTTCATAATTTACCCCAAAATCCTTGAGAATTTTAGCCGCATTTTGCATAGTACCCCAATCGGAGTCACTACCCATTATTATTCCAACTTTTATCATGCTAAACCGCCTTAAATTCTAAGAACCACAAGGTAACATTTTAGCGTCTTTAATTATTACTGGTTTTACTGGCACATCTTGATATGTCATATTGCTAGTAGTTTGAACTGCTGCAATCTTATCTACAACATCTGTACCTTTTATAACTTTACCAAATACCGCATAACCATAACCAGCAGGAGTTTTGCTGGTAAAATTAAGCGAATCGTTATTATTTACATTGATAAAAAATTGCGCAGTTGCTGATTGTGGGTCAGACGTTCTCGCCATAGAAATGGTATATTTATTATTTTTAAGACCATTATCTGCTTCATTTTTAATTGGCGCATTGGTACTTGCTTGATCCATTTTCTCTGTAAAACCACCACCTTGAATCATAAATCCAGGGATCACACGGTGAAATATTTTATTCTTATAAAATCCAGTTTTTACATAATTCTCAAAATTCGCAACTGTAACAGGCGCTTTGGCTTTGTCCAATTGTATGTCAATTTTGCCGTAATTGGTAATTAATTCCGCAACTGGCATTGTGCATTGTTGTTTTACTTTTGCAGAATTCGTTGCTGCATAAGTCGTTGAAGCCATACTTGCAATTGCAAATATAGATAATATAGTTTTTTTCATAATAATTTTCTTTCATAAAAACATTATTAAATTTCTAATTTCATTCCTACATGCGAACTATCAAAACCAAGTTTTTCATAAAATTTATGCGCATCAATACGTTGATTATTGCTGCTTAACTCCACAATTTTACAATTATGCTCCTTCGCAATCTTTATCGCTTCTTTTATCATCCATGAACCAATTCCATTACCACGCAATTCGCTTGCTATACGTACAGCTTCGATTTCCATGCGTTTACTACCAGTGAAAGCAAGACATGGTATCATAACCAATTGCATTGTACCAATAATTTTCTTATTTTCATCTTCTAAAACCAGTAGATGAATATTATTATGCTGTTGGATTTCATTAAAAGCATCAATATATGCATTAAAGCGGTTAAGATCTTCTCTATTTTTGCCTAAAAAATCATCGTTTAATAAATTAACAATGTCGGTGAGATCTTGCGCTGTTGCTTTTCTTAGATTAAGTTTAGTAAACATATTATTGTTCCAATTCAGAATTATGTGCTTGCTTTAATGAATATAACAATTCCAAAGCTTGCTTTGCGTTTAAGTTATCAACATTTACTACAGAAACTGTATTCAAAATGTACTGTTGCCAAGGAGCTAACTCAGGAGTTGGCGCAAATTCCTGCTTATCATAAGCTACATTCAATGCCAAATCTGGCGTGAACAAATCATCGGCGGGCAATTCCTTGTTTTCAAGTTTGTGTAAATAGCGTTTGGCTAAATTTACCACAGATTTAGGAACGCCAGCTAATGCGGCGACTTGTATCCCATAGCTTTTTGCTGCAGGTCCATCTTCAACGTGGTGCAAAAATATGATTTTATCTTGATGTTCAATCGCATTTAGATGCACATTTGCTACATTTGGATAATCATTCGCCAAATCAGTTAATTCAAAATAATGTGTTGCAAACATGGTGTAACATTTTGTGTTTTCAATTAAATAGCGAGAAATGGCATAAGCTAATGATAATCCGTCAAATGTTGACGTACCACGTCCAATTTCATCCATTAAAATCAGCGCATTACTTGTCGCATTATTTAGAATATTCGCCGTTTCTGACATTTCTACCATGAATGTGCTTTTGCCACCATTTAGATCATCAGCGGCACCAATTCGCGTAAAAATCTGATTTATCTGCCCAATTGTCGCATTGCTTGCTGGGACAAAAGATCCACAGTATGCCAGCAATACAATAATCGCAGTTTGCCGCATATAGGTTGATTTACCGCCCATATTGGGGCCTGTAATAATTAAAAATTGCTTGTTTTCATCAAATTGAATATCATTGGCAATAAACTGTTCGATATTTCGTTCGACAACAGGATGACGACCACCGACAATATTTAGCACATTATCCGCAACCAAATTTGGCTTGGTAAAATTATAAATTTGCGCGATTTTTGTCAAAGTTGCCAACACATCTAATTGACTTAAACTATCTGCTAAATTATATAACTGAGTCAAATATTGTTTCAGAAAATCCAATATTTCATTATAAATTTTTTTCTCTAATGCCAATGCTTTATCTTGCGCTGATAAAACTTCTTGTTCAAAAGATTTTAGCTCAGTCGTCGTATATCGTTCAGCACCTTTTAAGGTCTGCGTACGCTTATATTCAGCTGGAACATCTGCCTGAGACTTAGATATTTCGATGTAATAACCGTGCACACGATTGTATTCTATCTTTAAATTTGCGATTCCACTACGTTCACGCTCTTGTTGTTCCAATTTAGCTAAATATTCTTGACCATTCGTACCAATATTACGCAATCGATCTAATTCATTATCATAACCATGATTAATTACACCTCCATCACGAATTAGTAAACTTGGTTCAGTAGCAATCGCCCGATACAAAATACCGTAAATTTCCTGATCAATTTGACCAATCTGTTGATAAATATTATGCAATAATGAATTTTCACTCGCAATATTTGCCAAATAATTAAATTCTGGAATTACAATTAATGAATCACGTAATGCAGCTAAATCACGTGGGCGTGCAGAATTCAACGCAATGCGGGATGTAATTCGTTCTATATCACAAATTTGTTTGAGTAAATCATGTGTTTGCTGATGAAAGTTAGTTAATATTTCAATTGCAGAATAACGTTGTTTAATTACGTCATGGTCACGCAATGGATTATTCAACCATATTTTAAGTAGACGACTACCCATTCCAGTTACACATTCGTCAAATAATGAAAATAGAGTGGGGGACGGTTCACCTCGCAATGTTGATGTGATTTCTAGGTTTCTACGTGAAATAGCATCCAAATCTAGATATTGTTGCGGATTATCAAACACTAAATTGTCAATATGTTCTAGCTTATTGTATTGCGTTTGTTTGGCGTAATCAAGCAACATTCCTGCAGCAACTAAGCCAATTTTGTATGAGCCAACGCCAAATCCGTCTAAATCATGTGTGGTAAAATGTGTACATAATTTATTATAATTCGCCGTATATTCGAAATGCCAGTCAGGAAATCTTTTGATGCTACAATTCAAGTTTAATTGTTTTATATTGTTATATAATGATTCAGGAATAATTAATTCAGCAGGTTTTATTCGTTCCAATTGATTGGTTAATTCAGATTCGCTGATTTGATTCAAGTAAAATTTACCGCTACTTAAGGATAATCTTGCAATTCCATATTGATTTTTACTGAAATAAATGCATGCAATATAATTCTCAATTTTATCGTTAAGTAAATTCGCATCTGTTAGCGTACCAGGCGTAATTATTTTCGTTACTTTGCGCTCGACTGGACCTTTGCCAGTAACTTCGCCAACTTGATCCACGATTACTACGGATTGTCCTTGATTAACTAATTTGGTTAAATATTGGTCAGCTGCATGAAATGGAATTCCCGCCATTTTAATTGGCTCGCCAGCGGAATTGCCTCGCTTAGTTAGAGTAATCCCCAGTAATCGTGAGCCGATTTCGGCGTCTTCAAAAAACATCTCATAAAAATCACCCATGCGATAAAATACTAACATATCAGGATAATCAGCTTTTATGTTCAAATATTGTTGTATCATCGGCGTATGCGCTTGATTCATTAAGAAATCCTCGTCTATTTATGTTTACTAATAATTTGCATTAATTGGCTGAGTATTTTGTGATTTCCCGTAACAATATTACCAGTCTCAAACATCCCTTGCTTACCTTCAAAGTCGGTTATCATTCCGCCAGCTTCTTTAATGAGTAGCACACCGGCTGCAATATCCCACGGTTTTAAGCCAAATTCCCAAAAGCCATCAACCATCCCTGCGGCAACATATGCTAAATCAAGTGCAGCAGATCCAGCTCGGCGAATTCCGCTACTTGCTTGTATGATTTCTTTAAACATGCCTAGATATTGATCTAAAGTATCTAAATTATAAGTAGGGAATCCAGTTGCAATTAGTGCTTCACTCAAATTTGCAGTTGTCGAAACGCGAATGCGCTTGTCATTTAAATATGCGCCTTTACCAATTTCTGCGCTGTATAAATCATTGCGATTCGGGTCAAAAATCACGCTATGGGTAACTTTGTCATCGTGCTTAATACCGATAGAAACACAGTATTGCGGATTGCCGTGAATAAAATTAGTTGTGCCATCAATCGGATCAATAATCCACGTGACTGGAGAATTATTTTGCTGTAATCCACTTTCTTCAGCCAAAATATTATGCTCAGGATAAGCTTTTTTAATTGTTTGAATAATAATTTGCTCTGCTTGTTTATCTACAGCCGTCACGAAATCATTATGTCCTTTTTTTTCGAATTTAATGCGCCCAACATTACGACTTTCTTGCTGAATTAAATTCCCAGCAGCATAAGCTGCTTTGGTGGCTATATTTAGTATTGCTGACATGTTATTCCTATATAATTTTAAAATTCCTTATAAGACGTAATTTTAACCTATTTAGACAATCTCCAAGCATGTTTTATTTAATTAAATTGACAAATCTTTCAAAAATGGGATAACATTACAACCTCAATTTATTATTTAATTAAAATATTATACTCAAATAGTTTCATTATGCTTGAATTTATTTGAGTATATGCTTATGAAAGAAAATAATGTCATTAGATTTATTTAGTCAAGAAAATGATAAAAATATTCAAGAAGAAATTCATGCTTTAAATAAGCGATTACAGTACTATAATGATAGCTATCATACTAAAGATATCAGCTTGATTAGTGATGAAGAATACGACAAATTGTTTCGGCAGTTGCAAGATTTAGAGGCAAAATATCCGCAGTATAAATTAGCTGATTCAGTTACCAATCAAGTTGGAGGTAGTATAAAACATCAATTCAAGCAGCAGAAACATGATATTCCAATGCTATCGTTGGGAAATATTTTTTCCGATATGAATAACTCTACAATTTCTATACGTCATGCAGAATTGTTTCAATTTGACACACGATTGTGTACATCTTTGGTCTTAGATAAATTAGAATACATAGCTTCACCAAAATATGATGGGATTGCCATAAGTTTAATTTATGTTAATGGAATTTTGCAACAGGGTTTGACAAGAGGCGATGGTTTTATTGGTGAAGATGTTACACACAATATTAAGACAATAAAAAATATTCCACTGCAACTAAATACGTCTAAGCCTCCTGAGAAGCTTGAAGTTAGGGGCGAAGTATTGATATTCAATAATGCATTTTTGCAATTAAATCAAGAACAAGAAGCGTTTGGTTTAAAATTATTTGCTAATCCACGCAATGCTGCAGCAGGTAGTATTCGACAATTGGATGCAAGTATTACTGCGACACGCCCGCTATTTTTCTTTGCATATGCAATTGCTTATATTACAAACGATTCGTTTATATATTTTGACGAACAACTAAATTATCTGCGGGAAATTGGTTTTAGTGTTAGCAATGAATGTCAAAAATTAAGCGGAGCCGATGAACTTATCGCATATTATGAAAATATATTAAATCGAAGAGCTAATATAGAGTTTGGTATTGATGGGGTTGTCTATAAAGTCAATAATATTGAATATCAAAAGAAATTGGGTTATGTATCACGTGCACCAAGATTTGCTATCGCACATAAATTTCCCGCGCAAGAGGTTGAAGCGGTTTTGCTCGATATACAAGTTCAAGTTGGTAGAACTGGCGCTATTACGCCAGTTGCGCGTATTACACCAGTTGCCGTTGGTGGAGTAATTGTTTCCAATGCAACTTTACACAACCAAGATGAAATTAAACGCAAGGGGATAATGATTGGCGATGTGGTTATGGTTCGAAGGGCTGGTGATGTTATTCCCGAGATAGTTTCCGTTGTATTATCCAAACGTCCAACAAATGCTACATTGTTTGTTATGCCAACTGTTTGTCCAATATGCGGTTCGCATTTGCATCAGGAAGATGGCGAAACGATTATTCGTTGTTCAGGCGGATTATATTGTGCTGCGCAAAAGAAACAAGCAATTACACATTTTGCTAGTAAATTAGCACTTAACATTGATGGCTTGGGTGAAAAAAATGTTGACTTATTGGTTGATAATAATTTGATTAATACACCAGCAGATATATATAATCTAACATTGGAGAAATTATTGCCACTTGAACGATTCGCTCAGAAAAAAGCGGAAAATTTACTCTTGGCAATTGAAACTAGCAAAAATACTACATTATCGCGTTTGATTTACGCACTAGGCATTCGCAATGTTGGCGAAGCTACAGCTAAAGATTTGGCGCGTTCGTTTGGTTCGCTGGATAAATTAAGCGTGGCAAATTTGGATGAGCTTTTGCAGGTGAATGATGTTGGCGAAATTGTGGCAAATTCAATTATGGATTTTTTTAGCGAACAACATAATCAAGAGGTGATAAATAAGCTTATTCAAGTTGGGGTAAATTATGCAGTGATGGCATCTGAAAATAAGTATAACCCATTAATCACTGGCAAAACATTTGTGTTAACTGGTACCTTGCCAACATTAGCCAGAAATGATGTTAAAGCGATGCTCGAAGAATTTGGCGCAAAAATTGCTGGCAGTGTGTCAAGTAAGACGAATTTTGTTGTTGCTGGTAGTGAATCTGGTTCAAAACTAGATAAAGCGCTGGCTCTTGGAGTTAAAGTAATCGATGAAAATGAGTTGTTAAAATTATTGCAAATCTAAACATTTATTTCTATTTTTTTTAATATTCCACGAAGCAGATCTATCTCTTCGCGTTCTAATTCTGCTTTGTGGATAATTTTTTGTAAGCGTCGTTGTACGCGTTCGCTATTTTTATTTTTGTAGTAATCAATTTTGCTGAGTATTTGATCCAAATGCGCAAGTAATTTTTGTGTATCGTCATGGTTTGCAAGTTCCACAGGATTTTTTAGATGATCCACGCTTGGATTGTAATTGCTGTATAATTCATAGCACATTATTTGCACGGCTTGCGATAAATTTAAGGAAAAATATTCTGGATTTCCCGGAATAGTCACCAATTTATTGCATAATTCTTGCTGTTCTATAGTTAGTCCTTTAGCTTCATTACCAAATACAATCGCAATTTTTTGTTGTTCATGCAAAGCATCAAATATCTGTGGTGTAATTTCTTTGGGAGTGTATAAACGATCGCTGAATTCTCGGCGACGACTAGTCATGGCAATGCTCATGTGGCAATCTTTTAATGCATCCGTTAGATTTGGCAGGATTATTGCTTGTTCGACTACATTTCGTGCATTTGCTGATAATGCCAGAGCATGATCATCTGGCATTGCAAGTGGCGCAACTAAAACTAGTTGGGTCAATCCCATTGTTTTCATTGCGCGAGCAGCAGAACCAACGTTGCCTTGATGGGTGGTATTACATAATACTATTTTAATTTGTTGTAATTTATTCATTGTTTTTCGTCAAGTACCTTTTCACCAGTAACGTAAAAATTAGTATATCTTAAGTGAAGATTTCTATTCATGATTACTTAAATAAATTATTGTTGATTAATATAGTTTGTATGCGATCTGGTCCAGTTGAGATTATATCAATTGGCGTTTCAGCAACTTCCTCTATACGTTTTAGGTAATTTTTTGCATTAACTGGAAGTTTATCGTATTCTGTAATTCCAACAGTTACTTCACTCCAACCTGGCATAGTTTCATAAATCGGTTCACAATCGACAACTAAATCAGAGCCAAATGGCAGAATGTCATATTCTTTGCCGTTACGCATATATCCAGTGCAGATCTTTATTTCTTCCATGCCGTCCATAACATCAAGTTTGGTAATGCATAAGCCATCAATTCCATTCATTTGTACAGCTCGTTTTAACGCTGCTGCATCAAACCATCCACAACGGCGAGCACGTCCTGTAGTTGAGCCAAATTCATTGCCACGTTTGGCTAAAAATGCGCCAATTTCATCGGTTAATTCAGTCGGAAATGGTCCTGAGCCAACGCGAGTGGTGTAGGCTTTTACAATTCCTAATACATGATCAATCATTTTTGGACTAATTCCACACCCAGTTGCGGCAGCTCCAGCAACGCAATTTGATGACGTTACGTATGGATAAGTACCTAAATCAACATCCAGAAGTGTTCCTTGTGCGCCTTCAAAAATTACTTTTTTACCTTCTTTGCGAAAGTTAAATAATTTGCGTGATACATCTGAAACCATTGGTTTTATTTCTTCTGCATAAGCCAATGTTTCATTGTATACTGTGTCAAAATCAACTGTTTCAACACCATAATAATTTTTTAGTTGAAAATTATAATAATCTAAGTTTTCACGTAATTTGTTTGCAAAAATTTCAGCATCAAATAAATCTTGAATACGAATTGCTCGTCTCGCAACTTTATCTTCATAGCTAGGACCTATCCCGCGTCCAGTGGTTCCGATTTTATCTATGCCTTTTTTGTGTTCTCTTGCTTGATCCATTGCAACGTGATAGGATAAAATAAGTGGACACGCTTCAGATATTTTTAATTTACTACGAACTTCAATACCAAAACTTTCTAATTTGCGGATTTCATTTAATAGGGCTTCAGGCGATACTACAACACCATTGCCGATAAAACATCTGATGTTGTCATGTAAAATTCCTGATGGCAATAAATGTAATACAGTTTTTACGCCATTTACCACTAATGTATGACCAGCATTATGTCCGCCCTGGAATCTAACTACTGCGCTGGCGCTTTCGGTTAACCAGTCGACAATTTTTCCTTTTCCTTCATCGCCCCATTGTGTACCAATAATTATAATATTGTTTTGCATTTTTTAAAATCCTTTCTTTGTAAATTCGCGTACTTCTGTATCTATTTCGATAATTTCATCTATATTGGAGTATTTTTGTGCGCCAAAATGATGAAGTGCTTGTTCGATTTTAGCTGGAATATCATAGAATTTAATTTTATGATTGATAAATTTAGCTACTGCGATTTCATTTGCTGCATTAATAACTGCTGGAGCAATTCCACCTAATTTAAGCGCTTCGAATGCCAATCCCAAACATGGAAAACGTAGCATATCTGGTTTTTCGAAACTAAGATTAGCAATAGTGCTAAAATCAAGATGTTTGCTACCAGATGAAATTCGATCTGGATATGCCATCGCATAAGCAATTGGCGTTTTCATATCTGGAGTTCCGAGTTGTGCAATTATTGATCCATCAATATATTCTACCATAGAATGAATTATGCTTTGCGGATGAACTACAACCTCTATTTTATTTACATTAATACCAAACAGCCAATATGCTTCGATTACCTCTAACCCTTTATTCATCAATGTTGCACTATCAATAGATATTTTTTGTCCCATACTCCAATTCGGATGCTTTACGGCTTGTTCTGGAGTAACCTGTTGTAATTCTGTATGCGACATTAAACGGAATGGACCACCTGATGCTGTTAAGATAATTTTATTTACCGATTTATCTGGGTTTTGTCTATTATAATCATGTGGCAAAGACTGGAAAATAGCATTGTGTTCGCTATCAACGGGTATTAATTGCGCTTTCGAATTTGAATTTAATGCGTCAATAATTACTTGTCCACCAGCGATTAATGATTCTTTATTTGCCAACAATACTTTTTTGCCAGCTTTTAGCGCCTCATACGTTGGCTGCAATCCTGCTGCACCAACTATTGCTGACATTACAATATCTGTCTCTGTATTCGTTACTATATGAATTATATCTTTCATAGTTGCAAGAACTTCTGTGTCAATATTGTGCGCAATTAACTTATTTTTTAGTGTTAATGCAAGCTCTGGATTTAAAATAACCGCATATTTCGGTTTGAATTCAATGCATTGCTGTAGTAATAAATCTATATTTGTGTTTGCGGTTAATGCAAATACTTGATAGCGACCTTTGTTTATCCGTATTACATCTAAGGTACTGGTACCAATGCTACCAGTAGAACCAAGAATTACTATTTTTTTTGAGTTTAATAACATTTATTACTTTTCTTTTAAGAAATTTTCTGCAACTACTTCGCAGGATGTTTACAATATACAGAATAAATTAATTTTTACCGATTTTGTGATAACTCATGAGGGAAAAATTAATTTATTCTGTATATATGAAAAATATTGTTAAGTAGTTCAATTTTCTGTCTATTGACAAAAATATTATTTATATTAACCCACGAATTAATGCAAATGCAATTGCCAATACTGCAACTAAGCTATCAACTCTATCAAATACGCCACCATGTCCAGGCAAAATATTACCACTGTCTTTAACTCCAGCAACACGTTTAAACCAAGATTCGATTAAGTCGCCAATTATGCTTACTGTACATAAAATCAGACCAAATTTGAACACCGCAGAATAATTGTACAAATAAATAGTTAAATTGTAATATTTTAAAATTAATAAATAAATTAATACAAAAATTAACCCGCCAATAGCACCTTCAAGGCTTTTTCCTGGGCTAATTGCTGGAGATAATTTATGCCGACCAAACTTCTTCCCGACAAAATATGCCCCAGTATCAGCGATCCATGCAATCATTAATATGCTGAGTAATTGCCAAGCGCCAAGCAATCCTCGTAGCATAAATAAAGCGTAGAATGCTGGCACAAAAATTACTAACGCTAAGATAAATACCATAAATTTATTTAATTGCTTTGGTTGCCCAATAAGAATAGCTGGTGCGATAAAACACCACATAATCACGCTAACAAAACGAATGATTTGGCTACTATCATACTGACTAAAATATGCACCAAATCCAAATATAGCAGTTGATAAAATCATAATTGTTTGCATGGTAAATGAAAATTTATACATGCGCCCAAGCTCATACATTGCAACTGCCATTAATAAAAATGACGCAATTGCAAAATATAAATTAGGTAATGCAAATAAAACTATACAAAAAATGGCAAGCATTAGTATTGCGGTTAGTGTGCGTTGTTTTAACATATATCAACTTTCTTATTACAATGGTGAAATAATTTGCTCACTGATTTTGCCAAATCTGCGTTCACGATTATTAAACCAGATAATAGCTTTGTCGAGTTCTTTGGTATTAAAATTAGGCCATAATGTGTTAGTAAAATACATTTCGCTATATGCACATTGCCACAACATAAAATTGCTTATACGCATTTCGCCACTGGTGCGAATTAGTAATTCAGGATGCGGATCTGGGGAACTTAGCAGAAATTGATTAAATATATCTTCGGTGATTTCGCCTTTGATATCGTTATTACGAATTTGATTAACAGCTTGTATAATATCATAACTGCCACTGTAATCCAGCGCAATATTTAATTTGAGCTGTGTATTATTTTTAGTTGCCAGTTCAATTTTTTCAATTTTTTCAATCAAATGTGTATTGAGCCGCGTTCTATCGCCAATAAAACGGATTTTTACATTTTTTTCATGAAGCTTGAAAAATTCTTTATCAATTTGTTCACCAAGTAAATGCATTAGAAACGAGACTTCTTCTTGTGGACGTTGCCAGTTCTCGCGTCCAAAGGCAAAGAGGGTGACTACCTTTACGCCAATACTAGAACAGTGTTCAACGATTTCATGTGCACGTTTAACGCCTTTTGCGTGCCCTGCAACACGAGGTAAAAAGCGTTTTTTTGCCCAGCGTCCATTCCCGTCCATAATTATCGCGATATGTTGTGGTATATTCAAAAGTAAATCTCTCAAAAATCTAATCTCAAAAATCTAATACTCGAAGTATTTGACTCGTGGATGCAAAGTATTACACTGTTAACAGTTCTTTTTCCTTGTCTGTGGTTAATTTGTCTACTTCAGCAATATATTTGTCAGTTAATTTTTGAACTTCATCGCTTGAACGTTTTTCTTCATCTTCACTAATGGATTTATCTTTTAATTTAGTCTTTAGATCGTTGTTTATGTCGCGTCGCACATTACGTATTGCGATTTTAGCTTCTTCACCTTCGCTTTTCACGATTTTAATTAGATCGCGACGACGTTCTTCGGTTAGGGCAGGCATTGGAACACGAATAGTACTTCCTTGTGTGGCTGGGTTTAATCCTAAGTCTGCATCACGAATTGCTTTTTCAATTAATCCAGCAGTTTTTGCTTCCCATGGTTGTACAGTTAGTGTTTTTGCATCGCTAACAGTTACAGATGCAACTTGATTGATAGGCATCATTGCGCCATAATAATCGACTTGAACATGGTCAAGTATTCCAGCATGTGCGCGTCCAGTTCTGATTTTAGCTAGGTCTAGCTTATATTTTTCTAAACTTTTTTGCATCCGTTGCTCAGCTTGTTTTTTTAGTTCACCGCTCATTAGTTTCTACCTCGAATAAAATTGAGTACCAAATTATATAATTAATTACACCTGTTTGTCAATGTATCTCATAAGTTAATTTATATATGGCGAATGTTTTATGCAAATTAGGTACGTTATTAATCAGGCTATATATTGGTAATATTGTGTGTGAATTAGTCACACCACACAAAAATGTTATATACATTTTGAATTAATCGAATGTATAATACTGCAAGTAGAATAGCATTAATTGTTTATTCCATTCTCCATTTTTAATTACTTTGTTTTATAACGGTGTATTTATTATGTCATCATGTTTTCCTGTATCATTATTTTTTCGCAGTTCTTGTCCAGATAAATCTGCTGATCGATTGCGAGAACTTTCGAATAAGTTAATAGCTGCTAAGTTAAATTATGGTGAAGAGCAACAAGATGAATTTGATCGGAAACTAGAACTTTTAATTACGTATTTTACCGCTAAATACTTTGGTAGAGATATTGAAGATTCGCATGTGGAATATGAATGTTTTGAAATAAATAAACTCTTTGACAATAAGGTTCAGCAATTTTTTAATATAAGTCTTGTTAAATCTTTGATGAATGTTTCTCAACATAGGTATTATTTTCTTGAACGCAATAAAGAAAAATTGACTAATTCTGCTCTCAATTTACTTACAATGGTTGTTGGTCCTGTTGATTGGGAAACAACTGCTAGTAAAATTTCATATATAAAACCTTGCATATTTCTTGATCAAGTTAAGCCAGGTGTTCATGAACCATTTGATCTAAGTAAATTTTACCAACCCAATAATTATGTAATACCAACTGTCAATAAGAAAGAACAAAATCAGTTTCATAGTGAAAATATCTCTAGCTATGGTTATGAATATAAAGGAACAATTGTTGCGCCGTTAGAAGAAACAAAATGGGAGCTAAAAAGGAAGCTTTTAGGTTCAAACGATTCTAGAGAAAATGAAGCAATGGAGCCCTATAAAAATAAGCAGTGCTATGATAAATTTTTACCCTTAAGCAAAGAATTCTGTGTTGGAGTTGGAAAACATTTAGTTGAGGGAATGTTGACTAAAGAAGAGGGAAAATCCAAAAGTACAGACCTTATAAAATTTGAAGAGAAGCAAGATAATTCGTCGGCATCTGAAGAGAGTCAGTATTTTAGTTGTAATGTTGAATTGGATTATAAATTAGACGTAGATAATATGTCGGCATCTGCAGAGAGCCAGTATTTTAGTTGTAATGTTGAATTGGATTATAAATTAGACGTAGATAATATGTCGGCATCTGCAGAGAATGAAGGTTTTCTTTTTGATAATAAATCAGAATCTGAGATAAGTTTTCAAGCCTCAGTAGTTGAAGAAAAGTCATTATTTGAACATGCAGAATATTCAACTGATGAATTTAACCAAGGTTCAGTTAAGGCATTTGTTATTGAAAATGAAGATGAGATACTTGAGCCAGAGGTTGATAGGAACGAGGCTAGTGAAAGTTGTTCTAGACATGAAGAATCTAACGGAACAATTGCTGGGTCATTAAAAGAAAAAAGTGAACTAGCAAAAGAGAAAATTCCATCTGAATTAACACTCGAAAACTCATCAATTGAAAGTGAAAAATTAATTTTAGTTTATTTACAAGGTAATTATCCAAATAAGTATGAAAGAATTAAAGATTGGTTAGGTAAGCTTAATGAATCTCCCCATAAATTTACATCCAGACAGTTTGACGAAGTCACTAGAGCTTTTTTTAATGTTATAAAACCAGAGGAATATCCAAATGCGGAAAAATATGGATGCTTTAAATTGCTTTATTCATTTGTATTTAATCAATCAACTCCAGAATTATTAAATTATTATTTTAGTCAAGATGGGATGAAAATAAATATTTGGATAATGGATTGTTTTATCCGACATTTGAATAATACTGATATTATGGTTTTTACCAAGCATTGCGATAGAATACACGATATCATTAAATACTTTTTTGAGTTATATTCAGGAGATGATGAATTATATAAGTATGAGAATATTATTCTGGTTCGTAAGCTACAGATTTTGTCCAAAATTGCAATGATGTGTATGAATGGAGAACAGTATAGGATTGAGAAAGGTCAAATCGTTATAATAAATCTACCCGATAGTTTAGGATATGATACTTCTAAGTTGTCATTTCCTTTATCTAAAAATGATGTTGATGCTATTCTTCGTGTTGAGGTATATTATTCTCCTGTGGAAATAGATAATATACCCTTGATAAGTCAGTCATTTATGTTAGATTTTATAGAAACTCTTAATTTAGAAGAGGATAGTCTTAGCCAGTCGACAGAGTTTCAACTATGGTGTTTAGTTTCTATGGCGCAGAAAGATAAGGAATGGTTCACTCAAAATATTATATTATTTGTGGGAGTTTGTTTACTAATTATGAATGAAGAGTTGACAGTTACAGATGTTAAACTTCTTGAGTATTTAGAAGAGTTAGGCAAAAATGCTCAAAAATTGATACAGGAAAATGGAGTATTTCAAGGAGATGTCTCAGAAGTTACTCTTTTACAAATTCAAGAAGCATGTCATAAATATAATGAAAATTTACCTCCTGAAGGCTGGTTCGACATAGATAGCCCAATCAGTAAAATAATAAAGCAGATTAGTTCTATGGCAAATGATGAAAGTTTAAATACAACTGATGCTTTACGATTATTTAAAGATATATTAGAAATATTAGAAATATTAGAAACATTAAATAATAGAAATAATTTATACTTAATAGATGAATGGGTTAAGATAGTTGAGCAAGGTAAAATCAATGGTGAATTTATATGTTTAACTATTCGGGAATTAAATTCAATAGAATCAGCTACATTACTTGCTGGTGTGCTTGAGAATAACTGCTTTGCAAGGTTTATTTCTGAAGCTTGTGTATCATTAGACATACGCCCTAATTTAAGAATGTGGGCATGTATAATTAATTATTCTGGGTATAACACGACTTGGTTATTGTCACACTTAGATTGGCTTAATAATTTGCCAGTACCAGTGCTTACTGAAGGACGAACATTCATGTTGAAGCGTATACAGGGGTTTAAGTTTATTGCAAGTTTGCTTATACGTGGTGAGATTAGTCTTTATAGAATAAATCAAAGTAATAAAAATTCTCCAATTCAACAAATAAGTATTAAAAAAAGTTTAGCTCAAGATAATAAAAAAGGAACGGTAATATATACCCCTATTAACCAGAGTAATGAGGATCTAATATGCTTTTTGATGTATACACGTAATATGAAATCTAAAATTACAATCAACTATTATTTAATTAATTTTTTATTAAATAGTTTTATGCCTCATAACGCTGTAGAGCAGGATATAATATGTTTTGTTGAAGGTCTTAATCAAGTGACTAATAAAAATCAAAATAAGTTTAGTAAGGAACAATTAAATCAAATTAGATCTAGAATAGTGCAACTCGAAAATTATTGGAGCAAAAAATCTGAATTAACAAATAGTGATGTTTTATAAATCATTTGATTCATTGACTATAGTGTAGTTTTGATAAAGTCACAGATTCAAAGACAAATAGTATATCTCTCAATATTTTTTATTACTTTATTTATAAGGACGTAAGATGAACGTAGGATTTGGTAGTAGTTCAAAATTTTTTCATGTAAAATCAATTGATTCATCCTCAGATTTGTCAGTTTCTCCGCAGAAAATAAAAGATGTTAGTGATAAGATTTATGTTTCCATGTCACATATGGATTCAGACAAGTTGCTAAATGTAAGGCAGCAAATTTTGTGTTTGATGCAATATTTAACTGTAATTTATTCCATAAATGAGATTGACTCTAGTGAATTAGGTGGTATTTCAGTTAAGTTATCTTGTTTTTTGAATAATTTACTTAGTTTGCCAAATGATCCAGAAGCACAAAATTATGATGTATTTTCAATTACAAAAGCTGATGCACGGTTGATTGTATTGATATCTCAAGATGATGGTCGTAACCTTTCTGGCCTTCAATTTACTGATTCCGTTATTGAGTTTTTAGATTCAATAAATGTTAGTATTCCTAAAAATAATGCAGATACGTTAAATGATTTATATCGCGACGGATCATTCAATAACTCTAAAACTGATTATTATATTAAAATTATAGACGCAATTGGATGGTCTGATTTTAAACCGTCATTAGAAAATGAGGTGAATTTGAGGGTTAATTATGGTTGCCATCAAGCTGATTTGTTTCCTGTTATGAAAGAAAAACAATTGGAAGCGTATTTAAGTGGTTTAGAATTTGCATCAAATAATTTAGAATTGGTTTTAAAGGAAAATCAAATATCAAGCGACAAATTTATAACTAATTGGATAAAAATGGGGGCGAATTTCTTTGATTTTAGGGTAATACATAAAAACTCAAAAGATAAAATTCGTACGGCTATTACGCAAATTCTTGAGGCAGACTCCAAAGAAACTGGAGAAATAGATGTCAGCACAAAATATTTTCGTTTACTTGGGTTTGAGTCTGAGGAGATTAATCCTGTAACTATTGTTAAAGAGGATGATCTACCTCATTTTAGTGTAAATTTACCGAGTAATATAAGTGAAGATGGTGATGTTGATTATGTCGTAATTGAAAATAATAATGATAATGATAATAAAAATCTAGAAAAATCACCTGATTTTGTTTTAGTTTAAAAATTGTAAGGGAAAAGTATGCTTGGTAAGTTAACAGGAGTGTTTATTGGTTCTGCACAAACGCTTATCGGTTCAGGTAATGTGCCAACGTCTTCAAGTGAAATACAAAGAGTTGCTAGTAAATTTCGTGTGCTAATTAAACTTCTAGCTAATTCGGAAAAAAGAGATGAAGTCAAAGATAAAATTTTGTTATTAGTGCAATACATGACTATTATCTATTATAATAAGGAGTTTGGGCATGTCGAATTAGCAGATAGTTCAAAGAGATTGGCTTCTTTTTTAAATGAGTTGTTGATTCCGGGTGGCAATTCAAATTTCAAAATTAATAATGAAGTATTAATTACGGAAGCTAATGCGCGGTTAATTATAATGGCATCTCAGCATAAGTTTTATTTGCCATTTGGATTGAGATTTACTGGTTCAATTGAGTCGCTTTTAGAACTGCTAGAAATAGTTATTCCACCAAATAATTCAGATGAATTGAGTAAGATATATTCTGCATTATTCGATGCCGATTTACCAATTATAGCGAAAAAAATTGATTTTGGTATGTTATTTAATGTATTTGGGTGGCTTAATTTTAAGGGTAAATCTCCATTGGAGGATAGTTTATGTTTAGTGGAAAATGGTGATTATGGAGGTGCTGACCTTAGATATAAACATATATCAAAAATATCAAAAAATTGCAATATTTGCGGAGCCAATTTTACTGGCGCTACAATTGGCAATTTTGAAGAAGTAGTATCTTGTTTTAATTTTGATATTTCATCTAGTTCATCTTGGTTTACTGAGAGGCGAAATGATTTATGGTGTGAAACAATTAATTCTTTCAGTAATATATATGATCAACAAAAAAGACAATTATTAATGAAATTAGATGAAAAATATTGGGGGCTTAACTATAAACTTGATTTACCTAGAGAGAATCAGTCAAATTTTGAAAATACAGCTATAATTCATGTAGAGCATTTAAAGGAATATCTTGCAAATCCAAATGAAGATCGAAATTATACTAAACTTAATTTTTTAATATGGTGGATCCAGAATTTTCGTATACGATTTATGTTGGATGAAATTGGTGCAGAAGTAAAATATAGAATTTCTGATGCTATAATTAAAAATGTTGGTGAATATCTTAGTGATCCAACAGTATATGGCTTTTTATCTTCAATTAAACCGTGCGGAGAGTTTGAGGTGCTTGAACTATCACCAGCTGAAATTGATGGTAAACCTAAACTAAATTTTGATGAAGTAAAATCTGATAAAAATAAAATACAAGATGCTGATGAAGAAAAAGTTACTAGCAATATAATACAAATGGCGAATGGTGAAGATGCTACTAATAATCAAACACAAGACATCAATGAAGAAGATACAACCAATAATGAAACACCAGTAGTTCAAGACGATGAATCTATAGATGATGAATCTACAGTTTCTAGTACATGAGTTGAATCTTAAAAGTAGCTAACACCAATTGCGCGCCGCACTTCGTCTAGTGTCTGTGCAGCAATTGCTTTTGCCACTTCGGTGCCAGATGCGAGCATGCGCATTACGCTAGCTGGATCTGTGGCGTACAGCGCACGGCGTTCGCGAATTGGAGCAAATTTTGCTTCTAATACGTCAAGCAAATAGCGTTTGATTTTAACATCACCTAAACCGCCACGTGTGTAATGTTCTTTTAGCTCAGCCACGTAATTCTTATTGTCGTCAAATGCATCTAAATAAGTAAATACTGTGTTGCCTTCGACTTGTCCTTTGTCTTCAACTTTCAGGTGATTGGGGTCAGTGAACATTTGCATTACTTTTTGTTTTAATGTGTCTGGACTATCTGCAAGATAGATTCCATTGCCAAGTGATTTACTCATTTTACCTTTACCATCAATCCCAGGTAGGCGTGAAGTTGTTGAAAGAACAGCTTTTGCTTCAAGCAAAATATTACCGTATAATGTATTAAAACGTTGGACTAATTCATTGGTTTGTTCAATTACAGGTAGTTGATCTTCGCCAACAGGGACTAATGACGCCTTAAATGCTGTAATATCAGCGGCTTGACTAATTGGATACATTAGGAATCCAGCTGGTACATTTGCCCCAAAGCCTTTTTGTTGCATTTCTGATTTAACTGTTGGATTGCGTTGTAGGCGAGCCACACTAACTAGATTTAGCAAATACATGGTTAATTCGGCTAATTCTGTGATTTGCGACTGAATAAATATTGTGCTAATATTTGGGTCAATTCCAACAGCCAAATAATCCAATGCAACTTGTAGCACATTATCATGAACTTTTTTCGGATTATCTGCATTGTCAGTTAACGCTTGCATATCTGCTATCATTATGAATTGCTCGTGTTTGTGTTGTAATTCTACTCGATTGGCAAGAGATCCAACATAATGCCCCAAATGTAGCTGTCCTGTTGGTCTGTCGCCAGTTAAAATTCGTTGTGTAGATGGAGTTTTTTCATTTTTTGCTGTGTTAATTTCTGTTATTATTTGTTGTGATTCATTCATTTTCTTGTTCCTTATTTAGCGCTTCTTCATCAGCAATGCGTTTTTCTTCTGCCTTGAATTCTTTGATCCAGCGTTTCCACATGTTTGGAGTTTCGAGGCTAACGGCTCCAATTTTGCCATTTCTAAAATCAGTAATTATGATTTCGCTTATTTTTTGTTTATCGACTATTCCACCAGACATAATTGCACCACGTTTGCTTGCAATTAGATTCAATAATTCATCTGGTGTGAGACTTAAGTCTATATGTTTTAAATTATAACGATTGACTAATTCATGTGGATAAAGACGCGACAAATATTCGATTAAATACAAAGCTAAAAGCTCTTCATCTAAAGCATTTCTGCCGATGCTATTGCAAATCGCTAAATGATAACCGATTTGTGGATATTTAATTTTTTGCCACATCATTCCTGGTGTATCATAAATTATTGTATTATCGTCATAAACTATACGTTGATTAATTCTGGTAACTGCTGGAATATCGCCAGTTTTAGCAATTTTTTTTCCAATTAATTGATTGATAAGCGTAGATTTCCCCACATTTGGTATGCCACTTATCATAATACGGAGTGGCTTTTCGAAGCTATTGCGATTTGGCGCAATATCTCTACAAATGTTAATTATCCGTTTTGCTTGCTTTGCGTCATTCATATTACCTGTTAATGCAATGGTATTTTCTTGTTCGCTAAAAAACTCTAGCCAACTTGTTGTGATTTTATCGTCGGCAATATCGCTTTTATTTAGTATGCGAATTTTGTTTTTACCTTTGATTATATATTGTAATAATGGATTACAGCTAGAAAATGGGGCTCTTGCATCAAGTAGTTCTATCACAATGTCAATGTCGCTAAGGAGCTCTTGAATAGCTTTTTTCGCTTTATTCATGTGTCCAGGAAACCATTGTATCATTGCCATAATTTATTTTCTTTCTGTAATTTATTCTGTATATATGATAGATCTTGCTATGTAGTTACACGTTAAGCTGTATATTTAATAGCAATATTGTACACTATTTCACAACCTATTTGGCAAAAACTTATTTTGATACACATGATTCGTAAAAAGTCAAGATATTTATTTACATTTATTTTGCAAATAATACTTGCTTTATTGGGCCAAATGTTACTATAATTACGTATGCAAAACACTATATGTAGTGTTTTATTACCCATTATACACACTATATATAGGGTTTTTGATTACTAATCGTAATTTAAATATATTTTTGCACTGTTTGGAGGTTATAAGATGGTTGATATTTCTAATGAAGCGAAGATGCTTGCTACACAATTAGGGCAGAGCGTTGCACCGAAAGGTAATTTTTCGCGTTACCATGTTGTGCGTCGTAGTGGCGATGTTGTGGAATTTAACCCGACTAAAATTGCTGTTGCAATTACAAAAGCTTATATTGCAGTTCATGGACATAATAGCGTATCTTCCGTTGCAGTTCGTGAGCAAATTGCCAGCCTTACCAATATGGTGATTATTGCATTGCAAAATCGTAAACCAGATGGTGGTTCAATTCATATTGAAGAAATTCAAGATCAGGTTGAATTAGCGATGATGCGTAGTGGAGAACATGAAGTTGCGCGTGGTTATGTATTGTATCGCGAAAATCGTAATCGTGAACGCGCGATTGATGGCGTTATCAAGACACCCAAACATGCAATTAATGTTGTGTATGCAGATGGTAGCAATAAAACATTGGATCTGGCGCATTTATATGGATTGCTGCAAAATTCTTGCGAAGGGTTGCTTGAGGTTGATCCAAAACGAATTTTAGATGAAGCGTTAAAAAATTTATATGATGGCGTTAGTTATTCCGAAGTCTACAAATCCATAATTTTAGCTGCTAGACAACTGATTGAAATTGACCCAGCGTATAATTTTGTGACTGCGCGATTATTATTACACACAATGCGTCATGAAACATTGGGGCGCGAAGTTGACCAGCATCAAATGATTGATTTATACAAATCATATTTCCCTGATTACATAAAAGAAGGTATCAAAGCTGAATTACTTGATCCACGGTTGGCAGATTTTGATTTAAAGAAAATCGCTGCTGCATTGGATGGTCGTCGCGATTTCCAATTCCGTTATTTAGGTTTGCAAACGCTTTATGATAGATATTTGATTCATAATAATGGTCGACGAATTGAATTACCGCAATCATTTTTTATGCGTGTAGCAATGGGCTTGGCGTTAAATGAAATTAATCGCGAAGATAGGGCAATCGAATTCTATCATTTATTATCCAGCTTTGATTTTATGTCTTCAACACCGACATTATTTAATTCTGGCACGCTACATTCACAATTATCTAGCTGTTATTTGACAACTGTATCCGATGATTTGGCTGGAATTTATGATGCGCTTAAAGAAAATGCATTGTTGTCAAAGTATGCTGGTGGCTTGGGTAATGATTGGTCGCAAGTTCGTGCGATGGGCGCGAGAATTAAGGGTACCAATGGTAAATCGCAAGGGGTGATTCCATTTCTAAAAGTGGTAAATGACACAGCCGTTGCGGTGAATCAAGGTGGGAAACGCAAAGGCGCAGTTTGTACATACTTGGAAACTTGGCATTTAGATGTTGAGGAATTTCTTGAACTACGTAAAAACACTGGTGATGATAGACGTCGTTGTCACGATATGAATACGGCGAATTGGATTCCAGATTTGTTCATGCAACGTGTTCATGAGCAAGCAGAATGGACGCTATTTTCGCCGAATGAAGTTCCTGATTTGCACGATAAATTCGGCAAAGAATTTAAGACTGCATATGAGAAATATGAAGAGCTTGCGGATGCGGGTAAAATCAAAGTATTTAAGCGTATTCCAGCATTGCAATTATGGCGCAAAATGTTAACTATGTTGTTTGAAACAGGTCATCCGTGGGTTACCTTCAAAGATCCGTGTAATATTCGTTCACCACAGCAACATGTTGGCGTTGTGCATAGTTCGAATTTATGTATGGAAATTACATTAAACACAAACGAAGAAGAAATTGCTGTGTGTAATTTGGGTTCGGTTAATTTGGTGAATCATATTACCGATATGGGGCTAGATGCAGAAAAATTGCAACGCACGATTAAAACGGCAATGCGCATGCTAGATAATGTAATCGACATTAATTTTTACCCAGTAATCAAGGCGCGCAACTCTAACTTAAAACATCGTCCAGTTGGGCTTGGATTCATGGGCTTTCAAGATTGCTTACATTTATTACGTCTGCCATATGCGTCAAAAGAAGCGGTGGAATTTGCTGATACGTCGATGGAAATGATTGCTTATTATGCGTATTCTGCCTCAAGCCAATTGGCAATGGAGCGTGGCAAATATCCTAGTTACGATGGAAGTTTGTGGTCTAAAGGCATATTACCGCTTGATTCGTTGAAGTTATTGGCGGATACTCGTGGTGATAATTATTTTGATGTAAATATGGACAAGAAATTAGATTGGGATGCACTGGCTGCGCAAATTAAAAAACATGGAATGCGTAATTCAAATTGTCTAGCAATTGCGCCAACAGCGACGATTTCGAATATCGTTGGGGTTTCAGCGTGTATTGAGCCAACGTATCAAAATTTGTTTGTGAAATCAAATTTATCTGGGGAATTTACTGTTATTAATGAATTTCTGGTGCGCGATCTTAAATCTCATGGCTTATGGGACGAGGTTATGCTTGCGGATATTAAGTATTTTGATGGTAGCTTGACTAAATTAGATCGTATTCCTGAAGATTTGCGTAATTTATATGCTACTGCATTTGAAATTGATGCACGCTGGTTGATTGAGGCTGGCTCAAGACGGCAAAAATGGCTTGATCAGTCGCAATCTCTGAATTTGTATGTGGCACAGGCGTCTGGTCGTAAATTAGATGAAATATACAAATTCGCGTGGGTAAAAGGCTTAAAAACTACATATTATCTACGTACGTTAGCAGCAACTGCGGCAGAGAAATCAACTGGTGGCGGTGGTGAATTAAACTCAGTGTCTGTTGATGGCGGTAGTGGCGTATTTAGCTCGGCTCGTGGCAATGACAATGCTGCTGCAGCACCTGCAACCGATGCGCAATTCTGTTCGATAGATAATCCTGAATGTGAATCTTGTCAATAGGGTAAATTGGTCTATTTTGTGGGCTATCCGTAATGTTGTATGAACATTTGCAGTAGCCCATGAACACCTGCATTACCACGAATTCCATATCAAATCGCTTGCTTGTTTTAGAGCGTTCGAACCATCTGGTCGTAGATTTGCGAAATTACACCTTGATTATGAAACTGCTGAGATGTATCTCTGTAATATATAAAAATACATCTAGCTTAATTGATGAAGATTATCGTGTAATTAAAATGAAATTCTCAAGCAAAACCGATAAACCATAAGAAATAGCTAAAATAAATTATAGGAGTTAAATGTATGAATGAAGCCAAGCAAAAAAATGAATCAGAAAGTAAGACATATCCAACTGAAGATCAAGTATTCCAAATAGCTTATACGTTTGCACAAGCAAAGAAAAAATATAAATTATTGCGATATATTGATGATGCGTATTTAAATATACTGAAACAAGACGGTTATTCTGGAAAATTTACATTTAACCCTCTAGAACAACCATATCATGAGTTAAGGGAGGCTTTATGTAATGGACTTTTTAGTAACATAATTTTAGAAATATATTCGATCTTTTTTGATAAAAGAAAAGATGTGCTTTCATTTTATGTTAGAAATGCCATTAAATTTGATTCATTGTTCTCTAAAGACATTAAAGCCGAATATGAGGAACTGGAATCAGACAAAGTATTAAAGCTATATAGAGATAAGCTTGTGGCTCATAAAGACGTTATAGGTTTAGATGGAAGATATAAATACGAACATACTCAATTGAAAAAACTGATGGAGTTTAGTGAGAAATTATTTGATTGGTTTATTGATTATTGTTATAAAAGTAACAATATAACAATTACTCATGATAAGCGTTATATAATAGAAAAATATTATAAAAAAGATACATCGGATGGAGCTATTGATTTTTTTATGAAACAAGTTGCTGGGCTAGATAGAAAAGAAATAGCAGCCAAAAGAATGGCTAAAAAATATGTTGATATGTTCGAATGTTTGTTATGATTTATTTGATAAAATTCTCAATTAAATAAAATTTTTTTCACACAGGATGTTATGGTGTGGTATAATCATATATATAATGATATATATTGGGTGGTGTATGAAATTTGAGTGGGATGATGAGAAAAATAAAATTAATATTTTGAAACATAATCTTGATTTTGAAGACGCAAAAGAGTTATTTATCGATGGGTTTTGGACTATAGAAGATAATAGAATTGATTATACAGAAAAAAGGTTTGTGGGTTTTGGATATATTGGTATCAGATTAATGTGTGTAGTTTATACTGAACGAAAACCAGATAAAATCAGGATAATATCATTTAGAAAAGCAAATAAAAGAGAGGTTAATTATTATGAAAAATTTATCAAAAACTAATTGGAAAAAAGTAGACGATATGGCGGATGACGACATTGATTATACAGATAGCCCTGAAGTTACTGAGGAAATGTTTAAAGCGATGATTTTTAGAGCTCCTGTGAAAAAAGGTATTTTTATCAAGCTTGATGAGGACGTTATTGAGTTCTTTAAAGGGCAAAGCAAACATTATCAAACTGCAATAAATAATGTGTTGAAAGCTTATAAAAAATCTGTTATTGTTGCAAAATAGTTATTTGTCAACAAAAGTGAAAAAGCATGATTAAATGGGGGCGGAAAATTTCCCCCATCTTTCGCCACTGTTAATGTTTTCCTGTACTACCAAAGCCACCAGCGCCACGAGCTTCTTCGTGTGTAAAATCTTCTACAACAGTAAAACTTGCTTGCACTACGGGTACGATCACCAATTGCGCAATTCGTTCCATTGCTTTTAATTCAAAATCATTTGGCGATCGATTCCACACAGAGATAAACAATTGTCCTTGATAATCAGAATCAATTAAGCCGACTAAATTGCCTAATACTATTCCGTGTTTGTGTCCAAGTCCTGAGCGTGGCAAAATCATTGCACATAGATTTGGATTGGCGATATGAATTGCGATACCAGTTGGTACAAGAGTTGTTTCGCCAGCTTTGATTATCAATGTGTCATCAATACAAGCGCGTAAATCTAAACCTGCAGACCCAGAAGTTGCGTATTCTGGAAGCATCGTTGCCATTTTAGGATCAATGATTTTGACATCTATATTTTGTTGCATATTAACTCCTTGTTACATAATGTTTTGTATTTGTTCGCGAATTTGCTCAATTAATACTTTTAATTCAATGCTAATCTTACTTGTTTCTAATGCGACCGATTTTGCGCCAAATGTATTAGCCTCACGATGCATTTCTTGAGATATAAAATCAAGCTTTTTACCGATTGCACCACCGTGTTTTAGCAAGTCGATAAATTCGGCAACATGGGCATTTAGTCGCTCAATTTCTTCGATAACGTCGATTTTTTGGCAGAAATAAGCAAATTCCTGCTGTAATCTTTGTTCATTTAATGTAGCGTCACCCAATGCTTCTTGTAATTTAGTCCGTAATTTAATTTGATATGCTTGAATTAAATTAGGTAATTCAAGTTTGGCTATATCAATCAATTTTTTAATTTGCACAAGTTTCTCATTGATTATCTCGCTAAGTTTCTCGCCTTCTCTAGATTGGCTTAAATTCAGCTCGGTAATTAATTGGGGGATTTCTGCAATTAAGATTTGCTGAATTTCTTCTACTGGATAAGTATTTTGATTTAAAACGCTTGGTAATCGAAGGATTTCAGCAATACTTAATGGTCTTGCTTGCGGATTTTGCTCTAGCATAGACCGCTCTAGGTTTTGGTATTGTGCGAATATTTCGTGATTTAGATTAATTGTTGTGGTGGAATTTGCTGATTCTTTTAGATGAATGCGCAATTCCATTTTGCCGCGTACGATTTTTTTTGCAATAATTTCACGTATATATTGCTCGTGAGTTTTAAATTCTTCTGGAGATTTTATTGTTAAGTCAAAATACCTATGATTCACTGATTTTATATCAATCTGTAAAGAAAAATTGCTTAATTGTATGGTTTTATTGGCGTATCCAGTCATGCTAAATAGCATAATAATTATCCCTAAAATAGTTTTTAATAGAAAATATGTTGTAAAGTAAAATATATTGTACAATATTATGCTAAAATATATGGCGTAATTATATCATAGTGATTTGTCTCTATGTTAATGTATAATGGAGAATATTTGTATGCAAAAAATTGTAGTATATAGTAAAGAAAATTGTCCGTATTGTGTTATGGCAAAAAATCTTTTGAAAAAAAAAGGTGTAGAAGAAATTGAAGAAATTAGAATAGATCTTGATCCGACTCAACGTGATCATATGATTGAAATCACAGGGAAAAGAACTGTGCCACAAATATTCATTGGCTCTACACATGTTGGCGGATTTGATGACTTAAGTGCATTAAGTCATTCTGGCGAATTAGATAATTTGTTAAAATAATCGTAACTAGCGAGTAGTAATTTTTACCGATTTTGTGATAACTCAGGAGGTAAAAATTAATTGATTCTGTATATGCAGAGATGTTGCTAAGTAGTTACAAATAACCAATACTGAAAGAATTGATAAACCACAAAATATTTATAAGGAATAATTATGTCTCAAGAACAAGCTCAAGCAATCTTTAGTTTGGATAAAATTTATGTAAAAGATATTTCTTTGGAAGTACCAAATGCACCAAAGATTTTTCTTGTGCATGAGCAACCAAATATTGAATTAAATTTAAGTTTTAATACAGAAAAAATTGATGATGGTATTTATCAAACCGTTATGCATGCAGTAATAAATGCTAAAGCAAAAGACGAGCAAATGTTTTTGATTGAATTAGATCAGGTTGGAATATTTCAATTGCGTAATATCAGCGAAGAGCAGTTGGAAGTTATCTATAATATAGAATGTCCAACGATTTTATTCCCTTATTTACGTGAAACGGTTACAGATTTAACTAGTCGTGCAGGATTTTTGCCAGTGATACTGAATCCTGTTAATTTTGCTTATTTGTATCATCAAAAACAACAACAGGCAGATGGTAAGCCTAGTAATGTGACGACACATTAATCATGCAAATTGGAGTTTTAGGGGCTGGCTCATGGGGTTCAGCGCTTGCGATTGCATTCAGTCAAATTGCAACGGTTAAATTGTGGAGCCATAATCTAGAGCAGGTCAAATCAATTAACCAATGTAAAATAAATATTAAGTATTTGCCATGTGGTATATTATTTAATGATAATGTTGTGGCAAGTAATGATTTAGCTGAAGTGCTAAATTTTTGTGATTTGATTGTAATTGCGACTCCAATGAAAGCTTTTCGAGATATTTGTGTACAAATTAAACGAGTTAATGTAATCCCCGATATACTGTGGGCGTGCAAAGGCTTTGAGTTAGATAGCGGATTATTGCCACACCAAATTATTGCAGAAATCTCTGGTAATATTGAGAATTGTGGCGCGTTTTTGGGTCCTTCATTTGCGCAAGAAGTGGCTAATGGATTGCCAACAGCGATAACTATATCATCAGCTAATATGGATTTTTCATTAAAGTGGGCAGGCAAATTAAGCGAAATAAATAATTTGCGCGTATATGCTCATAACGATGTTATTGGCGCAGAAGTTGGTGGTGCTGTCAAAAATGTGATGGCTATTGCAGTTGGAATAAGCGATGGTTTAGGTTTGGGGCTGAATGCTAGAGCGGCTTTAATTACCCGAAGCTTGAATGAATTATCCATCTTGGTATTGGCATTGGGTGGCAAGATGCAGACTATTTATGGCTTAACTGGAATTGGTGATTTAATTTTAACTTGTACTGGCGATTTATCACGAAATCGTACGGTTGGATTAAAATTAGCCAAAGGCGAATCTTTGGCGAATATAATTGTTAATCTAGGTCATGTTGCAGAGGGTATATATGCAGCAAAAGAAGTATATAAGTTAGGTGATCAGTTAAGTTTGGATATGCCAATTGCTAATGCTGTTTATCGAATTTTATATACAAATTCAAATATAAATGAAGAAGTTAGTGGGTTGATAAGTCGCACATATAAAGCTGAGTTTTAGTATAGAATGGAGCATCGATGTTAAAAGTTAAGAAATTATTGTTAATTCCTCTATTGAGTGTAACTATTAGTGTTTTTGCCGATGGTATTACTGCGCTAGATAAATTTTTGTCGCAGAAAAATTTTGCGGCAAATTTTACTCAGCAAGTGATAACTGGTAATAGGTCTCAGACATCACAGGGTACGATGCAAATTGAGCGCCCCAATAAATTTAGATGGCAATATAGCGATAATGGGCAACTGATATTAAGTGATGGTATAAAAGTTTATATATATGATGCGCCATTGAAACAGGTTACTATTAGAGAACTTGGTCAAACATTGGGCAAATCTCCAGCATCGCTATTATCTGGTAGTAAAAAAATAAAAGATGACTATAAGGTAACAAATTCGCCTGATAAAAAAGATGGGTTACAATGGGTTACATTGGTGCCAAAACAAGTTGATGACAATAATGGGTTTCAGAAAGTGCTAATAGCTTTTGATAGTAAAAATCAATTAAATCAAATGCAATTTATTGATAACTTTGGATACATAAGTAATTTGAAATTTTCTGGGTTACAATCACCAAAGAAATTTACCGCAGATAATTTTAAATTTGTGGTGCCAAAAGGTGTAGATGCGCTAGAACAATAAAATACTTGTAACTACGTAGCAGTTATGTTTACAATATACAGAATAAATTAATTTTTACCGATTTTGTGATAACTTATGAGGGGAAAATTAATTTATTCTGTATATTGTGTATATGAGATATCTTGCTAAGATGGTATGATAACCTCCTCAATTAAATAATTGAATATTGATTAAATT
>CAYWWJ010000011.1:0-67713 GCA_964462055.1 uncultured Neisseria sp. | reverse complement strand
CTAAGTTAAGCTCTTCATCAATTGGAATTGAGCCTTCTGTATTTTTAGGATCTGACGAATAATTATAATCTATATCTGCGGCAGCTAATTCAAGAATATAGGCTTCTTGCTGTGTTTTAGCAATAGTTAGTATAAGATTTACTTCTGTATTATCAAAATCATTTTGTTCTGATACCAAATTAAGTATTCCGCTTCCTTCTACATAAGGAACTTGAAAACTTGGATAATACATTTCAGATGTTAGTAATTTATATAAATATTCAGTATTGTCACTACCATTTTGATCTGCAATTTCTTTCATATATGTAGTAATATTATTCATTGTGGTTGCATCAAGTAAATTATGCATAGCTTCAAAAGCAGATCTACCATTAGCTGTTATGTAGTCATCAAGCGAATCAGTTCCACTAGTACTAAGTGTAGAAATATAAGCGTCATAGTAACCATCAATAGTATTCATTAAAGCATAAATATCATTTTCAGTTTGACCATTCATGTCTGTTTCATATTCTGCTTGAAACGCTTCGAACTCGCCTTCTAACTCATTAATTGAAGCTTGAGCTTCTAATATACTCTGATTGATTTCGTCAAGTTCTTCTTCAATTTCCGTTAATTCACCATCTATATCAGTATAACTATAATCAATTCCGAGTGCACTCAGCATAGGGGTAACCGCTTCATCATAAATTAAATCATCCACAGTGACACCAATAAAATCATCTACTACATCAGTAGCTACATTAGTTTTTGTTTGTTTTATAATTTTAGGTTTAGAAACCTGTATTTGGCTATTATTTGTAATAGCATTTTGTATGTTATCGTAAAAAGTTGTTGTTTGATTGCTTTTATACAATTGTCTATAATAAAGTCCAAGATGTTGATATGCTTGCAAGAAATTTTTGTTACCAGACAAATTAAATACGTCAGAAATTTTCCTCAACAATTGTTTTTTATCATTTGAACTTTTAGCTAATATTTGGTCAAATAAATAGTGTCCAGTAGATGTTGCATTAACCAATGTCCTTGCTTTCGGATTTAATAAAGCCGCAGCAACAAATACACCATCTTTATCACTAATAACAATTTGTGATTGATTAGTTGTAAGTTTACATATATTATTCACACAAGATAATGGCTGATTATTTACATAAAATTGAATACTTGATAATGACGAATCTATGCGAATTGTATATGTTTTAGCAATACTTGTACTCGTTGCATCAGTACTACTAGATGCGCTAGTGGTAGCGCTGTTATCGCTACTATCACCATTACATGAGCTCAATAACATTCCACATAAAAAAATAAAAGAAAGAAATAGATTGCGTATTTTCATTTTAAGTTATAACCTTTTTAATAATATATTTTTTACTTATTGTATAATAAAGCTACAATACATTTATTAATGCAAGAAGAGTATTATAATATAATTTAAAAATAAATAATTAGGCATTTTGACTAATGATTATAAATAAAATAACATGTTACCAAGTAACTATATTCCCAATGTTGAACTAACTCAAAAAGTTTTTATGCTTATCTAATTAATAATAAAAGCATAATTTAATGTGGTAAATTAGCGCATATAAATTTCAAGCTTTAAAATAAAACCACTGAAGATGATTAATAATATATCGGCTTTAATAAGCTAATATGATAAAATACATGATGAGAATATTTTACTTAAGGATTGTAAATGATAAACAACTCTAATAATTTTATAAAGCTCATTCTCAATCACATAAAAATACTTCTAACATTACTATCTTGCTTCATCATTATGTCATGTGGAACTGGAGTTCCAGCTAGTTCACCAGCCTATACACCATTTTACTGCCCTAACACCACTAATGTAGCGTTTCCTGGAGTATCTGGCATTCGTCAAGTATCTGGCGAATCAACAGTTTATATTACAGGAGTTTACGTTCAATATGGCGCTAATCATGCATTTTTATATAAAGGACCCATACTTGGTGGTGGCGTATGCAATGCATTTAACTATCCAACAAGCGAAAGTGTAACTGTTACTGCCACATCATTATATGGACCAGATAATGGCAGTAGTGGCAATATTGTTGTAGTTGGTAGTTATACCACACTTCAAACTGGTGCTGTTGCGCAACTTGGACTACTCTATCAAGGAGCGGCTGATGGCTCAACTGAAAGTGGATATTTAACGCTAAACCCATCATCACTTACCAGCGACACAATAATAAATACACTAGGACACAGTGTAATGAATGGAATCGTCGTAGGTAATTATGATACTAACATCGCAGCTGGCAAAGCATTTATTTATAATATAAACACTGAATCATACTATAATCTTACCAAACAACCAATTCCGTCAGTGAGCATTACTGCTTATGGAATTTGGTGGAATGGTTCAACTAGTTATACAATAACAGGTGGCTATAGTGATGTAAATGAAAGTGGCATGGACGTTGGCTATATCTTAGATTGGGATTCTTCAACCCAACAGGTATCTAATTTCACCACACTTAATTTCGGTAATTCATCTGAAAGCATTATTGGAACACATTTTGAAGGAATTACAACCGATGGCAATGGCGGATATAATTTAGCTGCCGACTGGCAATATAATAGCGGTGGATCAACATATCCAGCTTTTGCTCACATTTCACGCAATTCAAATGGTACATTTGGCACCGCCCAATGGACATCATTTTCTTATTATCCTGGATCTTCATGGACATCAGCGAATACAGTTTACCAGAATTATATTCTTGGATTATACCAAATGGGAACACCAACGTTAGATTATGGCTACGTAGCATTAATTCCATATTTATAAGGATACACATAATGCGTTCACTATTAATAAAAATGAATTTAATTTTAAGTATTTTCTTAATTGGTTGTGGCGTTGGAACAAATACATCATCAAATAGCACAACATGGACATGGATGAATGGTAGCAATCAAGTAAATGAAAGTAGCACTTACGGCACCAAAGGTATTCCAAGTTCACTCAATATTCCTAGTGGACGTTTTATTGCCGTTAGTTGGGTTGATGAATCAGGTAATTTCTGGTTATTTGGGGGAGCTGAAAATTTAACTCCACCTATTACTGCACTTAATGATTTATGGAAATATACTCCAAGCACTAATCAATGGACTTGGATGAATGGTAGTAATCAAGTAAATGAAAGTGGGATTTATGGGACTATTGGCATAGCCGATGCTAATAATACGCCAGGAGCAAGATTTGGCAGCGTTAGTTGGATAGATTCACAAAATAATTTATGGATGTTTGGTGGATATGGCTTTGCAGAAAGTATTACTGCAGGATCACTTAATGACCTATGGAAATATAATATTACAAATAATCAATGGACGTGGATGGGAGGAAGTAACTCCATGAATGAATCTGGTTCATATGGAACTAAAGGTGTAACAAATAGCTCAAATTCTCCTGGAGCTAGACTTGGTCAAATTGGATGGACTGATGAAAATGGAAATTTATGGATGTTTGGTGGAGCGCAAGATTTAGCAACTCTGTATTTGTTTAATGATTTATGGCAATACAATATAACTACCGGACAATGGGTGTGGATGAGCGGTAGTGAATCACTCAATTCTACAGGAGTATATGGGATTCAACAAACAAGCTCAGCACTTAACGTGCCAGGAAGTAGGATTGACGCTGTAAGCTGGGTAGACAATAGCGGGAATTTATGGTTATTTGGCGGAGATGGTGTTGATGGATTGAATACATCACCACATCAGCTCCTTAATGACTTGTGGGTTTACAATATCACTACAGGCCTGTGGACATGGATGAATGGCGCTATAAGTGGTGGCTCTTATGGAATTTATGGCACAATGGGCATTGGAACCCCAAATACTATACCGGGAGCTAGAGAACACCGTGTTCCTATATCCTGGGTAGACAATGCTGGCAACCTGTTAATGTTTGGTGGAGATGGAAATGGTACAAGCACTTCTGGAATATTAAACGATCTATGGCAATATAATCCAAGCAATAATATTTGGACGTGGATAAGTGGCAGCAATGAAAGTAACGATTATGGTAGTTACGGAACACTGCTAAATCAATCAACCAACAATCAGCCAGGAGCAAGAATGGATGCCGTCGGTTGGATTGATAATAGCGGTGCATTATGGATGTTTGGCGGCAGTGGCAATTCTGAAAGCGCAAATGGACTGCTTAACGACATGTGGCGCTATAAGTGATTATATAAGATCAAAACGGGCTCACTCCGTCTCACAGGTGTTGGTAAAATGAATATATATGTCAGTAATTGACATATATATTCGATTAAGTATATAATGAAAATTAATTATGGTATTTAATAATATCAATACCTGTATTACGAATAGTTTCTTTTGCAATAGCATGTTCTAAAACAGTCGTATCACCAAATATCACAATAGATTTTTTAGCCCGAGTAATTGCGGTATAAATTAATTCACGACTCAAAAGATCTTTTGCATTGCCATTATCATTATTTCCCGCAAGCACAATATTTACATGTTGATACTCCGACCCTTGCGACTTATGCACAGTAATGGCATATGCGAGACTATATTTAGGCAATATCTCAGGAATACATTCTCGCCCATTCTCAAAAACTACAATTACGTGTCCAGCATTCACCATACAAATACCAATATCGCCATTATTTAGCCCCAAAGAATAATCATTCTCCAGAATAATTATTGGGCGCCCAGTATACCATTCATCGCGCACAGCTAAATGCAATTTAACGTGCTTCTCTATATATTGATTGAGATTTTGCGCACCTAATCGCCCAACATTAGTCAGACATAAAACACTTTGCGTGGTAAATTGTTTGAATAATTTGGAATAAATTTCATCTTTATTATCTAATGCCAGATCTGTAACAACTTCGTTATTAACACTATTGCTCTCAAATGTATAATTTATCTCATGCATAACAGCTAATTTCGCTACAAAATTCAGGTACTGCATAAATAAACTATTTTCGTCACTAAATAACGCATGATGAAGATTAGATACTTTTGCAGGAATTAATTTAATCTGCGTTGATGTGTTAATTATTATATTAATTTCTACATAATTTTGCAGCAAAATTGCATTAGCTAAACGACCAATATCTCCTTGATTACGATTGCTAATTAGTAACTCGGTTATACTTAATAGTTTAATGTTTAATAAAGAAGCAAATACATATCCCTCTTCTACTGAAGATAATTGATGTTTGTCACCTAAAAATATAATATGTTTAATTCTTTTTGAATCACAAGCACTCAATAGTTTACTAAATAATGGCAAACTTATCATAGATGATTCATCTACAATAAGCACATCAATATCCAATGGATTATTGGCATCATGTTTAAAATAAATGCTTTGATGAATATAACCCAGCAATTTATGTATCGTGCTAAAACTATCGTGCGTAAGCAAATTATTAAAACAAGCCGTATCTAATTTTTTTTGTTCCAAATAACTTATACTAGAAATAATTGATTCTTTTACTCGAGAACTAGCCTTACCAGTAGGTGCGCAAATCATTACTTGCAAATCATTACCATAAAGCTGATACAACAACCATAAAAGTAATGTCACCGTCGTAGTTTTACCTGTTCCAGGTCCACCAGTAATAATACTAAGTTGTTGTGTTGCCGATGTTATTATCGCATTTAATTGCTCCATATTGGGCAATCCATTATCTTTACTTAATTGTTTTAATGAATCAATGCATTGTGTGAAATTACTATTATTTTGAATTAAAACAGCATTATTAAATTGATCAATTTTTTTCACAATATTTACTTCGTAAGCCAAATATTTGCTGATATAAATTAAATGATCATCATTTGTTTTTATTATACTAAGAGGAAATATGCCTGAATTAAAATTAACATTCAATAAATTATCATTATTATGGAAATTAATTACTCCGACAATGCCACTTTGACGCAAATTATCCAATACACCAGCTGAATCCATCGCTATATTTAAAGCTAAATCGCTTAATTTACTACAGCTATGACCAGCTTCTAAATCAACAAATAATTGATTTATAATTAATTGCAAATTGTCTTGATCAATACTGTCCTCAAATTTAGCAAAAGTAGCCAATCGTGATGCTACAAATTGATTATTTATCATGTAATTCATTTTAACCCATTGAAACTCAACAAAACGTAAACGTGATTATAACATAATTAATACACATTTATACTGGTGTGATTAAAAACTGTGAATTTTAAAATTTATCCTAAGAATATAGTTTTGTCAATAATTTGCAAAAATACTACTTACTGTTACTATTTATATGCTATAATAACGGGATATTCGTGTCTCAACGTAATGTTTTTTACATTATTTTGTTGAATCAATTTTTTAGGAAACCTTTAATGGCTAATACACCGCAAGCAAGAAAAAGAGCTCGCCAGTCTATCGTAAGACGTGGTATTAATTTTACTTTACGAACAGAATTTAGAACTGCAATTAAAAAAGTTTTAAAGGCTATTCAAACTAATGACAAAACTTTAGCGCAAGCTGAATTTGTGAATGCTCAATCGACAATTGATAGAATTGCTCGCAAAGGGATTTTTCATAAAAATAAAGCAGCTCGTCATAAAAGCAAGTTATCAGCTAAAATCAAAGCAATACCAGTAGCTTAGTAAAAAACCCAAGGAATCCACTTGGGTTTTTTACTAAGCTACTCAAATAGTTTTATCATACCTAACTTTGTTTAAGTATTACTGAATGTTTTTGCACTAGTGAAATCAACTCATTACCAAATTTATTCATCTTGACTAATCCAACTCCATATATATTTTGCATTGCAACGATATCTTGTGGCTTGAAAGTTACTATCTCATAAATACTCCGCTCTGAGAGTATTGCATGATGCGACACTCTATGTGCAATTGCCAGACGATGTCGCCAAGTTACTAGATCATGATAAATACGCTCTTCCAACTCAGTGCGTAACCACACGCTTTCAATAGCAATATTATTCACTTTTGCCTGCTTTGGCGCTACTTTTAACTTAATATTTTCCAATCCACGCAATATTGGCAATGATTTATCGGTGAGCTTTAAATTATTATGCGTAAAATCAATATCCACGATATTATGAGCATAAAGTTGACGAATAGTCCGACGTAATTCCTTCTCACTTAATTCGCTACACAACCCAAATGTAGATAATTTATGATGCTCCCACACTTGCACATTGCTACATGCCTTGCCACGCAATACGTCAACTACATGAGCAACACTAAATTTCTGCGATAATCTATATATCGTTGATAGAATTTTTTGTACAATAACGCCCGCATCATATAACTCATGAGACGATTTACAATTATCGCAAATTCCACACGGCTTGCTCTCTTCACCCAAATAAGTCAGTAGCATTTGCCGACGACAATTAATACTATCACAATATTGAATAATTTTCTTTAATTTAGAAAGCTCATATTTTTTCTTAAGCTCACTACCCTCGCTCATTAATATAATTTGTGATAAATCCAATAATTCTTTAAACCCAAAATTAACCACGCTAACTGCAAGTAATCCATCACGACCAGCACGACCAGATTCTTGATAAAAATGCTCAATGCTACGTGGCATATCAAAATGATACACATAACGTACATCTGGCTTATCAATCCCTAAACCAAAAGCCACTGTTGCAACCATAATCGCATTATTGCTTTGCAGAAATTGATTCTGATTATGCTCACGAATATCTTTATCTAAACCAGCATGATACGCATACGCAGACAGTCCTTCTTCTTGCAAGAATTGCGTAATATTATCCACTTTATTGCGCGAATTACAATAAATAATTCCAGATTGTTGCTTATGTGAATTAACGAATTGTAGTAATTGTTTCTTGCCGTCATTCTTTTCCACCACAGAATAAATTAAATTATCACGCAAAAATGAGCTGGCAAAAATTGGCGCTTCCTTTAAACCAAGATAATGTTGGATATCAACTTTCGTATAATGATCAGCTGTTGCAGTTAAAGCCAGCCGTGGAACGCGAGGAAATATTTTAGCTAATACATCAAGTCTTTGATATTCTGGACGAAAATCATGCCCCCAATGCGACACGCAATGCGCCTCATCAATTGCAAAAAGACTGATTTTTATTGAATGAAGAAATTGAATAAACCACTGTGAACATAGGCGTTCTGGCGTCAAATATAACACTTTCACATCGCCATTACGAATCCGGCTAAATGAATCACGAATATCAGACAACTCTTGCGCAGACGATAAGTACAATGCATTTACGCCAATCTCATTTAGAGTTGCAACTTGATCTTGCATCAATGCAATTAGTGGTGACACAACAATCGCCACTCCATCTAAATATAACGCTGGAATTTGGTAACACAACGATTTGCCAGCACCAGTTGGCATTAGCACAAGCGCACTATTGCCATTTATCACGTGTTGAATCACGTCAGCCTGATTGCCACGAAATTCTTTATAACCAAATACATCGTTAAGTATTGATAATGCTTGCATCACTTTGTTTTTGTATGTTGGGTAATTATTTTTTGCGCTGAATTTGTTTTTGCGTCAAATGATCCTTTGCTTGCATAATAAAAAATTACCAAACCGAAGATAACCATTGGCAAACAATAATATTGTCCCAACGACAATCCTGTGCTTTGTTCTATCCATAACACAAATGAATCTGGTTCACGGAAAAACTCTAAGAAAAATCGCGTTACCCCATATGTAATTAAAAATAAACCAGACACTTGTCCAACTTTACGTGGTTTACGTGCATATATCCACAGCACCAAAAATAAAAATACGCCATCGCCTAATGCATTGTATATCTGTGATGGATGTCGTGGTAATTCACTACCTGAAGCAGGGAAAATCATTCCCCATGGTAAATTGCTTGTCATAAAACGACCGTATAATTCACCGTTGATGAAATTACCAATGCGCCCAAAAAATAAGCCAAATGGCACAAGCGGTGCAACGAAATCTGCCATTACAAAGAATGTGCTTTTGTGTTTACGTGCAAATAAATAAATTGCGATTAATACACCGATTAGCCCACCGTGAAATGACATTCCGCCAGTCCATACTTTTAATATGTCAAGTGGATTGCTAAGATAATGTTCTGGCTGATAAAGAAAGCAATAGCCAACGCGACCACCAATTACAACGCCCAAAGCGCCATAAAATAAGAAATCATCGACCAATTTAGGGGTAAGAAATGCATGTCCATATTTTTTAAGTCGCCATTTGCCAACGTACAAAAACAACAAAAATCCAATTAAATACATTAAACCATACCAATGAATTTTTACAGGACCTAAACTAATTGCTACATGGTCAAAGTGTGGATACATCAGCATAATATTTACCTATATAAAATTTGTTTAATACGTAATTATATCACTTTATACCCATTCAAAGCATTTGATTAATAAATGCAAATATTGTGCAACGAAGCGAAGCCTCAAAAGCAATATGTGATAACTTGCGAAATATTTTCGACGCCGATTATTTCCACATCGGGATATTTTTCGCGTGGCAAATTTGCTTTTGGAACAATAATCCGCAAAAACCCAAGTTTCACCGCTTCTTTGATGCGCTCCTGCCCCTTTTGCACGGTACGAATTTCGCCAGCCAAACCAATTTCACCGAAAACAGCCATTCGCTTTGGCAACGGCTTATTTCTAAATGATGAAATTATAGCCAATATAACAGCCATATCAATCGCAGGTTCGGAAACTTTCATTCCGCCAACTATATTCAAAAAAATGTCTTGATCCGATAAACGACTACCCAAATGACGTTGCATAATTGCCAATAACATTGATAATCGATAGGAATCCATTCCTACAGCCAGACGTTTTGGTGGCAAAATATGCGATTGATCAACCAACGCCTGTACTTCAACCAACAATGGGCGAGTACCTTCTTGCGTAATCAAAATACAGCTACCAGCGGTATCCTCACGATACGAAGATAGAAACAGCGCCGACGGATTATTTACCTCTTTTAAACCTTTGTCGGTCATTGCAAAAACACCAAGCTCATTCACCGCGCCAAAACGATTTTTAACCCCGCGCAACATCCTAAAATTAGAATGCTGTTCACCCTCAAAATAAAGTACCGCATCAACTATATGCTCTAAAACACGAGGCCCTGCAATCGTTCCATCTTTAGTAACGTGTCCCACTAAAATAATCGTAACTGAGCGTTGTTTTGCAAGTCGCGTCAAAATACTAGCACATTCACGCACTTGCGCAACCGACCCAGGGGCTGATTGCAATAAATCCGTAAACATAGTTTGGATTGAATCGATCACAACTAAAGCTGGCTTTTCCGCATCTATTGCCGCAATAATACTATCGAGCTTAATTTCTGCTAATATTCGTAAATTGGAATTTGCCGCTATATCAAGGCGCTTGGCGCGTAATGCAACTTGCTGAATCGATTCTTCGCCAGTAACATATAAAACTCTCGACACATTAGCCATTTTTTCTAATGTTTGCAGTAATAATGTAGATTTACCGATTCCTGGGTCTCCGCCCAATAATATTACAGATCCATTGGCTAAACCACCGCCAAGAACCCTATCCAACTCGCTAATTCCAGTTGTTTGGCGCTGAATTTCTAAGGCATCAACATGGCTTAAATCTACCACTTTTGACGTGGAATTAAGAGCACTAAACCGTGAATTAGTCGGCGCTGGTTCGGATTCAATCGTCTCAGTAAGGCTATTCCACGCGCCACATCCACCGCATTTTCCTTGCCACTTCGTGTGTTTTTCGCCACATTCATTACATTCATACACTGTTTTTAACTTAGCCAACTTATATTCCTCATTTCTAATATGTATTTGATTTCACGTGAATAAAATTATATTGATTTTATCTTACAAGATTAACGAATTTTTTGTTTTGTTGCTAAATTAATTATCGTCGATGGTTTACGATAAAAGCCAATTATGCCAGGTAATACCATTGCTTTTTTGCCGAATTGGCGCAAGCATTCGCGATATGATTTAATTGATTTGCGCCCAGATTTATTAGCAGAAGTCGAAACAAGTGCGTCACGCAAGTAATTACACAATTGCCGAACTTCATTATGCGTGCTAACTCTCGCTGCAATGCTATTGTGATTACCCACCAATAATCGTGGAGTTTTAGAACTGCTAGCTATAATTAAGCTATAGAATCCTGGCCAATATTGCTGAATTTGGCTTAATTCATCAGCCGTGAATGGCTTGACAAGTTTATTTAAGTGCTTATAATTGCTTGCAATACAAATCATTCCTTTGGATTTAGAACGTCCCTTGATTTTGATTATCTGTTTTAATGCTTTATAGTTTAAGGTGTCGCAACCAAATCCATAACATGATTCAGTTGGATATGCAATTATTCCACCATTCTTTAGATGCTGTTTTACCCTGCGTAATAAGCCAATTTTATATTTAAACATTTATCTCTCGCAATTACCTTGTTATAATTTTGCCAATAGTTAAAAAAATGATTTTCAGATCCCCAAAAAAACTGCGTGTTTTTACGTATTTTACAGCATAGACTAATTTTTGTGGCATTATTTCGTCAATATAACATTGCTTTGGATTACTACTTTTAGCTAAAATCACATTCTCATCTATCATTATGATTGATGCGTAATCAGTAATCCCAGGTCTCACGCTTAACACAATATTTTTTATATCGGCAGGATAAAATTCCAGGTATTCAGGCACTTCTGGGCGAGGTCCAACGAGCGACATATTGCCACAAATAACATCAATCAATTGCGGTAACTCATCCAGCTTAGTTTTTCTAAGCAAAGCGCCAATTTTTGTTACGCGAATATCTTTACCAACTGTGATTTTCTCGCCAATTTGTTCGGCATTAGCAACCATTGTTCTGAATTTATGAATTTTAAACTCACGACCATTGCGTCCAACCCTAATCTGCCGAAAAAATATATTTCCAACAGAAGTTGATTTGATTAATACAGCAATAACTAAAAACACTGGTGATAAAATAATCAAGCCGATGCATGCTGCCAATATATCAAATAATCGTTTAATTAACATAACTCACCCGAGCAGTTTTTTTATTGCTGTAATTACACGAGTCTGGTCATCATACGTCATTTTTGTATAAATTGGTAAACTTAATGCACGCTCGTAATAACTTGTAGCAACAGGATAATTTTCCGCTCGCAAATTGTATGAATCACGCCAATACGGTTGCAAATGCAGAGGAATAAAATGCACGCTAGTACCAATTCCATGCTCACTCATTTTAGCGATAAATTCATCACGACTAATTTTTACCTCCTCCGCCAATTGTATCACAAATAAATGCCATGAATGCACATCTGTTGCTGGATTTGCAACTTGTGGCGGTAATTTTATTGGCAAATCGCGCAATTCCTCAATATAACGTAGCGCCATTGCTTGACGTTTAGCGTGGAATTGATCCGCCTTAGCCAGCTGACAAATCCCCAAACTACTTGCAATATCGCTCAAATTGTATTTGTAACCAGGCGCTACAACTTCATAATACCACGATGGCTTATTGGACACGTAACGATCAAATGCATCACGATTAATTCCATGCAACCGCATAACCTTACAACGATTAATTATATCTTTATGCTTGCTTACAACCATCCCACCCTCGCCTGTTGTAATAGTTTTTGTAGCATAAAAGCTATAAACAATAGCATCAGAATGATGTTGCCCAACCAAAACACCATTGATTTTGCTAGGTAATGTGTGCGCAGCATCTTCTATTACTCGTAAATTGTGTTTTTTTGCAATAGCAATAATTTTTTCCATATCGCAAGCTAGTCCAGCAAAATGCACCGGCATAATCGCTTTAGTTCGTGGGGTGATTTTACTTTCGATTTGCGCAATATCAATATTCAATGTATGTGGATCGCAGTCAACAAATACCGGATGCGCACCTAAATAGAGAATTACTTCCGCCGTTGCTGTAAATGTTAGTGTCGTTGTAATTACTTCGTCGCCATCGCAAACACCACAAGCCTCTAACGCTAGATGTAGCCCAGCCGTTGCCGAATTCACCGCAATAGCTTCAACGCCACCACCCAAATATTCAGCAAATTTCTGCTCAAATTCTTTAGTTTTAGGGCCAGTTGTGACCCAGCCAGAACGTAATGTATTCACTACTTCATTAATCTCTTCTTCACCAATATCAGGTAAAGCGAATGGTAGAAATTTATCTTGCATTATTTTTCCTTAGCATGATGTTGTATCCGATATAAAAGCACCATCAGTCATAACTTTTTTAATTTTACTCTTATACGGATAAGTTACTAATTTTTTACGTTCAAAGATTACGAAACTTGAGTTTGTAATAATTCGAAAGCTATTTGGCAAAAACTCGCTATCGCTCAAACAGTTTACCAAATTACGCTTCCTTCATTAACAAACTCTACATTTCTTCATCATTCACTAAAAAAATTAGTAACTTATCCTATTTATGTGAAACATTCAGTAAAAAATTAGACTGCTGTTAAGCAGATATTTTAACATTAATAGCTAACCAGATAAAAAGATTTGCATTTTATATATAGGATGTTATACAATCATGGCAAAAGTTTTGGAATACAAAATGCAACACAATATCGATACAATACTTCCCATAATATATCCAATACATGATGAATTCAATATAATTCTAGCCAATGGTGAATTTCCCAAGCAACAAATTCTAATTGATTTATTAAATAATGCAAAAAAGCTAATTTGTTGTGATGGAGCAATCAATTCACTTGAAAAGCACAATATAAAAGCAGACTATATTATTGGAGATTGCGATTCAATTCCCACAGAATTACAAAATAAATACAAAGATTCTATTATCAAAATAGATGATCAAAATATAAATGATCTAAGCAAAGCCCTGAATTTGGCTGTCGATTTAAAACTAGATAACATTATAATTCTTGGCGCGACTGGATTAAGGGAAGATCACACATTGGCAAATATTGCGCTACTGGCTAAATATAGTAGACTATTCACTAATATTGCAATTATTAGCGATTATGGCATATTTACCGCGCATCAACAAAATTGCAAATTAGCTACAATACCACACCAGCAGATTTCATTTTTTACTCTAGATCCACAAGTTGAAATTAGTTCTTCAGAATTAAAGTGGCAACTAGATAAGCTAAAGCTTAGTGCGTGGAATTCTGGTACGTTGAATGAAGCAACGACGAATTATCTGAACCTGCAAATAGCTGGAGAACATTCAGTTATTGTGTATCGCGCTTTTTGTGTGAAGTAAATAACCACAAAAACATCTCTTTACAATAGATTTATATATTACCCAACAAAGGAATTTGCTAAAACAAGTATTGTATCACAACAATATAAAAAACTGCAACCACACAAAAATGTTATATACAAAAAGCTACAAAATAAGTTACAATTCTGTCTTAGATTATGTGAATGACATAAAAAATCTTCATATAAAAAAAGAACACTTCACTATAAAACAAGTTAATTTATGCTTTAATGCACAGATCAATATTTTATAAGGAGTTAATCAATAATATTTACAATTTAGCAAGGACAATTTAATTATGAGTATCACTGGATCTATAGGACGAAGTTCAAATATATATAATACTTCATTTAGCAATACAATGCGCAATGACGTTCCAACTTTGGAAACATACCGTAACATTAGCGATGATGATATTAATAGTACGAACAAAAATGAGATAGAAGAGTCATTATTACACAGTTACAATTCAAAAAATTCCGAGATAAAACAAAAAACTGCTGAGCTGATTGATTCTCTTCTAAAATTTGCCGATAGTATAGTGTTCACACCTAATGATACTATAAATCATAATCGCTACATTAAAGATATCAACATATTATGCGGAAACCTCAATCAACTTATAGCCAGTGATAATGATCAACTATCCGGGACAGAGTGCCTTAACACTAGGCGGCTATTGATTTTTCTAAAAAATAACAGTACTGACAGTACTAATATGATATGTAAAATTTCAGGTATATTTATTCAGATGGTAAAAAAAACTATAGGACAAAATTTGGAAGGTTCATATTATCTCGTAAATCCATTTTTGTCTCTAATGAGAGAAACTTCCTTAACACAATATCGCAATATGAAAAATACCACAGTTACAGAAGTTGAAAAACTTACAACAAGAGATAAAATAATTACACTTTTCAAAGCACAAGACAATAAAGAAGATGTCACTAAACTAGTTTCGCTTCTTATACAATTTATGAAGCTAAATTCTTCAATATTTTGCAAGTCATCCGATATCGAATCCATGATAGAACAAATTAATGATTTATGCTTACGGCTTAATCTACATCCTGATGAAATATTTAAATTAACAATACACAGAGATCTGACAGGGTTTGGCGTTACTGAAACGCTCCGAGAATTGGAAGAGGTCATTGCAAGTAATGGAGACGTCACTGTTATAAGTAATACGCGCAAGTTATCACAACAATTCACAACCCCATTCTCGAAAAAGACATACAAACATGATGGTACAAATTTAATTATAGCTAAAGAAGCCAATCATTCTACGGTTGAAATAAAAGGAGATTCTTCAATAGTGGAAAATCATTCTATGACAACAGACATAAAAATTCGTGGAAATGATACAGAATTAACAAATACTGGCGATGGAGCAACTGTAAAATGTGAAGCTAATAACGTAGAAATACATAATAATAGTATAAATAGCACATTTGAGATAAGCGATGATAATACAACAATATATTCCGCAGGTTCTAATACGAAAATTCACATAAAAGAAGGCACACAAAATACGACAATATTTGTACGCAATGACTATAATCCTAACAGAAAAACACGCATGTTATACAACAATAATGAAGATCTTCAAAATGACATAAAAATTATAGAACAATTTGATAACAAAACAACAATAAATCTTCCAAATAACTATGAAACAAAAGTGACAGTAACATTAATCTGTAAAAATCATCTGCCTGAATTTCCAACTATAAAAATTATAAAGGATGGTGAAGAAGATCATAATTTTGAAATTAAGTATCAATATGAAGGAGAAGATTTTTTACAAGATGATAATGATCAACTAAAAGAGATGCATCAACAACATAAGCAACACATGAAAAGTAAAAAATTGATAACACAGGATACAAATACTAAAGAGGCTCAGAAAAAAACCACACAAAATTTTTCAAACGAAGAATTAGTTGTTTATACTCCAGAGGAATATAAACAATTGAGTGAGGATTATTAAGTAACCATCCAATTTAGAAGAAACAAAAGTGTAACCAAGTTACAATTACAGCAACGCATCGAGCTCACGGACGATATTTTTGCATTTATCGTCCATTACGAGCGCAACGTTGTCACCCTGTGGTTCAGTGTATATACCACGCACAAAGTAATACACTGCGCCACCAATCAAATGCGTCGCATCATCTATTGCAAATCGCGACTCCAAATACCGCTTAATCGCCACTAAATAAAGTAAGTACTGTAAATAATAATGATGCTCAGCCATTGATTCAATCAATACATTATCGTCTATATTCGTATATGTGTCACAAGAAGTGTAATCCGCCAATGAATTTGTCTTATAATCAAGAACCCAATATTTACCATCATATTCAAAAAACAAATCAATAAACCCAAGTAAAAATCCAGGTTCGATAATAGATAATGTTCGGCAAGCTTTAGAATACGGATGTTCCACTCCAAAATGTTTGCTAATTAAATGAAAAATATCATTCTGCATTTGAACTTGGTTTTTCACAGTTAAATTAAATTTCAACTCATGCATACTATTGGTAAAATCAATAATCCGTCCGTTTGTCCCAAATAGCGGATAATTAAAAGCCTCAGTTATCATTGAAGATAGCTGTTCCAAATAATCATTATCGTCATATTTTACATTATGTTTGCGCAAAATATCACCAAGCTGTTGGCAATTAAATGGATAATTTTCACATAATTCGTGAAATAATATTCCAAATAAAGCGCCTTTTAACTGCGGATCATGCAAAATTGAGTATCGATATTTAATTTCATTCGCTGGTTTTAGCTCATTCTGCGCATAATAATCTGCAACATCATTAGTATTATTTACACGCGTCAAACCGCTATAACTTTGCCGTTTATAACTTTGCACACATGAGAAATCGTGCCTTATATATTGGAAACTACTCTTTTCTTCAGATGAATCATTCGCAATAAAGCTGATTTTTTTTAAATCTTCAGAAGTAATATTTTCACGATTATAAACCATAACACCGCGTAATAACTCTGGGTTTTTGATAGCATTATTTGGCGCAAAAGTAAAAAATTTCGTATAATCAAATAATTTATGCGCCGTACTTTGTGGGTCATTTTTATCAACACCAAATAATTCATTCAACTTATCAGGATGCTCTTTGCTATCATATTTACCTGTTTTTGTCACTGTTTGCTGCTTTAAATACAGATATATCCTACTTTTAGCTCTGGTTAATGCGACATAATTCAACCGATTTACTTCTTTATTGTCATTGTGCACAATATATTCGCCGAGTTCAGCATCCAAAATTAGCTCTGATTTTTGTTCACCATTTTGTTGATAACTACTAAAAAATGGGCGTTGGTGACTATGATTAAATCTACCATCTAATTTACTTTCACCTTTAAAATATGGGCAAAATAAAACCTCATATTCGAGTCCTTTGCTATTATGTTGCGTGCTAATTATCACTTGCTCGTCATCGTTATCTAAACGTAATAACTCATCACTATTACCGTCAATATCTTTGTTTATTTCTAAATTTGTCGCATCAATTTTCTTCTTAAACCAATGCAGTAATTCCGTTTGATTATGATTAATTTCTTGACTGTGGTTATTTAATAACTCAGCTAATTGCCAAATATTCGCCATATCTCGATTAGTTAATGTTAATTTTGTGGAATATATATCAGTAATTATGCTATAAATTAATGCAATTATTCCATATTTTTCCCAGATTTGTTTATAGGTAAAGAACTTTCTATTTAAATCTGTTTGAGCGTTTGTTGTGCCAATTTCAACACCCAAAATAGATAATGAAATACCGAAGATTTTACTACACGAAGCGCGGATAAAATTTTTTCTGTTACCAAGATCGTTAAGTGATTTCAATATTATATAAATCTCATTTGCCATATCTGTTGCAAAAATGATACCTAATTTCGCCTCAGTTGCTTTTATTCCATATTTACGCAAATATTTAACTAACTCAGCTGCTTCTTTGTTTTTAGTCACCAAAATAGCAATTTTCCCAAGTAAATTTGGCTCAGCTTTTAACAGCATCAAAATTTCAAATGTAAGACTTTTTAACAACTGTTCGTGGCGTGTGGCTTTTCTTGCTCCAGATATTGTAATCAAATGCACTTCATCATCATAAAAATCGCAATTTATGCCATAATCGTTGGCAATTCGGCGCAATTCATCACTACGTGGCAAATTATTTTCCGCAGATCCACACGCATTTATCGCCGTGTAATTTATCTCGTTACCCAAGAAGCTGTCTTCCACACAAGAATTTTGATTCTCCAAGCTAAATAATTGATTCACAAAATTCATTATATTCGGGTGCGATCTAAAGTTTACGGTTAATTCAAGTTGATTATTAATTACATTCCGCGCATTTATATACGTATTTACATCCGCGCCACGAAATCGATATATCGCCTGTTTCGGGTCGCCAACAACTACAACATTGCCACGTTTATTCTCGTGTAATTGATATATCGTACTAAAAATTTGCCACTGCAACAAATCCGTATCTTGAAATTCGTCGATAAATACAATGGGATAGCGATTAAATATTTTATCGCATAACTGTGCGGAATTTTTCACCGCATCGGCAACTTTTTGGATTAATTCATCATAACTCAACGTATTTGATTTGGCGGATAATGTCGAATATTTTGTAGCGATATAATCAATCAAACACCTCAAAACTACCGCCTTACATTTTATTTGTAATTCTTTTTTTACTTGTTTTTCTGCAATTGATTTTTTTGATGAGCCCTCAATATTCACGAATAATTCTGGATTAATTAAGTCAGAAAGAGTGTAATTTTCAACGTATATATTGTATTTTAATTGATACTCATTATTGTGAATTATAAATAAATCCTTAGGTAATGCAGATGTTAATCCAATAATCAAATCCTTACTGCTATTAAATAGCTTTGATAAATTGTTTAACACAACATCAATATGTGGAATAAATTCAGAATTATTTATAATTTTACTGCGAATAAAATTCAAAACCAGCGTCTCAATTATATTTGATTTATCGGTAACCAGTTCAAATTTGGCATTCACATTACACTCAAACTGATAGTCATTTAGTATTTTATTGCAAAATCCATGAATCGTATAAATGGACGCCATGTCAAAATTTTGCAACGCTCGAGTCAATATATTCAGATCTTTTCTATAATCGATTATTTGTTGACGGGAAATTAAATACTGCAGAAAAAGATCATTCTCATTGAACTCAATATTGGCTTGTTGCAAATAAATAAGTTGATTGATGGTTAATTGCAATTGTTCACTAATCCGCTGTTTTAGCTCATTGGTCGCATCATTAGTAAATGTTACTACCAATATATTTTCTACAGCAATCGGAATATCATTGGTCGGCGAATCGATTTCTGCTTCAAGAAGCGCCTTTATAAATAAGCGCTCAATAGTCCATGTTTTGCCAGTACCCGCGCTAGCCTCAATTACATACGCGTTGGAACTCATATTAAAACTAATTTGCTGTAATGGATGATGATTCATTCTCAGTTAAATTCCTCAATAATTCAGTTGCTTAATTTGGTTAAGCCAGAGTACTTATTTTTTCTTATTTAATTTTTATGTTCAATAAAAAGTAAAGGCTATGGTTTATACCATTATTTTAACATTTGCAACAACAATAAATACATAAATAAAACAGACAATATTAATAAAATCAAGCAACACCACACAAAAATGTTATAGACACTTCATAAGTAAATGATTTATACTAACGCCCTTTTGCACATAATTAATTTTTTAACGTTTTTAAATGGAGAATCAACAATATGCGTAGTAATATTAATAATTTCGGGGTCATTGGTGATAATCGTGGTAGAAATCTAGTTGACTTCTTACCACGCAATAATATCATATACAGTGAAAAATACCATGAAGTATTGAGTATTTTGAGTCATAATGTAGCAGAAGCAAAAATATATTTACAAGAAAGAACAGAGTGTCGAAATAATTTTTTTCCGAATAATAATTTTACATCTACTTTTCATGATAATTCGTATTTAAATACGCTACTCGATAATGGTCTAACGGAGAAAGATATTTCTCGCTTGAATAAAATATTTAACTTCGATACACGTGCGCTAGAAAACAAAAATGAGCTACCATTGTTTCCGCATAACAACAATGAAAACCTTGATTTAAATAGCTCAATAGACGAAGGAATTAGAGGTAATCATAATGATTTTATACCATACCCACCTGGAATCCCAATCCAAACAGAAAAAGGCAATGAGCAACCTATAGAGTGCACGTGCAATTGTATAGGAATTAGTTATCAACTATTTGAGCACATAAAAACATACCCAATGAAAACAGATAACATTGTAGTATATATGACTTTTAATGGCTCTAACAAGTGGGAATACTGGCAACAAACCGATATAAAGTTGACTCAACTTCAGTTAAATAAAGGCAAAAAGATAACTCCAGGTAATTTATACACAGACTCAACTTAGTGAAATATTCTGTAATTTTCAACCGCTTCAAACGCATTTATTACAGGATTCGTAAGGTGTTCTAAACTTCTGGAATTGGCATCTCCAGAAGATAAGTTTACTTGACCCATCGTGCTATATTTATAACACGTGGGTCCAAAGAAGTATTTTTATACTATACCCTCATTTATTTTAAAGATATCGAATAGTAATTCATGGATTCACTAAATTAAACAACAAATCTCCCAAAATAATTAAATCATTTTGCTTTATTTGAACTATATTATCATTGTTCGCCACATTATCTCGATCTAGTTCATGAGACATTGCCACTAACTCAAAATAATCGTCGGCAACCGAAGAATAAATTATATCTTGTCGTATTCGTTCCAAATCATAATTACTATGGGTTGTAAAGTAAGCTTCTTGCATTTTATCAATGCGCTGTTCATCCTTCGCATCAACATAAGCCGCGATGGCTTTTTTATGTACCAACATTGGATTAGTCAAACTATATACATAAGTAGCAAGTAATTTATCAATAACACTAGTATCTTTTAACTCAATTAATAAATCTACAGGCTCATCTGAAAGATTAATCTGTCGTATAACAACTGGTATATCCACCGCTTGTAAACCATTAATCAGTGCGCCATTTTTCACTAAACTACAAATAATTAGTGCAATAACCCTTAACTCATATGAAATTTCGCTTAACTTTATTTTGGGTTTTTCGTTCTTAATATTGGCAAAATTATCAATAATTATTATCTTATTGTCGTCAAGCCAAACCTCATCGTTAATATATAAATTTGGCTTCAGTATATTATTATATATTTCCGCTTGAAACGATAAATCTGATAAATTGTAGTAAAACTCCAAAACAGAACTTTTTCCACGTGCAGATATATATTTTTGATACAGCGCTTTATAATATGCAAACTGCATTTCACCGATATGAGCATAAGATAATATACCAGCTTGAGTTAAATATTTTCTTAATTCAATCTCATCGCTATTTTCTAAATACTTCGAAAAATAAGCAAAAATTTCTTTAGTCAATGCCTTATTAGTAAAAGTCAAATCTTCATGATCCTCTAATTTTTGCTCATCATCAAACAAATTTATATTCAGCGTTCTGTATAAATTTACATTTCTATACAAAAACATATGACATAAATTTTTAATTTTTGGCTGATAATATTTGTCTTTTTGCCCATTGGTTAACTGTATATTCTCACTAAAATTCCAACGCAATTTTGGCGGGTTATCCGCATTTTGCACAGACAAATTATGCCAAATAGTTGAAAAATTTATTTGCTTGTTATTATAAAATGGATGTAACGATTGACTATAAATAACATTTTTAAACTCAAAATTTTGCTTTAATTGATTATCATTCTGTGTGAAATTTATAAAGCTTTGCCCTAATGTTGTCAGCAGAATACTAACCACACTAGATGGTTTTATCTCACTATTATCACTCTCTTTACGACCAATATAACTAATATATAATTGCTTTCCAGTTGCTAAAATAGTATCAAGAAATACTTGCTTATCTTCTATATTATAATTTCTATCTGCCAATGACCAGTCCGTTGCCAATAGACTGAGTTGATTTGGATTATACGTAGTTGGAAATTCGCCAAAATTCATACCCAAAATACAAACGTAATCAAACGGAATATTTCGCACGCTCTGCATTGACACACAACATATTTTACCGTTAAAATTAACTTTATTGGAGACGTCATTCATATAATCATCAATAATCATATTTAAAATAGGTAATGTGACTGGAATAACTGGCGAAATATTCAAAATAAAACCCAAAAATTTCTCACAAATTAATATATTGTCATCGTTTATTAATAGGCTATTACATAAATCTGATAATATTATATGAGCATCTTGAATAATTAGTTCATTATAAATATCAATATTTTTATAAAAAATATCACGCAATTTCTCTAAAGTCTCAATTAAATTTATTAACTTATTACATAAATTAAATTGCGTATAATCTAAGTTATCATATGGCACATTCTCATTATAAATAGGCAAAGTATTATTTAATTCGAACATATTATCGCTAATACACACACCTAAAACTAAATTATTTAACAATTGTTTTAAACTATGCACAGAATAATTTTCATATCCATATAGGCTATAATCATCCTCGTTATAACCAAAATTTATATGATTATCGTAAAGCCATTTTTTTATTAATTCGATTTCATTTAGGCTAATATCGAGGCATTGCTGAACTTCACTTAATGCCAAAATCTCCAATAAATAGTTAACTGAAATATCATATGGCGTATTAATAATCAATTTTAAATTTGCTAATGTTTTATAATTTTGGACATTACTGACCAAACTATACGGCAATTTATATTGAATATTATTTGTATTTTCGGCAAATTCATTGTCAAATACTGCACGAATATAAGAGTCATAAACATTTATATCTGGCGCACAAATCAAAATTGTGTCTAACTTTGTATCTGGATTTTTATTTAATATATCAATAATTCGATTAAATAAAACTTGTACTTCGCGCATTTTATTGTGACAAATACTTATATTAATACTTAATTGATCATTTGGCAAATCATAAATATAATCATTTTCTCCAGATTTAATATTACCCAGCACAATAGGATCTGCATAAAATAAATTATTCGCATTTAGCCGATACTTCTGCTCAATCCTGTATTTTATCTGATAAATATCGTCTTTTAGTACGGACAGAAACGTATTTGCAACATCTGTGTTATTATATTCACCAGCATCGAAACTATATACATCGATATCATTCGCACGCAAAAGCTCTATAAATTCACGAGATTGTTGCACCAAATTTGCCACCAATGGGTTTGCATCATGCAAATATAAATCATCAAGACTTAATTCTGGCTTTCTAAGCAACCGCTTTTCCAATTTACTTTTCGCTTTATCGGTTAATAAATCGCCATAATATTCAAAAGAACATGTTTTATAATACCAATAAACATTCACTTTTTGCGCTATTTTTTTAATAATTTGTAATTGCGAAGAATAAACTGAATTTAAACCAAAAATAAATAATTGAGCAGGTAAATTTATATCATCTAAATGGATATTTGCAAAATAATTATACACATCCAAGAATGTTTTTTGTGGCGAAATTTGTAGAAATAAATGCTGAATTATCTGTTTTTGCCAGTTAGGAAATTTAGATTTATTTAGATTGATTAATTCAGAAGTACGTAAATACATATACTCCTGAAATATTTGTTGCAATTGAGTTGCAAGCTGAAAAGCCTTATATTTATCTAATTTACCAGCAGGATAAATATAATTATTTAGATCAATCGCATCAACAGTGTTTAATTTATTGGCGCATAAATATTCATAAATGATATATTTGGCTTGAGCGAAATCAAACATTATTGCAGTCGGATTATTTTGTAAATAAATATTATTTAATACTGGACCGAATAAAATTTCAAACTTTAAATTAGCACATATACCATTCCGTAATGCTATTTTATCTGAAATATAATCCGCTAATGCATAATCAGGCACAATGACCAACAGCTCATCGAACACCCCAATATTTTCAACGTTATGCAAATGCGTAAAAAGCAAATCAAACAAGCCAACTTGCTCAGTGTTACCACCAAGCTTTGTGCTTTGAAAAAACATTATACTCACTTTAAGATTAAGTGTCCAGCTGAAACTCTTGTATTTTCAACAGTACACGCTGCTCCTTGAAAATTATCCACCCTTACATCTGGAACACCTGCTGATTTAGCTGTCACTATCAAAATACATTTCGGATTACCATCTGGATATGCAACTTGTTGCGTCTTTTCTATAGCCGTTATCACATAGGCAATGTCAAAATCTGCACCATCCAAAAAACTAAAACCATAGTTATAGCTACTTTCAATTGGTATTATAACACCAGGCTGAATAATATTATTTGAAGAATCTAAAAATTCAGCTTTGTCCGCTTCATTGATTGCTATAAAAGAAATCTGCCAATTATTACCATTAGCAATACTGACCTCTCCTTTAGTGTGTGCTGATTGTAAATCAAACACATCTGCATTAGCCACAACACTACCAAAAATACAAAATACAAGCGCATATAACTTTAACCTGCGTATAAACATAGATCCTCCAATTAATAAATCATATAATAAAAACTACAATAAAATATTGCGCATTTGCTTTATTGTTGCACCATAATCATCCGAATTAAAAATCGCGCTCCCAGCAACAAATGCATTAGCACCAGCCTGCGCAATTTCTGCAATATTATTAAGATTAACGCCACCATCAACTTGCAGTATAATATCACGCCCAGAATTATCAATCAATTCACGAACCTGACGAATTTTTTCTAATGTAGAATGAATAAAACTTTGTCCGCCAAAACCAGGATTAACCGACATCAGCAAAATTACATCAAGTTTATCTAATACAAACTCAAGACAATTAAGCGGTGTGGCAGGATTTAAGACTAACCCTGCTTTTAATCCATAGCTCTTGATCAAACTCAGGCTTCTATCAATATGTTGCGAAGCTTCTGGATGAAAGGTAATAATTGACGCACCATTATTCGCAAATTGATTAATCATTTCATCAACAGGAGTCACCATTAAATGCACATCTATTGGCACATTGCCACAATAAGGCTTAATCGCCTTACACACCATCGGTCCAATAGTCAAATTAGGCACATAATGGTTATCCATTACATCGAAATGAATCCAATCCGCACCAGCAGCAATTACTTCTGCAATTTCTTTACCTAAGTTAGCAAAATCAGCCGACAATATACTTGGCGCGATAATGAATTTCTGCATTTAGATAATCTTTCGTCTATTTATTAATTTTTGCTGGCGTAGCAGGAAGCGGTTTGCCTTCCAGTACATTCAACGCCCATTGTAATTGGAAATCTGTTTTCAAGTCAATTTGGGCAATGCTTGGACTTACAACTTTAGGTCGTTGATTAACCTGTTGCTTAAGCTTATCATTTAACTCTGCCTGTGTTTTTATTTGTTTTGGCGGCATAATAACAGGTGCCTGAGTTTTGGTAATACTTTCAGTTTTTGCATTTGGATTATCTAAATGATTTTCCAAACCAGCTTCTGACACATCCCAGCTATCATATAAGTCACTATATTCGCTTTGCACAATAATATCAGGAGCAATTCCTTTCGCTTGAATAGAGCGCCCTTTTGGTGTATAATATAAAGCTGTAGTTAATTTAACTGCTGTATCTTGCGATAATGGAATAACTGTTTGCACAGAACCCTTACCAAATGATCGAGTTCCCATTATTTTAGCACGTTTATAATCTTGCAATGCCCCAGCAACAATTTCTGACGCCGATGCTGTACCTTGATTAACCAACACAACCATTGGCACAGTTTTAAATTGCGCGGGTAATTTAGCTAACACATTAGAAGAATCATCTTCAGTTCTATAGTCATCGGGCTTAACATAAAATTTTTGTTTTGATGAAGCGAATCTACCGTCAGTATAGACAACCAAATCATTATTTGGTAAAAATGTACCAGCAACTCCGACCGCTGACTGCAATAAACCGCCTGGATCATCACGCAAATCAAGAACTAATCCAGCTATATGTGGATTTTCTTTATTTAACTTGGTTAATGCGCTTACTAAATCTGCCGTTGTATTTGACTGAAAATTAGTAATTCGTACATAAGCATAATTAGGTTTTATCCACGTGTATTTAATACTTTTAACATTAATTATCGCCCGAGTTATAGTAAAAGTCAGTGGTTTTAATTCATTTTTACGCGCAATAGTTAACGTAACTTTAGTATTAGGCTTACCGCGCATTCTCTTCACAGCCTGATCTAACGTTAATGTATTAACAGGAACTCCATCAACCTTAATAATTGAATCACCGCTTTTTATACCAGCATAATACGCAGGTGTACCATCAATTGGTGCTACAACTTTAATTGAATCGTCTTTATTTTTGCTAACTTCTATACCAAGTCCGGCAAATTCACCTGCAGTCATTTCACTTAACTGTTTAAAGCTATCTGCATCAAGATACGATGAATGCGGGTCTAAATTGCTCAACATTCCATTAATTGCGCCATTCATAAGCTTAGTATCGGTAACGCTTTCAACATAATAATTTTTTGTAATTGCATATACTTTCGCAAAATTATTAACTTCATTAACTGGTATTCCTGCATTTACCGCGCTTGTGGTAGCAACACTACTATTATCTGCAGTAGCATAAATACTAAGTGTAACTAAGGTACCACAAATAGCACCTAGTACAAACTTGCTTATTGTTTTTAATTGCATATAATTCCTTCCATACTCATTGTCTTTGAATCTTGGACTTTGTTGGATTAATAAAAAAAACTCCTAATGTATTACTCATACACGTCGTCGCTTTTTTATTAATCCTTCGCGCCCACGAATCAAATACAAATCGTAATATATAATTAGTAACTATTAATCAAGAGACAGATTTAATTCCTCAATTAATTCCTCAATTCGTTCCAAATTTTCTGTTTTCAATATTTTACTAACCGTATGCATAATCAAACTTATGTCAGTTTTCAAAATTACATCCTTAATATTTAAAATATTGGATGAATACATTGAAAACTTACGCAACCCCATTCCTAACAACAATCTAGTTAACTTGACATCTCCAGCCATTTCGCCACATAAAGACACTGGAACATGCGCCCTATTGCTAGATCGAATAACGTGCATCAATATTTTTAATACCGCGGGGTGATGCGGGCTGTACAAATAATTCACCGCTTCATCATTTCTATCAATCGCTAATAAATACTGAATCAAATCATTCGTACCAATAGAAACGAAATCACACAATGCTAAAATAGACTTGATCGATAATGCAGCTGCCGGAACTTCTATCATTGCACCAACTTTTATTTGTGCGTTAAATGGAACTCCAGCTTCGGCTAATTCTTCTTTTACGTGCTCTAATTGATTTATTGCTTGTTTTAATTCCCATGCGGATGATACCATTGGAAACATTATTTGTACATCGCCATAAAATGACGCACGCAAAATAGCGCGTAATTGCGTTCTAAAAAATGATTGTTCCGCCAATGATAAGCGAATTCCCGTTAACCCTAAAGCGGGATTCATTGATTCTCCATGAGTTGCGTGCCAAACTGGGTTTTTATCAGCGCCCAAATCTGCTGTTCGAATAGTCACAGGCATTTTACGCATTGACTTTGCTACACTATAATATGCCTCAAACTGTTCGTCTTCAGTAGCCAAATCATTTTCTTTACCGAGAAATAAGAACTCACTACGAAATAAACCTATTCCGCTAGCATTATTATAGCGCACTTCATCAACATCGCTTGGTGATTCTATATTCGCCAACAAATCAATTTTTATACCATCAAGCGTAATAGCCTCTTCTTTACGAATAGAACGCAACTTATCTCGATCTTGCAACCATTGCTTTTTGCAGCTCTTATATTCATTTAAGACAATTTCATCTGGATTAACAATGATTATACCATGCACACCATCAACAATAATTAATTCTTCATCACGAATTAATTGACGCGCATAACTAGCACTAACAACCGCAGGAATATCCAAATTTCTACCAACAATCGCCGTATGCGAAGTTAAACTTCCAACTTCGGTGATAAAACCTGAGAAATTCGAATCTTTAAAATGCACCAAATCCGCAGGCGATAAATCACTCGCAATTAAAATCCCTTTTTCCAGCTTACCATCGCTGTCCCAATCAAAACGATTACCCTCCAAATTTTTATATATTCGTTCTAAAACCTGTATTACATCATACTTGCGTTCTTTTAAGTATTCGTCATCCATTTCCTCAAATTGCATGGATAATTTGTCAGCTTGTAATTTAATTGCCCATTCCGCATTGCATTCTTCTTCACTGATCAAATTTAACGGAGCTTGTGATATTTGCGAATCGCTCAGCATCATAATACTTAATGATAAAAACGCGCCCAATTCTGCTGGCGCACCTTCAGGAATCGAACCGCGAAGTAACTCAAGTTCACGTCTTGTTTGCTTCAATGCATCAGTAAAGCGCGTTAACTCTAAGCCAATATCAGCGGTTTCTAAGCTATATTGCGTTGCATCATCTAGATTTTTATCTAAAATAAATGCATTGCCGATGGCTATACCACCGCCTAGACCAATTCCATGAATAAGGATACTCACTATTCTTGCTCGCCAAATTTATTAGCAATTAAACTACATAATGCATCCATCGCTTTATCTTCATCAATTCCATTGGCACAAATAATAACATTGCTACCACGGTTTGCCGCTAACATCATTACTGACATAATGCTTTTTGCATTAGCAGTTTTTTCGTTTTTAGCAATACTAATTTCGCAGCTAAATGTGTTTGCCAATTGCACTAATTTAGATGAAGCGCGGGCATGCAAACCCAATTTATTAATTATCTCTATATTTTTACTGATCATACACACTATCCTCCCGTAACTTTAACAATACCATTTTGACCACCCTCTAACGTTTTTGCCACACAAACGTCTAATGACTTATTTGAGTAAGAAATAGCACGTATCAACATAGATAGACTCAACCCCGCAACAAGTTCAACACGTCCAGGTTTAATTAAACGTGTAGCAATATTACACGGAGTTGCACCAAATATATCGCTCAAAATTAATATATTGCCATCCAACTTAGCCAAAAGCTGCGTAGCTTTTGCATATGTCTTATCTGGCGAATCATCCTTTTCAACTCCAAGAATATATAGATTCTCTGTTCGTCCAGCCAAAATATGCTCAGCACAAGAAGCAAAACCATTCGCTATTTCCGAATGCGCAATAATTACTATATTTATCATTTTTTTCTATTCCAACTAGTTTCACCATCGCAACGTATATTTCATTGCTATTATCACCACAATATAACTGCTTAACATGGTCGCCAATATCAATTATAGCCAAAATTCCTAGACTATTTAATCTTTCTATATTAATGAAATTAGTATCAATAATTTCAACACGAATCCGAGTTAAAGCATTTAGTTGTATGTCGTGAAGATTATGAATTCCACCTAATGCATCAATTATATTTGAAGCCAAAAATAATTGCGCATCGTCTGCATTACTGGTTTGCGCAACATTAATATCGTGTATCAATGGCGCAGTATCTTCCATATGTAATGCATCTCTAATTTCACTAGCTATAATTTCTGCTTGCGGCCCTAAAATTATCTGCAAACTATCTTCACCAGGTGCTATAATCCCTTTCGCACCAAGAGCTTTTAGATCGTTCCGATTAATATTACTACTATCGACAACTGTCAAACGCAATCGTGTGGTACATGCATCAACATTAATTAGATTACTCGCACCACCTAACGCTCCAATAAATTGCACCGCAATAGAATCAGACTTTGCCACACTTAATTTTCCATCTAAAGCGTCACGACCAATTGTGTGCAGATTTAATTTTGTAATAAAATATGTAAAAGTAAAATAATAAACTGCAAAATAAATTAAACCAATAGGAATTAAATAAAGCGGATTCTCGGCCTTACCAAAAAATAATAAATAATCAACAAGCCCAGCAGAAAAAGTAAATCCCAATCGCACATGCAAATAATACATAATGAGCATTGATAGTCCTGTTAATACCGCGTGTATTACAAATAACAATGGCGCTAAAAATACAAAGGCAAATTCGATTGGCTCCGTAACACCAGTTAAAAATGAGGTTAACGCCATAGATAACAACAACCCTGCAACAGCTTTTTTATTCTCGGGAAATGCAGTTTTATACATTGCTAAACAAGCAGCAGGCAAGCCAAACATCATTATAGGGAAAAACCCTGCCATAAAATGACCAGCGGTTGGATCGCCATTAACAAAGCGTGCAATATCACCGTGAAATACAGTTCCATCTGGAAGCGTAAAATTACCAAAGACAAACCAAACCAGGTTATTTAATACATGATGCAATCCAGTTACTAATAATACACGATTAATTACGCCATAGATGAATAAGCCAATTCCGCCAGAATCAAGCAATATCTGCCCAAGTGAATTAATTCCATTTTGAATTGGTGGCCAAATATATCCAAGCAATATACCAATTACCAAAGAACTTAAACCAGTTACTATGGGTACAAATCTTTTTCCACCAAAGAAAGCTAAATAATCTGGCAAGCGAATATCTTTGAATCTATTGTATAAATAAGCGGCTGTAGCACCAATAAGAATTCCACCAAGAACTCCAGTATTAATATTTTTATCCATTTGTGTTAAAATTGCAGTCATAATCCAATAGCCAACAGCGCTTGCTAAACCAGCTGTTCCATTGTTATCTTTTGCTAGACCAACGGCAACGCCAATTGCAAATAAAAATGGAAGATTGATAAAAATTGCATTGCCTGCTACAATCAATAATGTGATATTTAATAAATCCTGTTGACCAAGTCTGAGGAGTAATCCAGCTATCGGTAAAATCGAGATCGGCAACATTAGTGCGCGACCTAATGCTTGTATATGTTGAACTTTCATTTATTATCCTATTAAATACCCAAAGTTTTCAGTCAATAATGCACGAACCTCAGCAGCACTAGATAAATACAAACACTCTAATGCAATATACTCACATTGACGCACATCTAATTTACGAATTAATGCTTTATTATCGGCAATGGCATTAATATCCATTGACAATTGAGTAATTCCCAAACCCAACAACATCGGAATAGCCAATTTCTCTGAAGCCATCATTCCGCATACTGAAACTGGTCTCTCATATTTTGCAGCACCATCCACCACCAATACAATATTTCTCAATACTGCAGGCTCAAAATGGTCAAATTTCCTGGCTAATTGTGTATTTTCTCTATCGATTGCTAATGTGTATTGCGTCAAATCATTAGTACCAATTGAGAAAAAATCCACTTCACGAGCGAATAAATCAGCCATAATAGCCGCAGATGGAACCTCTATCATAATACCTAATTCAACATGATTAGTCAAACCTAAATCCTGCTGTAATTGATTAATCATACTTCTAGTAATTCTGTATTCATCAAGAGAATTTACCATCGGTAACATTATTTTTAACTTTTTAGCCTTAACCTGTAACGCTGCGGTAAGCTGCGTTTTAAACAATTCTGGATGCTCCAAACATAAACGTATACCCCGAACACCTAAACCTGGGTTAGTCTCATGTGGCATATTCAAATATGCGATTTCTTTATCACCACCAGAGTCAAGAGTTCGTAAGACAAATGGCTTATCCCCCAAGCCGTTAGCAATTTTATTGTACGTGTCTAATTGCAATTCGACACTTGGCGCCATATCTTGCTCTAAAAACAAGAATTCCGTGCGAAATAAACCAACACCATCTGCGCCATTTCTTAATGCCGAATCGAGATCATCTTGATTTGCAATATTAGCATAACAATTAATTCTAACATTGTCAATAGTTACACATGGCAACGCAGCATATTTAACCGCAATATCAAGATTTGCCTGTTGTTCGATTAACTTATGCTTAATTGAACTTATATCATCAACATTTGGCGCAATATTTACAACCCCAGCATTTGCATCAACTACAATTTCGATACCCTCTTGAATTCCCAATAAGCCAGCATCCAAGCCAACCAACAGCGGAATTCCCTTTGCTTTAGCTAAGATAGCAACATGAGATGTGGCACCGCCATTAATAGACAATAAGCCAACAACATTCTCATCTAAATTAATTATATCAGATGGTGTTAACTCAGCTGCCAACAAAATACTGGCTTCACTTAATTTAGTTATATGTTTTTTAATTCCACGTATATTATTTAATACTTGCTTACAAACATCTTTTAAGTCATTTCTTCGTTGTTTTAGTAATTCAACACCTGTATCTTCCAAAATTTTACAATGCAGATTAATAGTGTCAAACCAGGCCAATGCAGCTGTCGTTTTATTTTTTTTAATGAGTGATATGGTACCATCTAATAACTCTGGGTCAGTCAGAATCATTAAATGAGCATTTAACACATCTTTATACGCCGGTTTTTGTGCTGATGCAATGGAGTTTTCCAGTTCATTACGCGCGCTTTCCATTGCTTTGGATAATTTAAGAATTTCATAATCTACACTGTCACAATTTTCCACGAAATCGAACACAACTTCAGGGTTTTTAACTAACTTGCCAATAGCTAACCCTGATGCTGCAATAATTCCAGAATAGTAATTGCCACCGAGTATTTTTTGTTTTATGTTTAAATCAATAACTGGCGCTATTTCCTTATTGGCCGTATATGCCTCATGTAAATTGCGCACCATTTCACTGATAGATTCTACAAATTGCGCAGCATTTCTACCATTGGCAACAATTTTTACCTGATCACCAAATTGTATCGACAAGCCCAAAATTGCCACAACACTTTTTAGATTAGCTTGGCTACCTTGCTTCTCAATATATATTTCACCATGAAATTTGCGCGCTTGTTTACTGAGTATCGCTGCTGGTCTAGCATGTATGCCAGTTGGATTAATAATCGTGATTAATTCCGAACTAGCGCCACCTAATTCATCATCAAGTAATGAACTTGTATCGTTATTTCTGATTTGCTTTGTTATGTCAACTTCAACTGGAGAAATATTATTAGATAAATTTGTGTCGAGCTCAATTGTAACTTCCTCATTTGAAGGAATTTTTACTAACATAATCGGTCGATCTAAGCGAGTAATTTGTTGCGAAATAAATTCCAACTGTATATTGGTATTTTCTATATCACAAATCAATACTGGGGAAATAAGCGTTTTTGCGTGCTGCGATAAGTAGTCAAAATCAAACGCCATTATTTGATAGCCAGTTTTTACAACATCGCCTTCTTTCAAGAATAAGGTGAATCCATTTCCCGCTAAATTAACTGTATCTAAACCAATATGAATCAACACATCAAAGCCATATTCTGACTCAATTGTAATAGCGTGCTTCGCTTTGTGTATCGTTTTTATTGTACCATTAATAGGCGCATAAATAATATTATCTATCGGGTCAATAGCAACCCCATCGCCAACCATACGCTCAGAAAACACCTGATCTGGAACTTTATCTAAACCAATAATAACCCCAAGCATTGGCGGAAATAATTTTATCTCGTGCATTAACATTTCTTTACCCTTTAACTTAAATTCTTATTATCTATAAACTTGCTTACGATGCTCTATTTCCACAACTATACATACTCGAAGTATTTGATCTTGGACGTGAATGTAATTCCAACAAAGTCCAAGACTCAAATACAAAGAGTGCTAATTATCTAGACTAAACCACTTAGATTGAACATGATCCATGCTATTTTTTTCAATGTCATACCCATGAACTCTAGTACTAACCAAACGGAAATATGAACGTTGATATAACGGAATAAATGAATAATCATTATTCGCCTGTTTCAACGCAGCTTTATATAATTCAACTTGCTTAGCTGCATCTTGCGTCGCTGCAACTTTTTCTATATCTGAATCATATGCTTTACTGCAATATTTTTGATCATTTAGCGAGTTACCGCATTGTAAAATAGTAGTGTAATTAGAAACATCAGCATAATCGGCAAACCAACCATTTCTTGCAACTTGAAAATCACCTTTATGCCTAGCTGCTAAAAACGTCTTCCAATCTTGATTAGCGACCTTAACATCAGCACCTAAAACACTTTTCCACATAGATGCAACTGCCAATGCAACTTTTTTATTCTCATCTTTCGTGTCATAAGAAATAGTCACTTTAAATGGATTGCTTGTGCTGTATCCAGCTTTTTTATATAATTCTTGAGCCTGCGCTATTTGTTGATCACGTGGCAAAGTAGCCCATGGAACAACTGGAGTTTTATATTCGCCATTATTTACAGTTTGAGTAACAAATGAATATAAGGCAACTTGATACGGCACAACGTCTTTAGTTAAAATATCTCTATCAACCGCCATACTTAATGCTTGACGTAACTCAGGACTTTTTCCAAGTGCTGGCAGAAGCATATTTAATGAATAATAATACGTTGCTTCTTGACCAACTAACTTAAATTCATTTGGATATTCGCTTTTTAACCGCTTAAGTTGATCAATTGGAACTGTCCATGTAATATCTATGCTTCCTGAACGAAACATTGAAGCCGAGGTATTAGTATCCTCAATTGGAAAATATTTTACCTGTTCAATCTTAACATTTGAGGCATCATAGAAATTAGGATTTTTAACAGTAAGAATATGACCTTTTACCACATGTTCTTTCAACGTATAAGCACCACTAGTTACAATATTTTCTGGATTCAACCAATTATTACCATATTTTTCAATAGTCTTCTCTGGAACTACAAAAAATATAGGCAAGGTAAGAGCTTGTAAGAATGAAGGCATTGGATTTACTAATGAAACCTGAAATGTACTATCATCAATGGCTTTAATACCAAGCTTATCTAACGGCATCTCGCCCTTAGTTACAGCTTTACCATTAACCAAAAGTTCAAATTCATAATTATAAGGAGAGTCAGTCTTTGGATCTGCACCACGTCGCCAAGAATATACAAAATCCTTAGCCGTAATTGAAGAACCATCAGAGAACTTCAAGCCATCACGCAAATGAAATGTATACGTTTTACCATCAGGAGAAATATCCCAACTCTTAGCCATTCCTGGAATAGGATTATCGGATTGATCAAAATCAACCAAACCAGTAAATAAATCATAAATAACGCGTGCAGATACTGCATCTTCCATAATCAGCGGATCTAAGGTTGGCGGTTCAGTATTAATATCAACACGCAAAATATTTGAAGCACTATTAGTTTGTGCTACTACATCACTAGACGCATCCGTACTTGAAGATGATTCATTACCTTTAGAACAAGCAACAAAAACAAGTGCGCACGAAACCCAAAAAACTTTTTTTATAGAAAATAATTTCCGATCCATGTGAATTAACCTTTAAAATAAATAAAAATAAGCATAATAAATTTATTCACACAAATTTCAATCATAACTTTATAAAAAAGTTAGGAGTCAAATCAATATGAAAAGCCATGTATGAATTATACTACATTTAGCAAAAAAGAAGAGAATATTTTTTTAAATTAACCGATATTTTAGTTGCGCCGTAACGTTTTTTAGAGTTGTCATGCTCTACCTTAATTAGCCTTACTAATTTATCACGAAATATAGCTTTAATAGCGCGAACTTCCTCATTAGTAACCACAAATAAGCCAACCCAAGTTTTCACTAAATACTCTTTATCGTCATCAACACTCGAAGCATATTTTAAGTTAAACCCGCTTGGAAATTGCCATAATTTTTTTGCTTCGCTAAACAGAAAATCACCACTTTCAATTATTTCTTTTTCACCCCAATTTAAGAAGCTTAAATTCAATACTTAGTTGTCTGACTTCCATTTTATTCCTTTTAAAGCACCTATTCTATTCTATTCAATACATTAATAATTTTTTTCGTATCTCTGCACATAATGCACGGTATGACAATAATATACGTACCTGCTAAAACGCCACCCTTATCCGCCAATTTACTAAAAACCTGAATGAGTTTTCAAAAATTCAATCTCTTCCAAACTAGATTTTCTACCAAGTATTTCGTTACGATGTGGATAGCGCCCAAATTTTTTAATTATAGTTTGATGCTCTTTTGCAAATGATATTGTAGAATCTAAACCTAATTTATTAAATAATGATTCAGCCGTATTATGTATAACAATAGATTCACTATGCATAAATGGCATATATAAAAACGATTGTTGTTGTGGTGGTAAATCCATATTAAACTGATTAGTTATTGCAAACTGTGCCAAAACAACTGCAACGACATCATTTATAAATGCATTTGGCGTGTTTCTGTATATATTTCGTGAAAATTGGTCTAAAATTATTATTTCAGCTAAAGCACCTTGTGGTGTTTTACGCCATTCATAAAGTTCCCCAGAGCTTGCTGATGAGTGAATATCTTGAAATCGTAATTTAATTTTTAGGTCAAGGTTTTTATCTTTTTTCCACCAATCAAATGGTTTTAATTCGTTAAACCAAAAATCAAGAATATCATTTATTCCCATGTTTATTCCTCTTTGTAAAATATTGCAGTTATCAATAAAGCATAATCACAACTAATATTATTTATGGTAAGCTCTGAAATGTAAGTAGCATCTTCAGAAGAATTAGCAAAATTAACATTATCAACATCATTAGGATGGTTCAGAAGTAAGTCTAATCCAACTGAAATATTTATAAAACATAAAACATCGTAATCGTTAATTTTTAAGTGTTATTTATATTAACTAAGGTACGTCTGAGCAATAAATACTTGTCGGATTTTCTTCCACAAGTCTTGTTGCTCTTTCTTGGTCATTTTAGTTTTTGCCAACGCTTTTCTAAAATTCTCCTGCATTTGTTCTGCATCATAGGCAACACGAGCAAGAGAATCTGAATTAGTGAATCCATCATGAATTTTATCTAAATTAAACCCGCCTTTACCATCTAAACTTATGTCTAATGTAGTAACTGGACCGAATAAATTGTGCAAATTACCCATAATCTCTTGATAAGCGCCAATTAAAAACACAGCTAACAAATATGGATCTTGCTCATCATATTTCGGAAGTTTTATTGATGGTTCATTCCCCTGATAATCAACATAGCAATTAATTTTGCCATCTGAATCACAGGTAATATCCTCAATAATAGCGCGCATTTTGGGCTCTTCATTTAAATGGGTTAATGGCATCACAGGAAATAGTTGCGCAATTGCCCAGCTATCTGGCATAGATTGAAATAATGAGAAATTCGCTATAACTTTTTTCGCCAAATCTTCATCCAATAAATCATATAAATCACGGTGTGAGCGATAACTGCGATTAAGCTGCTTAAGTAAATTTAATTTGATATGTGAAAATAACTGTTCTGCAGTTGCTCGTTTTTCTAAAGATAATTCTCCAGCAGTAAAACGTTGGTGAACACTTTCTATAGCAACAACGCTCGAAGAATATATTTCATTAATTGACAAATTACTGAAAGAATCTAACAGATTCTCCAATTCCAATAAATCTTCATCTTTGGTTTTTACTTCAGGAACACTTTCACCAACGACGCTTTCAACTTCAACAATATTAGTCACAAAAACTGCATGATGCGCAGAGACAGCTCTTCCTGATTCAGAATAAACATCTGGAACTGGTAAATTATTTTTGTCTGCATTTTTCTTAATTGTTGCTAAAATTATATTGGCATACTCACTTAAATTATAATTTGTAGAATTAAAGCTTCTTGTCCGACTACCCTCATAATCAACAGCCAAACCGCCCCCGATGTCAATAATTTTAATCGGAACCCCAATTTTATGTAATTCAACATAAACTTGAGATAATTCATTTATATAATGCTCAATATCCTTGATATTTGCGATTTGGGAACCCTGATGACAATGAACTAAATGCAAACATTCAAGTAAATTATTTTTCTTTAATAAATTAATTAACTCCAGTACTTGAGTCGTGTTTAAGCCGAATTTTGATTTCTCACCTCCAGAATGAGCCCATTTACCCGCCAATGTTAGTGCCAAACGAAAGCGAACTCCCAACAATGGCTCAACATCTAATTCTTTGGCTAATTCAATAACATATAATGCTTCTGGCATTTTTTCTATGACAATAGTAATATTACGCCCTAGTTTTCTGGCAATTAGTGCTGTTTGAATGTATTCTCTATCTTTATAACCGTTACAAATAATTGGTGTTTTGCTATCTTTAATTACCCCCAATACAGCTAATAATTCTGGCTTGCTTCCAGCCTCCAACCCACGATTAACGCCTTTTAAGCCTATAATACTTTCTACAACAGACTTATTTTGATTAACCTTTATCGGGTATATTAACGTATATTTACCATCATATTGTAAGGAATTAACCTCTTGATTAAATGCTTTAATAATTCTCAACGCTCTATTTTGTATAATATCAGTAAAGCGTAGCACTAAAGGAGTGTTATAACCCAAGCTTTGAGCTTGTTTAATAATATCGTTTAATTTAACTGGTTTATCTGCCAAATATTTGCCACGCTTTACTGTTATCGCACCGTCTTTATCTATATCAAAATAGCTATTACCCCAAGATTGTATGTTGTAGAATTCACGGCTTTTTTTGTGATTCCACAAAAGTTTATTTTCCATTAATTTTTACCTATTAAGTTATTTGCAAAGTAAACAAATTATATCACACGCAATATGCGCAGCAGAAAGAGCTGTGACTTCTGAATTATCATAACATGGAGCAACCTCCACAACATCGGCACCAATTAAGTTGATTTGTTGTAAATTTCGCAAGATAGACAACGCTTGATGCGAAGCTAATCCATCTGGCACAGGAGTTCCAGTTCCTGGCGCAAAAGCAGGATCCAAACAATCAATGTCGAATGTTAAATACGTTTTGTTATCACCAACAATGTTATTAATTCGTTCTACCGTTTTTTGCCAGCCATTATCATGCACCCACTGTGCATCAAGTATATTCATCCCCATAAAATCATCATTCCATGTACGGATACCAATTTGCACGGATTTTTTCGGATCAATAATACCATTTTTTATAGCTTTGTAGAACATTGTACCATGGTTTAATGAATATTCTTCATCGTCAGCCCATGTATCACAATGCGCATCAAAATGAATTAATGACAACGCTTTACCATGTTTTTCTGCCATAGCACACAAAATCGGGTATGTGATATAATGATCACCGCCAAATGTTAATGGAAATACTCCAGCATTGGTAATTGTTTTGATATGCGCAATAATTGCATCACGTACAGTCATTGGGTTATGTGGATCTAACATACAATCACCGTAATCCACCACCGCTAATTTATCAAATGGGTCAAATCCCCATGGATACGGCAACAATTCCGCTAATTGAACCGATGCCTCACGAATCGCGCGCGGACCAAGTCGAGCTCCACTGCGATATGTAACCGCCAAATCAAATGGAATTCCACTAATTGCAACATCTACATTTGCTAAATTTTTCGTATAATTACGACGCATAAAACTGGTAACACCAGCATAGGTCATTTCAGCATTACTGCCTTTTAATTCTTTGCGGGCAATAGCCGCATCTACTAATATTGACATATTTAATCCTATTTATTTAAACTCTCAACAAAAAAATGAGAATTCAGTTAAGTTAATCTACTCGAAGCATTTGATTCGTGGACGAGAAGTAGTAAGAAAAAGTCTAAGACTCAAAGACAAAGAGTATAAGTTAGCTTGGTTCAAATGACTCAAGATACTGCTTCATTTTCTGCATAGCTTTTTGCTCAATTTGTCGAATTCGTTCCGCAGAAACGCCAAATCTTTCGGCTAATGTATGTAATTTGTCTTGCTCATCTTCATCTTTTAACCAGCGCGCCTTAATAATTTCTCGGCTTCGCTCATCTAAAATATCCAACGCCTCTCGTATTCCATCGGTCTGTAATCTGTCCTGCGCCTTTTGTGCAATTATTTGCTCAGGCTCATGATCATAATCTGTTAACCAATCAATTGGTGCAAGCTCATCGCTGTTATCAGCCATAATTCCTACATCACCACCAGTTAAACGCATATTCATATCGACTACGTCATGCTTACTCACGTTCAATTCTTTAGCTATACGCTCTGCTTCAACATCAGACAAATTGCCAATATCATCGCGGAGCTGGCGCAAATTAAAAAATAGTTTGCGTTGATTTTTCGTTGTTACCGTTTTTACAATGCGCCAGTTCTTAATTACAAAGTCATTGATTTCCGCACGGATCCAATGCATCGCAAAAGTGACCAAACGTACATTCCGTGCAGGATTAAAGCGTTTCACCGCCTTCATTAAGCCAATAGTGCCTTCTTGAATAATGTCCGCCAGTGGCAAACCATATCCCAAATAACCGCGCGCAATAGATACAACCAACCGTAGATGCGACAGTACCAAGTATCGAGCCGCTTCTACATCTTCGTTTTCATGCCAACGCTTTGCTAAATCTAATTCTTCCTGATCTGTTAATAAAGGAATGCTATTTACAAAAGTAATATATGCTTCTATACTTCCACTACTAACAACAGGCAACATGTTAGTTGCCAAATTTTTATCTGGTTTAATAGGCAATAACTTTGTTGTAGTTAATTTACTCATCTTTACGAACCTATAAATTTATAATCTGCTACTACTCAACAGATTCTTAAGCACCATTACGATCTAACAATTCAAATTTATCTACCACGTCTTTATATTCATCAGCAACTGATAATGCAACTTTTGCCGCTGTAATTGGTTTCCAATTAGCATGCTTAGACAATGTTGCATTTAACTCTACATAATGTAACCAAGTCTCAGGAACTTCATCCTCAGGAAAAATAGCATTTACTGGACACTCAGCCACGCACAATGTACAATCAATACATTCATCAGGGTCTATCACTAAAAAATTTGGTCCCTCACGAAAACAATCAACAGGACACACATCTACACAATCCGTATATTTACAATTTATACACGGCTCTGCTACTACATACGCCATTTTACCCTCCTTTTTAGTTACCTGCGCTCAACCGCAAGCGCAACACCCATTCCACCGCCAATACATAGCGTAGCTAGACCTTTTTTTGCATCACGACGTTGCATTTCATGCAATAATGTTACAAGAATACGACAACCAGAGCCACCAATTGGGTGTCCTAATGCGATTGCGCCACCATTAACATTTACTTTATTAACATCCCATTTCATTTCGTTATTCACTGCAATTGCTTGCGCGGCAAAGGCTTCATTTGCTTCAATTAAATCCAAATCAGCAACATCCCACCCAGCTTTTGCCAAAGTTTTTTTACTTGCATAAATAGGTCCAACACCCATAATTTCAGGCTCCAGAGCTACTGATGCATATGCTTTAATGTACGCCAATGGCTGTAACCCAAGCGCTTTAGCCTTTTCTTCTGTCATTAACATAACCGCAGCCGCGCCATCATTAATTCCAGACGAACTACCTGCTGTCACCGTACCATCTTTTTTAAAAGCTGGACGTAATTTAGTCAATGCCTCAAGCGTTACATCTGCTTTAATAAACTCATCATCAGCAAAAATAAGTGGCTCACCTTTACGCTGTGGCACCATAACTGGAACTATTTCAGCGGTAAATTTACCTGCAACTTGCGCCGCTGCCGCTTTCATTTGTGACGATAACGCAAATTTATCTTGCTCCTCACGACTTACATTGTATTTGGCAGCAACATTTTCAGCAGTAATTCCCATATGATATTGATTATATGCGTCAGTTAAACCATCTTTTAACATAGAATCAACCAAGGTTGTATCACCCATTTTAAACCCAGCACGCGAATTAGGTAACAAATGCGGACTTAAAGACATATTTTCTTGACCACCAGCAATAACGATTTCTGCATCACCACACATAATCGCCTGAATAGCCAAATGCGTAGCTTTTAATCCAGATCCACAAACTTGATTAATCGTCATTGCTGGCACAGATTTATCAATTCCAGCACTAATCGCTGCCTGACGCGCAGGATTCTGCCCTAACCCAGCGGTTAATACATTACCCATAATAACTTCACTGATCATATCAGGTTTAACACCTGTTTCTGACAGCAGCGCTCTAATTACAGTTGCACCTAATTCAACAGCTGAAATTGCTGCCAATGAGCCCAAGAAATTTCCTATCGCAGTTCGTTTTGCTGCCACTATTACTACATTACGCATATATCATTTCCATTTTAAAATATTTACACAATTTCAGCTGCGATTAAATTCATTGCCTTCGCATTAACATATTCACCAGGCGCATCACATATAGGCTTAAACTCTTTGCTACCCAATGTTTTTTTCGCTTTCACTTTTTTGCCTGAATAATTAATCAACCATAAACTATAATCTTTCCACCAACTACCTGGCATTTCTGTTGCATTTTTAAACCACGTAGCCGAATCACAACTTACATCGTCATTAACCCAATAATGACGCTTATCACTAGATACAGGGTTCACAACTCCAGCAGTATGTCCAGAAGCTCCTAATACAAAACGTATTGGCGCATCTATTAATTTGGTTGTTTTGAATGCAGAAACCCATGGCACAATGTGATCTTTCTGTGCAGCAAATAAATACATCGGATAATCAAGTTTTCGTATATCAAGCTTTTTATCATGAAGTACGATATTACCATTTACTAGATCATTATTGGCATACATACGTTCCAGTAAAAACGAATGCATTGGCATTGGTATATCAACCACATCATTATTCCAATATAGAATATCAAAGGCTTCTGGAGTTTTACCCATTAAATAGTTGTTCACCCAATAATTCCAGATTAATTCATTGGCACGCAATGCAGAAAATGTTTGTGCAATAATCCGACCAGACATAATCCCACCTTTATGAGATTTTTCCTCTTTTAGGCGCAATAAATCACGCCCCATGAAATACTGAATATCTCCTGGCTCAGAATGATCCAACATTGTAGTTAGATGCGTCATCGAATTTATCCATTCATGCCCATCCATTTTCAAATAAAGCGCAGCCGTTGTCAAAACAACACCACCTATGCAATACCCAAGCGTATTAATTTTATCTTTACCACTAATCTCGCGGCAAACTTTTATCGCTTCAATCACGCCACGACTAGCATAATCTTCCCATGAATACTTGCTAATTGCTTTGTCGGCAGATTTCCATGACACCAAATATACGGTATAACCCTGATCAACCAAATATTTCACATAAGAGTTATGTTCTTGTAACTCCAAAATGTAATATTTATTGATACATGGCGGAATAATTAATAATGGAATTTCATACACTTGCGTAGAAATTGCATTATACTGAATCAATTCAATTAGTTCATTCCGAAAAACCACTTTTCCCTTCGTTGCAGCCAGATTATCTCCGATTGTGAATTTAGATTCGTCAGTCATTCTAATATAACCATTTTGTATATCTTGCAACATATTTTGCATACCGTCAACCAATGATTTACCCTTTGTATCAACAACGCCTTTGATCACTTGCGGGTTGGTCAACGGAAAATTACTTGGCGCAATAGCATCCAAATATTGATTCATAAAAAATCGCATACGAGATTTATTGTCTTCATCAACCTCTGCTTGTTCAATAAACTCCATTAACTGCTTAGAAAATGCAAAATAACTTTGCTTTAAGCATGCAAAAAATGGATTATGCTCCCAATCTGGGTCACTAAACCGTTTATCGCTATTTTTTATATTACTCTTATTAGCAAAAAATTGTTGCCACATTTTTAATTGATCAGTATAGAAATTGTTGTTTTTCTCTAAATATGATTTCGCATTATCAAAAAATTGCTGATACATATTCATAACAGAATTATCACTTTGTTCAGTTGTCAAAGAAAGTAAACTCTCATACCAAGCTTGATTCGCTTTAGCAATACTAGCAAATAACTCATCCAAACTTTGCTTAGAATTATTCATCAAATCTCCAACAACTAAAATTATACATACATTATTTTAACATTTATAGCGCACTATATATTGATTTTTTCAAATATAATTGTATGAGCCACCTTATATACTCGAAGTGTTCAAATCGTGGAGAATTCGTGCGATATACATCAAACAGCCATTGATAACACCAAGTTGAGATAACGGCTGTAACAAAACAGCCATTATCTGAGTGAAAATAACCTTAACACATTTAAGTATTAAAGTTATTTATGAACGTTGCAGAATTGAGTTTAAGATTTTTTTTCAACACCTAAATGTACATGCTTATTAACATACCACTGTTGTGCCATCGTTAAAATATTATTTACTAACCAATATATCACCAGCCCAGAAGGGAAGAAAAAGAACATAATACTAAACGCTACTGGCATTATTTTCATAACCTTAGCCTGCATTGGATCAGTTGGCGGCGGGTTTAAAAATGTCTGTAAATACATTGTAATAGCCAAAATAATTGGTAAAATGTAATATGGATCTGGACGGCTCAAATCATGAATCCACAGGAAACTAGCTTGACGCAATTCAACCGACGATAACAATGCCCAATATAAACCAATGAACACAGGAATCTGCAATAGCATAGGTAAACAACCACCAATCGGATTAACTTTCTCGCTTTTGTACATTTCCATCATTGCTTTTTGCATTTTCACTCTATCATCGCCATATTGCTCTTTCAATCTCGCAATTTTGGGCGCCAATGCTTTCATTTTCCCCATTGATTTATAGCTTGCATTTGTTAGTGGATATAGTACCAATTTTACCAATATAGTTAGTAAAATAATTGCAAGACCCCAATTTATTACTAGTTTTTGAATTTTAACTAATAACCAAAATAACGGAGTAGCAAAAATATGCACATAACCATAGTCTTTCGTTAATTCCATACCAGGAGCTGTTACTGCAAGAATGCTATATTCTTCTGGTCCTGCATATAATGGCACGCTAATCAAATAGTTTGAATGTGCGGCAATTGACGGTAAATCCGTTAATAATCCAGAAGAGGCAAGTTTATTTTCAACTGCGCTAAAACTTAGGCGGCATTGTACTCCATTGACGCACACTGGATTATGTCCGTATGAATTTAACATCCAAACAGCAGTAAAATAATGCTGAATAAATCCAACCCAGCCATTATCGACAACACTTGGATATTCAACGTCATTTTTTAATAATTTATCAAAATTAATAGTGTTAAATTTGGCATCTGTCGTATAATACACTGGTCCTGTAAATGTATGAACCAGCTTAGTCTCGCCTTTTGGCGCTAACTCATCACGTAACAATCTCCAATAAGCAGAAATACCATTTAACGCCTGATCTGTATTATTGATAATTTGGTAAGACACACCTATTTGATAGCTATTACGCTTAAATACGTAACTTTTAATAACGGTAATTCCATTACTTTCTGCATAAGTTAAATTCACTTGCAAAGTATCTTCACCAGAAGCTAATTTATAATCAAGTTTATCTGTAGAATAGACCGAATCTCTAGACGGCAATGATAAATTCTTATTCGAATCTAACAATCCAGTTTGCGCTATAAACAAACGGTCTTTTTCATGTAAAAATAGCTGATACGGCTGTTTTAAGTCATCTGTACTTCCATGCGTAGTCAAGTCCATGCTTCGCAAATCACCACCAATTGTGCTAATTTGTACATTAAATAAATCAGTTATAACATTAATAGTCTGACCTTGTGGCAAACTAAAACCATTATCACTCACAATTTGATTATTATTTATATTAGCAGAAGTTACAGAGTCACTAACAATTTGTGGTGTTGGTGCCGGAGTCATATATTTATCCCAAATAAATAAGAGACCCAAAGCTAATATTATAAATAAAACTAAACGACGCGCGTCCATAAAATTCCTTAAAAAATTGATAAACCGAAGCTATATCACGGTACTGGATCATGCCCATTGCCACCCCACGGATGACAACGTAAAACACGAGATGCTGATAATCTCAAGCCCTTGATTATACCATATTTATTAATGGCAAGAATTGCATATTGCGAACAAGTTGGAGTATAGCGACAAACGCTAGGTAGAAATGGGCTTATCATCAACTGGTACCCACGAATAAATAAAAGTACGATATACTTAAGCATTTTACTATGTGTTATCCTCACGAACCCTGGTAATCTGTAAGCAGAATGAATTAGTTAAGCGATTAAATTCTGCCAGTACCACAGCAAATTCTTCAGCGGTAAAATGTTTTGCAACACGAACGATGATATCAAAGCCATTGCTCCACTTGGTTTGTTCATGGCGAAATGATTCACGAATAAAGCGCTTCATATAATTACGTTGATTAGCTCGCTTGTGAATTTTTTTACTCACAACAATACCCAAACGAGAAATATTTTCTCCATTTGGCTTGTAATGAATTTTAAAATAAGCACCATGTCGAACTTTACGAAAATTAAAAACGGATGAAAAATCATCCGCTTTCTTTAATCGGTGAGCTTGTGTATAGCTATACATAATGTACGGCTAAACAGCCAAACTCGTTCTGCCTTTAGCACGACGCGCATTGATTATATTACGACCAGCTTTTGTTTTCATACGAACTAAAAAACCATGTGTTCTTTTGCGTTTCGTAACTGACGGTTGAAATGTACGTTTCATTTGATGAATCCTTTAGAAAATAAGGTGATATTTTATCATAACTCAGAGATTTTTGTAGGACTTTCTTTAATTCGAATAATTTTTGCCCCTACATTATTGAGTTTTTCCTCAAGATTTTCATATCCACGATCTAAATGATATACCCGATCAACAATCGTATCACCAGTTGCACACATTCCAGCCAAAACCAAAGATGCTGATGCACGCAAATCTGTAGCCATCACACTAGTTCCAGTTAATTCATCAACGCCATGAATAATAGCCACATTACCATCAACATCAATACTAGCGCCCATACGACACAGCTCAGGCACATGCATATAACGATTTTCAAAAATAGTCTCAACCAATCGACTACTACCATCGGCAATACAATTTAAACTCATGAATTGTGCTTGCATATCGGTTGGAAACCCTGGGTATGGAGCCGTTTTTATATCAATAGGTTTAGCTTTCTGTGTCATTGATATACGTAACGTAGAATCTTTTACAACAACATTTGCCCCTGCCAAATACAATTTCTCAATCACCGAGCTCATTGTATCTGGACGCATATTGGTTAATGTCAAGTCTCCAAGAGTCATCACCGCCGCAACGGCAAATGTACCCGCCTCAATTCTATCTGCAACTATTGCATGTTTAGCACCATTTAATGAATTAACGCCTTGAATTGTAATTGTATCTGTGCCAATGCCCGTTATTTTAGCACCTAATTTAACCAAAAAGTTAGCTAAATCAGTCACTTCTGGCTCACGTGCAGCATTTTCCAAAACAGTCACGCCATCAGCAAGAGTCGCCGCCATCATAAGATTCTCAGTACCTGTCACAGTTACCATATCCATAACTATTCGTGCACCTTTTAAGCGCTTACATTTGGCGATAATATACCCTTGCTCAATATCAATTTCCGCTCCCATTTGCTCAAGTCCTTTGATATGTTGGTCAACAGGACGTGCGCCAATCGCACAACCACCTGGCAAACTAACTTTTGCATAACCAAATCGTGCCAATAGCGGACCCAGCACAAGAATCGACGCACGCATGGTTTTTACTAATTCATATGGCGCAAGATAATTATCCACCTTTGATGAGTTGATTTGCATTATACCATTAACGTAATACATTTTGGCGCCCATTCCACCTAGCAATGAAATAAGCGTATGAATATCACGTAAGTTAGGCACATTGCTTAATTCGACATCATGTGCGGTTAATAATCCAGCGCAAACAATCGGCAATGCTGCATTTTTCGCGCCAGAAATTCTAATTTCACCTTTTAAGCCAAGCGACTGACTTATTTTTAATTTATCCATTATGTTGTTCCCATTCTTGATTTGTGTATAATTTCATTGATAATGCATGAACTTCTTCTTTCATTTTCTCGCCAAGTGCAGCATAAATTAATCGATGACGTTCAACACGTGATTTATTACTAAATTCATCACTCACAACAATTGCATCGAAATGGCGACCATCTCCAGCCACATCCAAATAATTACAATTAATGTACGTATTAATTGCTTGATAAATAATATCTTCTAACATTATATCCTCTAAAATAAACTTAACTTTTAATTTTTACACCATTTTTCAATAAATAATAGCCTAGACCATTAATTAAAAATGCCAACAATAACACAAAAATACTACCAACCACTATATTTGCATCGGCATGCGCGATAAATCCATAACGAAAGCCATCAACAATATACAGGAATGGATCTAATGCTGCTATATGTTGCCAAATCCCAGAGAATTTATTGACATTGAAAAATATTCCTGCTAAATAAATTAATGGCACAATAATGAAAGATTGAAAGCCAGCTAATTGATCAAATTTATCACATAAAATACCTGCAATAATCCCCAAACCAGCAGCAATAGCCGCACCCAAAATACTAAAATAACAAATCGCCCACCACGCTTTTGGCAACATTAGCCCACCAAACCACGCAATACATACGTACACAGCTAAGCCAACCGCCAAGCCACGCACTATGCTGGAAATTAGATACGCACAATACATTGCAAACGGCGAAATAGGTGCCATTAAGATGAAAATTAGATTTCCCGTGTATTTTGATTGTATTAAGCTACTTGAGCCATTGCCAAATGAATTTAGCAATAACTGCATCATAACTAAACCTGGAATTAGAAATTGTGGATACGATATACCATCAATCCCAGTCGGTACAGAAGCCAACTGATGACCAAAAATTAGTTGATATAATAGAGCTGTTGACATAGGCCCAACAATTGTCTGAATCCACATCGTTGAAAAACGACGGATTTCTTTTTTAATTAAAGCAAAAAATGGCATGATAATCCTAGCGTTTTATATAGTTAATAAAAATATCTTCAAGATTTGGTTTGTGAATATTTATACCACCCAAACGCAAGCCATTCGTTTTACACAAGTTAAGAATATCCACTAATACATCATTATTTATCATTATTTTCCAATTTTATCTTGTATAAAGAACCATCTCGGCTAATTATCATCGATTTTAAAACATCTGGCAATGTCTTATTTTCAAGGATTTCTAACTCTAATGTCGTCGGTAAATTATGTAGATTATTGATTAAATCGTGCTTGCTACTTTGCGCTAATATCTTCCCTTTGTCGATCATGATAATTTTGTTGCATAACGCCTCAACTTCTTCTAAATAATGCGTTGTGAGCAAAATCGTATGACCTGCAGTATGAAGAGAGCGGATAAATTCCCACAGATTTTTACGTAATTCAACATCAACTCCAGCCGTAGGCTCATCCAAGATTATTACTGGTGGCTTATGCACCAAAGCCTGAGCCACCATCAAGCGACGTTTCATTCCGCCAGACAAACCTCTCGTGTTAGAATCAATTTTATCTTTCAGAAACATTTTTTCTACAATCTCTTCTATCCACGAGTCATTATTTTTAACCCCATAAAGTCCAGATTGTAGCTTTAGTGTTTGGTACACCGTGAGAAATGGGTCGAAAGCCAACTCTTGTGGCACCACACCTAATCGATGTCGCGCAGACACGGGATTGTTTACAACATCATAACCGTGAACTTTGATTCTACCATCAAAGCGTTTAACTCCAGATATAGCTGAAATCAATGTAGTTTTACCAGCACCATTTACACCAAGTAAACCGACAAAGTCACCTTGTTTTATCGTAAGATTTATATTATCTAACGCCTTAAATGTACCATATTCTTTCGATACATTACTAATAGTGAGTGCATCCATTTTTTACTTTCTATATGTTTAATTTTGAATTCTGGACTTTAAATATTATTCTAATTTGAATTAAGCAATGCAAAACGTAAATGATCTCGCCAAATTCCATTTATACTCAAATATCTTACATAAATTTACATAAAATCAATCCAACAAAATACTATGACCCAATTTTATCAATGCTTCACGATTTGGTGTGAATTTATTAGCAAGTATAACAATCCCTAATTTTTTACTTGGAATAAATGCCATATATGCCCGAAATCCATCTGTAGAACCAGTTTTCTCAATAATAGCATTTGCATTATATTTAGGTTGCTTAATCTTATAAACGTTCATTTGTTCTCGCTTATCAAAAGATTTTTCAACAATATCAACATTAAAAGGTTTAATTATCCATCCCATTCCTATACTATTTCCTGAAGGTAGCTCAAAATATCCAGTATGCATAATTCGCATAGAATTTTTCATTCTAATATCAGTACCTTCATCTAAATTAGCTTTTAAATATATCATCATATCATGAAGATTAGACTTCATAGCCCACGATCCAGGAATCATTCCTGCATTTGGTGTTCTTGCTGATAATCCAGTTGCAGTATACCCTGTTGCATAATTATTAAATGCTAATTTATTAACGGTTAAAAATGTATGTTCCAACTTTAACGGAGTCAAAATATTTTCTTGCATCAACTGCGCAATAGTTTTATTTTGCTTGTTAGCAAGCTCTTGAGCCAATAGACTAAATCCAATATTAGAATAATAATACTTAGTCTGCGGTGTAACCAATGGATGATAATGTTGTAAAAATAATTTCAATTTCATTTGATTCTTATTAGAATCCGCAGAATTATAAGACAAATTAGGCGCATTATAAGGAAACCCTGACGTATGAGTAACTAATTCAAATAAGGTCGTATTTTGAATATCACTATCACCTTCTATTGTTGTTAACTTCGCATTCCAATCTATTTTTTTATCAATAATCTGTTGCGCAAACAGTAAAGCAGTAAATGTTTTAGTGATCGAACCTAATTCAAATATTGTATCTTCTGTAACTGGCGTTTTACTTCTCAAATTACTATACCCATAAAGATATTCTTGCATTTTACCATTCTTGTAAACAGCAACAGCAATTCCTGGAATGCGATAATCCTTCATAAGTCGCTTAATTTTAGCTTCTGAACTTGATTTATTCATATTAAACGAATTGATTGCAAAACTTTGACTTATAACAACAGTAATTAACGCTATTTTTAATTTTAACATATAAACCCTAACAATACAATTACCTTAATAATAAATCACTTCAATACAGTAACCATCTGGTCATATTATACTTCTTATCTTTGCATTTTGGACTTTATAGGAACGACACTTGCATCTATGATTCAAATACTTCAAGTGAATTATTTACTTGGTAAAATAACCAGCGTCTCATTTGGCTTAATCAAGTTCAATTCATAACGGGATTTGGCATCTAGGCTGGCACGTGTTCCACGAATATTATGAATTTGCGCGGATAATTCATTATTTCTTCGTTGTAATTCCTTATTCAACCTAACTTGAGACTCAAAATCTGCCTCAAGTTTGGAAGTCATAATATAGCCATCATTGCCGTACCACAACCAATATTGGAATAAGGCAATTAAGGCTATAAAACAAATAAATAATATTTTTTGCATTTATTTTTTAATACTATAAAATGCGGCTTTACCCAAATAAACAGCATTATCGCCAAGCATTTCTTCTAAACGAATCAATTGATTGTATTTGGCAATTCTATCCGAACGCGATAATGATCCTGTCTTGATTTGCCCACAGTTTAGCGCTACAGCCAAATCAGCAATTACCGAACTTTCTGTCTCGCCTGATCTATGTGAAATAACCGTAGTATATCCAGCTTGTTTTGCCATTTCAATAGCATCAATCGTTTCAGTTAAACTGCCAATCTGATTAATTTTTACTAGCAAACTGTTTGCAATACCTTGTTCAATTCCACGCGCCAAAATCTTAGGATTTGTCACAAAATTATCATCACCAACTAATTGAATTTTGTTACCAAGTAATTTGGTCAAATGAATCCAACCAGCAGAATCTTGCTCCGCCATTCCGTCTTCAATAGAAATAATCGGGTAATTGTTAACCAAATTTTCCAGATATGTTGCAAATTGTTCTGAATTTAACTTCAAACCCTCAGCATCTAATTTATAATAACCATCAACGTAAAATTCAGAAGCAGCACAATCCAAACCAAGCATAATATCTTTACCTGCAACGTATCCAGCTTTATCAATTGCTTCAAGAATTAATTTCAATGCTTCTTCATTCGTATTCAAATTTGGAGCAAAACCGCCTTCATCACCAACAGATGTTGAATATCCTCGATTAGCACAAATTGCTTTCAGTGCGTGGAATATTTCAGATCCATAACGCAAAGCTTCTTTAAAACTAGGAGCCCCAACTGGCAAAATCATAAATTCCTGCACATCCAAATTATTATTCGCATGTGCACCACCGTTGATTACATTCATCATAGGCACAGGCATTATTTTACGCCCAACTCCACCAACATAACGGTAAAATGGAATATCCATTTCGTCTGCCATTGCAGTTGCAACCGCGATCGAAGTTGCCAAAATAGCATTTGCGCCCAGCTTCGATTTATTTTCTGTACCATCTAATTCTATCATCGCTGCATCAATCGCTGTTTGGTCGAATCCATCCATCCCCAAAATATGTTCACTAATTAAAGTATTCACATTGGCAACAGCATTCAAAACACCTTTACCGCCATAACGCTTTTTGTCTCCATCACGAAGTTCAACAGCTTCACGAGTCCCAGTTGAAGCGCCAGATGGCACAGATGCACGACCAAAACCGCCACCTTCCAATAACACATCAACTTCTACAGTTGGAAAACCACGTGAATCCAATATTTCACGTGCCTTAATATCAATAATTGCCGACATATTCAAATCCTTCATAGAAATATGATTTTTATTGCCATATATAGCAATACCAAACCAAATAAAATATTAATTATCCGTTGATAACGATAAAAAACCTTACGTACTTTTATGCTACCAAATATAATTGAAACTAAACTAAACCAAATAATTGTAGCAATTGTGGTACATATAATCACTACAATTCCATCGGTATATGGATTACCATTTTGCACAAGATATGTAGATACAGCAATAACAAACATTAACGCCTTTGGATTAGTTAAATTACAAATTAAACCAATTTTAAAGTATTCACCTATATTTACTTTAATGTTTTCCTTAGACACAAGTTGTGGCTCTTTAACTTCAGATTTAGCTAGTATTGATTTGATCGCCAAATAAATTAAATACAAACTACCTGCAATCTTAAGGATCATAAATAAAATTTTATTTTGCGCGATTAATACACCAACACCAAAAATACTTAACGTAAATAAAATAGCACAACCTAAAGCAACACCAAAAGCAGTATAAATCCCAGCCTTATGTGATTTATTTAGAGAATTCTTTAATACCATAAAGAAATCAGGACCTGGCGACATTAATGCAAGCGTATCAATAAGCAATACATAAAATATTACCGACCAGTGTAAACTAAACATATAAATTCTTTCAACGTAACTACTTAGCGGTGACATTTACAATATACATAATAAATTAATTTTTCCCTCATGAGTTATCACAAAATCGGTAAAAATTAATTTTTTTTAACCACGCAATCAATAGCCTGAAGCTCGGCTAAAAAATCGGCAATTTGATGCATTGGAAATGAATTTGGACCATCGGATTTCGCCTCAGCAGGATTAGGATGTGTCTCCATAAATATACCAGAGACCCCAACCGCAACCGCTGCACGCGCTAAAACTGGAACAAATTCAGCTTGTCCGCCAGAACTAATTCCTTGTCCGCCAGGTAATTGCACAGAATGTGTTGCATCAAATACTACTGGGCAATTTGTCTCACGCATCACAACCAACGAGCGCATATCTGAAACTAAGTTATTGTAGCCAAAGCTAACACCGCGTTCACACGCCATAATCAACCCGTGACCAGCAACATTTAGCGCTTTATTGGTCACATTTACCATATCCCATGGAGCTAGAAATTGCCCCTTTTTAATATTTACTACGTTCCCAGTTTTAGCAACAGCTTGGATAAAATTAGTCTGTCGACATAAAAATGCTGGTGTTTGTAAAATATCCACAACTTCAGCAACTTGATCAATTTCCTCTAATTCATGCACATCAGTTAAAACCTTTAAGCCTAATTGGCGTTTAACTTCTGATAATATTCGCAAACCATTATCAATACCAGGACCACGAAATGTACTATCTGAACTGCGATTTGCTTTATCATAACTAGATTTATAAATAAAATTTATGCCGAGTTTTGCTGTAACTTCTTTCAAATATCCAGCCGTATCAATCGCTAATTGCTCAGATTCAATAACACAAGGACCAGCAATCAGAAAAAATGGCTTGTCTAACCCGATCTCATAATCAAATAATTTCCATGTTGTACTATGATGCATGTTTGGTTCCTTTTTGTTTACGTTGTATTAATGCAGCTTTAGCATATGCTATAAATAATGGATGACCAGTTTTGGGATTAGATGTAAATTCTGGATGAAATTGACAACCAAAAAACCAAGGGTGATCGGCTAATTCGACACATTCAACTAATTTTTCTTTACCCAATGAAATACCGCTCACAGTAAGCCCAGCATTAGTTAAATCACCGATTAAAGAATTGTTCACTTCATAACGATGCCGATGACGTTCACTAATTATTAAATTATCATAAACATTTGCGGCAATTGTACCTTCTTTTAATTGACATTCTTGCGCCCCAAGACGCATAGTACCACCCAGATCAACTTTCTTATTGCGTTTTTGTAATAAGCCAGACTTATCTTCCCATTCGGACATCATACCAATAATTGGATACGTTGTATCGCTTATAAATTCAGTTGAATTTGCATCTAATTTGCCAACTACATTGCGAGCAAATTCAATAACTGCTAGTTGCATTCCTAAACAAATACCTAAATATGGAATTTTATGTATACGGGCAAATTCAATAGCTTTTATCTTACCTTCAACTCCACGAGAACCAAACCCTCCCGGTACTAGAATTGCATCCATCTTCTCCAATGTTGTAAAATCGCCACTCTCTAATTCTTCGGCATCAACATAGTGAATATTTATTTTTGTTTTAGTATGAATACCAGCATGAATCAATGCTTCATTCAACGACTTATACGATTCTGTTAAATCAACATATTTTCCCACAAATGCAATATCTACAATGTGTAATGGATGTTCAAGATTATTAATAATATTATCCCAAACTGCCAAATCAGCTTTGGGCGCCAAATTTAACGCCAAATGTTCACAAATTATGTCATCAATTTCTTGATTATGCAACATACGTGGCACTTTATAAATACTTGTCGCATCATAACAAGCAATGACAGCACGCTCTTCAACATTACAAAACAATGCTATTTTCTGCTTCTCATCTAATGGCAAAGGTCTATCCATACGACATAACAAAACATCTGGCTGTATACCAATTTCACGTAATTCTTTCACAGAATGTTGCGTTGGCTTAGTTTTGATTTCACCTGAACTTGCCAAATATGGCACCAATGTTAAATGCATAAAACATGTATTTGCGCGACCAAATTCCTGACGCATTTGCCTTATAGCTTCTAAAAATGGAAGAGATTCAATATCCCCAACTGTACCACCAATTTCAACCATTGCAACGTCGTAACCATTTGCTGCACATTTTATTTTATACTTAATCTCATCTGTAATATGTGGAATAACCTGTACCGTTTTGCCTAAATATTCCCCGCGACGTTCTTTTTTGATTACAGTATCGTAAACTTGTCCCGTAGTAAAATTATTTTTCTTGCTCATTTTAGTATTAATAAAGCGCTCATAATGCCCTAAATCCAGATCTGTTTCAGCACCATCATCGGTAACAAATACTTCACCATGTTGAAATGGACTCATTGTCCCAGGATCAACATTTATATAAGGGTCTAACTTTATCATTGTAACACTTAACCCACGAAGTTCCAATAAAGAAGCAACCGATGCGGCAGCTATTCCTTTACCTAAACTTGAAACAACTCCGCCAGTAATAAAAATATATTTCGTCATAACTTCACCTAAAAAGTAGGGGAGCAAACACTCCCCTTATCTTATGCACGTTCTACGTATTCACCTGTATCTGTATTGATTTTGATCTTCTCGCCTTTTTCTATAAAAGGAGGAACTAGAACTTGAACGCCTGTTTCGACTATTGCAGGCTTAAATGAGGATGAAACTGTTGATCCTTTAATATTTGGATCACATTCAATTACTTCCAAAGTTACGCTTTGTGGCAATTGTAAGCCAATTGGGCGCTCATTATGAAAGTTAATCTGCACCTGTGTGTTTGGCAATAGATATCCAGATTGACCTTCTAAGAATTCACTAGACAAATTAATCTGCTCAAAAGTCGATGTATCCATAAATATGTAATTTTCACCATCGTGATACAGGTAATCCATTTCTCGAATATCAACATGCGCTTTATCAACTTTTTCATCTGTATTAAATCGATAATTTGTTTTTGTACCTCGTTCTATATCTTTCATTTCCACTTGCATGTACGCACCACCACGACCACCTACGTGAACATGATAACATTTAAGAACTTTCCATAAATGTTTGTCCCATTCAAGTAAGTGTCCAACACGGATTTCGGTGGCTAAAATTTTTGGCATTTGTATGTATCCTATCTATTTAGACATTCAATAAACGTGAGAACTCAGATATATTATTTTACTTTAAAGCAAGCAGCTAAACGGCCATCCTGTAATTGGATAAATGGCGGTCTGCTCTTACGACATTCATCATCAGCCATTGGACAACGAGTGTTAAATACACAACCAATAGGAGGATTAATTGGTGAAGGTAAATCGCCTTCCAAAAGCTTAATTTTCTTTTGACGTTCCAACTCTGGGTTTGCAATAGGCACTGCAGATAATAGTGCTTGCGTATATGGATGAGTTGGCTTAGCGTAAATCTGTTCTTTAGTTGCGAGCTCCATTATATTGCCTAAATACATCACCAAAACACGATCACAAATATGCTTAACAACGCTCAAATCATGTGAAATAAACATAATCGTTAAATTAAGTTTTGCTTGCAAATCTTTAAGTAAATTAATAATCTGCGCTTTAACAGATGCATCTAATGCGCTTACTGATTCATCACAAATGATTAACTTAGGCTCTAAAATTAACGCACGCGCAATTCCAATTCGTTGGCATTGACCACCCGAGAACTCTTGCGGGTAGCGATTAATTTGATTAACCGACAAGCCAACAAGATTCATCATTGACACTACTTTTTCCATTTGCTCATCTTTACTCATTTTAGGGTAAAATACAGTTAACGGTTCAGCGATAATTTCTGAAACTGTCATGCGAGGATTTAATGATGCAACTGGGTCTTGAAATATAAATTGGACATCTTGACGTAATTCATGCCAGCGCTTATCATTACAGGTGGCAAAATCATCTTTACCCAAAAATAGAACTTTGCCAGAAGTAATATCATTTAATCCAACTAATGCACGCGCCAAAGAAGTTTTACCACATCCAGACTCACCAACTATGCCAAGTGTCTCACCTTGATAAACATCAAAACTCACATTATCAACAGCACGAACTACACGTGATTTACTAAATATCCCACGCTTTAGTGTAAAAAACACCTTAAGATCTTTTATTTCAAGTAATTTTTCCATAACTTCCCCCTACGCTGATGCCACTAAATTACATTTAATTAAGCGATTATTACCAATACTTGCCACATCTATATCACCGTGTTTACAAGCTTCATGAACTTTAGCGCAACGATTTTGAAATGCACATCCAGCTGGCAGATTCATCAAATTTGGCGGTTCACCCGGTATAGTTGATAATCGTTCAACATGAGTATCTAAGCTCGGAATAGACGACAATAATGCTTGTGTATATGGATGGGATGGTCGATAAAAAATATCGTCCAAGCTACCTGTTTCCATTAATCTACCAGCGTACATCACATTTACTCTATCACAAATATTTGCAACCACACCCATATCATGAGTAATCATGATAACAGCCATATTAAACTCACGTTGTAAATCTTTCAAAATTTGCAAGATTTGTGCCTGAACAGTCACATCAAGCGCAGTTGTTGGCTCATCTGCAATCAAGAGCTCTGGTTTACATAAAAGTGACATCGCTATCATTACTCGTTGACGCATTCCACCTGAAAATTCATGCGGATACAAAGCAATTCTATCTTTAGCTTCAGGAATACGTACGAAATCAAGCATATCAATCGCTTGTTTTAATGAATCAGCATAGCTCATGCCTTTATGCAACATTAACACTTCAGTCATTTGTGATTTAATCGTTAAATACGGGTTTAGTGAAGTCATTGGATCCTGAAAAATCATTGCAATTTTATTACCACGAACTTTATTTAATTTATTCGTTGGCATATTTAGCAATTCTTCGCCCATGAATTTAATTGAACCTGATATTTTCGCATTATTCGCAAGCAAGCCCATGGTAGCAAGAACGCTTTGGCTCTTGCCAGAACCAGATTCCCCAACAATACCTAACACCTCGCCTTGATTAATATTGTACGATATTCTATCAACAGCTTTCACAATTCCATCAAGAACTTTAAAATTTACTGTTAAATCTTTTACTTCTAAAATTGGCATCTTTACACCTTCATATTTATTTATTAACGTGGATCTAATGCATCACGTAAACCATTTGCAACAAAAGCAAAGGCAAGTAATGTAACAACCATCAACCCAGCAGGAAAAAGCAACAACCACCATGCATTCATATTCTGCGCACCATCACTAATTAACAGTCCCCATGATGTCATTGGCTCCATTACACCTAAACCAAAAAAGCTTAGTACTGCAGAAATAACAATCATATTAGGAACTGTCAAAGCAGCATAAATGATCACAACACCAATTAAATTTGGAATAATATGGCGCGTAATTATATGCCAATCGCTAACTCCACACACTCTTGCAGCTTCAACAAATTCTTTTTCTTTTAAGCTAAGTGTTTGCCCACGTACAACACGCGACATATCTAACCAAGCCAGAGCAGCAATTGCCACAAAAGACAAAAACATACTTTGCCCGAATACAGTCAAAAGCAAAATACAAAAAAACAAGAATGGAATTCCGTATAATATATCCACTATACGCATCATTAACGCATCTACTTTTTTGCCTAGGAATCCAGCAATTGATCCATAAATAACCCCAATAGCTAATACAGCAAATGTTGCAGCGAAAGCAATTTCAAAGGTAATTCGCCCACCAATAAAGGATCTAACGAAAATATCTCTCCCCAAACCATCTGTTCCAAATAAATGTGTGCCATCTGGAGATTGTAAGCTATTACCAAAATTGGTTGCGCTATATTCAAACTGACTAAACATCGGTACAAATATGCACAACAGCGCTAAGATTACAATGACAATCAAGCTTGATAGCGCCAATTTGTTATGTGCAAAACGACGAAAAGCACTTGACCAAAAACCTTTTGACTTAGGTTGCGATAACACTTCAACTAATTTTTCATTTTTTTTCATGAGTCATTATCCCCTTATTGTTTTATCTTAGGATCAAGAATAAAATACAAAATATCAACCAGCATATTAAAAAAAATAGTTAATGTACTACCAAAAATTGTAATCCCCATCACCAAATTATAGTCACGATTTGTTGCTGCCGCTGTTGTCAACACACCAAGACCAGGCAAAGTAAAAATCTGCTCAGTTACAATGGCACCAACCAGTACACCAGCAAACATAGGTCCCAACAATGATACAACAGGTATCATAGTGGGACGGATTGCATGCTTAAAAATAACCTTTTTAGTTGGCAAGCCTTTTGCTCTAGCTGTTCTAATAAAATTAGAATTAAGCACATCAATAATACTACCACGCGTCACAAACGCAATAGTTGGAAAATATGCTAAAGCCAAAACAAGAACTGGCAAAAATAAATGACCAACATCGCCATCACCCCAGCTACCAGCGGGTAACCATTGCAAAGTAACCGCGAATATTAGCACCAATAATGGACCTGTAATAATTGTTGGAACAGCACTAAAGAAAATGTTACCCATAACAACTAAACGATCAAACCATGAATTTTTATGCAATCCAGCGTAGCACCCCATCACAATTCCAACTGGAATGGCAATCACCATGGCATAAATTCCCAAACGCATAGTAACCCAAAATCCGCCCATATTATCGGGAAACATCAAATCATTAATTGACTGTCCAATATATTTGTATGACATACCTAAATTGCCATGAAGTAAATCATTGATATACAAATAAAACTGCTGCCATAATGGCAAATCTAGACGATATTGATGCAGCAGCTGCTTCATCACCTCAGGTGACAAAGCCTTTTCGCCCTCAAATGGATTTCCTGGTGTTGCATGTACCAGTAAAAACACCAACAAAATAATGCAAAACAACGTTGGAATTGCAATTAATAACCGTTTAATTATAAATTTAAGCATTTAACCTATTTACCTCAACAAAATCCGCAATAAACAAACGCTGCATATAGTAAAATACATGCAGCTGGCAATATGCACGAATAAAGTATTAATGTTATTCATGTATATTACTTATTTATTTATAATTATTTAGCATCTGAAAAACTAAACCATTTAGTTTGCACATGATCCAAAGAGTTGCCATCTATTTGATAATTTGCAATATATGGCTTAACTAATCTTGTGTATGTATATTGAAACAACGGAATTATAGCATAATCATTCAGCGCCATAGTTAATGCTTGCGTATATAACTGCTGTTGTTTTGCTTTGTCAGATGTTGCGCCATCGGCTTGTTTTAATAAATCATCATAAGCACTATTGCAATAATGCGAATTATTAGTATCATTGCCACATTGATAAAGTTGCGTGTAAGTAGTTATAGAATTATAATCTGCAACCCACCCATCTCGAGCAAGTTGATAATCACCCTTCATTCTTGCTTGTATAAATGTTTTCCACTCTTGATTGTCTGAAGTAACTTTAATACCATTACCAAACGCGCTAGTCCACATAGAAGCTATAGCCAATGCCGCTTTTTTGTGTAGGTCATTAGTGTTATAAGAAATATTCAATTTGAAAGGATGCTCAGGTCCATACCCAGCCTGCTTAAATAATTCTTTAGCTTGTGCTAACTGTTTATCGTAAGGTAGCGCAGACCAATCATATTTAACATTAGCGTACTGAGCATTTTCTACAGTTGGTGTTGCATTTGAATACAATGCTGGTTGTCCTTGACTCAATACCTGATCTACCAACGTCGTTCTATCAATCGCCATGGTTAATGCTTGACGTAGCTTTATATTATCTTTAATTTCAAGAGATTTCATATTAAAATCATAATAATAAATTGCTTCTTGCAATACACTGTGCACTTCTTTAGGGTACTCAGTTTTAAGCGCTTTATATTCATCTACTGGTAAAGATTGCCATGTTGTCTCTAAACCACCAGATTTATAACTAGCAACCGAGGCGTTTGTATCTGTATATGGGAAAAATTTAACTTTCTCAATCGCTACATTTTTAGCATCATAATAATTAGGATTTCTAACAGCTAAAATATATCCTTTTACAACGTGCTCCTTTAACATATATGCACCTGAGCCAACGATATTCTCTGTATTCGTCCATTTATCACCGTATTTATTGATTACATCACGTGGAACAACGAATAAATTAGACATAGTACACTTAGCAATAAATGTTGGATCTGGATTTACTAATTGAACAACAAATGTGTAATCATCAGGAGCAGATACACCGAGCTGTGTATTTGGCATTTTACTTTTTATTATGTTGCTTCCATTTACAACATTGCTTAGCAACCAATTATATGGTGAAGCAACTTTAGGATCAACTAAACGTTGAAATGAAAATATAAAATCTTTCGATGTTATAGGCGTGCCATTAGAAAACTTTAAACCTTTTCTTAAATGAAAAGTATAAGTTTTCCCATCGGAACTAATATCCCATTTTTCTGCCAGACCTGGAATAGGGTTATTTTTTTGATCAAAATCAACTAATCCTGAAAATAAATCATATGAAACACGAACAGATGTTGTATCTTGACCAATTTGTGGATCCAAAGTTGGAACCTCATCTCCGACATCAACACGCAACATATCTTTTGGATGTGAATTATTTTCATCACTAGATGCACTTGATACATTTGTGGACGTACTAGCTGATTCATCAGCTTTTTTAGAACATCCAGCCAATACAAGAGCGCCACACATTAAACTTAAAAGAATCTTTGCTGAAGCTTTCATTAACTTTCCTACTCATTTTGTAAAAACAACGTTAAAAATAAATTACTGCCACACATAAGCTTGGCAGCAACAAAAATAAATACATAATTCGGTAAGTATATCAAACTTTACACTATTTATGCAAAGTTTTTTTGTCTAAATCAAAATATGAAAATCTAACTGACTGATATAATTTAATAAAAAATCTGAAAAAAATTGAATAAATTTAACATATACTCAAATCACATTCAAAATATTAAACCATACAAAATAAATATTACAACCAGACTTATACACTAATTAGTGAATTTTGCCCACTTAGATTGCGAATGATCTAAGTAATTTTTAGATAAATCCATATTTTTAACACGTGGGCTTAATAAACGTTGATATGCATTCTGAAAAATTGGAATAACCGCATAATCATTTAATGCAATATTCAACGCCTTTTGATATAGCTCCTGCTGTTTCATACTATCTGTTGTGTTAGAAGCTTCTGCAATTAGCTTGTCGTAATCTGGATTACAATAATGCGAATTATTTTGCCCACTATTACACAAATATAGTGGAGTGTAACTAGTTACAGAATCATAATCCGCAACCCATCCATCACGAGCGATTTGGTAATCGCCTTTATGTCGCGTTTGCAAAAAATTCTTCCATTCTTGATTTTGCGCAACAGCTTGCACACCTAGAACTTGCGACCACATATTTGTCACAGCCAACGCTACCTTTTTATTAATGTCATTAGTATTATATAAAACTGTCACTTTCAATGGTTTAGTCGCTCCGTAACCAGCTTCTTGATAAAGCTTCTTTGCCTCTGCAATTTGTTTATCTCGCGACCAAGATGCCCAATCATAAGTAATATTTGCATATTTACCCTGCTCAATAGTTGGTGTTAAAACAGAATTCAATGGAGTTTGTCCGCCAGCCATCACTTCGTTGGCGATTACATTTCTATCTATTGCCATTGTTAACGCTTTTCTTAATTTTAAATTATCTCTAAACTCTGGTAATTTCATATTGAAATCATAATAGCCAATCGCTTCCCAGCGAACTGTATTTAATTGTGTTGGATATTCAGCTTTTATTTGTTTATATTGATCAACTGGCACATTGGTAAATGTCATATCTAAACCGCCTGTTTTATAGCTAGCCAATGACGCATTGGTATCTACATACGGAAAATATTTAACTTTTGCAATAGCAACATTTTGCGCATCATAATAATTCGGATTTTTTTCCGCAAGTATATAGCCATTAACCACGTGTTCTTTTAGTGTATATGCGCCAGAAGTTACCATATTTTGTGGATCAGTCCATTTGGTGCCATATTTTTCTATTGTGTGCTGTGGAATCACAAATAAATTGGGGAATGCGCACTTAGCAATGAATGCTGGATCCGCAATTACTAATTCAACTTTAAAAGTTTTATCATCCACCGCCTGCACGCCTAGCTTATTAATTGGCAATTTGCTCGCCATAATATCTTTACCATTCACAACTGTATCTAACAACCAATTATACGTTGATGCGATTTTTGGATTAACCAAACGTTGCCAAGAATATACAAAATCTTTTGCAGTAATTGCTGTACCATCGGAGAATTTTAATCCATCACGCAAATGAAATATATATGTCTTACCATCAGGCGAAATATCCCAGCTACTCGCCATACCAGGAATACTTTTATTCGTTTGGTCAAAATCAACCAGCCCTGCAAATAAATCAAATGTAACACGAGCAGCAATATTATCCTCAGCAATGCTTGGATCAAGACTTGGCACTTCGCCACCAGCATCAACAAGCAACGTATCTGCTGGCATTTTATTATTGGTTTCCACAGAATTTGATGTAGTTGAAGTTGCAGCTGTATCTGAATTTTTCTTCGAACAAGCGGTTACACATAAAGTTACACAAAGCGCCGCTAGTATAGTTTTTTGCATCTTTTGCATATTTAATTTACTCCATCTTATACTTATTATTTATTAACAATTGTATCCAAGCCAAGTTTAATCATTGCATTAAATGATAATTGACGCTCTTTTGCGTCCATTGATTCATGTGTAATAATATGGTCAGACACTGTTAATATACATAGCGCGTTACGTTTATAGTACGCAGCTAAAGCATAAAGCACAGAGGCTTCCATTTCTACAACTGGAATATTTAGAGTTTGCATGAATTTAGTTAAATTATCATTACAAGCGTAAAATACTTCAGTAGTAAATACATTTTCCACCAATACAGACTGACCACGTGCTATAGCTAAATTATTCGCAGTTTCCAATAATTTATATGTAGCATGTGGTGCATAATTAAAATCGCCGAATTTTGACTTAACATAGTTGGAATCATTTGACGCACTAATAGCTAGAATAATATCGTGTAATTTGATATCATCACGAACACCACCACAACTACCAACGCGGATAATTGTTTCCACATCAAAAAACTTATACAATTCTTCGATATAAATTCCAGCAGAAGCAGTCCCCATTCCGTGCCCCATCACGGTAACCAATTCCCCCTGATAAGTACCAGTATACCCAAGCATTCCCCGTACTTCATTAATAAGCTTTGCATTTTCCAAAAAATTCTCAGCAATAAATTTTGCTCTTAATGGATCCCCTGGCATAATAACCTTTTTCGCAATTTCTCCCACTTGCGCTGCAATATGTGGCGTCGGCATGTAATATTTCCCTTTTTAAAATAAAATTAAATTATAACATTTCAATTGGCGCAATGTTTAGATCCAAACTCTTTTTGCCAATCCCAATAAAAAAAATTTCTGCAGTCAACTTTTTGCCATCTGCATTTAAACGTAAAATCTTTCCTTCACCGAATTTCTTGTGCTTAATCATATCCCCAATTTTTAAAGTAAATCCTTTGTCCGCCAACTTAATTCGCGAGGTTTTACTCTCTGGGTTCACAATTGGACGCGCACTGTAAGTATCTGTTTGCGAATCATAATCATTATAACTACTGCAACCAATTTTACTAAGTCCAGTTAAATTATTAATTAATTCGTACGGGATTTCGCTAACAAATCTTGATAGCGGTGCAGATTGCCGCTTTCCCCACAACATACGGCTACACGCACGAAGCAAATATAATTTCTCACGAGCCCTAGTTAATGCAACGTACATTAATCGGCGCTCTTCTTCTAATCCTTTATCATCGCGCATAGAATTTTCATGAGGAAATAATCCATCTTCCAGACCGACTATAAAAACAGCTTTAAATTCGAGTCCTTTTGCTGCATGTACCGTCATTAACTGAACAGCAGAATGTTGAATCGTTTGATGATCTGCAGATTCTAAAACTGCATGCGCTAAAAAGTCTACCAATGGGTTAGCTGTAATTGTTGTCGGCGTATAACTTGTGACCGCCGTTACTAATTCATTTAGGTTATCTAAGCGCTCTTCACCATCGCGTTTATCATTAGAATAATGTTCATGCATACCACTTAATTCAATAACATAACCAATTGTTTCAGCTAAATCCAAAATTTTCGTATCTTCTTGCATTGTGTTAATGATACTTGTAAATCTGGTCAAATTATCGCGAGGTTTGCCATCCATTAAATCACAAGCGTGAAATAATGACAAGCCATGCTCCAAAGCTTTAAGCTGTAAATTCTCAACACCTTTAGCACCAATTCCACGTGCTGGAAAATTAACCACACGCAAAAAAGCTTCGTTATCGTGCGGGTTGACAATCAAACGCAAATATGCCAAAACATGCTTAATTTCTTGTCTATCAAAAAAGCGCAAACCACCATATACCCGATATTGTATTCCACGGCTATAAAACAACTGCTCAAATACTCGCGATTGCGCATTAGATCTATACAAAATAGCGATGTCGTTTAAATCAACACCCTGGTTTTCTAGAGATTTTATCTCATCTGCGACGTAATAAGCCTCATCTTCTTCGGTATAACCTTCGTATAATTTTATTTGTTCGCCGTCTTTATTTTGCGTCCATAATTCTTTACCAATGCGTTCACTATTATTGCCAATAACCGCATTTGCTGCAGCTAAAATATTGGGTGTGGAACGGTAATTTTGCTCCAGTCGCACAGGTTCTTTTACACCAAAGTCGCGCAAGAAGGTTTGCATATTGGCAACTTTTGCGCCACGAAATGAATAAATCGACTGATCATCATCACCAACAGCAAACATTTGACACTGATTACCCAAAAGCAATTTCAGCCATTTGTATTGTAATTGATTAGTATCTTGAAACTCGTCAACCAATATATGTTTGAATTGACTATTGTAACGGTTTAATAATTCCTTGTTTGTTGACAATAACTCAAAACTACGCAATAATAACTCAGTGAAATCAACCAATCCATCTCTATTACACACTGCCTCATAATTAATATATAAATCAGTCCAATTTTTAGAACGCAAATTATCTGGAGTCAAGCTCGTCGCTCGTCGCCCTTGTTCTTTAGCATTATTTATAAAACTCATTAATTCTTTTGCTGGATAACGTTCTTCATCAAAATTCGCAGCTTTTATCAATCTTTTAGCTAAATTTAATTGATCTGAGTTATCTAAAATTTGAAAACTAGACGGCAATCCAGCCTCTTTATGGTGGCTACGTAATAACCGCAATGCAATTGAATGAAATGTACCAACCCACATCTGCCTTGCTTCTATATTAAGTTTAGAACTTATTCGATGCAACATTTCTTTCGCAGCTTTATTAGTAAAAGTAACAGCTAATATTTCGCTAACTCCAACATATTGATTTTTTACCAACCATGCAATACGTGTAGTTAAAACCTTAGTCTTACCGCTACCTGCGCCAGCCAAAACTAGCATAGAACCATCAATATGCGTAACTGCACGCAATTGATCTTGATTTAATTCTGTCAAATTTTCCATAATTTTTGTCTTTTTTAAAATCTAGCATGATTAATTGATTAATACTTTATATGATAAATTGCTAATTTTTACGTTCAAAGATTACAAAATATGAGTTTGTATTAATTTGAAAGCTATT
>CAYWWJ010000010.1:64816-67738 GCA_964462055.1 uncultured Neisseria sp. | reverse complement strand
TCTTCATTAACAAACTCTATATTTCTTCATCATTCACTAAAAAATTAGTAATTTATCCTATTTATTTAAATATTCACTAAAAAGTAAAGACTGAGGTTTAGGAAATTTTTGATCAGCATGACAAAATTAAAAGGCAGACAATAAAATATGCAGTTATCATGTGATAATTTAACGGTTTCATATCGTCGTCATCCAGCAATTCACCATCTTACTTGTCAATTTAAGATGGGCGAGACTACTGCAATAGTTGGTCCAAACGGTGCTGGCAAAAGTACGTTGCTAAAGGCGATTTTAGGTGAAGTAAAGCCAGATACTGGTAATGTTATTTGGAATGGAATATCGCCTCAAGATATTGCGTATTTGCCACAACATAGTGAAATCGACAACTCAGTGCCATTAAGTGTTGCAGATGTTGTATTACTTGGAAGTTGGTATCAAATTGGTTTATTAGGTCGCGTTGATAATAACTTAAATAAACGTGTTGACAATTCTTTGGAGCAAGTTGGGCTAGCTGGGTTTAATCAGCGGTATATAACAGAATTAAGCCGTGGGCAATTACAGCGCGTGTTGTTTGCGCGTACCATAATGCAACAGGCGAATGTAATTTTGCTTGATGAACCGTTTAATGCAATGGATAGTAAAACTATTGACACATTATTGCATATTATTCATCTATGGAAGCAAGAAGGAAAGACTATCATTGCGGTGCTTCATGATTTATATCAAGTAAATACATCGTTTGATTATACCATGCTACTTGCAACTAAACTAATATCTTACGGAAAGACGAATACCGTATTGACACGTGAGAATCTAACTCAGGCGTATGCGCATAATTTTAATTGGATTGACGATATTGATTTATGTGAAAATGTGTGATTGTTTATAGGAACGGAGTATAATGCAAGCCATCTGGCAATTGTTTCAAGATAATCCATTTATGTATCGAGCATTAGTTGCATGTATTGGAATATCATTTGTATGTCCAATCTTGGGCGTATTTTTAATGTTAAGACGCATGAGCTTAATGGGCGATGCAATTTCCCACGCTATTTTACCAGGTGTGGCACTTGGTTTCATGTTTGGCGGAATGTCCGTATTATCAATGGCATTTGGCGGTTTAATCGCTGGGTTGATCGTTACAATATTGGCTGGTTTGGTAAGTCGATATACAGAAATAAAAGAAGATGCTTCATTTGCTGGATTTTATCTATTAGCGCTTGCTGTTGGGGTAATTATAATCTCCAAAAGTGGCACTAATTTGGATCTGATGCATATTTTATTTGGCTCATTGTTGGCGGTTGATAAATTCAGTTTGATTGTACTTGGGGTAATAATTTCATTTAGCCTAATTGTATTGGCCTTTATTATCCGCCCATTGGTGGTGGATATTTTTGATAAAAACCTGTTAAAAAGCTATAGAGTAAATGCTCAGGTGTATCACTTGATTTTTATGTTTTTAGTTGTTATTAATTTGGTTATTGATTTTCAGATTTTGGGCACTATTTTAGTTGTTGGGCTTATGATGCTACCTGCTGGTTGCGCAAAATTATTAGCTAAATCATTAAACTCAATGTTAGCAATTGCTATTATAACTAGTTTAATATCTAGTTGTAGCGGGATAGTATTATCATATTATTATGATTTGGCAACTGGTCCAGCAATTATCTTGGTTAATGGCTGTATTTATTTATTGGCAATTATATATGTTAATGTGGTGCGTTTGCTGAAACCATCTCATTATAAAGAGTGATATACTCTTTATCTTTGAATCAAATATTTCGAGTATATTTTGTAGTTATTTACCCCAAATTTTTAGTTATAGGATTCATATATGTTACGCGATATTATTCGTATTATTTGCATGTGTTTTTTATGCAATAATGTCTTTGCAGAAAAAATTAATTCCACTAGTAAAATTCAAGTGACTGCTAGTTTTTCTATTTTAGCTAATATTGTAGAAAATATTGGGGGGAATAAGGTGGCGGTTAATTCATTGGTTGGTGCAAATCAAGATGCGCACGGTTATACGTTAAAACCTAGCGACTTACGAACAATTAACCGGAGTAAACTATTGATTATAAATGGTTTAGGTTTGGAAGGCGGATGGCTAAATAATTTGTCGGCAAATGCTAATTATAAAGGTAAAGTTATTATTGCAAGTGATGGTGTTCATTCTATAACTATGGCTGGTGATGGTCATGATGGGCATAAGCATGATCTAGACCCCCATATTTGGGGCGATCCTAATTTGGTGGCACAATATTACGTGCCAAATATTGAATCTGCATTAATTAGTGTCGATCCACAAAATAAAGCGTATTATCAAGCAAATGCTAAACAATATTTAGCACAATTGACCGAACTAAATAAATGGGTTATTAATAAATTAAAGGCAATTTCAGAAAACAAGCGTATAGCTGTGACAACGCATGATGCATTTGCGTATATGGCTCGTGCATATAAAATCAAGTTTATTTTTGCACAAGGCGTATCAACAGACAGCGATGCTTCAGCAAAAGATATCGCTACATTAATCGCAACAATAAAAACCAACAAAGTTAAAGCAGTTTTCTTGGAGAATATGACTAATAATAAATTAATTAATCAAGTAGCGAAGGATTCAGGCGCTGTAGTTGGTGGCGAATTATATTCAGATGCGTTATCAACAAATGCTGGTCCAGCAAGTAATTACATAAGCTTGATTAAGTATAATGTGCAGACAATGTTAACTGCCTGGCAATAAAATGCTATTTGTCTGTTACTGTTCAGCTTATTTAATGCTTATGTTGTACCAATATTTTTGAATAAATGGCTTAAAGCGCCTTTTTGTGTCTGTCGAAAAACAATGATAGTGTCGTTGCAAGCCAAGTTGTTACCAATGTCATAATAATTAATGCGCTATATGGCTTTGTCCCTAAT
>CAYWWJ010000010.1:0-64806 GCA_964462055.1 uncultured Neisseria sp. | reverse complement strand
ATAGCAACTTCCATTGTGCCACGTATACTTAATAAAGAACCAAGTATCATAACTTCTTTATTTGAAAAATTCCATATTTTACCAACAATAAATGCACCACCGTATTTACCTAAAAATGAAATTACAATCATTATAAAACTGATTACTATGGTTATAGAATCAAATGATAAATTGGTACTTGCATCCATACCAGTTTTAACAAAATAAATTGGTAATAGAATGACTATAATAAATTCCACCATATATTCTCTTAGCTTATGAATAATACGATTATTTTTTGGCAAGAGTGTGCCAAAAATAAATCCACCAAATATAGGGTGCAAATTAACCAAGTCAGCTAATACTGCGGATAGAAGGCAACCGCTAACAATAAAAGCTAGCATTGTTAATTCAGTACTAATTGTATTTACAATTTTCTTAATAATATAAGGTGCTATAAAAATAACAAATATTATGTACACAAGTAAATAAATCATTGGCGCTATTTTTATTTCTAAATTTTGCTGAAAAAAAGCTAAAATTATACCAAATATAATCCAAAACGCTCCTTCCTCAAATGTGGCACAAAAAATTGCAACTTTGCCAATTCTTGAAAAGCGTAAGTTTGTATTATTTACAAACATAATTAAAATAGAAAATGTAGACATGGATAAAGCAAGCCCGATAAACAATGAAACCATCCATTTATGCTGGATGCCATATGTATCAATCAAGTTTAAACTAAGTAGTAATGGGTAAATTGTAAATCCTAAAATAAATGGTACTAGCACCAATATAACAGGTAAAATAATATTAGTTTTATTTACCAGTAATCGTTTTAAATTAAATTCTGTCCCGACAAACATCATAAATAAAACTATACCGAAATTACCTAATATTGCACATTGTTCTATGTTAAAATATTTTGCAGATAGTGGAATATGGCTTATAATAAATCCGGAGATAATTCCACCAATAACCACAGGTTTACCAAGTTTAATAGTAAATTTATATGAAATACATGTAACAAGGATGATAATTGCCAATGTGAAGAATGTTTTATCGGTGAGATCAAAATAGTTCATGTATGAATTTTGCATATCAGCGACCTTTTGATATTATGAAGTATTACAATCCTGAATATCTCTGGCAGTATTAAAATTATATCCCCTAACAATAACGTAATTGTAACACATTTTTAGATATACTTAAACAGTTTCATCATACTTGAATGTAACGATGCTCCTAACCTATTATACAATAGGTGTCGTCGTTTGTTTAATTCAATTATTTTGAACTTGTTTAAGTATAGTTACATTCAAAAGGTCATTTTTTTGGAGCAGTCCCCACTTATTTGCTTCTATGAGGACAACTCATCATACCAATTTACATAATATAATACGTTATTAATTAAAGACTATTTTTTCATCTTTGACATCAATCAAAATAGTTTGTCCAACTTGATAATCACCTGCTAAAATAGCTTTGGCTAATGGATTTTCTATCTCGTGTTGTATGGCTCTTTTTAATGGTCGTGCGCCATATATTGGGTCAAAGCCAACTTGTGCAAGATGTTGCAATGCTTCTTCAGTAATTTGACACGCTAAATCCATCTTAACTAAGCGTTTTTGCAATATCTCAAGTTGAATTCGTGCGATTTGCACTATTTGTGCAGCATCTAGACCATGAAATACCACAACGTCATCAATACGATTGACAAATTCAGGACGAAAATATGTTTTTAATTCATCCATCACGGTATTTTTGATGTCTTCATATGGGCTTGTTGACATGCTTTGAATTTGGCTACTACCAATATTGGATGTCATTATCACAACTGTATTTTTGAAATCAACAGTTCGTCCTTGTCCATCAGTTAACCGTCCATCGTCCAATACTTGCAACAAAATATTAAACACATCTGGATGTGCTTTTTCAACTTCGTCCAAAAGTATTACAGAATATGGTTTGCGCCTAACTTGCTCAGTTAAATAACCACCTTCTTCATAGCCAACATATCCTGGAGGCGCACCAACTAAGCGCGACACACTATGTTTTTCCATGTATTCCGACATATCAATGCGAATCAAATGTTCTTCAGAGTCAAATAAAAACCCCGCTAATGCTTTGCACAGTTCAGTTTTACCAACGCCTGTTGGGCCTAAAAATAGGAAAGATCCATACGGACGATTTGGGTCGGATAATCCTGAACGAGAACGACGAATTGCATCGGCAACTGATGTAACTGCCTCATTTTGCCCAATTACTCGTGCGTGTAATGCAGTTTCCATATGTAGTAATTTGTCGCGTTCGCCTTCTAGCATTTTGCTAACTGGAATCCCTGTTGCGCGCGAAACAACTTCGGCAATTTCTTCTGCTCCGACTTCCGTGCGCAATAATTGAAGCTGTTTGTGTTCGCCTTTTTCGGCTTGTTTTAATCTACTTTCTAGCTCTGGAAGTTTGCCGTATTGTAATTCTGATGCATGTTGCCAATCTCCAGTTCGCTTATAATTTTCAATATCGGCTTTAACTTTATCAAGTTCTTCGCGTACGGCCTGAGAACCCATAACCATAGCTTTTTCATTATTCCAAATTTCTTCTAAGTCGGTATATTCACGCTCCAGGCGATTTATTTCATCCTCAATGTGTTCCATCCGTTTTTTACTAGCTTCGTCACTTTCTTTTCTTACTGCTTCACGCTCAATTTTCAATTGAATTAAACGTCGATCTAGTTTATCCATGACTTCTGGTTTGGAATCAATTTCCATTTTTATTTTAGATGCCGCTTCATCAATTAAATCAATTGCTTTGTCTGGTAAAAAACGATCGGTAATATAGCGATGAGATAATTCTGCGGCTGCCACAATTGCCGGATCGGTAATTTCAACGCCATGATGAATTTCATATTTTTCTTGTAATCCGCGTAAAATCGCAATAGTATCTTCAACGCTAGGTTCTTGAACCAGAACTTTTTGAAAACGCCGCTCAAGAGCTGGATCTTTTTCTACATTTTTGCGGTATTCATCCAAAGTTGTAGCACCAATGCAGTGCAATTCGCCACGTGCCAACGCAGGTTTTAGCATATTACCTGCATCAATTGCGCCTTCGGCTTTGCCAGCGCCAACAAGTGTATGAATTTCATCGATAAAAATAAGCGTCTTACCTTCATCTTGGGATAATTCGTGTAGTACTGACTTTAAGCGTTCTTCAAATTCGCCACGGTATTTAGCGCCAGCAAGAAGTGATGCTAAATCCAACACCAAGAGTCGCTTGTTTTTTAATCCTTCTGGCACTTCGCCATTAATAATTCTTTGCGCCAAGCCTTCAATAATCGCAGTTTTACCAACCCCAGGTTCGCCAATTAGCACTGGATTATTTTTAGTTCTGCGTTGCAATACTTGTATCGTGCGCCTAATTTCATCATCACGACCGATTACAGGGTCTAATTTACCCAATCTAGCTCGTTCGGTTAAATCTACTGTGTATTTTTTTAATGCCTCACGATTGCCTTCGCTGCCTGCTTCATTCACTTGAGCGCCACCACGAATTTCCATAATTACTTTATTGCAATCGGCAGATTTTACGCCTAATTGTTTTAAAATACGTCCAACATCACCTTTATCTTCAAGACAAGCAAGTAAAAATAGCTCCGATGCAATGTAGCTATCTTGCAATTTTGCAGCAGTTTTCTCTGTAATATTGAGTAAATGGGATAAATCACGCGATACAGTAATTTCTCCGTTCGCGCCACTTACTTTGGCGATTTTATTTAAAATATTGTTTAATTCGGTTTTTAATGGGGTAATATTCACGCCAAGTTTGGCTAAAATGCTGGCAACAGTTGAATTTTCTTCATTGAGCATGGCAAGTAATAAATGAGATGCTTCGATATATGGGTGGTCATTATTCAATGCAATAGATTGAGCTTCTTGTAATGCTGTTTGAAATTTTGTGGTTAATTTGTCAAAACGCATAATAAATCTCCTTTATACACATATTATCTATATGGTTATTATTCTCCATTTTTCAAGATATCGCCAATTTAGTTTCCTCATCGTTGGATCGCACCACATTACTTGTTAGGAAATTTTCTATTGCGGCTTTATAAAATGCTTTTGAATTTTCGGATGTTGTTGGTTTACGCAATATTGAGTTTTCATGAGTTATAGATAGTATAGAGGTCTCAATTGCTTGTAATTGGGTAACTAAGCCTGGTTCAACTCCTACAGGAGATCCATCTTGTGTAATAATTTTAATGACAAAATCTGCAACAATTTTTCTGGAATTTTTATCATCTATTTGTTTGATTAACTTTATATGATCGCCATTAATTATAAAAATTGGAGACATTGATAAATGTTCTACTCCATTTTTTAGTTTTATATGTTGATATAGTTTCATGGCGCCATATGTGATGGCTACGGTCAATAAAAATGCGACTACGGATAATCCTGTAGCAGCAATCACCAAGCTAGTGCCAATAGCCACTGCAAATGCTTTAGCTATTGTTACTGCGAAATGAAATCTGAGAAGATTTATTGATACACTTGTAAAACTAGAAGCTACATTACCTCCACGACAAGCTTTTTTTGTATTGCTACCAAATAAAAGATCTCTTAATCGTCGTATAATTGGTTTTTTAGATGGGTCACTATTGTATTCGAGCTCTTGATCTAATTGACTGGCAACCTTAATGAATATAGCCTCGGTAAGTTGATTTTTATTTGCGTATTGCTTTAATCGCAATAATGACTTGAATATTGTCTTTATATCTTGGAGATATGCTCTAAGCTCACTATCCGATGGTAAACTATTTTCTAGAGATCTTGAAAGTGTGATGCAAGCATTTAAGTCTTTTATTGTAAATTCTTGCAAAATACTTGTAATTTCATTAAGATCTGATATAGGAGTGCTTGGTATTTTTAATATTTGTCTTGATAAAAGATCAAATTTTTGTCTTTGATTTGGTGTTAATCCCGTCATTATCACACCAATTAATTCCATAATATTTTGTCGTGGCAATAAATTTTCATTCGTTGTATCATTGTTAATGCTATCAGCTGAATTACGAGTATTCAAGTTTTCTCTAGCTTGATTTTCTCTGTTTGCAATAATGTTATCAAATAGTTTAATCTGATATGTTGTATTATGTATTCCATTTATCATGATAGTCCTTTTTTCTATAGTTAATTCAACCTTTTGCGTCTAATCATCTGAATATAAATAGCGCGGCTTTAATATACTCTCGAATATGCCATTCCCGTTCAGAATTGCGCGGTCTTTCTAGCTCTTGCTTATGAATTTACATTGATTTTATTTTCAAGTATAGATTCTACAATATTTCTTTATAATCATGCTTGATTTTATTCTATCTTCAACATATTCTGATGCATTTAGTATTAAGGTAAAATGATTAAGTATATCAAACTATGATAATTTATTCAGTTTATACAAAACAGAAAAGAATTTGACTTGTATTTTAATACATGGTTATTATTCTCTTTTTTTCAACTGGACATTGAAGATTTTTAATTTGATATGCATCAAAAGTTGAAATACACAAAAATGCAACAAAAGTATAATTGCTAATAAATTCAATCTCAATCTAATTATTAAGACAAATTAAATTATATCAAGTCAAATTGACTAAAAAAAATAATTCATAGTGTTGTACAATCACGTGGCGTTTAGTTTTTGTTAAATTTACGCAACGATACTAAATATATTTCTAACTTCATGAAAGTTAATTATATTTAGTAGTTTTTTAAACTTGTAATTGTAATAATAGGGGTATAAAACATGGCTGTAAACGGAATATCGAAAATAAATTTTAATAGTGTGACAAGTTTCAGAACATCTAATAAGGAGCAAGAAGTTATGGATCACATAACCAAATTCTCTGAAATCAATGATTATCCTAGCAGAATGAGTTATCTGAATGATGTTTTAAAAAAGATTGACAAGTATCCAAATTTAATTTCCTTGAAGTTGATTTTGTATGGCATAGTTAAATTTTGTGATGCGAATAATATTGTTGGTGATCCAGGTGGATTTGGAGCGTTATTAAACACAGTGAACCATTGGTTTCTGAATACGATAAGGTTGAGTTGGTAAATGGTTCTGGCATGAATTTGAGTGGCACTATCTATAATGTTAATAACATACGAAAACATGCAAGTGGATTCGCCAACCCACCACCACACACTCAAAGTTTAGATAACCATAATAACAGTCAGCCTTATCAACAAAGTCAGCATATCATAAGCAATCAGCGCACTCAACAACCTTCTGTTTCACCAAAACAGCGACTAAATAATCTATTAAATCAATTGTCAGTAGCAGAATTACCTAGATCTGGTGTAATTCCTTATATGGCACTTAAACTTTTGAGTGAAACTTATAGTATTATCTTTTCTGAAGTAGAATCAGGAGTTGCTCGTGGTGAATTATTAACGCAACTACAGAAATTTGCTGTGGACTCAAATGATAATTACCATGCAATGCACGTTAATGGGTTTTATGTTAATATGCTCGTTTATATGATGGTTGACAGTGGAGTATTTTTTGGAGAAAAAGTTAGGGCTCTTAAGCATATTTATTCTAAATTTATTCTTTTTGAAGGTAACGTTAAAACTAAAGGCGACGTCTATAAGAGATGCGCACGTAATAATATTCCAGAGTTTGAGTTTTATGCTAGTGAGTGCTTATTAAATATAGAAATCAGGAAGACTAAACGTATGGTTGCGGAGGTCGGTAATGGAGCTGATGGTCCTGATATGTTGTCACAGCAGATAAAGATGTTAATTGCTCAAGTTGATTGTTTAAACAAAGTATGGAGTAGCCTTAGGGCGATAAATATGCAGCAGATTAGTTCTCGTGTAAATGAGAAAGTCAAACAAGAAATCTCGGCTGTTCGAAAAGAGAGTGAGAATCTTTATGAAAGCGTTAGACAACCGTATCAGACTGTAATGAGTAATTTAAGAACAAAACTTAAAGCGTTGGAGAATCAACGTAATACTGTTATAGGTCAACAACGTGATGCATTGTTAGCCAATGTGTCCGCAGTGTCTACATCTAACAACTTAACTTCTATAGCAATCTTCAATGCTATAGAACATGTAAAAGCGTTTGAGATAAGTTATCATGAGTTATGTGCAAGATACCCCATCGTAGATTTTAGCGCTGTCATATCAGCAATAAATGACTTAAAAACTAAGTTGTTGGGTTTTCTTCTAGTCATTTTAACTGGTTTATATGAAGGCTGTGGCAAATTATCGGATCAATATGGTGGACAGGATATGGCAATTCTCAATCAGATTAGTACACTTAGCTCGCATATCGCTAAGTTAAGCACTCAGGGTATTTCTACACAAGGTCTTGGTGATGCATGTCTGTATTGTATGCAAGTAGAACAATTCCTTCCTAACTCAAATTCGTACAACTATTTACCAGTTGCCCCAGTGTCACCATTAAGTGGAGTAGATGGAATAGTACTAAGTGCGCCAGAATTACCATTACCTGAAGAAATTGTGATAACACCAAGTGCACCAGAAGAACCAGTGTCTATTATTGATGATCAAATCCAGTTGCCAACTCTCAATGAAAATGTGGTAAATGATCTGCCAAAGCATTCATCTAGTGAAGATTCAATTACATCATTGATAGGATTTGAAATAAAGCAAGATGAATCAACGATAGATGATAATCGTGCAAAATTGGAATCGCAAAAACCCTCAGCAAGAGAAATAAAAAAGCAATCAAATGACTCCGCGAATGAAAATAAAAAATATAGCATTTTGTTAGACATACAGAATAAATCCGCGTCATTAAAAACTGTATTTAAACGCATATATAATCCTAGTGATAAACTGAGTAGAGAAGTTGAGGCTGTAAGAACAGAGCTTAATAACGTTATAACGGCTGTATATAATAAATCCTCGTGTGAAGACTTATATCAACGAGCAGTCACGAGCTTCAATGAGGTTTGTAATAAGATAATAGCGCAAGCGGCAAAAGAAGAGGCGCAAGAAAAGTGGGGTAGCGTTTTGATGGGCTTGACCCACTAACTACTGTTTTGTGAGGATGGCTGGCGGCGTGAAAAACCGCTAGTCTACTTTCCATGTGGCTTATTATATGGCTAATCTGAAACGGTTATTGCAAAATCTTGAGTTATGTTCTTTTGTATATTTTAAATGATTAAGAATATCAAAATATGACAATTATCAAGCTATGATAATTATTCAGTTTATACAAAACAGAAAAGAATTTGACTTGTATTTTAAAATAGTGTACAATTCCGAACTAATTGGTGAAAAATTTTCGAAAGGAAAATTATAATGTTCAACGTGGTACATGTTAGTAAGAAATATGGCTCCCTCAAGGGAGTTTTTATGTCTCAAGTTTGGAATTTTTAATTAATTTTATTTATGCAAGGGGTTGTTTACTATGTCAACTGATTTATCTACAAAAAATAATTTATCAAGAAAACTCGAAGCGCGTCATGTAAATATGATCGCAATTGGAGGATCTATCGGAACTGGTATTTTCTTAGCCAGTGGTTACTCAGTGTTCGTTGGTGGTCCGGGTGGGGCGTTATTCGCATATAGTCTAATGGCGGTCATAGTGTATTTTATTATGACAAGTCTTGGTGAATTGAGTGCGCATAAACCTAGTTCTGGATCTTTCTGCGACTACTCCAATTTATACGTTGGTAAAAGTTGGGGATTTGCTATGGGTTATAATTACTGGTTTAATTGGGCTATTACTATTGCAGTTGAAATATCTGCAGCAGCATTGGTTTCTGGTTATTGGTTTCCTCATGTTAGCCCCGTGATTTTTTCCGCAGTATTTTTTGTTGCTATATTAGTGTGTAATATTTTCTCGGTTAAAATTTATGGCGAAGTCGAATATTGGCTTTCATTTTTAAAAGTTGCCGTAATTATCTTATTTATCGTTTTAGGAATCTTTACTTTGTTCGGACAGCCACATTTTGGAACCGAGCATTGGGGAATCGGCGATGCTCCTTTTCATCAAGGTTGGTTTGGATTTTTATCTGTATTTCTATTTGCTGGGTTTTCATTCCAAGGTACAGAATTGGTCGGAGTTGCTGCTGGAGAGACAAAAAATCCAGAAAAAACTATTCCTAAAGCTATAAACATGGTGTTTTGGCGCTTGACTTTGTTTTATGTGCTATCAATTGGCGTAATCAGTTTGTTGGTGGCATATAATGACCCACGGCTAGCTTCACAAGATAACGTATTAATGAGCCCATATACATTAGTTTTTAGCAATTTTTTGGGTAAATATGCGGCAGATTTCATTAATTTAGTAATATTAATCGCATTAATATCTGCGGCCAATGCTAGCATGTATTCTGCAACACGAATTTTATGGTATCTTGGTAAAATTAAACAAACGCCAGAGATAGTTGCAAAAGTTGATAGATGTGGTGTGCCATATATTGCATTATTTTTTACTGCGTTAATTGGCTCGTTGGTGTTTATTACTTCAGTTGTCGGGAATGGTGTATTTTTCACGTATTTAGTACAGGTCTCATCATTATCTGGTTTTTTGGCTTGGTTTGGAATTGCGTTAGCTCATTATAAATTTAGGCGTAATTTTTTGTCTGCATTAGGTGGTGTTGGAATCTTAAAATACAAAGCGAAATTTTACCCATATGCACAAGTGATTTCAATGCTGATAATAGGGTTTATTGTTGTAGCACAATTTATAACTTTGAATAATCATTATAAATTCACTGACTTTATAATGATTTACTCATCGTTACTTTTGTTTATTGTACTATATATTGGACATAAATTGTATACACGTAGACAATCTAAAAGTTAAGTTGAATTTAAATGCGAATTAAGAGATAAATTGTGTGATTCATAGACATGCTTTCACTTTTTTCTGGTATTTTTTAGCTCTCGAATAGCCATTTCAGCATGGTAATTTTGGAGCTGAATATGCTCTTTTTCTTTTTCATATCTATCGTAAACTTCATCAGAAAATGGTATAACATTACTCAATTTGGCAACTTTATCATTAGGGCTATCACCGTTTAATGAACTATGAGGACGATGCCAATTATAATAAAATTCCCATTCTGCTGATTGGTCTTGTAATTTTCTAAAATCAGATAAATCAGCTATTGAATAAAACTCCTTAAGATCAGTTTGTTGGGAACGTTCAACCTTGCCATTTAAATGTGGTGATCCGGGTTTATTAGGCCTGAATTTAATCCCATATTCCATTAACTTAGTCTGTACATGTACAGCAAAAAACTCCTGCCCCCTATCTGTTTGTATTTTTTGTAGAGGAAATGGAAATCTTTCTATCATTTCATCAATAAATAAAAGTGTATTATTGGCTGTTCTTCTTGAATAAATTTGAAGGACACGCCACCGACTACAATCATCAATGGCTGTATATTGATAAATACCTGATGCAATTTTACATGTATCTACTTGAACCATTTCACCAGGTATCTCTTTTTGATATCTCTTAAACTTTTTGTCGCGTTTAAGTTTTACTAAAGGTTTTACACCAAGATTTTTTAAAACTTTATGAATGCTTGCTAAAGATATGCTACAATTATTATTACGATATAATTCCGATTGAATCCTTCTTGCACCGAGGTTTTTGTTGCGCAATGATTTTATTAAATTTATTGTTGAATTATTTATTTTAGTATTTGGAGAGTTATGTGGTCTACGGCTAATATCTTTAAGCTCTTCTTCACCTAATTTGTTATATCTATTCACCCATTTTCTAAGCGTATGGCGAGAAATACCACAACGACGACAAACAAAACCTGCATCATTTGTTTCAAGATACATTGTAACCAATGTCAATCTGGCTTGCATTATATTGTTCATAAGCATCTTTAATAAAAAAAGCCCTTGATTTATATTCAAATGGCTGCTCATGTAGTCGTTGCTTCCCAGCAGAGCGACTAACAAAATAATAACATATTTTAGCCTGCTTTTGTAAAAATCCTAGCGGGTCTGGAGCGGCGATGAGCCCCAGCTAGAATTTTAACATTCTGATGTAAATTTAAGCAAAATTAATTTAAACTATCTCTATGAATCACACAAAATATCTCAACATTTAAAATATTGGATGTTTTTGACAATGTGTTAGCTTCCTTTACATATGGATTGAGATCCTCTTCCTTAAACTCATCATATGTTTTTGATTCTTCTATCCCAAACCAGATTGAATTAAATTTTAAAGTTATTATTAAATTATCGGATATTGTTAAGTGTACTGTATTATCTATATCAGATTTACGTTTAATAGTTGTATCAGTCTCGTTAAATAGTGCTATAACTTTGTTAATTATGTGATTTAGATTTTGACCATCTAATTCATTTTTACTTATAAAATTATTTACAGTTTTGCAAAGGAATGTTTTCAATATGGATTTGAATATATCAATATCATTTTGAGTTAATGGAGCACTATTTTGTGTATCTTTGATATAATTTAAAATTGTTTTAAGAAACCGTTTTGGTTCTTCGGTTGTAGATAATATTTCTATTGAGTATAGTATGGAAACTTTGTCATCTTCAGAGTTAGATTTTTCTAGGTTGTTTAAAGATAACCTTAATGATAATCTGCGTAATGATTTCTCATAATGTTTCTTAAGTGTAAAGTTTGTTTGTAATTTTTTTCCCAAAAATAAGCCAGTTGCAACACCTGCAACAGGGATTCCAATGTGGGGAGCCAATATTAAATGCATACCATGATGCGGTGTAACATCTAACCAATCATGGGCAGTATGTAATTGTTCTGTTGATTCTTTTACTGTACTTTCCCAATCACCATTACGTATTTTATCAATTTTATCCTTAATATTTTCCCCAAAACTACGAATTTTAATTGCATTTTTTTCTAGCTCCAGTTGTAACACTTCAATCGGTGATTTTTCTGATAATTCTCTCATAAAAGACCGTAGGTGACCGGTTATTTTAGTAGAGTTATTCTTAGTCTCTTGCTGCTTTTTTGTGCTTATAATAAATTTATAGAAGGCTGTAAGGTTTAGCAAGCATAGGTGTAAGCTGTTATTTGGAGTTATTGTACTTAAATATTTAGCAATGTTTATAGCATCCTCAAGTTCAGTTATACTGCAATTTTTTAGTAATTGGTTAACAAATATTCCATCTCTAGAGCTACTGTTGGTCAACAATGTATTAAGTTGGTCTCGTAGCAGTTTAATTGCGTTATTTGCTCTGAAATTAGCTTCGAATGGTTTAGCTGTATCTCTGGCAATAATATTTAATTTATTAGATAACTTATTGAGTTCATTAAAAATAAAGTTGTTGTTATTAAGCACTGGGTTTTGATACTGTAACGTGTTCTTTAAATGCAATTGCTGTTGATCATTATTATTACGGTAACTATGTTCATTATCTAATTTTTTGTCTTTAGTTTCTTGGCTTCTTACAGTATTCCATCTCAATACTGTATTCACTGGTTCCATGATTTATATCCTTTTAAATTTAATTGATAAGATTGATTAGTAAAATAAATATTAAATTTTGCTGAATCAAAAACATGAGATATTGTAGCATATTTGCATTGGGGGAAATTTAGTCAATTTGTCTAAATTTTTTTAGCGCTTAATTCGCATTTAAATATACTCAAATAGAACTATTATTAACTACACCAGATATGATAACTGGATTGGTACCATTATTTGAGTAGGTTAAAGTTATTTGTTGATTGGTGGCATTATTAAACCCATTAAATATGTACTGGGTATTAGTATCGCCACTTCCGCTAGTCTGATTTTTAGCTGTTTGAGACTCAAGTTTCATTGATTGTGAATTAACATTAACTGTATGGTTAATTTTGTATAATTTAATACTAATGAGCATCTTCTTAGTTTTAGTGCAAATCCAACTTAAATTTTTTTAACCAGCCGCATAATAATTAGTCCTATCTAGTCTGGATTAAAAAATTATATCAGTTATTATTTTATGTTATAATGCTGAATATTGTATACATTAAGGCAAAAATATATTTGAGGAGTAATAAACTATGTTAAGGTATAATATGTTTGATGCAAAACAGCATTTTTCTAAAATAATTGAAGATATAAATAGACTAAATGAAACATGTATAATTAGTAAATCTGGTAAAGAAGTCGCATTAATTACACCACTACATCGAGTAAAAAATAGAAAGCTTGGTCTTTCTAAAGGTAAATTTACTATCCCTGATGATTTTGATGAGCAATTATCTGATGAAGTGATTGAAGGTTTTTATAGTGGACGTCTTTAATGAAAATATTATTAGATACACATATTTTGTTATGGGCGAGCCAGGATCATCCTAATCTTCCACAAAATGCAAAAGAATTGATTGTAAATGGTAACAATGACATATATTTTAGTACAGCTTCAATTTGGGAGTTGATGATTAAGAAAAACATAAATAAGTTGGATATTGATATAAAAAATTTTGTGAATGATTTATATGAAATGAATATTTTTGAATTATCGATAAGCATAGATCATGTTCTTAAACTTGAAGATCTTGCAAACCACCATAAAGATCCGTTTGACAGAATATTAGTAGCACAAGCTCTGGCAGAACCTATAAAGTTAATAACACATGACAATATATTACAACAGTATTCACCAGATTTAGTTTTGTGCGTGTGATTTTAATAAGAAAAATCCAGCCTTGCTTTGCAACAAGAGCTGGATTTATTTTATTGAATGTCAAATTTAATCTAAACTAATATAATTTACTCAAAAAGAAGACCTACAAAAATAGAGCAAACATTCATTGATTTTTTATCCAGATGTTTAAATAAATCAATTATGCTTGACTAATAGCTATTGTAATTACTTTTCTGTACCAGCAATATTCAAGCCAAATGCTTGCATTATTTGTGTAACTTCTACTTCGTTGAGTTCATAGAATTGTCCACGTTTTAATCGAGGCGGTAGATTAATTGGACCAAATCTAGTTCGCATCAGACGGCTAACAGTCAAGTCAAAATGCTCAAACATACGCCTAACTTCGCGGTTTTTACCTTCTTTTATAATTACCTTATACCAATGGTTTTTACTCTCAGAGTTTTCGTCTAATTTCATAAGCTCTTCAAATTTGGCTACGCCATCGTCTAAGCGAATTCCTTGTTTTAATTGTGCTATTTGTTCTGCGGTTAATTCATCACCATAAATACGTACCGAATATTCGCGTTCTACTTCATAGCGTGGATGCGTAAAGTGATTCGCCAATTCTCCAGATGTAGTAAAAATTAACAATCCGCTAGTATTGTAATCCAGACGTCCAATAGCGGTGAAGCGTTTATTTTTTAATAATGGAATGCGGTCAAAAACGGTTGTGCGTCCTTTTGGATCTGTTCTTGCGACTAATTCATTTTCCATTTTGTGATAGATAATAATTCGTGCCAAACGATCTGGCCACTTAATTTTTACCATTTTGCCAAGCACTTCAACGCGGTCGCCAAGGTTAATCTGTTGTCCCAATACGGCAATTTTATTGTTTACGGTAACTTTACCATTGCTAATTAAATCATCACAGTAGCGTCTTGAACCAACTCCAGACATTGCTAGAGATTTACTAATTCTGGCTTGATGTAATTCGCTGCCATGCGTAACTCTTTCCTCGCGAATACGTTTGGCTGTAATTTGCTCCTGCAAATTAGGGCGTAGGAGTTTCACGCGTTTTGCATTTTTATTTATGCGCGCTTTGGGGTCAGCATTTTCATCTGGTCGCATCATTTGCTTTAGTTGATCAGTTATGTTTTGTTTCATCATAGTCCTTCGTTAACTGTTTTATATTATTATTACGCCAAAACTTAAATTTATCTAATGGTGTAATTTGTGCCTTAATAGTCTTATTTCTATACGGCAAATAAATATTTATTTGTTTAATTAATGTTTGTTGTTTTACCAATTTTTGCCAAATTGTATCATCCATATGTTGCATTTGTTGTAACCAAGAATACGTATCGCCATAGCTACTAGGGGAATGCAAATTATCAATAATTTCAAAGCTATCGACGTCCAATTTGTTATGAAGAATTTTGTCCCACAGCCAAATGCTATTTACACTAAGTGAACCTTCATCATTGCGTATTTTATTTATATCATGATGAAATAATAACATTTGTACTTCATTAATTATCTGGTTGAGCAATATATTATTACTTAGAAATTGATTCACATTTTGACCAAGTATATCTACGATCGCAAAATTATTTATCGGCGCGTGTAAATTATTAATTCCAATTAACCATAAATTATCTGTGATATAAAAAATTTCTAAATCGCCATTAAAATGATTATTTATATCATTAATAATCACGGTGCACTCACTTTTGTCGAGTTGTAATAACGTGCTTTCTGAAATAAGTAAACTATTGCCATCAAGGCGCAAATGCGTCGGCTCGCAAATTAAGTAGCATTGGTAAGTCTTTAATTGTCTTGATTGCGCGATCTGTTTTGCAATCGATGTATTAATTTCGTACTCCGCACCCAAGATTATATCGCTATATGATAAATCAAGTTGAGTTATTTTTGCGTGGCGAATTAATTTATTTAAATTCGGACAGTTACAAATGTCGTATTCTGGCGATAAAATACCTGGTACCACAAAACTTAATTGCATTATCTTTTTTCTGCCTTTTCTGTTAATTTTAATTTAAAGATCTTAAACAGGTTCTAAGCCGAAATTATATCATGCTAGTTTGCTTATACTTTGATTTATTTGACTAATTTTAAATTAATATGTTATATCGCAGCGATTTATTTGTATTAATCATGCTTTAAAATGTAAATATTAATGCAACTACCTGGAAGTATTATAATGTAGAGAATAAATTAAGTTTTACCGATTTTGTGATAACTCATGAGGTGAAATTAATTTATTCTCTATATGTGAAAGCTGTTGCTATGTCGTTGCGTATTAATTATTAGGAATGATAATATAGTTATGAAAACAATACTAATTACAGGTGCAAATGGATTTATTGCTAAGAATTTTATGAATAAATATGCAAATACATACAAATTTATTCTGCTTAGTCATAAAGCACAAAAAAATCATATTACCTTAGAAGAATTAGCAATAAATTTGGCATTAATTAGGACGGTCGACGTTGTTATCAATTTTGCTGGCGCAAATATTGGTAGCAAAAGATGGGGAATTAGTCGTAAAATTGAATTATTAGCAAGTCGTGTTAATTTTACTGAAAATTTAGTAAGATTGCTCAACCAACACAATACAAATTGTCATTTTATATCTGCCAGTGCAGTCGGAATTTATGATTTCAATTCAAAAAGTGACGAGGATACGCCAATAAATTATGACGTATATAGCAACTTTTCTCAAGAATTAACCAAAAAATGGGAGCAAAAAGCTCTAAATTATAATGGATTACTTACAATTACCCGATTTGGCGTAGTCTTAAGTAGTAAAGGTGGTGCTTTTGGCAAAATTTTACTACCATTTAAATTATTTGTTGGTGGAAAAATTGGCGATGGACTTCAGCAATTTTCTTGGATTGCTTTAGATGACTTAATTAGTGCTCTTGACTTCATTATCAACAAAAAAATACATGGAGTTATAAATATTACAGCACCAGAAGAGATAAACAACAAAAAACTAACCGCTTCTATTTCTTCAGTTTGGCATAGACCATCGTTCATAACTGTACCCCAGTATTTAGTAAAAATATTATGGGGTCAAATGGGAGATGAACTTCTGCTAAATGGAGTCTACGCTATACCAAAGCGGTTAATAAGTCTAAATTTTAATTTTAAATATCCAGATATATTGAGTTGTTTGACAGCAATAAAACAAAATAATTTGTAGAATAGGAAATAAAATGAAGATCTTAATTACGGGGGTAACCTCTGGAATTGGTAAAGAACTGGCAATAAATTATTTAAAAGCTGGGCACGTTGTTGTTGGTATTGGGCGAAATTCTATTATTTTAGACGAATTAGCTAAGATAGGGCTCAATAAAGTACAGGTTGATTTAAGCGATATCAAAGCTACTCGCAATGCATTTAATGAAATTACACAAAAATTTTCTTATATTGATTTAGCAATTTTAAATGCTGGAAATTGTGAGTATATCGATGTGATAAACTTTGATGCCACAATAGTTCAGCGCGTGATAAATGCAAATGTAATTAGTCTAGCTAGCAGTATTGAAGGTGTATTACCACTATTACGTAAAGCACAAAAGCCACAATTAGTTGGTGTTGCAAGTTTGGCTGGATATTTACCATTAATCAGAGCTGAGGCATATGGCGCAAGCAAAGCCGCGGTTGATTACATGCTTGAAGCATTAGCAATTGATTTGGCACAAGAAAATATATTGGTTACAGTGGTTAATCCAGGTTTTGTTAAAACGCCTCTTACGGATAAAAATGATTTTCCGATGCCATCTATTGTGGATGTATCTTTTGCTGCAAATGCTATTATGACAGGGATAAAAAAGCGGAAAACGGAAATACATTTTCCATATAAGCTTAGCATACCTATCAAATTATTGAGTTTATTACCAAGAAAATGGTGGCGTTATTTAGGTCGAATGTTAAAAAATAAGGAATTTTTTATGCGAATTGCAATTATAGGTAGCGGAATTTCTGGATTATATAGTGCGTATTTATTGAATAAGAATCATGATGTTGAACTTTTTGAAGCAAATGATTATATTGGTGGACACACGCATACGGTAGATGTTTCTGGAATAAAAATTGATACTGGATTTATTGTTTTTAATGATCGAAATTATCCAAATTTTAAAAAACTTCTTGATGATCTAGAAGTTGAATATCGCCCCACACAAATGAGCTTTTCTGTGCGTAATGATAAATTAAATTTAGAATATGGAAGCAGCAATTTAAATAGTCTTTTTGCGAATAGATTAAATTTATTTAATTACAAATTTTATGGTTTACTAAAAGAAATATTATATTTTAATAAGCTTGCTAAAGCAAATAATTTTGATAGTAATTTAACTTTAGGAGATTTTTTACACCAAAATAAATTTTCTGAGAGATTCATTTATGGGTATATATTACCAATGGGCTCAGCAATTTGGTCTATGGGAATTAGTGATATGTTAGCTTTTCCTTTATCATTTTTTATTACTTTTTTGAATAATCATGGTCTCCTTGAGGTAAATAATCATCCACAATGGTATACTATTTGTGGCGGTTCAGCTAATTATGTTACAAAGTTAATAAGTGGATTTAAAAATAAAATTCATCTTCAATCTAAAGTAATCTCAGTGTCTAGAATAGCAAATAAAATAGAACTGCACCTAGAAAATAATAGTTGCCATAAATTTGATCAAGTGATTTTTGCTTGTCATGCTGACGAATCATTAGAAATTTTAAAAGATGCCTCTGCAAAAGAACGAGAAGTATTGGGCGATCTCAGATATAGCAAAAGTAATGTAATTTTACATAAAGATACCGAATTATTACCAAGAAAGAAGCGCGCATACTCCAGCTGGAATTATCTAATGACCAACGATAGTATGGATAATTCAACACTTACCTATAATATGAATATTTTACAAGGTATTACAAGTAATGATACATATTGTGTTACGCTAAATAGCAAAAAACTTATTAACCCTGACAAAATATGTGCTGAATTTAACTATAGTCATCCGGTATACGATATAAAATCAATTATTGCACAAAAAAACTGGGATAGTATTTCTGGAAAAAATAATACTCATTTTTGTGGTGCTTATTGGAATAATGGTTTCCACGAAGATGGTGTGACAAGCGCCTTAAGGGTGTATAATAGTATTGAGAATAAATATGATTAATCATCGATTATGCGCTGGGATAGTTTGGCATAAACGCTATGTACCAAAGCAACATGAGTTCAGTTATAAACTCAATAGCTGGTTGATTGATTTACAAGATTTAGAATCGCTAACCAGTAAATCTCGTTTGGTGAATAAAAATAAATGGGCGATTTACCGATTCAGAGATAAAGATTATTTACGTGATTTAGAAGGTAATAGTTTGCTTGATAAACTCAAGCGAGAGTTTTGCGCAAAAAAGGTTACCTTATCTGGTGATGAAAAATTTTTCTTGTTAGGACAAATTAGTAATGTAGGGATATATTTCAGTCCATTAAACTTATATATATGTTACAAAGATGATAATTGGACTCATATATTAGCCGAAGTATCTAATACGCCATGGAATGAAAGACATTATTATTTGCTTGATAGGCAAAAATCTCAAATTATTAATAAAAAGGAATTTCATGTTTCTCCATTTTTTACAATGGATCAAGAGTATAATTGGCATATCATATTAAATAAAAATCATATTAGTTTTCGTATTGATACATATGAGAAAAATAATTTAGTATTTAGTGCTAATTATACATCTGTATCACACGTTTTAAGTAGTCCTCAAGCGCGAAAAATAATACTTTTTGCTCCACTTGCTCAATGCAAAATCTTAGTAGGAATCTACTTTGAAGCCTTGTGTATTTGGCTGAAAAAAATACCTTATGTACCATATCCAAAATCATTTGTTAAACCCATTAATAAGGGTAAAAAATAAGGCAACTTATAGTCTGTTTAAGAAGGAAATTTCAATGTTTGAGAGTTTAATTCGTAAAAAATTTGTTGATTTATTACTTCATGTCGAATATGGTAGTATAACCGTTAATTTTCCAGAGGGAAATTCTAGGACTTTTAAAGGGAAATCAGATGGATACAAGGCAGATATAACTTTAAAAGACTGGAGAGTTATTGTAAATCTTGTAAGTAAAGGTGATATTGGGTTCGCAAAAGATTATAGTAATGGGTATTGGGATACAACTAATTTGGAAGCTTTGTTAAATTTTGGTATTGCTAATGAAGAAATTTTTGATTATTATGGCAATGGTGGTTTATTTTTTAAAAAATTAATCAGATTAAGCTATTTGACCAAAAGAAACACCTTGAAGGGAAGTGAAAAAAATATTAAAGCGCATTATGATTTGGGAAATAATTTTTATGAGTTGTGGCTAGACCCAAGTATGACGTATTCTGCCGCAATATTTAGTAATTCTAACGGCAATTTAGAGCAGGCACAGAAAAATAAATATGCAAGAATTCTTGATAAAATAGACAAGCCAAAAGCAAATATTTTAGAGGTTGGCTGTGGATGGGGAGGTTTTGCTGAAGAGGCTACTAAATTTGATCATCATGTCCGAGGTATTACCTTATCTGAGAGCCAAGCATCTTATGCAAAGAATAGACTTTTACATAAGAATGTGCATATTGCTATTGAAGATTATCGTATTCAAAAAGATCAGTATGACTTTATTGTATCAATTGAAATGTTTGAAGCAGTTGGAATGAAGTATTGGCCAATTTATTTTAGTAAACTTAAAGATTTATTACGTCCAGGTGGAAAAATATTACTACAAACGATAACAATTCGAGATGATCTTTTTAATGACTACCATAAAAATGTTGATATGATAAGGACATATATTTTCCCTGGTGGAATGTTGCCTAGTGAGAAAGAAATTTACAAACATTTAACTAAGCTTGGTATGGTTTGTAATGAAGTGTATAGATTTGGTATGGATTATGCGTTGACTTTGCAACATTGGTTAAAGGCTTTTGATGATAATTATCATAAAATTAAAGACTTAGGTTTTAATGATAAATTTATTCCGTATATATCGGAGATGTTACTATGTAGAGTTACCTTTAAAGTTTATAACTTTTTGAGAAATGGAGTATTTATATGTGGCGTTCACTAAAAAATTTACTAATAGGTCTGCCTTTGTTATCTTGTTCACACGTTGATATTAATCAATATAAGAATGAAAAACCGCAACTTGATTTGAAATCTTATCTGGATGGTAAAATTCGTGGTTGGGGGATTGTACAAAATCGTAGTGGAGAGGTCGTTAAGCGCTTCGATTTTAATGGTATTGCTAGTTGGAATGGAGATATTGGACATTTTGATGAAAAAATTATTTATAGCGATGGACAAGTGGAGAGTAGGGTGTGGCAATTGACCAAATTATCTGATAGCTCTTATGAAGCATTTACGCCATCTTTGATTGGCAAAGCACAAATTACTGTTGCGGGTAATGCTATGAATTGGAGATACACAATGAAAATTAAAGTAAATAATTCAGAATATAAGATTGACTTCGACGACTGGATGTTTTTAATAAGCGATGGCAAACTTATGAATCGCAATTATTTCAAGAAGTTTGGTATAAATGTTGGCGAATTAACATTATTTATGGAAAAAGTTAAATAAAATTATAAATCCCAAAAATCCCTATTTCAATATTTATGAATAAATGGTTATAATATCGTGAGTTCAAAATATATAAAGGGTAGCAAATTATGATACAGTTAATAAGTAAAAAAACGACTAACATTATCGGTTTTATATTATGTGGGGCATTGTCTGCTTGTGTTGGACAAAACTCAACTAATCCATCTAAGCCAGCTACAATTACATCAGCACAATTAAAGCCAGCATTAAAGATGGTCGCGGATGGGGCTCTTGATCCCATAGAAGATTTTTTTGGTGAAACATTTGAAACGTGGGGTGGTTCACAGTTTTTACAGGATATTGGTATTCAACCAGCTGGAGCAACTGAGGTTCAGTTTGATCAATTAGAAAATCAGATGTCAGTACTTTCTAGTCAAATACAATCATTAATCAATACGAGTACACAGATTTACTACTCAATAAATAATATGCAAAATTATTTAGATAATGGCTCTTTTAATACATTATCCAATGAGTTTAGTCAATTATTTAATAATACTAGTGTATACTATAACGGTTTTATAAATGCAACAATGATAAGTGAAAGCCCTGCTGTTTTCTATAATTTCCAGCAAATAACAACTTCGGCGAATATATTACAAAATTTATCTAGTGGGTTAGATTGTGGCTCTACCGCATCTGGAGGTGTTTCTTGTACTGGATTAATTAATGCGTATGAAGATACTTTAAATATAATCGGACAATCAAGTGGTAACATAACAACTAATACCTTTAATACGTCTAATTTTGCAGCCCAGTTATTTCAAGCGATTCAAACGAAATCTTTAGAAAATTTTCCTAGCGCTGGGAATCAAAATAATTATAATCTGTCAAGTCAAATAACAATGAATAATGAAACTATTTTAGCTTATTTATCTCAAGTAAGTGGAGTTTTACAACAAGACTATAATATGCTTGCAACGATGCTATATGTTAAATATAATGCGCCAGAAAGTGCTGGGTTCAGTGGTCTTACATTTCCTGTGGCAGGCATGATCGATACGCAAAGTTACGCTTATAATATGCAGGTGTTAAATAATACATATAGTAATTATTTTACGCAATTGCATAATACTGCCAGTCAATATATATTGTCTGACAATCCTAATAATCCAGAAAGTGCTGGTAACTATAAGAATGTTAAGACATTATCTGGGGTTTCTGGTGGTACTTGGTCTCAAAACTGTAATCTATATGTATGGTCTGGTGCTGATTCTGAATCAAGTCAGGGATATAATGGTTCGTATAATGGTGGTCAAATCACGGCGCAATGTTTTTCCAATAATCAAAATATTGGGCAATATAGTTTAACAATGGTGCAGCAATGTAGTGATGGTCATGATCCTATTTCATTTTATTATGGAGCTAATGCAAGTAATAATAATGTCGGACAGTTGCAATGTCAACAAACGATGAATGCACCAACTGGGCCATTTTGGAATAGCTCTTCTTGGTATGGTAATTTTGGAATTACTACGGCGCATTGTTCAGATTTTGGCTGTAGTAATGGGAATATCGGAATAAATGCACAAGGATTTAATAACTATCCAGGGACTAATTCATGGGCTGCAATTGCTGGGGTATTTGCTGTAAATTCTGGATTTGCTACATGGGGAGTTGATGGGAATAATATACATGGAACCTTTGCTTCAGGAGTATTTCAATATATTACACCAGAAGGATTGGTTGATTATTTTGCTGTTTTATTAAATGGTAATCCAATGGGGACATCAGAAAGTTGGCAAATGCAATTACAATGTGTTAATAATGATCAATGGTGTTCGCAAATGGGGTCTTATGAGAATCAACTAAATATTTGTGTTGGACATAACCAACTGCAACTACAATATCAAGGTAGCAATGGAAATGGGGGTAACGCTGTTGTATCCTATGTTGGTGGATGTTAATAGTGATATATTTATTACAAATTAGTCATATTTAATTATTAAGGAGAATTTTGTATGAAAACTATAAGTTTATTAAGTCTGGTTACAAATTTTGTATTTACTTTATCTTTAACTTTAGCTCATGCTGAAACTGTAACCCAAGGTTATAATACTTTTTACTTGCCAATTTATGATCAGAATGCTACTCAGAATTCATTAAATTTAGCTGATCTTGGACGTGTCAACGGAGCTAATGCAAGAATAGCGGTATTAATGTTTTTATCTGATCCAGCGAAACAGTGCACATTCGAAAATATCAGCACTGTTAAATCAGGAGTATTTAATCCATTGACTAATTCAGCTATTTTAAATGAATTAGAGTATTTTATGGATGATGGCAACACTATTGATGTTTCATTTGGTGGACCAGGTAGTGCCACAGAAAAAAATACAGCAATAGGACCGTTGGTTAAAGGATGTACGCCATCTCAAATAGTTAGAATAATTGAAAATATAAATAAAAAACTTAATATTGAGCTTAAAAATGTAGACTTTAATGTTGAAGAACCTGAGTTTATTTCCACTGCTATTAATACTCCGGAGAATCAACAAAAAAGTGTTAAATACTGGAAAGATCTTGGCGGAATTGTTACAGCGCTAAAAAGTAAATTTCCTAATATGGAGGTAAGTTTGACTATACCTGGATATACAGGATATTGGGAACCAGGTTATAAAGATGCCGAGAGTTTTGTTAAGAACTATGGGAAATATATTTCAAAATATTATATCATGTCTATGCATTGGGGTGAGAATAATTTTGAAAATAAATTCGTTGGGTCCTTAACTCAAACTGCAAGCAAACTAAATATTAATCCAAAAAATATTTATTTGGTATATTCGACAAATGAACCTAACTTTACTAAAGCAGTAGCTACTGCAACTATTACTGATCATGTTAATCAGATAAAGAGTAAATTAACTACATTTGGTGGTGCATCTGTGTGGCCAGATACAGGTGGTGATTCTAGAAATATTGGTAATGAGATAGCTAGTAAAATTAATCCTTATTATATAAGGGCGACAATGTGGCTTAACCCAATTTGGGTGGATAAGGATAAGACAGTGACTAAATTTACCCTTGCAACAGGTGAAGAAGTAACCGCAGTTGGAGATATGTTAGCTTATACTACTGATAAATTTAATGATTATACACATTGTGAAAATTTTGATTTAAGTTGTATTGTATTACAAAATAATATTAGAGATGAATTGGTCAGAAATGCCAAAACATTGAAATACTTTATTTGTGATGATGATTGCAAACTTATAATTAAAAATCTTAATTATGCTGTCAGAGAAATGAATGCACTTCATGACCAGTACTTTGAGGAAAGAGATGCCTGGGATGGTTTATATAAACCTGTTACGCAGAGTGTATTTTTTCAACATGTAACTAGTAGTGACTGGTCAGAGTTTGCTGTAATATATCTATATTGTAAGCCAATACTTCACGGAATAACACTAAATGAAGCACTAGGTTCTTCTAATTATTATAATGAAAATAAGGCAAATAGAAGTATGAATATGCACTCATATGTCAAGACTAATACAAATGATGGTAAAAATGAAGATTATAAATCAGAATTTGAGATTGGATGCACAGGTTATCGTATGAAAAACTAATCGACCATATCGTAGATTACCAGAGTAGCACATGTATTTTGCTACTCTGGATTATGTAAATCATATTATTTATTGTAAATTAATAAAATTAAATTTGCTTTTTCTGTAATATTGTGCTAAAATGTCATCAATATAGAGGTTATTTAAAAGGTATACCACTATGAGTGACGCAGACTTCTTACAACTATATGTAAGGCAATTTAATCTAATGCATAGTCATGTTACTTATGCGGCAGTTTTGGATCTTTGTTATAAATACGTTGCTATAAGTCACGGTGCTGCGATGATGATAAATAAAAGTATTAAAGAGCATCTGGGATTAGACTTTATTGGCGAATTGCCACGTCCAGATTGGGTAAAGGATAAGAAACAAGACATATTAAATAAAGCACTTACTACAGAGCTTCCTCATAGTTACATCACAGTTACCACCTCAGAATCTTTCGTTTATCCATCTGTTTTACTTTGTATTTGTCCAGTTAAAAACCCCTTTACGGGACATGTTGTCGGGTTTGATCTAACTGGTAGTGAGATTAACTTTAGAAGTGGCTTGCAGATAGATGCCATAAATAAAAATACAGAAACTAATAGTATATTTCGTAAATTAACTGCTCATGAGTTAGATATATTATATTTCAAGTGTCAAATGTATAGTGATGCTCAAGTATCTCAACTTTTGGAGCAAATATATAATAAAAAAACTTCTCCCAAAACAATTAATAATATATTACGGCAACAATTATATCCAAAATTTGATGTGGTTTCTATGATTGGATTGATTGAGAAAGCTAAGAAGTATGGAATTGACAAATTAAATTTATTAGATACCACACCAAAAGAGACTATTATTGAATTACCTTCTAATCTTTATTTAAATTTCGCAAATCTACTATCTATTTAAAAAGTTGGTTATTATGTCAGATATTGATTTTCTTAAAAATTATATTGATTTTCTCAATCTGGCTAAAAAAAAATTTGGTCATCAAGCGTTGCTAGATATTGACTTTAACATAATATTCATATCTGACTGGGCTTTGTCTTGTATGAAAAATACAACCGAAGAACAGATGCTTGGGTTAAATTTTGTTAATGATATAGATAGACCTGAGCACATCATGAAAAAAAACATGAGATTCTAACTGAGGTTATAAGCTTAAAAGAGCCTCGGGCATATCTTGCAATTAGTAGCCAATATCAATTTAATTACAGAAAAATGGTAATTTGTGCATCACCAGTATGTAATCCAGAAACTAATAATGTTGTGGCAATAGAGCTAACTGGAGGAAGCACTAGCCAAAATATATTATTATCACCAAATGAAAAATCCCTATTTAATAATAATAAAATACTAAGTTTTTTAACCAATTATGAAATTGAAATTATTTATTTCAAGTGTAATGGAAAAACTGATAAAGAGATTGCTTTAATTTTAAGTAGTTACTATCAAATAAATATTACCGCAAAAATAATCAATCATGATATTCGTGGAGATATTTATTATAAAATGCAGGTAAATAATTTAAATGATCTAAAAACAAAAGCCGTTGAGCTTGGAATTGATAAACTAAATATAGACGAATTACTTCCAAAAGATGATATTATTATCCTAAAAAATACATAATTTAAAACTTACGCATTGACAGAATTGTTTAGTATGTTAAGCCAATTGTAACTGTTCCACCATATGTGCCACAGTTACACGGAGTATAAACGGTTGTTCCAGTATTATCCATTGGTATTGTAGACATTGGTTGGAACGTACTATAGAATCCCTGCACACCTAATTGTAGATTATTCAATACGTTAAATTTAGTGCCCACACTTGTTGTGAACATCATATTATTCTGAGGTAAACTATTAATAGGGTTGGACTGATCTAGATTATATGCTGCTAATTGGTCAATATATAAAGCGGCTAAATTGTTTATTCTATATTCTAGACGAACACCGCCTCCGCCAGTATAATAGAAATCATAGTTTATAATATTTGCATTATTGTTATTTTTTATTACACTTGCAGACATATTGGTGTTTCTACCACCCATAATATATGGGGTTAATAAAATATGATCTTGAATTAAATTGAATGCATAACCAACTTTTCCATTTAGTCCACCTAAATTCGGTTGTTGATTAAATGCAGATTGACCAGACCCAATACCATTAGCTTGATTGCTATTTGAACTAATGGCTAGGTTTGCATTTATATCAATCCACACTCCGTTATCAAATAAACGTTCAATATTTAACTCTAAGAAAGTATTAGAAACTACAGTTAATTTGCCACGTCCATTCTTTAATGTAGCATCGCTAATACCGTAACCTAAATTATACTCATTATCAAATTTTTGAAATGACGCTAGTGGGTATATTAATGATTTAGGTGTTATTGCAACATATCCATCTGCATCGCCAGATGAAGTAACTAATCCAATTGAAGCTGATTCATTACTCACGTGATATACATTAGTTGGGATAGCTGACCATACCATATCATGGCTAACATCTTTGGTGTTAACACCATTGCTTTGAATTGCAACAAATTGAGTCGCTTCATTTTTCTTTATTACTGCCTTATTCGGGTATATTGCTATATTATTATTTTTAATTTCTGTTGCGCAAGATGGTAACAATAAAGTTATAACACTTATAACCAATACCTTTTCTAATGAATTTTTCATCTATCTACTCTTTCAATAAAAATAAGACGAATCTTATTATTTAAATACTATTACCCTTGAATTATATAATAAGTCCAGATATTTGAAAATAGGGAGTTTTGGGAGATTTGATTACCCGAAACTCCCTATTTCATAAATTTCCATTATTGCATATAATAGCGTCTTGGCAAATCAAAGAATTACCTTTGGTTTAATCCATCTGGATTCTATATTCAGACAATTTCTTCATACTTGAATTCTACTACGCTTCTAACCTATTATTAATAGGCGTCGTTGCTTGTATAATTCAATTATTTTGAACTTGTTTGAATATATGTTGAACCTTTCAGTGTCTAAAATATATAACTTTTATATGGAATAATGTCATGAAATTTAAAAAATCCCTAATTACAACATCAATTCTAGCAACTATTTTATCTGCTTGTGGTTCAGGTGCTCCTTCAGGTAGTTCTGGTAATAATCCTAATGTTCAACCTGGAGCAATAGTTCCGCCACAACTTTCGGTTTCCTTACAGTCACACGGTACATCTGCTTATATTTCCAGCACAGATACTATGTATTATGCGGCTTTTCTAGTTACTAATAAATCTCCAAAAGAAGTTACTTTATCTTCTGTAGGAATTGCAGGGGCTGATATAAATGAATTTGCGATTGAGTCTGATAATGCTTTATATCCAGCAGGAAAATCACAGTGTATCTCCGACGCTAAGTTAACTGCAAATGCATCTTGTGAAATATTGGTTAAGTTAGTTAATCCAAATAGTATCACTTCAACAAAAAAATCAGCGAAGTTAGAAATTATTGCAGGTGGTATGAGGTATTTACCAACACTTAGTAAAACCTCTTATGCATATGTTGCGGGGGATTTTAGTCAGGTATATGCAAATGCTAGTGAATCTGTAGCTGCGCTCACTCAGATTGCAGATGCTAATAGTAATTGTGGTGCGGGTAATTATAAATGTCAGTTACTCGAATTTAATTTAGCTAATCATAATTTAACTAGCACCATGACATCTGACTTACCTGTAAATGGTTTAGCTGTTGCAAATAATGGCATAATTTATGCTGGTGGTGGGTTAACTCAGGCAAACTCTGGTGTTGCAACAATATCGAAGCCAGGAGTTGGGTCATTATTAGTTGGAATAAATCCAGCTTTAAGTGGTAGTGCTGGAGTTATTACTGATGTACTTGCTGCTAACGGATTTACCACTACGCAACAGTATCCAACTGATCAGATCTATACATTAGCTTATAATAATAATCGCCTATATATTGCTGGTGGATTTCAATCTATGGCAGGAGTTGGTGATGGTGTAACTGGTTACCCAATAGTTACTTATGATACAACTAAAATAGGTACCTCGAATTGGACGAATGCATTTACAGCTGATGCAAATAATGCTAATTTAGCAATTTCTGCATTAGGATTTGTCAATAATGAGATGTATGTATCTGGTTTATATAACACATTAGATGGGCAAGCTTATCTTAGTGAGGAGGAAACAACTGCTGGCAATTTTGCTATTAACTCATGTACTTCATCTGATAATGGGTTAAGCTTTACTTGTGATGCTAGTGCTTATGCAAACCTTGATTCTACGGTTAACGCTGATGCAAATGCAACCCCTCAACCTGCATCTAGTCTAAATTTTAGTCCAGATGGTACATTGTATGCTGCAGGTGGATTCTCTGCGATAAATGGTGTTGGTGCGGGCAATGGAAATTATATGATAGCAACGTTAGCTCCTCTTGCTAGCTTATCTGATACTTGGACCTCATTATTAAATAGTAGCTTTCCTGATAATGTGATAGGTACAACCTCACCATATGATAATAACAAATATTATGCTGGAGGGTTTTTCTCATCAATTGGTGGCATAGCACCTGACGGTAATCCTGGTAATTGTGGTGCGGGTGCGTTATCTTTTAGTGGTACTTCTAGTTGCTTATTAGCTGAATATGATGGTACTAAGTTTAATAAGATATTTACTACAGATGGTTGGATTAACTCAGTGGTGTTTTCTTCAAAAATTGGCTCTTAATCTTCATTGATTAAGGAGTGAATTTTGAGGATGCCGCACCATTTAATAATAGTGGTGCGGCAAAATCTAGATTTTTTTAATCCTTATAAAGCAGGGACTAACTCTGTAAAACTTAATAAATAATTAATATTGGGGTGCAATATATGAAACTATCTTTTTATCTTTGGATGTTTATAATTTGTATAACCTTATCATCATGTATGAATAATAATATTAGCAATACAACTGGCGGTAATAAAAATATATCTTCGAGTATAAATGCCATTGTACCAATTCAATTTCAAGCACAACAACATACGGCAACAAAATATTATACCACGACTTCTAATACTTCAGAATATATGGCATTTTCGTTGAAATGGCAGGGTAATATACGAATTACTACAATACAGCTGGAGAATAATATCAATAATTTATTTGAAATAGAGTCTAACCCAAACGTATTTGGTATCAATCAATGTCAAACCAATCAGACACTGAGTGGTATACATGAGTGTGAAATCATGGTTCATATTACTAATCCATTTATAGTAAATAAATCATCAGTCACACTGGCGGTAATTGCAGGGGGCGCACGTTATACAAAAACATTAACTAAAAGTGGTGGATATGCTTATATTGCTGGAGATTTTACTCAGACGTATGCTAATGGCAAATTGCCAGCATTAGCTCAAGAATCAGGAACTGGATATTGCGGCCCGAATGGTAATGCTCGATGCCAGATAATTAAATATGACTTTGCCAGTAATACACTAAGTACTGTAGCAACAACTGATTATGCCATAAATGATATTGCGGTTGATAACAGCGATAGTTTATACATTGGTGGCATGTTTACCAATTTCACTTATCATAATACCACATTAAGTAATGGACAACCATCAGGGGTTTCGTCTTTATTGGTTAAAATGATGCCTACAGAATCTGGCGTGGTAGCAATTGATTGGTTACAATCATTAAGCTCAGGGACTCCAACGTATCCTAATGGTGCGGTGAATGCAATAGAATTTGATTCAACGCAAAATCAATTATTTTTTGCTGGTGGGTTTAATTCTATGGCAAACTATAATACAAACAATGGATTTCCATTGCTACAATATAATTTAAATACGAATGACGGTGCTTTTATTAACGCCCTTGGCGATGACCTAAGCAATCCAGATACCTCAGTAACTGCTATTGGTCTTGATGCAAGTGGTAATATGTATTTATCTGGTTTTTATAGTCAAATATCTAATTTTATCTTTAATGATGGTTATAGTGCTAGAACAATAAATAAATGTATACCAGTTAATGGAGTTCACACTTGCTTAACAGGTTCTAGTTATTCAATGTCAATTACCTCTCAAGAACAATATGTGCAACCAGCATATAATTTGACTTTTCAGCCTGATGGTGGATTATATGCGGCAGGTGGATTTAGTCACATGTATTATGCTGGTTCTTCAATAGAAGAAATCTTAGGTTCTGACTCTGGACCATATTTGGCTGCATTCAATTCTGATCCGATTAATTCATTTGTAAATAATCCAACGAATAATTGGAGTAATCCGCTAAACAGTTCTGCTCCAGCAGATAATGTAATTGGTGTAATTTCTCCATATAATAATGGACAGTTTTATATTGGCGGACAATTCTCAACAATTGGTGGAGTAGCACCTGATGCCAATGCTGGTGAATGTGGTAGCAATAATGCGTCCAGTTGTTTATTAGCTAAGTTTGACGGAAGTAATTGGAGTAAAATATTAACAACAGATGGAGCAATTAATGTGTTTGTAATCGTTGCAGGGATTGATGTTAAATAAAAATAATACACTTGTACTTAATGGTTGTCCCTAAACTCCCTATTTAACAAATTCTATTTGTTCTGTATAATCTGGGTTGTGGAGATTAATAACTTATTTAAATTTTATAAGGTTAAATCAAAAATGAAAAATAAAATATCAATATATTTAATTCGTATCATGTATATAACTATTTTTTATGTTTTAGTTGGTAATGTTTTTGCTGAAGCAGAACATACAATAAAAGTAGTAAATAATTCATCCTTTCCTGTTAATCTTAAAAATATATCTGGTAATTGTATAAAAACACAATTTGGTGGTGGATTTTTGTTGCCTCCAGGTAAATTTGGTCTTGTTGAATTTGATGACTCCAATACAGGAAACTGTTATTATGCAGATAAGAATGTTTCATTTGATCTTGTTTCAAATGCATTCTCAAGTAATCCTATTTATAGCGAAGCTACTCAAAATATACAGTTTGTACATAGCTCATACCACACCGACTGGAGCACTACAATTTGGACTGCCCCAAGAAATAATACCACTATTTCAGCACAATGTGCAGACTTATATGATCAAGGTATTTGGTCAAACCCTCATAAAAATAATTGTATAAATGGTGAGAAGTTTGCTACAGAACAAACTATGGTTTATTTAACTATATCTAACCCACCTAGCTTTCAATTTCAAAGTAATATGCAGATATTTAATTTAAGCAGTATACCTGTACAACTAAGCGAAAGCTTTAGTAACTGCCAACTAAACGGAACATTACCAAGTACCATTTTATCAGGAATGCAAACACCACAATATAGTATGAATATTACACCAACAAATGACTCTAAGTTGGGTCAATGTGGTATTACCGCTTCCTATACAGATATTATCCAGCGTTCATTTAATTTTGGGGTTAATACTGTATACCCAGAAACTTCACTCTCGTGGGTTGGTAATCCTCCAACAGATACCAGTATAAATACAAGTAATTTTGTACAATGTATGAATGATGTTTCTGGAACAGTGCAGACTTCGATAGTTGACAATCCTAGTAAATGTTTTATTGGTTGTCCAGTTAGTCAAATTAATAAGGGTGGTTTATTGAATGCTTCATCTAGCGATAAAATACAGTACAAATATTATCGCAGCTATAGAGGTGTTCCAAGTAATGAGCCATTAAAACCCATTAAACCAGCGATTGATTATAATAGTATGACAAGTAGTAACATACAAGATATTAGATTAATATGTGTAGATGCGGGCTCAATTAATACAAATGTAGTTAGTCCAAGAATTACCAAAGATCCAATATTAGGTATTGCATCAGCATCATATTTATTGTCTAAAAATAAAAAATATTACTTATTTTGTCAAACTGGTAAGGCCGCAGATAATAAAGTTGAGTTAACAATTATGATGACAGGTAAAAATCTACCAATAAAACGCAAAGTATATGAGATTAACGGCCAATCTTCAGGAGGAATATTAATGTTGCAACAGTCATCTGGTAATCTTTATTATTTAAATAATGATAGAAAAGCTTCTGGACTTATTTTGGGTTTATTACGCTTAGAAAAACAACCTATGACTATGGAGTTGAGCGACGAAGGTGAATTCATTTACTCTAATAGTGTTGGCAAAATTTATGAAAAGTTTTAATCTTAATAGATAAATTTCTATATTAAATAAATTATTAAAATATAAAGGATATTTCATGAAAACAAATATAAATATAATTAAATATTTACCAGCTTTATTCGCTTTTGCTTTAGTGGCGTGTAACTCAACTGGTAATAATGCCAATATGGACAAACCAGGAATATATACGACTAGTAATAGCAAACAATTACTTAAGTCAAATAACTTAAAAAGTATTAGTAAGCCATTGGTAATAACTATGCAAGCACAATCTAATTCATTAGGCTCATTAATTACTGTTACGAACCCGAATAATAATATGCAACTAATTACTAGTAACCCAATTATTACTAACTCGGCTTTTATCTTAGACAATAATATGAATAATTATCCAAGTAGTGCAACAATTTGTAAACAAGATTTACAATTAGATGCAAATTCATCATGTATGATGTTGGTAAATACCACAAACACTAACACAACTAATCAAACTGGTACGTTACGACTAATTACTCCAACTTATACGTATATACTAGGGTTATCCAAAGCTCAAATTATATATGCGGCGGGTAATTTTTCTCAGGTAAGTTTAAGTGGTGCCAATTTTAATGAAAGTAAAATACAATCATCAAACTCTGGTGTATGTGGTGCAGATGGTAAAGGTTCATGCATGATAGTTGCTTACGATACATTAAACAAAACACTTAAAGAAATAGCTGAAACTAGTGGTGAAGTATATGCTTTAGCAGTAACTCCAGATAATTCACTAATTGCAGGAGGTGCATTTGCTGGAATAGTTACTCCAGCAATGACTACATCATTGGCATTACCCACGGATTTAAGGAATCGCCGTCTGGCATCAACATTAATTGCACAAATTAATCCGACAACCAATATTGCAACTGCATTTGCCAATACCAATCAAGCGGTGTATTCTTTTTCTGTTTCTCCAGTAGTAGATTCTGGCACTAGCCTAGGAAATATTTATATATCTGGAGCGTTTAGTACAATTTATGAAGGATTAACCGATAACGCCTTAATTAAGCCACAGTTTAATAATGGTGTTGAGCAATGTTTAACTGCTAGTAAATCCATAAATAATAGCTGGAGTATGGCTAGTAATGGTAATGGATATACAACATCATTAGCTACCGCTAAAAGCAAATCTGCACAACTTGATAGTTTATTAATTGCAGGAAAAGCAAGTATTCAAAATGGTACTATATTATCTAATTATAAAGTTGGAGTAACAAGTTGCGTTGGAAAAGATTGTAATGCATATGCTCCATTAGTTTTAGATGCCACACCAAATGTAATTGCAGCAACCCCTGATAATAAAATGCTAATTAGTGGTGAATTTAACAATATTGCTGGTGTTGGTAAATATACTCATAATGATGTATTAGCATCTGGCACAATACAAACTATTGGTCAATTTAGTAAGGTAAGTAGTGGTGATGGAAAAGTTCATGCATTACTCGCAACTAATAATGATTACTTTATGGGTGGAAATTTTTCAGAGATGAATGGTGGTAAAGTATATGGTAGCGGTAAGTGTGGGCTAAATGGCAATAATTTATGTGTGCTTGCTGACTACGATACACTTAATTTTAATACAGCTAATTTAATTTATACTGACGATGACATTAATGCATTAGCAAGTGGAATTGAACTTCAAGTAACTTTGCCACAATAAATTATATATACTCAAATAAGTTCAAAATAATTGAATTAAATAATCGACGACACCTATTAATAATAGGTTAGGAGCGAAGTGAGATTCAAGTATGAAGAAATTGTTTGAGTATAAAAGCTTACTATGACTTTTTATGATTCATGGTAAGCAACATTTTTAGTCATATATAAAAGGTAATCTTTAAAATGAAAAAGTTATATTTGCCTATAATATTATTTACAATGTTTCTTTCTGGCTGTGGCTGTGGTGATGTTGTAGAAGATATTTATAAACCTCCATATGATATAAAAGAAGGTAAATTATCTTTAATTGTAATTGAACACAAAAATTATAATTATTATGTTGCAAATGTATCGGATACGCCTTATTATGTTGCTGTAAATGTTGCTAATAATTCCAATACCGCAGTTACAATCAATGATATTGCGATAACTGATACGACTCAATTTGCTTTAATCTCGGCAAACTTATATTTTCCAAATAATAGTACTCGTTGTAGTGCTAATGTAACTCTAAGTGTCAACAGCTCATGTGAAATTTTAGTCGGCTTAACCGATGCAAAACAAATATCAAATGCAATATCTCAATTAAAAATAACTACAAAAAATAACGTTGTTTATACTAAGCAATTAATCAAGCATCCATTTGCATATATTGCTGGCAATTTTAGTAAAACATATAATTCGCAACCGATTATAGATGCAACAATAAAAACTAATAGTCATTGTGGAGTTAATCAAGATTCGGTGTGTGCTATTTTAGAATATGATATTGATAATAACACAGTGACAAATATTGCCCAAACCAATTGGAATATCAATAGTATTGTTGCTGACAATAATGGAGTTTTATATGTTGGCGGAGGTTTTGATACTGGGTTTAATCAAACGCAAACTATTTATGGTCCAACAAGTAATCCAAATAGCACTTTTGTGTTAACGCTGAATCCAACGAGTGGTGAAATTAGTGATTTTTTACAGAATATTGGTCAAAATTATCCAGATGGTGACGTGTATTCATTAGCATATGATGCAAATAATTTATATATGACAGGAGGATTTGACTCAATTGGCAATATATCAGTAGCAAATAACTATCCACTTGTAAAATATAACTTTATTACAAATACCCTAGAAAATGCATTGGGAAATAATAGCAACAATGCTGATGCACCAATAACAGCTCTTGGTTTTGATAAAGAACATAATTTATATGTATCTGGTATGTATTCAATATTATCTAACTTTGTTAATCTGCAACCATTTGGTATGTTTGCCATAAATAAATGCGAATTAAATAATGGAGTTTATACTTGTGGCAATAATACAAATGATTTTGTAGATATAGATTCTAGTACATCATATCAACCAGCAACAAGCTTAACGTTTAACAATAATAATTTGTATACGGCAGGAGGATTTTCACAAATTAATAATACTGTGGGAATGGCTGGAACACAAAACTATATTGTAGCTGAATTAAATGGTAATGACGCAATTTGGAGTAATTTAACATCTGGACAATCAGCAGATCGTGCTATTAGTGTGGTAACTCCTTTAAGTGATAGTCAGGGGTATTATGTAGGTGGTTGGTTTTCAACAATTGGTGGGCTTAGTGTTAATGCAACAGAAGCTGGGCAATGTGGATTAGATACCGATCAATTTAGTAATGGAATAAATAGTTGTATGCTAGGGAAATATAATGCATCTTCTGCTACATGGAGTAAAATTTTTACTACAGATGGCATGATTAATACTTTTAGTATTAGTAGTAAATTGAGTATATTATAGTTTAATACCTTTATTTTTCTTAGTGTCTTTACTTCTATGTGTCATTAGATAAGCAAGTACAGCAAATATGCTAGCTATAAGCTACCATTTAATAAAAGTAATTGAAACACGTTTATTCTACTACGCTTTGTTTGTATTTTTACTATGATTATTCTGAGAGGAATCATGTTTTAGATGAAAGGCTAGTAAAGCAAATATTCCTACTGCAAACCCAAATCCAATAATAAATAATTGACCTGTTGTCATTTTGATTCACTCCTTTTATACAATTCTAGATACTATAAAAGATTTTCTAAATTTACAGATGATGTAATTAAATATATCTTTAATCGTTATGAGAAAAGTAATAATTGAAATAGAATTTTATGAAATTTTTTAGTAATAGTTACTCATGTTATGAGCGCCGAATCACCTAACCAAGGCGTGTGCTTGGTTAGGTATGTAGGAATTTTCGTTCTTTAGGGTTTGGAAGATATTAATTAAGTATTAATAACTAGCTGGACAAAAGTTTTGCTGGCCAATTACTGAAGGATCATTATCATCATCTAACTGTTTTAAATCTAAATCAAAACCCATATTGTTTGCAATTAATGCCATATCTTTAGAAATAATTTCATGTGCACTAGTTGTCGGGTGCGCTAAATCCCAAAATAAATGCTTGTTTGATTCTGTAGAACTAAAATCGCCACATTTCATAGCAACTATATCAGCACTACCTGCAGATTTAACGCAACTATTCGTGCTATTTGAGTATAATTTAGCATCAATTACTTGATCTAAAATGGTATGAGCATCTAATAACTGGATTTTAACGCCCATACTTGCATAATGTTGATTTGCTTTTTGAATTACTGTAGCAATTTCTTCATTAGATTTATCAACAGCGCTCTTAATCACAGGAATTATTGTTTTTGCTAAAGACGCTGGCAACTCTTCTTGGAATAATGGTGTTTTGGTTAAATCAGGAAGATTCCAGACAATAATGTTGCGTTGCCCTTTATTTACTAGATCATCAATATTATTGGCAATATCTTTTGGCATTTTGACAATATACATATCTAGATCAAGCATAATATCATTAAGCATTTTAATATATTGACCCTTTTTCCAGTTTTGATTAGCTTTCTGCACAATCGCGATAATACCAAATAAATAATTATTTGCTCCACCATCCATAATAGTTAAAGAATTATCCGCATCAGAATTAAATGTAACATGTTTAATCTGCTGCGATACGGGCACCGGAATTGATGATAATGGATTATCTATATTAACCAATGAACCGCCAAAAGCATAATTAGCGCATTTTGTTGAGGTGCCTGAACTAACAAAATATTTTGTTAAATATTCAGCCGCAATTGGTTCATTAGAATATCTACCATTATAATAATTGGTATTATTTGGTGCTGGTGGTGTTTTATCCTGAATAGTTTTATTATAAAAATTTCCATTGTCTTGCAAACTATCCCCAAATACATAAATTTGGCTCAAGGTTTTTGCACTAATTAAACTTGTAGACATTAATGATAAACATAATACGATTAATTTTTTACTCATTAGAATTATCCCTTTAATAAATTATTTACTGCAGGAATTATACAGTATGTAAGAAAAAATTAAAATAGGGAGTTCTGGGTAAATTATTACTTATTACAGGCAATGTAATAAATTGTAAATACATAATAAATTTTATCGCGATGCATTAATCTCGCCGTCAAAGACGATAGTTGCATCGCCACTCATTAGCGTATCGCCGATTTTATCCCAACTGATGTGTAATATTCCGCCTGGCATATTTACTTTTATTGGAGTATTTGCGCTTAATTCGCCTTGTAATACATTATAGCTCACAACGGCACAAGCGCCTGTGCCGCACGCTTCGGTAAATCCACATCCACGTTCGTAGGTACGCATTTGAACATTGTTACGTGCTTTAATGTCGTAAAAGCTAACATTCACACCTTTTGTAAATTGTGGTGAATCTTGCAAGGCTTTAGCGATGCGTCCTAGCTTATGTATCTTCTGCAATTCTTGCTCGGGAACCTTGATTACTGCATGTGGATTACCCATTGAAACTATACCAAATTGAATTAATTCGCCAGAAACAATTATGTGATAATTATTGTGCTCATTTTTTTCTGCCAAAAATGCAAGTTGGAATGGCTCAAATGATGGAATACCCATATTTACTTGTATCATTCCATCTTCTAATTTGTTGCCTGTAATACTTGTTGTCTTAGTTTGTAATTTGATACTCGATTTATGACTGATATTATATTCAATTAGATATTTAACTACGCAACGCGCGCCATTCCCACAATGTTCAACTTCTTCGCCTGTTGCATTAAATATGCGGTAGTTAAAATCTATGTCTGCGTTGGTGCTAGGTTCAATCAAAAGGACTTGATCGCAACCGATCCCTATTTTACGGTGCGCAATTTTGCGAATTATATCGGTAAATGGTGTGAAGTTTTGCGTTAGGCAATTAATTACGATGAAATCATTACCAATACCGTGCATTTTTGTAAATTTAAGTGTTTGCATTTAATTCCTTTGTTTTTATTTTAGGTAATTATTTAACAGCGAGATTTACATACAGAATAAATTAATTTTTACCGATTTTGTGCTAACTCATGAGGGAAAAACTAATTTATTCTGTATGTATGAAAGATTGTTGCTAAGAGGCTTTTATTTTAGAGCCAACTTTATTCAACACAATTGGTGTGACAATAGATGTCACTATAATCATGAGTAATAATGCTGCAAATAAGTTATTGTCTAGCACGCCAATTTGTTTGCCAGTCATCGCAAAAATAAGTCCAATTTCACCACGAGGAACCATGCCAAAACCGACCAACCATTTGTTTATATGCTTTGGCAAGAATATGCTTGAGGCAACTTTGCTAATAATCGCGATAGTACTTATCCAAAATGCCATATTTAATGTGTTCCAATTGAGTGCTGCGATTATATCCACTTGCATACCAGCATAAACAAAAAATATTGGTACAAATATGCTGCTAAATGGCTTTATTGCATTTTCAAGGCGTTGATGATTGTGTGATTCTAAAATATCGTGTTTAATTGATTTTTTGTCTTCTTCATTTTCTAAGCCAGTGGAAATTATGGCTAATTTTCTGTACCATAATGGTTTGCTATAACCGCGAAATGTTGCCTCATCAAGTAATAATCCTGCAACAAATGCACCGATAATTGATGCAAGCCCGATAATATGCGCAAACCAAGCCATTGCCAGACAAAAGCAAATTATAATTGTGAGAAACATTGGTTCTTCATTGTTAATTCGGCTAAATACGTGATTAATTAAGCGTGGCATTATAGTTTTACCTAGCAAATAAGCTATTCCAAAAAATAATATTACATTGAATAATGTTTTGGCTAAAAAACTTAAGTTGAAGTTGCCAGAATTAATTATGCCAGTTACGACTGCCAATGAAATTAGGCCGATTACATCATCAATAATCGATGCGGTTAATACTACTTGACAAGCTGGATTGCGAATTATTTTTAGATCTTTAAATACGCGAATTGAAATTCCTGTCGAGGTGGCGGCTAGTGTTGCGCCCATGAAAAGCGCTAAATTTGCGTTGTTATAGTTTAATAAATATGGCGTAAGTACATAGTAGCCTAAAATAAATGGCACTATTACGCCAACGATTGCTGTGATTATGGCTGGTTTGCCAGAATTTTTTATCTCATTTAGGTTCGATTCAAGACCAATTTCAAAAAGTAAAAATATGACGCCTAATTCTGCTAGAAAGCTTATTACTTGATTGCTGGGTAATTGGGCAAAAAATCCGACATTATAATGAGCTAATATGGCGATGAAAATCCCGACGAATATTTCGCCCAGTACCGATGGTTGTCCAAATTTGGTAATAATTCCTGAAAATGCTGCAAATATTAAGATAATGACAAGCCATAATAATACGTCAGCATTACTGAATCCAGAATCAATTGGCAACGAACTCGCATTTGCCAACGTAGTTATAAAAAATAAGGATATACCTATGATAAATTTTTGCATAACAGCTTTTTGCTCCATTTTAAATATAAGAACATTGCGTATTATACAATAAAATCTAGCTTCGATGAAAAATATGTTTGACCAAATATTGAATATTATGAGATAATACTCGTTTCTTGCGCCTAAAATTGGTTTTTGAGTTCTCTATTTTTTTGGAAATATCAGTCAGATGGAAATGTTTATTGCTTATGGTATAAGTGGAATATTATTTGTTGTATTTTTCATACAGTTAATTGCTTATCGCGGTACAAAATTATCGCATAAAACATTGCAAAATAAATTAGATGAAGAACAGCGACGTTATGAAATTCTAGAAAATAAGATAAATCAGTTGTACAATGAACAAACTAATTTAGTTGTAGCAAAAGAATTGGCGATAGAGAAATTAAACACCCAAACAGATGCAAATAATCAATTGCAGGAACGAATTTTGCAATTAACCCAAGATAATAAGTTGGTTGAATTAAAGCGTAATAGATTGCAAGATGAATTATCTATTTTAATAGCGGATAAAGCGGCTTTGATAGAAATAAATAAAGCTCATCACGAATTAATCAATAAGCAAGATACAATTTTAACCCAAGTGAAGAATCAACTTAGCGAGCAATTTAGCAACATTTCTAAGCAAACATTAAACACATTATTTGAACGTTCACAAGTGGAATTAGCCAATTCGCAGACTAATTTAACCGCTCAAGTAAAAACATTAATGGATCATTATAATAAGATTACTGATGAAAAAGAAAAGAATATAAACAATTTAACTCAGCCAATTAAACAACAATTAGATGTGTTGAACGTTGAATTAGTTAAGATTAATCATAGTTCAAAAAGTCTTGATGAAGACACTAAAAAGTTGATTAGAGCATTAAAAGGTGATAGTAAAATTCGTGGTGATTTTGGTGAAATGCAATTGCGCAATTTAGTCGAAAATGCTGGGTTAACTGATTATTGCGATTTTACGACACAAACAACGACCGTTGATGATAATCGCCCAGATATGATTTTGCGCATGCCACACAAACATGCTTTGGTTATTGATAGTAAAAATTTAACACGGTTATACTGGGATTTGCAAGATGAATTAGATAATCAGGCGAAGATTAGCCAATTGATCGTAAAAGTAAAAGACGTGATTAAGCAATTGGGGCAAAAGCAATATCAGGAAAGTGTTAGTAAAACCTTTAATTTAGAAGCGTTGGATTATGTAATCTTATTTTTGCCAAACGAGGCTATGTTTAGTTTTGTTTTGAGGCATGATGAGACGTTAAATGATTATGCTATGGCGAATAGAGTTTTGGTTGTGAGTCCAATTATCCTATTGGCGTTGTTTAAAGTTGTGGAAAGTTTATGGACAACCAATAAAATGGCGGATACGGCGCAAGTTATACATACTATCGGGCAAAAAATTTATGATAAATTAATTATGGCGTCAGAACATATGCAAAGGCTCGGAAAAAGCCTTGATGATGCTGGTAATAAATATAATGATGTACTAAAAAGCATGTGGAATGGCCGCGACAATTTACGTAATAATACAGAAAAATTGCGCGACCTAAATATCAAAAATATCGGTTTAAAAGGCGAGAAATCAGTTGCCGATTTAGAGCCTATAGCAATAAAATCTATTTCCATGGATATTTAGATAATATAAATACTCAAAGTCAAAAAAAGTATCCTACCAATCAATTTGCCAACTTGGTGTTGCTACAGACTTATTTGGCGCGCTATTTAAATTTAAGTCTTGTTGTAATGGTGGATTAATGTAATAAGGTGGAATATCACCTTTATTTTCTACTTTAATTTGGTTCACCGTCCCACCAGCACCGCGCTCTTCTTGAATTCTACCTGTTGTAGTTGATCCAACATCGCTAGATGCATTTTGCTTTGTTGAGCTTTCAGCAAGATGGGCTACATCGGTTGTCGGTGGAGAATCAACGATTAGCGTTGCATTACCTTGATCAGCACCTAAGTTTTGTGGTGGCGCTGGTATAGTTGGAATATTATTTTTGCTTGATGTTGTACTACAAGCTGTAATAATTGTCACAATACAGAAAGCAATGCTTAACATTATCTTTGTCTTCATTATATTCACCTTTCATTATTACAGTAATTCTTCGTGCCAATATAATCCATCTCGTGCCAATAACGCCGATGATGACGCTGGACCCCATGTTCCTGCAGTGTATAATTTAGGTGCTAATTGCAATTTTTTCCATGTATTTAAAATTGGCTCCACCCATTTCCATGCGGCTTCTTGCTCGTCTCTACGTACAAATAGAGTTAATTTGCCACGAATTATATCTAAAAGCAGTCGTTCGTATCCATCAGTTCTTGGTGAAGTAAACATTTTATTAAAATCTAAATCCAGAAAAACAGGTTGCAGTTCATTGGTATCACCTGGTTGTTTAGCCAAAAAATATAGTTGGATCGTTTCATCTGGTTGCAGGCGAATAATCAATCGATTGGCAAAATTACTAATGCTCGAAGGGAATATTTTGCATGGAATATCTTTAAATTGTACGACAATTTCAGCTAATTTATCTTGCAAACACTTGCCTGTACGTAAATAAAATGGAACGCCAGCCCATCGCCAATTTTGAATCTCGGTTTTCAACGAAACAAATGTTTCAGTTTTACTTGCTTTAGGAATTTTATCTTCATCCAGATATGCTTTTACGGGAATCCCAGCGATTGCGCCGGCTTTGTATTGTCCACGAATTACGTTATTAACTACATCATCTTCAGTTAATGGTTTCAATGAGCGTAATACTTTGAGTTTTTCATCACGAACAACGTCGGCTTCGAGCGTTGCTGGTGGTTCCATTGCGACAATACACAATAATTGCAAGAGGTGATTTTGTAACATATCGCGTAACGCACCAGTTTTGTCATAAAATTCCCCACGCGAACCAACGCCAATATCTTCTGCGATGGTAATTTGTATACTATTAATCCATTGTCTACGCCATAAAGCTTCAAATAGAGTATTGCCAAACCGAATTGCCATAAGATTTTGCACCGATTCTTTTCCTAAGTAATGATCAATGCGATAAATTTGTTCTTCTTTGAAGAATTGAGCGACAAAATCGTTGATGTCATTTGAGGATTCTAAGTCGTGTCCGAGCGGTTTCTCCAGCACTATTCTAGATTTTGCATGATTCAAGTTATTTGCAGCAATATTCTCACAAATAGATTTAAATAATAATGGATCAGTCGCTAAATAATAAATATTAGTAATATTCTGGTTTAATAGCTGGCTTAATTTTTGAAAATCTTCAGGATGACTGGCATCAACGCTTAAATAATGAATTTTATTGCAAAATTCATCCCACTTATTTTTATCAAGATTTTGCTTGGCGCTAATTGCCTTTTCGTAAGCAAATTTGTGATATTCATTAGAGTTAAGCTCTTTACGGCCTAGTGCGATTATCCGTGCATCTGGGTGTAAATTGTCATTTATGAAAGCATTAAACAGCGCTGGTAAGAGCTTACGCGTTACTAAGTCGCCAGTGCCACCAAAAAGGACTAAATCGAAACAAATTTTATTTTCCATGTTTTTCTCTTGTAATATTTTCTAACATAATTATAGCTGAATTGCGACAACAATGTGTAATGATTTTTTAATTTTTAATTATTTTTAAAAAAAGATTAAATTTTAGTCGAATAAAATTTGCAATTCGAGTGTGAGTTATGGCATAATATCTACCTCGTCAATAGCGGGCCCTTAGCTCAGTTGGTCAGAGCAGCGGACTCATAATCCGTTGGTCGCTGGTTCAAATCCAGCATGGCCCACCACCTTTTTCTATCAATAAAGCAGAAATAACATGCCAAAAGCGAAAACTGATAAGAGTCAAGAAAATTTAATCTGGTTAGATATGGAAATGACTGGATTAGATCCAGATAAAAACGTCATAATTGAGGTTGCAGTTGTTATTACAGATGGCAATTTGAATGTGTTATCTGAATCACCAAGTTATGCTATAACACAGTCTGATGATGATTTAAATAAAATGGATAAATGGAATGTAGGTACTCATACCAAATCAGGTTTATTGGCAAGGGTTAAGAATTCTGATTCTACTCTTGACATGGTTGAAGATGAATTGCTCAAATTAATCGCAAAATACGTGCCAAAAGGGGCGTCTCCGTTGTGTGGTAACACTATCTATCAAGACAGAAAATTCATTATAAAATATATGCCAAAATTAGAAGAATATCTTCACTATCGTGTAATAGATGTCAGCACTATAAAAGAACTAGCTAGACGCTGGTATCCAGAAGTCGTTAAAGGTTTTGAGAAACAGAACAAACATGAGGCCTTAGCTGACATTCATGAATCAATCGAAGAGTTAAAATATTATAGAAATAAATTATTTCCTAGCGTTGCTTCAGTTACTAACAATTTCTGTGGGTAACTCTGTGGATAACTTTTTATTATTGAGCTGGCACTAGTGGTTCACTCAATAATTTTTATTTACGATGTTATAAATGATTTTGGTAGAAGCTATATACATCAAGCTTTTTGTCAATATTTGATTTTTGTGCTCAAAAAATAATTGGCAAAATACTTGACTTTTTTTCTATAGTGTGCCTGTGGATAACTAAAAGAGATTTTTATTAAAGTGTGTTGTTTAATTATATCTGTTAGATTATTTAAGCAGTAACGTTTTTCAGTTGAAATAAGTTATATTTAGAGTCAATATGTTGTTTTGTGTAGAAGATGTTTAATATTTTTTTCATAATGATTAAAGATTTTAAACTGGTTCTAAGTTAAGAAATGAGGGTTCATGGATAAATATACAAACTTCAATCCTGACGAATTAAATTTTAGGGAAAATTCTCATTCAGAACATAATGATAAAGATCATAAACCTACTTATTCGAGTTTTATTCTGACAGTTGAAGAACAGCTTGATTTATTAAAACGGCGTGGTTTACATATTGATGATGAGAATATGGCGCTAAAGTTTTTAGAAAAAGTGTATTTCCATCGGTTTTTTAGTTATGCAATCCCATTTACGCAAAAAGAAAATCATAATGTTTTCATTTCAGGTGTCAGTTTTAAAGATGTTGTTGATATATATGATTTTGATTCAGAATTGCGACAATTAATTTTTTATTCAATTGAAATTATTGAGATATCGATTCGGAGTCGGTTTATTGACTTGGCTCGTGATTATGGCTCGCATTTTTATTTAAATGAAAAACTTTTTGCAGACAAAATAGTCTACAAATATAGCTTAGAAAAGATTGACCGACAAATTGAAAGTAGCGACGAGTTATTAATCGAAGAATATTATACTAAATATGCTGCGCCAAATTATCCACCAATTTGGCGTATTATTGAACTATTTTCCATTGGGCAGCTCTCAAAATGGTATGCCAATTTGGCGAATGTTGAAGATAAAAAGAAAATTGCCGATAATTATAATATTGATTACGGTGTTTTGGAATATTTTTTACATAATTTGACATTAATTAGAAATTATTGCGCGCATCATAATCGCGTTTGGAATCGTAAATTTTTATTAGTTACAACAAGGCGTCCTAAAAAACCAAAATCATTGGAGCGAGCATTTCAACCGAACAATAAGCGGATTTATAACATTATAATCTTGATTACGTATTTATTAAAGCAATTAGAACATGATAAAAATTGGTATGAAAGTTTAGTTGGTTTAATTGCCAAATACCAAGTAAAAACAGAGTTGATGGGTTTTCCAGATACCTGGGAGGACAAATTACAGGCTATAATTCATGAAGAGAATGGTAACTTAGGTGAAGAATAAATTTGACGCGATACTTCTAATGGGACCAACAGCTTCTGGTAAAACTAATTTATCATTACGTTTAAGCGAATATTATCCTGTGGAAATAATAAGCGTGGATTCAGTTTTAATTTATAAAGATATGGATATAGGTAGTGCCAAGCCGTTTATACAAGAACAAGCAATCGTTCCACATCATTTAATTGATATTATCTCACCGCTAGAAGCGTATTCAGTTGCTACATTTATTAAAGATGCGGTTGCATTAATCGGGCAGATTCGATCACGTGGTAAAATACCATTACTAGTTGGCGGAACTATGATGTATTATAATGGGTTGTTGAATGGGATTTCTACATTACCAGAATCTGTGCCTGCAATTCGTCAACAATTAGAGCTTGAGATTGAAGCGAATGGCATTGTCGAGTTGCATAAGCAATTAGCGTCCTATGATCCTGTTTCTTATGGTAAAATTATGCCAAATGATACGCAGCGAATTATGCGTGCTGTAGAAGTTTTTCGGATAACTGGAATTTCATTGACTGAATTACAAATTGCTAATAAATCAAACATTGCTGCTGGAATAAATTTTCTACCAATAAGCATAGTGCCAAATAATCGTGTATTATTGCAAGAAAGAATTAATTTACGGTTTAGGCAGATGCTAGATAATGGTTTTGTTGATGAAGTGATCGGGTTGCGAGATAAATATTCACAACTGACAAGCGCTCATACGTCGATGCGATCTGTTGGCTATGCTCAAATTTGGCAATATTTGGATGGAATTATTGATAAATCACAACTTGTGGAACAAGCAAGTGCTGCAACACGACAATTGGCAAAACGTCAATTGACATGGATTCGTCACATTGAAAATAAAATTATCCTAGATGATGAGCAATTAGATATTGATAATTTGTTTGATCAGCTATTATTTTATATATCACAAAATAAATAGCTAAAAATAAGGTTAAGTTAAAATGTAGCTTTAATTCGATTTCAACATTTCAAATCAAATTGACCAAAATATGTATAATATTATTTAACAGGAAAATAAATTACATGTTAGACTAACACGATAAAATACATTTTATATATTAACTTTGAAGGTCTAAGTTCATTGAATTTCAATCAGTTTTTTTATAGTTTGGAGAGCGTTATGCGAGCAAGATTATTATATGTAAGGATAAATCAATTAACTAAATTTTATTTAGGTATAATGATTTCTGTGATATTGGGTTCGATGATTTTGTCTTGTGGAGGTGGTGGCTCTAGTGCTGCGGCTGGAAATACGCCTGTGACAAATCAGTATGCAATAACAATTGCTGGATCGGGAACGGTGCCTATTTTAGGTAGTTCTCCTACAAGTACTGTTGTTTATATTCATAATAATACACCATTTACGGTGAGTGGTATAACATATAGTTCTCAAACTAATTCTACAGCTAGTAGTTCCAGCAGATCTTCTAGTGCATTTTTTGCAAAAATCTTAAGCTTTCTTGGTTTGACCAGCAAGCCAGCAGTATTTATTAATGCTGCTTCTGCTACTATGTGTAGTAGTATTTCTGCATGGCAATCATGTCCATTAACGTTCACAACGCCTACGCCAAATACACTTGCATTTCAAGGTTCAGCGATAATCACTGCACCATATACATTGGACGGTCAGAGTCATAGCTTTTCTCAGCTAATAAATTATGCACAAGTTATAAATAATCAAGAAAGTGGAGTATTATTTAGTTCCAGTATTGAAATGATTGCTTATCCAGGAATTAAACCGTATGGTACGATATATGCTTATGGTAGTGGGTCAGGGCAACTTTATACTGTCAATAGTCTAGTATCCAATACTGCAGGTGTGTCAGTTGTGCAAGGCAATATTCAAGGTCAACAGGTGCCATCTAATTTTGTTCAAGCAATCGAACTTGGGGGTCCTATTTTATCTAGTGGTGGCGGTATTTCTGCACAAGTTACTTTATCGTCAATTGATACCAGTTTAAATACATTTTCATCTTCATCTGTGGTTGGAATACAAACACTTGCTTCTACTGATGAGGCTATTTTGGTTGCTGGTTTAGCTCCAGTCGTAAATGTTGCTAGTACTACGACTGGAACACTCCCTATAGTAAATGCCGGAAATGAAAGTGCCACGTCAATATCAATTACATACGGAACAGGTTTAAGCTCAAGTAGCAGTACTTGTGGTTCTTCATTGGCGGCTCAGGCAAACTGTACTATTACATTTTCAGTTACATCAGAGTCCAGTGGAGGGTCAGCTAATATTACTGTTTCTTATACTAGTACAGGTGGAGGTAGTACATCTGTGATTCAAACTGTTGTTTGGTATAATAATGGTAGTGCTCTAGTAGCGATGGGGGCATCGCCAACTTTGTTTAGTTATTATGCTACATATAGTGAATATGCTACTATTACGGTTACCAACTTAACCACCAGAACGTTATCGGGTATTACAGTCGATACGCCATCAATAGTTAGTAGTAGTGGTTATACTACAATCTCAGAGTCGTCTGTTGGTAATACTTGCGATGGTTCATCATTGGCTTATGGTGCAAGTTGCTCATATATAATTAATTCTGCTTCTACGTATACTGACAGTGGATACATTTTAATACCATTTAGTGCTAGCTATTATGATTCTTCTGGCACTGCTGAGTCATACTCACGGGTAATGTTGATGCAATTTACTGCAAACTCTTATGCACCAGCATTATCGGTTAGTGCCAGTAATATGAGTATAATTGGTAATAATCTTGATAGTACATATGAATCAGTCACTATAACTAACAGTGGACCTGCTACAGCAACTATATCATCTGCAGCATTAGTAAGCCCACCAAGTTATTTAGTATCAAGTGGCTCATGTGGAACTATTGCGTATAATGCATCTTGCACCGGATATGTGTTAACGCTTGGTCCAACAACTCAAGCAACAGCGATAAGTGCTACAACCGAATCCTTCACAATTGCTTATTATGGTGGAATGATAACTTCTGGTAATGATCTTACTGCAACAGGTACATTTACTATTGCAGTATCAGCCAATGATCAAAGTGTAACTATGGAGAGTGTTGTGGTAACCAATTCTAATACTAGTCTTAGCGGTAATGGAGCAACATCAGATTTTCCAATTATATTTAATGGCTATACTACTAGTACACAATATGTAACGTTTACATACGAAAATACTGGAACCAATTCAATAAAATTAACTGGAGTTTCTAACTCTAATTCTGCATATAATTGGCTAATTGATACAAGTAGTTCTACATGCTATAATAGTGGATCATTGCCATCGGCATCAATTGCAGTTGGTGGCACATGTACAATAGTGTTTACTAATGTGTTATACACTAATATGTTAGGGCAATTAGGGTCAACTATAGGTTCGTCATATGCAATGAATTTAACAGTTCCAACGTTAACTTTCTATGACACAAATACAACAAATCAATTTTCATCACAAACGGTAATGCCAGTGGAAGAGAGTAGTGGAACTGTGCTGTATGTCACTTCTTATCAAGCAACATTGGCTAGTACACTTACACAGGCAAGTGGAACTGCTGGTGATGTAACCGTAACTAATACTCTCGCTAATGCGACTGGCTACGCTAATATAACTGTAACTACCAATATGGAAGATTACTTTAGTGGAACTCCAACAGTGAGTAACTGTACACAAAATAATACCACATACTCAGGTATTCGCACTCAAGTATGTACCTTAGGACCTTCGGCATTAATTGGCTCAGGAGTATATACTCTTGGATCAACTTCATATGTGGGATATACATTAGATGCAATTTATTCTCTTTCTACTGCAAGTCAATTGGTATCAGTAAGTCAATTATATAATATATTGACTTTGAATTAATGAATTACAGGATCGTATATGCAGAATTACAATACGGCACATTATATAATTATAAAATTAGTTATTTTATGTTTTATTTTTGTTGCTGTATGTATTGGTGCATGTGAGCCTGAGCTGATGAATGTTGGGGAAACTCAACATTCTAGTCCTGATGACATCATAAGTATTGACAATGCTGGAATAATTCCAGTATTGTCACCTAATTCACCGACAAGTAGCATAATTTATGTGCGTAATCACAGTGATAAGTCAATTAGTAGAATCACATACACTGTTAAGAATAATGATCTTACGCCAAATAGTTTTTCAATTCCTAGTACACAGTGCGCTACTATAGCTGCTCATTCACGTTGTGCGTTGAATTTTAGCATTAGTTCTCTTGAAGATTCTGTGGCTCAATCCTCCGCATTAATAACGGTAACTTTGGCTAATAATTATAGTTTTAGCCAAGTTATAAATTATGCAAGAGTATTTAATAATGATACCAAGGGAGTATTTGTAAATTCTGGAGTAATATTAGCAAATTTTATTAATAATACAGCGTATGCAACATTGTATGTCTACGGAGGCGCTGGTGGTACTTATACTTTGACAAATTTTATTTCAGATAATTCTCATATTACAGTGGATAACAGTAATTTTGGTAAGGTAATTAGTGGTAATGAAATAGTTGCTATTGAAGTTAGTACCAACCAAAATAATATATCGTCTAATTTAAGTGCAGATGCGGTTAGCATGAGTAATGCAAAATATTCCACTACAGTATCAATCAGTACAGTTCCTTCATCTGATGGTGCTCTATTAACCAGTGGATTATCTCCGATAATTGATACAAACTCTACGTTAATTGGTAGCTTTACCATAGTTAATTCTGGCAATGCGACGGCTACTTTTGGTACAGTTACTTACCCAAGTGGAGTCTCTTATAATTCGAGTACTACTTGTGGTACAACCTTGGCCTCACATGTCAGTTGTACTTTTTATTTTAATGTTACAAGTATTGGAAGTAGTGGAAGTATAAGTATTCCTTATACAGGTGGTAATGGGTATTCACCATTAACTCAGGATGTTATTTGGTATAATAGTAAAAGTGGCGGTGCTTTAGTGCAAATGAGTGCTAGCACAGCTCCAATATCCATGTATGCAAGTAATGAATCTGTTTCTGCAACAATTACAGTAACTAATCTAAGCGCGTATTCGTTAACCGGTGTTACAGTACCAACAGCGACAATTGTAAGTGGTAGTGCTACTGTGACAGTTAGTAGCGATACTTGTACGGGAACTACTATAGCTAATGGATCAAGTTGCACATATAATATTAATGTTAGTGATAGTGTATCTGAATCATCAAAACAAATTAACGTAGGCATTAGTGCTAGCTATAATAATGATAGCTCCAGTACTTATGCTAGAGTTTTACCAGTGAGTTACACTGTGTATACAATTGCTACTTGGATGAGTGGATCAAGTTCTGTTAACCAAACTGGTACATACGGCACAAATGGTACAGCTAGCAGTACTAATGTACCAGGCGCACGACGAAATGGCATTAGTTGGATTGATAGCAGTGGAAATTTATGGTTGTTTGGTGGTGAAGGATATGCAACTACTACTAGTCCTGATTATCTAAATGACTTGTGGAAATATAACCCTACTACTGGATACTGGACTTGGATGAGTGGTTCTAGTTCTACTAATCAAGTTGGCACATACGGCACAAAGGGTACAGCTAGCAGTACTAATGTACCAGGCGCACGACGAAATAGCATTAGTTGGATTGATAGTAGTGGTAATTTATGGTTATTTGGTGGAACTGGATACTCGGCAACAGCTGTAAGTTATCTAAATGATCTATGGAAATATAACCCCACTACTGGATACTGGACTTGGATGAGTGGTGCAAATACAACTAATACAAGGGGTACATACGGCACAAAAGGTACAGCTAGCAGTACTAATGTGCCAGGCGCACGACGAAATGGCATTAGTTGGATTGATAGCAGTGGAAATTTATGGTTATTTGGTGGATATGGATATTCATCCGCCACTACTGGAACAGATTATCTAAATGATCTATGGAAATATAATCCAACTACGGGATATTGGACTTGGATGAGTGGTTCTAGAACTCATAATCAAGTTGGCACATACGGCACAAAAGGTACAGCTAGCAGTACTAATGTGCCAGGCGCACGACAACAAGATATTAGTTGGATTGATAGTAGCGGTAACCTATGGCTTTTTGGTGGAGATGGGTATGATACAACTACTAGCGGTAATCTCAATGATTTATGGAAGTATAGCCCAACCACTGGATATTGGACATGGATGAGTGGATCAAGTTCTGTTGATCAAGTTGGAACGTATGGCACTCAAGGTACTGCTGCTAGTACAAATGTACCTGGATCAAGAGATGAGAGTATTAGTTGGATTGATAGTAGTGGTAATTTGTGGCTATTTGGTGGTTTCGGATATGATACAACCTCTAGTTCTTATCTCAATGATTTATGGATGTATAGCCCAACCACTGGAAATTGGACTTGGATGGGCGGTTCAGATGTTGGCGCACAAACTGGAGTATATGGTACGAAAGGTACTGGAAGCACTGCAAATATTCCAGGAGCAAGATACAGTAGTATAAGCTGGATTGATAGTAGCGGAAACTTATGGTTATTTGGTGGTTATGGATATAATACAACTACTTTTGGTTATCTCAATGATTTATGGAAATTTACTGTACAATAATGAGCAATTCCAGCTTGACTAAAAAAACCGATGTTAAGCAATACTATCACACTTCAGAGTTAAATTGGCGAACATTAGTTAATAAATACAAATCTGGTGAGTAATAATTATGATATAATATGCGATGTTACATTTTACTATGTAGGTTCTACGTTGTTTTTATAATGTCAATGTATGTAGTGACTGGTTAAAATTTTAACGGAAAAAATGATTATTAATTAGTTTTTATGGTGTGTGGCTTATGCGAAATGGAAATATGGTGAAAAGCCTGTTAATTTGGGTTCTAATTGGTTTAGGGCTTATGGTCGTGTTTAATAAATTCAATGACCAAAAAGATAATAAATCAAATATTGAATACTCACAATTTGTCAGTGAATTGGAAAATGGACAAATTAAAACTGTAGTCATTGAAGGCAAAACTATGCAGAATCAATGGTTACGTGGTGAACGTAAAGATGGTAGCAAGTTTTCAACATATGCACCATTTGACCCACAGATGGTAAATGATCTAATAAAAAATAAAGTGACATTTAGTGCGAAACCACAGGAAGACTCCTTATTAATGACACTGCTTGTGTCGTGGTTCCCTATGTTATTGCTAATTGGAGTTTGGATTTACTTTATGCGTGGCGCTGGTGGTGGTGCTGGCGGTAAAGGCGGCGGTATCGGTGGAGTATTTAGCTTCGGTAAGAGTCGCGCTAAAATGATTGACAGTAAAGAAAATACAACCCGTTTTTCAGATGTTGCTGGTTGCGAGGAAGCAAAGAACGAAGTTGAGGAAATTGTAGATTATTTAAGAGATCCAGCCAAATATCAAAATCTTGGTGGTAGAATTCCTAAAGGAATGTTGCTCAGTGGCGCTCCTGGTACTGGTAAAACATTGCTGGCAAAAGCTATTGCTGGTGAGGCGAATGTACCATTTTTCAGCATTTCTGGTTCAGATTTTGTGGAAATGTTCGTTGGTGTTGGTGCTTCACGGGTGCGTGATTTATTTGAACAAGCCAGAAGAACTGCGCCATGTATAATATTCATTGATGAAATTGATGCTGTTGGTCGTCAACGTGGTGCTGGTATGGGCGGCGGCAATGATGAACGTGAACAAACACTTAATCAAATGCTAGTAGAAATGGATGGTTTTGATACCAATACAACCGTTATTATAATTGCAGCAACGAATCGTCCTGATGTATTAGATCCTGCATTAATGAGGCCAGGTAGATTTGACCGCCAAGTTGTGGTTCCATTGCCAGATATCAAAGGCAGAGAACAAATTCTAAAAGTACATATGCGTAAAGTTCCTCTAGCAATTAATGTTGAAGCAGGTATAATTGGGCGTGGAACTCCAGGTTTTTCTGGTGCTGATTTAGCTAATTTAGTGAATGAAGCAGGATTATTTGCGGCTAGACGTAACAAGAAATTAGTTGATATGCAAGATTTTGAAGACGCGAAAGATAAAATAATTATGGGTGCTGAACGTAGGAGTATGGTTATGGATGAGGCTGAAAAGAGAAATACAGCGTATCACGAATCTGGGCACGCTATAGTTGCAAGTTTGTTGCCTGGAGCTGACCCTGTGCACAAAGTTACTATTATTCCACGTGGTCGTGCTTTAGGGGTTACAATGCAGCTACCTGAAGCGGATAGATATTCGTATACAAAAGAATACCTGATGACACAGATTGCGATTTTATTTGGTGGTCGTGTTGCTGAAGAAATATTTATGAATCAGATGACAACTGGTGCAAGTAACGACTTTGAACGTGCAACTGATTTGGCACGTAAGATGGTTACTAGATTTGGTATGACAGATGAAATGGGTCCAGTTATTTATGGCGAAAATGATACTGAGGTATTTTTAGGGCGAAGTGTTACTACGCATAAGAGTGTTTCTGAGTCTACTTTGCAAAAAATTGATGAAACAATTCGTAGCATTTTGGAAACGCAATACCGTTTAGCTAAACAATTATTAATTGATAATAGAGACAAAGTCGAGACTATGACAAAAATGTTGCTTGAAAAAGAAACAATTGATATGAAAGATATTGAGTTAATAATGAATTCAGGCAATGCAGTTGCTGAAGTTACAAATGTGGAATTATCTACTAAACCTAGTGACAATTTGTTTTGATGGATATCGGGTTGATGCGGAAATATTTCGGGACTGATGGTATTAGAGGTAGAGTTGGACAATATCCAATAACGCCAGACTTTGCTTTAAGGTTGGGTTATGCTGCGGGTAAGATTTTAGCAAAACATAGCGCTAATCCTGCAGTTATTATTGGTAAAGATACCAGAATATCTGGATACTTATTTGAGTCAGCCTTGGAAGCCGGTTTATCTTTTGCTGGAGTTGACGTATATATGGCAGGTCCAGTTCCGACTCCTGCCGTTGCATATTTAACACGCGCATTACGTTTAGACGCTGGTATAGTAATTAGTGCGTCACATAATCCATATGAAGATAATGGGATTAAATTTTTTGCGGCTAATGGTACTAAACTAAATGATAATATTGAGCTAGAAATTGAAGCTATACTTGATCAAAATATGCAAATGGCTGAATATTTGGGTAAAGTGAAACGTCTTGATGATGCTAGTGGTCGCTATATCGAATTTTGCAAGAGTACATTCGCAAATGATATGGATCTCAAAGGATTAAAAATAGTTCTTGATTGTGCTAATGGTGCTACATATAAAATTGCGCCACAGGTATTTCATGAGCTTGGAGCTGAAGTAATCAAATTAGCGTGCGATCCAAATGGCGTAAATATAAACGAAGATTGTGGCTCCACGCATCCAGAAAATCTTATCCAGTCGGTGTTGTACAATAAAGCTGATTTTGGAATTGCTTTTGATGGCGATGGCGATCGTATTTTGATTATTGATAGCGATGGCGTGAGTTATAATGGCGATAAATTAATTTACATAATTTTGAAGGCGTATTTATTGCAACAAAAGCCTATTAAGGGCTTAGTTGGCACAGTTATGACTAATTTAGCAATGGAGCATGCCCTGCAAAAATTAGATGTGGAATTAGTTCGTGCTAAAGTTGGTGATAGATATGTGCTTGAGGAATTAAATAAGCGTGGTTGGGATATTGGTGGTGAAGCTTCGGGGCATATTCTTTGTTTGGATAAGCATTCAACTGGCGATGGTATAGTTTCTGCATTGCAGGTATTAAAATCAGTATTGCGTTTAAAACAGCCGATGAATCAAATTATAGATTGGCAAGAATATCCGCAAACTATGATAAATATTAAGCTTGCAGATAAAAATTATCCATGGCAGGATGTGCTTAAGCCTCATATGGATAATGCAGAATCTGAGCTCGGCAATAATGGTAGAATTGTGGTGCGCGCAAGCGGTACGGAAGCGTTATTGCGTGTTATGGTTGAGGCTTCTGATGTGGAATTAAGTTCTCGCATAGCGAACTCACTTTCTAGAGTCGTATCTGACTTAATGTTGTAGGTTAACTGATGGAAATATTAAATTATTTAATAGAGTTTTTCACTAATTATGGTTATGTAGCTGTATTTTTAGTGTTGATTGCTTGTGGTTTTGGGTTACCTATTCCTGAAGATATAACGTTAGTTTCTGGTGGCATAATATGTGCTCTTTCAATTGGCACTTCTCATCCACTTAATATACACACTATGTTTGCAGTTGCAATGCTAGGTGTAGTGATTGGTGATAGCATAATGTTTATGTTGGGTCGTTTACTTGGTGATAAAGTTAAGCGATTACCTGGCCTAAAATATGTGTTTACTGAAAAAAACTATGCTAAAATTCAAGAAAAAGCACAGAAATATGGCGATAAAGTTTTATTTATTGCAAGATTTTTGCCAGGGTTAAGGGCTCCAATATTTTTGACAGCTGGGATAAGTCATCGTGTACCTTATTGGAAATTTATTTTGATGGATGGTCTCGCTGCAGTTATAAGTGTGCCAATATGGGTGTATTTGGGGTATTTTTTGGCGAATGATTTGGCTCTTGTTTTAAAATGGGTTGAGCACGCACAATTGACTATAATTGGCGTGGTTGTTGGCGTAATTTTATTAATCATATCTGTTAAATGGCTAAGAAAAACAAAAAAATAGAAAAAGTACTTGATTTTTTGTAATGATTGGCTATATAATACGGGATGGTGAGTAAGTGTTACTTATTTGTTTTTTTAAGGAAGAATTTATATGCGTAAATTATTAATTACACTTTTGGCTACAGGTTCTGTTTCTGCTTTTGCTGCAGATAACGGGTTTCAACAATTTGATAACCAGTATAATATTGGTTATGGTATAAATCAAATGTCAACTGGAGCTGCACAAGGTGGTGGTTATTTAGTTGGTAATAATTATATCAATATTGAAGTTGAAAAGTTGTTTGATAATAATGTTTGGTTTGATGTAAATGCTAATCTAGTTACTTATACAACTAACTATGGCGCTACCAACACCGCATTAAGCAATGAAGGTGGTTTACTTAGTGCTAATGGTAATTTTGGTGGGATTAATGCTAAAGTTGGTTATGCATTTCCTTTACTAAATAATACATTACAATTAACTCCATACGTGCAAGTTGGTAGAAATACTAATTTGTCTGGTTATGCAATAACAACTGCTCAAGCTACTACTAATGTAATTAATGATTTCTATTATACCACAGGTGCTGGTGCGCGAGCAGAGTTTCGTGTATTAGATAACTTAAGTGTTTATGCTGATCAATCTGCATTGTATAACTTTGACCAAACACCATATACAGCTGGTTATAATCCACAGAATACATTCCAAGCTCGTAGTACAATTGGTGTGAAGTATAACGTATATAAAAACGTACAAGTTAGTGCAAGCGGTTATTATGATGCATATAACAATGGTAACTCAGCAGGAACCCAGAACCAAGGTACGGTTTTGTCTGCTCAAAATGTGCAAATGCCAATCTCTAATGTTGGTGGCTTGATTTCTGTAGGTTTAACTTACTAATCTAGCACAAGCATGTTTAAATATAGAAATCCTCGTTATAGAGGGTTTTATAAATTCATGAGTGGGGTATTTTAATAACTACGTAGTGGTATACAATATACAGAATAAATTAATTTTTACCGATTTTGTGATAACTCATGATGGAAAAATCTTGCTAAGTAGTTACGTATTTTTTTAGACTTGATTATACTTCATATGGATCAACATCGATCACGAAATGAATATTATTTCCCTGTTTTATTGGTTTGTCAGCTAGATTTTTCAACAATGCATGCAATTCCTGACGATCTTTGCTCTGGATCAATATTTGTCCGCGCTCACGATTTTTTAGGCGTTGCATAACTGCTGGCACTGGTTGATACACATTCGTGTGAGATAATTTCATCTGCTGTAATAATTGTTGCAATAATGTAAATGTTTGGTTCAGATAATCCATTACCTTAGTTATATTGCTAGCGCTGGCTTTGAGTATTGCATAGTATGAATATGGTGGTAAATGCAGTTGCCGACGTTGAAGCATCAGAAAATTTACCGCAGCGTTAAAGTCATGATTCAGCAAATATTGATATAGCTCATGCTGTGGGTAATACGTATGCAATAATACAGTTCCAGCTTTATCACCTCGTCCAGCACGACCAGCGACTTGTGTTAGTTGTTGGTACATATCTTCGCTAGCACGGAAATCGTAGCTGTGTAAACCGCTGTCAATATTTACCGCTACAACTAATGTTATTTTATGGAAATCATGACCTTTGGCGAGCATTTGTGTACCTAGCAATATATCGACTTCATTATTGTTAATTTTGTTATACAATTTATCCCATGCTGCTTTTGTGTTGGTTGTATCTTGATCAACGCGCGTGACTTTTGCCTGTGGAAATAATTTCGCCAATGTTTCTTCCATTTTTTGTGTGCCTTGACCAATTGTATGCAAATATGGATTATTACATTTTGGACAAGCTAATGGCGGTTTTGTACTATATCCGCAATGATGACATTTTAGATGTTTTTTGCCATTATGCCCATGATACACCAATTTAGTGGAACAGTGTTTGCAACTACTAACCCAACCACATTCATAGCAACTAATTATCGGGGCATAACCGCGACGGTTTAAAAATATCAGCGCCATTTCATTTCTAGATAGACATTCTTGAATTTTGTTTATTGCCAATATGCTTAATCCATTATGTTGTGGTTGATGATTAAGATTGATTAATTGTATTTGTGGTAGATGTGCATTTGCAACAGCGCGTTTATCTAATTTAAATAAATGTAATTTATTTTGATGATAATTATACAATGTTTCAAGTGATGGCGTAGCTGAACCAAGAATAATGGGAATATTTAATTGCTTGGCGCGCCAAATCGCAATATCGCGGGCATGATAGCGTAAACCTTCATTTTGCTTAAATGATCCATCGTGTTCTTCATCAATTATAATCATTCCTAAATTATCAAACGGAGTAAAAACTCCCAAACGTGTTGCAATTATGATTGACGTTTTACCCAATAATGATTCTTGCCATGCGGTAAAACGCTTTTTGTCGTTTATGGCGCTATGAAGAATGTGCATATTGACTTCTGGAAATCTCCGCGTAAACCGTTGCATTAATTGTGGCGTTAAATTAATTTCTGGCACCAAAACTAATATTTGTTTACCTTGGGATAATATTTTAGCAATCAATTCCAAATATACTTCAGTTTTACCGCTTCCTGTAATTCCATAGATTAGGCTTGGATAAAAACTCGCAAAATTCTCACTGATTTTGTCGACAATATTTTGTTGATCTGTATTTAATGCGATCTGAATTTCATCTGATTTGCCAGATTTGTGTGGCTTGGTTGTTTTAAATGCCTGTTCATGTTCAATGCTACTACGCATGTATTTAGGCAATGCGGTAAATAAGCTTTGTCCCAGTGGGTAATGATAGTATTTGCTGGAGAATTTAACCAGAGATAATATTTCTTGTGGAATAGTGTATTCAGCCGTCCATACTTTTAAAATCGGTTTTAATTTTTCAATTGAACATGGAAGATCAGCAATATTTTCTAATCTACTTATAATAAATCCGCTACAGATTTTATTTATGAATTCAACTGTAACTTTTGTGCCAATTGGAAGATCTGTGTCATGAGTATAGCTGAATTCATTACCCAATGGAACATCCAGCGCTATATTCAATATATGATATTTTTCTTTAAATTCTGGATTTTGTTGCATTACATGTCGCTGTATTGTGGTCCACTGCCAGCTTCCGGCGGTGTCCAAGTTATGTTTTGCTTTGGATCTTTTATGTCGCATGCTTTACAATGTACGCAATTTTGCGCATTTATTTGTAGATGTTTTTTTCCTTGTGCATTGGTGATAATCTCATAAACACCAGCAGGGCAGTAGCGTGTTTCTGGTGCGGCATATTTTGCCAAATTAACGGTAATTGGAATCTCATTATCCGCCAATAATAAATGACATTTTTGTCCATCATCGTGAAATATATTCGCCAAATGTAATGAAGACGCTTTGTCAAAACTTATTTTACCGTCATATTTACCATATTCAATGACTGTATGTTTATTGCTCTCATCAAGAGTTTCATTGTCAGATTTGCTAATGCCAAATGTCCATGGTGCATTGCCTTTGAAAAGATAATAATCCAAGGCCGAATAAATTAACCCAAAATACAAACCATAACGGAATGATGGGCGAATATTGCGAACTTTATATAGGTCCTGATATAACCAGCTTTTTTTGAATTCAGTGACGTATTCTGTTGCTTCATCTTGATTTCTTGTTATTGCATTAAACACGCCAATAGCACCCAGCATTCCTGATTTTATGGAATTATGCACACCTTTGATTTTGGGTACATTGAGGAACCCAGCGCAATCTCCGACCAAAATTCCGCCATCAAATGTTAGTTTTGGTAATGATTGTAATCCGCCCTCAACCACAGTTCGTGCTCCATATTCTAGCCGTTCGGCATTTTTTAATAAACGTTTAATTTGTGGATGTTGCTTGAATTTTTGAAATTCATCATATGGACTGAAATACGGGTTGCTATAGTCAAGTGCTGTGACCAACCCGATTGAAACCAAATCTTTGTCAAAATGATAGACAAATCCACCACCATAATTTTTATAATTAAGCGGATAACCGATGCTATGCATGACGTATCCAGCAAAATGTAGTGCTGGGTTTACGCGCCAAATTTCTTTGATTCCAAGTCCATACGTTTGTGGTTTTGCGTCTCGTGCCAAATCAAATTTAGCAATAATCTGTTTACTCACTGAGCCACGACATCCTTCCGCAAGAATCACTTGCTTTGCGCGAATTTCGATTCCTGCTTGATAATTAGCGTTATGTCCGCCATTTTTATCTACGCCCATATCGCCAGTTATAATACCGACGACTTTATTTTTCTCGATTATGGTTTCTATTGCGGCAAATCCCGGGTAAATTTCAACACCAAGTTCTTCGGCGTATTCACCTAAGCGACGGCATAATTGACTCAGGCTGATAATATAATTACCCGTATTTTGCCAATCATGCGGAATAGGTAATTTGATTGCCGTAGATTTGCTTAAAAAAACTAGATTTTCTTGAGTAACTTTTGTAGTCACGGGGAAATTTAGTTCTTGCCAATTGGGGATTAATTCATCCAAGCCAAGTGGATTCATTACACAACCAGAAATAATATGCGCTCCAACGCTACTGCCTTTGTCGAGTATAGCAATGGATAATTCCGTATTCGTTTGTTGACATAGTTGCTTCAAATGAATAGCGCTAGCAAGACCAGCTGGACCAGCGCCGATTATTACTACATCATAGTTCATTACATCACGTTGCATGGTTATTTTGTTCCTAATATTACAGGGTCATATACAGGATAAATTAATTTCCCCCTCATGAGTTATCACAAAATCGGTAAAAATTAAGTTATCCTGTATATTTATCTTGTAAAATAATTATTTAATAGTTATAGAAGAGTGCGTTGTTCTTCAATTTGTTGCATTAGATAATAGCACAAATCTTTACAACCAGAGCCAGTTACGCCAGATATTATAAATATTCTGTCAAGCAATGTATTAGTGTCAAATTTTTTAAATTCATCGATAAATTGATTAACTCTAGCTTGTTGTTCATCTTCGCCAACTAAATCAATTTTATTGATAACTAAATAACGTGGTTTATTGTATAATTCTTCGTCGTATTTTTTTAACTCTTGGGTAATTGCTATTGCATTTTTGACAATATCTTGGTCATCATCAATCGGTAGAATATCAACAATATGTAATAGAGCTTTAGTACGTTGCAAATGGCGGAGGAATTTGAATCCTAAGCCAGTTCCTTCAGATGCGCCTTCAATTAGTCCTGGAATGTCGGCAATAACAAAGCTTCTGTCGGTATCAACGCGAACAACGCCAAGATTTGGGTGTAATGTGGTAAATGGATAATCCGCAACTTTAGGGCGTGCAGCAGAAACTGCTCGAATAAATGTTGATTTTCCAGCATTTGGTAGACCGAGTAGGCCAATATCAGCTAGTACTTTTAGCTCTAGTTTTAAAGTATGCCGTTCGCCTTCTGTTCCAGATGTTGTTTGCCTTGGTGCGCGATTAGTTGACGATTTAAAGTGTAGGTTACCTAATCCACCAGAGCCGCCTTTGGCTAATACAATCGTTTGTCCATGATGATCTAAATCAGCTAAGATCATCTCTGTTTCAGCGTCAATAATTGTAGTGCCAACTGGCATTTTTAAGTAGATGTCTTCTCCTTTGTGTCCATAGCAATCTGCGCCACGGCCTTTTTCGCCATCTTGTGCCACATATTTTTTTACAAAACGATAATCTACCAATGTATTGATGTTTTCATCAGCAATAGCGATTACACTGCCACCACGACCACCATCGCCACCATCAGGGCCGCCATTTTCAATGTATTTTTCACGGCGAAATGAAGCGCAACCGTTGCCTCCATCTCCAGCGATAATTTCAACTCGTGCCTCATCAATGAACTTCATTTTATTTATTCTTTCTGGCTTTTGCCATGAGTACAGAAGACCTTAGTCCTCATTTTTTTATTTTATTTCTTTATAAAATAAATTATAATTTTTACGTTCAAAGATTACAAAATATGAGTCTGTACTAATTTGAAATCTATTTGGCAAAAACTCGCTAGCGCTCAAACAGTTTGCCAAATTACGCTTTCTTCATTAACAAACTCTATATTTTTCCATAATTCACTAGAAAATTATAATTTATCCTATACTATTTAAATATTCAATTAAAAAGTGAGGACTAAAGGTACAGAAGTCATTATTATACCAAAATATCTTTAAGTAGTAACGAATATATATGCATCAGAAATATATACTATATCTTTGTTGCACTTCAGACTCGCAGATGCAAATTTATATCTTTTGTGAGATCATTGATTTTTATAGAGAGGAAATGCCACCCCATGAGTAATAATTGCAAATATAATGCTTACAGAAATTGCTTATTCATGGGAATGGTGCGTATTTTACTTTGTCTTGTGGAGATTATGGTTTACTTTCTTCAGCTGTCATTGAATTGTGTTGTTCAATTGTTAATAAAGTTAAATTAATTGGACCTTCTGCATTCTTGACAGTATAAAAAAAATCTATAAGATTTACTAAATTTGTTGGTAAATCTTCGTTGTTATCTGGTAAACGCCAAGTAAATATTGTTTTTCCAGAAATATTAAATTCTACATTTCTACGGAAGAATTGACCTTGCTCTATTGTAAACTTATCCTTGTCACCAGCTGAATTACACAATGCAATAAATCTGCATGCTTTAAGGGTTGTTTCATCATTAGAGAGTTTCTTGCTAATAATTTGGGAATCTGATTCTGTCTGTCGAAGTATTTTACCAAGAACAGTGTTTTTACGATCAGCATTATGCCTGAATTTGCCAAACAATCCCTCATCTCTAGATGTTTCAGGGTCATTCACAATATGTCCTAAGCGATCTGGACTACATTTAAGTTCATTATATTGTTCGTCATGCTTATTGTAATCGTCCCTTACCTTGATCATAACTGCACCTTTAGAGTTATCGTGTCCATAAAAGTTTAGATTGGATTGTGCTCTGATTACATTTCCTGTAGTTGCCATTATAAAAAGTTCCTATAAATATTATATTGATAAAATTATACATGCCATTGCACTTTGTAATTCGAATGAATCGATTTCTAAAGTGGTTAAGCATGCGCTATTAGTATGTGTGAATCATTTAACCACATTGCAAATATAAATTAATTCATGTATTGTAGCATTTGCCATTATAATCATAACTGAGATTATAGTAGATATCTTCAAGTGTATAAACTATTTATATTTGAAAGTAGATGATAAGCCCTACATATTTAATTGTGTTATTGTAGCATATAGCACACAAGTTTGTCTATAACATTTTTGTGTGGGTAGTGGATTTTTTATCGTTTAATGTATCTAATTTGCATTATTAAATTATTAATATATGTGTTATAGTGGTTGTTTTATAAGGGTTTATATTATTAGATCTAATATAATGTACTTTAAATTTATACAATGTGTTGTTACTTTTAGACAAAATGCCTAAATTATAACTAGAGTCTAATTCAATTTAATTGTAGGATATTTACATTTGCAAAATTAACAGAAAACTATAGAAATATGAAGTAGCTATTATTTTTAAGGTAAGAAATCTTGTTACGCCACAAGGTGATACGATTTAATTACTGTCGCATATATATATATTTATACATAGGAGCAAAGATTAGCTGTGTGAAATATGCTTAAGAATCTTTGCGGCAAAGTTATAAATATATAGGCTGAGATGGTATGATAACCTCCTCAATTAAATAATTGAAT
>CAYWWJ010000009.1:0-67786 GCA_964462055.1 uncultured Neisseria sp. | reverse complement strand
TTAGGCACTTTAGTTAAAATGGCGGATAACGTCACGATCTTTAGTCTTAGGCCTACTACTGGATTTTACAAAGCAACTCTACATAGCATTGGTTTTAATCACGATAATCAAGAAACCAGCAAATTCATGGATTTTAATAAAGTTATAGAACAATATGGGAAAGGACAGCTTAAGCCAAATAAAAGCGATACTCGTAAACAAATAATGCAATTGCCTGCCGTTGAAGATTGTAAAACTCTGGTCTCAAGTCTTGCTGCATTGAGATACTTCGTTAATGAAGCTAATAAGAATAAACAATCTGATGCTGAGCCATTGTTATCATTAAGTGAAGCTGATAAACAATCTGTAGAAAAGTGTTTAGAAGATATATACAGAATATGTTCCAATAATTTTAATTATAATAATTATAATGATGTTCTAACGCTAGCATTAAATAAACATGGCGGTTACAGCTGGTTCGGATTTGGTGGATATAAAAAAATTCCTAGTAATTTGGAGAAATTAATTAGCGGCGCTTCGGTAAATTTAAATGTGCCCAATGAAAAAGTAAAAAATTGGTTGACTAGTGTTGTTACTACGAATTTGAATGTGAGTGTTGATGATAGTAGTGCCAAATCTTTGAATAATAACACTTTAATTCAGGAAAAAAAAACAGATACTACAACAAAATATACTACCAGCAGTGGCAAGATTATGATAGTTAAGTTCAGAAGGTCTGACATTGAGCGCGAGAATAATGTAATAACAGCATGTAATACTGAAATTGATAATTTTAAAGTGGAAATTAAATCCTTAGACCTCAAAATTGATGATAATAATTCCAACTTTCACAAAAATATGACAGCAGTAAAAAATATTTTTGATGATATACAACGTTGTGAAAAGAAGGTTATTAATAATATTAATGATTATACCGACCTAAGGGAAATATATAAAATACATAAAGCTAATTTAAGTAAAATTACAGAGATCTTATCAGAAAAACTTAATTCATGGAGAAAAAATTATGAGACGCAATATAATTTACTTACAAATGCGGTTAATAATATTGAAAACCCATATGGAAACCAAGAGATTAGGAATCGCAATATGAGTAGTCAAAATACAATAAAAACTCAATTAGATACATTAAATACATTCATGAAGGATAATTTCCCTAAAGACACCCCGGAGGAAGAAACAAAAGAATGATTCTGACAATCTTCATTTATCTATCTAACAACTTCTGTAAGATTACTTAAGTTGTTAGATTTCCCCTCCAGCAATGTTTACAATTTTTCTTAACTGTAAACATATAATATAAAAATAACAGAGAATTAGTCAATTTAACTTATTTTTCAAATAAATTTTTTGTTATAATACAGCTCGCCATCTAATAACTTTAATCTAATTAAACATTTCTATGTGAGTTTTAATAATGCAAATGCATCTAAAAACATTTAAAAAGTTATCTTGTTTATTACCATTTTTATTGAGTGCCTGCGCTGTGGGACCTAGCTATAAACCATTAGATCAACAAGAATTAAATATACCAAATAATTGGCACGCAACATTACCACACAATGGAAGCAATATCAAATTAATTAATTGGTGGGACCAATTTAATGACCCTACGTTAAGTTATTTTATTAAATCATCAATTAATAATAATCCTACATTAGAACAATCAGTTGCAAAAATTGAAGAAGCACAAGCAAATTTAAAAGCAAGCACCGCAAGTTTTTTCCCTAGTTTAACTGCAACCGGAAGCGCTGAAGCGGTTAATAATGCTGATGGAATTGCAAGTAGTAGCGGTGATGTCATCAGTAATACTACAGGCAGTGGATCTGCTTATACAGCTGGGCTAAATGCAAGCTGGGAAATTGATTTATTTGGCGCAATTAAACATAATACCGATGCATACAAAGCACTTCTTGAAGCGAGCCATGCCGACTGGAATGATGCCAGAATTTCTTTAGCTGCTGAAGTAGCAAATGATTATGTTACAGCAAGAGCGTGCCAAAGTTCTCTTGCTATATATGAAAGCGAATTTGCGTCACGTAATAGTACACAAAAGCTTACTACAGCAAAGGTTGGAGTTGGATTTGCTTCCACTGCAGATGGTAAACAAGGAGCTGGTTTAGTTGCTCAAACACTGAGCAATTTAGAACAAGAAAATGGGCTATGCAAACAATATCAAAATGAATTAGTTGCAATCACGGGTCTTAGCCAAGCAATTATTGAATCACAAATGAAGTTATCATATGCTAAAATTCCATTACCTAAAATTAACTTTATTGCTGACATACCAGCAAAAATAATTTCACAACGTCCAGACATCGCTTCAGCAGAAAGATCAGTTGCTGCAGCTATGGCAAAAGTAGGACTAGCAACTGCAAATCGTTACCCTTCTCTATCATTAACAGGTATTATTAGTGCAAATGGTGGAACTGCTTATGTTGGAAATGAAACATCTTGGGCATTTGGTCCTGCAATCAGTATTCCTCTTTTTGATGCGGGTTATTTAAGTGCACAAGAAGATTTAGCAAAAGCACAATATAATGAAGCAGTAGCAAGTTATAAATTAAAAGTAATCACCGCAGTCAAAGAAGTTGAAAATGCATTAGTAAGAATAAATGCGGCACATAAATGTGAATTAGCTGCAAATGATGCTGTAACTAATTATCAGAGCTATTTTGATGCCATGAATGCAAAATATAAAGTCGGCTGGAATAGTTTACTTGATTTAGAAACCGCTCGTATTAACTTAGTTAGTTACCAACAAGATTTAACTAGCGCAAAATTGGAAGAAGTATCATCTTGGATTGCATTATATAAGGCAGTTGGTGGTGATTGGGTTAACACACAAAATATTATTAATTAAACTGTAACTACCTAGTAGTAATATCTATAATATACAGAATAAATTAATTTTTACCGATTTTGTGATAATTACCGATTTTGTGATAACTCATGAGGAAAAAATTAATTTATTCTGTATATATGAGAAATGTTATTAAGTAGTTACTTTAAATTTAATCCTTTTTTATTTAATGAACAGGAACATCATGAAAAACACTTTGTTATTTATTGTAGCTATAAGCACATTAAATTTATTTGGATGTACACAAAAAACAAATGAAACCACTGGAGTAACAACTGTTACTACAACATTACCAATATCGCAAAATGTAATGAAAACTGTTAATGCAACTGGTGTAGTGCAAGCGTGGCAACAAAGTATAATTAGCGCCAAAGTAACAGGTTATGATATAACTTCAGTTAATGTAAATACTGGTGATCAAGTACATAAAGGTGAAATACTCGCTAAATTAAACACCGACCAACTAAATGCAGATTTGCAAGAACAAATCGCCAATGTTGCTCAAGCACAAGCAAATTTAGTAAAAGCCAATACTGAAGCAGCTCAAGCGAAAGAATTAATTAAAGTTGGTGCGATTAGCTCACAAGAAAATCTTCAATATGAAACGGTTGCAAAAACAGCATTAGCAACATTAAATAGTGAAAAAGCCAAATTAAAATTACAACAATTGAATTTAAGTTATGCTGTAATTAGGGCTCCAGATGATGGAACTATTTCATCAAGTACCGCAACTGTTGGTAGTATTGTACAATCTGGAACTGAATTATTTCGTTTGATACGTGGTAATCGTTTGGAGTGGCAGGCAGAGATAAATTACACAGATTTAGACCAAATTAAAATAGGTCAAATTGCAATCATTGATAATGGTAATGGACAAAAAATACAAGGGTCTGTGCGACAAATTTCTCCAAATTTAAATCAAACTACTAAAAGCGGTTTAGTTTACGTAGATTTACCAGCGAATATTAAAATTCAACAAGGTACATATACTACTGGAATTATAAATATTGGTAATGTATTAGCATTAACAGTTCCTGAGGCAACTATCGTTAATCGTGATGGTTATAATTATGTGATGATGTTGGAATCAGGTAACATAATTAAACAAGCTAAAGTTACGGTTTGATCATATGCAGCTAAAGATGTTGTAATTAATTCAGGTGTAACTAAAACTGATAAATTAGTTGTTACTGGCGCCGAATTTCTTAGTAATGGTGATAAAGTTAATTTAGCAAAAGGGAGTGAGTAATGAATATTTCCGAATGGGCAATTAAGCGCCCTATTCCTGTCATCATTCATTTTATCAAATTAGAGTACAAAAATTTCCAGATCTAGATTTACCAACTGTCAGAGTTACAGTTTCTCTATCTGGCGCAACTCCTGCACAGTTAGAAACTCAAATAACACGTAAAGTTGAAGACAGTGTTGCATCCATTAGTATGATAAAACACATTAGTTCGACTATTTCAGACGGTAGCTCTGTTACAACTATTGAATTTGATTTAAGTAAAAATTTGCTTGAAGCCGAAGAAGATGTCAAGGAAAATGTAGGTAAAATCTCCAGTCAATTTCCATCTGGCACTAGTGACCCTGTAGTTGCTAGAATTACTAATAGTGATAGCGCCCTACTCACATATCAAATAAGTTCTAATATGGATAAATATGATTTATCTTGGGTTGTCGATAATGATATTAGCAAAATGCTAGTTTCTGTACCAGGCGTTGGTGAGATTTTACGTAATGGCGGTGTTGATCGTGAAGTTGAAGTATTAGTTGATCCACTTAAACTAATTACGTTAAATACTACTATTAATGATATTTCAAATCAATTATATAATGTACAACAAAATTTTTCTGGTGGAAGGATGAGATTAGGTAGTTCTGAGCAAGTTATACAAGAACAACAAAGTATTAATAACATAAATGATATTGCAAAATTAAATATTCCACTATCCACAAGCTCATATGTGCACTTATCTGATGTTGCGCAAGTTGTTGATACAAATTCAGAAGTGCGACAAATGTCATTTCTAAATGGTGAATCAGTTATAAGTTTTAGTGTTTACGCAACCAGATCGGCAAGCGAATTAGCTGTTGCTGGATTAGTTAGAGCAAAAATAGCTGACTTTGTAAAATCAAACCCGAGTATTCACATAACAGAAATCAGTAATACAATTGAGCCAATTAGCTCAAACTACTCCAGTTCAATGAAAGCCATGTATGAAGGATGTATATTGGCAATTATTATTGTTTGGTTGTTTTTACGTGATTGGCGTGCAACTTTTGTTGCAGCAACTGCATTACCACTTTCAATAATTCCTACATTTTTATTTATTTATCTAATGGGATTTAGCTTAAATACTATATCATTACTTGCGTTAACACTGGTTATTGGTGTATTAGTTGATGATGCTATTGTCGAAGTGGAAAATATTGTTCGCCATTTACAACATCATCAATCGCCAATAAAAGCGGCAATTGAAGCCGCACGAGAAATTGGAACCGCGGTAATAGCAACATCATTTTCTTTAGTTGCAGTATTTTTGCCAACGGCATTTATGGGCGAAGTACCAGGTAAAATCTTTAAACAATTTGGCTGGACTGCGACAATTGCAATACTATTATCACTATTGGTTGCTAGATTACTAACGCCAATGATGGCTGCATATCTTATGAAATCACACGTGGAAAAAGTAAAACCACAAGGTAAAATCATGACTAAATATTTGCAATTAGTAACATGGTGCCTTGAAAATAAAGTTAAAACGATGTCAGTGGTAGGAGCTTCATTCTTAGCTTCTATGACATTACTAATGTTTATTCCAACAACTTTTTTTCCTGCAGCAGATAATTCGCAAGTATCAATTAGTTTTGAAACTGCTCCTGGTAGCAAAATAGATCAGGCAATTAATGTTATTCGTAGTGCTTATACTAAAACAAAATCAATGCCTGGAATAATTGATATGTACGCAACAATTGGTACAGGCGTTCAAAGCAGTGATAGTATCTCTACTGATGGAGACGTCACTAGCGGAAAACTTACTTTTGATTTAGTTGATAGCAATAAACGAGATCAATCTCAATCGCAACTTGAAAAGACAATTCAAAATATATTAAACACAATACCTGGTGCCAAATTCTCAGGCGCCTCAGGAAATGGCGAGCGTTATTCTTTAGTTTTAGCCAGTGATGACACTTCATTATTACAAGAAACTGCAAAAGTGGTTGAGAGTGAAATACGAGCTATTTCAAATATAGGTAATGTTAATTCAGAATATAATTTGGTACGACCAGAAATACACATTAATCCGAATTTTAATCATGCGGCGGAGCTTGGTGTAACCCCCAATGATATGGGTCAAGTAATTCGTGTTGCTACATCTGGTGACTACAGCACTAAGCTTGCATCATTGTATTTACCAGATCGTGATATTCCAATTCGTGTAAAATTAACTCCAAGTGCCCTACACTCGCCTGAAGTGTTAGCACAATTACGATTGAAAGGTAATAATGGAACCGTGCCATTATCTAGCGTTGCTGATATTCAACTCAATAGTGGACCAGTTAGTTTAACAAGATACGATCGCTACCGTAGTACAGCATTTAACATTGATTTAAATGGACGCAACATTAGTGATATCGATAATATGATCAATAATTTACCTAGTTTACAGCATTTACCCAAATCAGTACATCGTGTCGCATCTGGTGATATAGAACATATGCAAGAAATGTTTGGTAATTTTAAACAGGCAATGATTATAGGAATTTTGGGAGTATATTTAGTACTTGCTTTATTATTTAACAACTTTAAACATCCGTTTACAATATTAGCTGCATTACCTTTAGCAATAAGTGGCGCATTAGCTAGCTTAATTTTATTTGGTTATAGTATATCAATGTCAACTGTAATTGGAATACTAATGTTAATGGGAATTGTTACTAAAAACTCAATACTCCTTGTTGATTATATTTTAAACTCAATTCGAAATGGTAATTCGGTAAGAACTGCAGTTATTGATGCATGTCATAAACGAGTACGTCCAATTATAATGACAACCATTGCAATGATAGCTGGAATGCTTCCAATAGCCTTGGGGTTAGATGGAGATTCTAGCTTTAGAGCACCAATGGCTGTGACTGTGATTGCTGGATTAATTACATCTACAGTATTGAGTTTATTTGTAATTCCGATAATGTTTGAATTAATTGATAAAATTAAATTTAAAAAGAAAAAATAATTATTTATTACTACAGGAAGCAATATGCAAAAAATACATATTGCTTTCTAGTTCAGTGGTTTTTCATAAGATGTTTTATAGTGTCTTAAAACATATATAACTAACAGCTATTTGGATCACAAGCTAATCTAAATCCAGTATCATCATCTTCATAAAAACCAGGTGCATAATCTCTCCTAATTGTTTTTCTTAATGGAGTAAGACCATAACTAAATGAACCACCCCGTATAATTCTATTTGGACCTATAACAGCTTGATAAATACCATCTGTCCACTGCCACAATAGCCCACCCTGATCATAGGTGCCATAATAACTTGGGCTGGTTTGGTAAGATCCAACAGGAGTCAATACGTTACCCTTCGTTGTAAAAACATTATTAAAATTAGCACTATTAGGTAAGCCAGGTGGATTACTTTCCATATATGGCACTATATTACTACGCGTAGGATATTCATAATATCCACCTATATTTTGATTTAGCGTTGGATCATAATATGCTGCCTTATACCATTGATCCTCACTAGGTATCCACCATGTTGCACCAGACTCCTTTAAAACAATGCCAGAATTCTGATAGTTAACTAAATTATATGCTCCACTTTCGGTGCTAGCAGCATCATCGGCACCGTTATGCATCCAGTTAGCGAAACGGGCAGCATCAAACCAGCTAACCCAACAAATTGGACGGTTACCAGAATTAGCTCCCCAAGTAGTAGATTCAATGGCTACTGTATAAACATATGTAGAAGAGCCACTACGTGTAATTAAAACTCCTGTTTTTTCTTTATGACTTGGATCTGACATATCTTCATTCCATAATAAATTAGTTACAGGATCTGATTCATACTTAGCCTTAGAATTAAGAAAAGTTGTATATTGATTGATCGTAACATGGTATTTGCCTATATTATATGATTCAGGGACTGCGCCATATCCAGTATCCACATCAGATTCATTGCCAGGATTACCAACTAACACGGTTTCAATTGTAACTAATGGACTTGAAAAAACCATATTATGCACACCAATAAAAAATAATAAAAAGCATATTATTCTAAACATATTAATTTTCCTCTTAGTTAATACTAGTTGCTAAACGAAAACCAGAATCGTCATCCTGATAAGTTGGCGGATAATCTCTTTGTCCATATTTTGAGATATTAATTAAGCCTAAACTCCAAGAGCCACCGCGCATTCCCCTATTAAGAGGAACTCCATTATGATCGCTATACGTAGCATCATTCCATTGCCATAATAAGCCACCTTGATCATACGTGCCGTAATATGAGTGTGAGTTTGAATATGCACCAACTAAAGTTATTTTCATTTTTGATGGCATAATTCCATCATAATTTGTATTAGTTGATTCTGTTGGAATCGAGCTAATGGTTTGCGTATCAGACGAAGTTGGAAATTTATAATATCCACCATTCCCATTATTTAATCTAGGATCATAATACGCAGCTTTATACCACTCATTTTCACTAGGGATCCACCATTTTGCATTTGATTGTTTTATAAAAACACCATCTGTAGCGTAATTAAGATTATATGCGCCTGTTTCTGTGTCTGCATCTGCAGTTGCACCATTATTTATCCAGTTGGAAAAACGTGCAGCAGAAAACCAATTAATATTAGGCATCCCCCTTTGACTAGAATTAGCTCCTAAACTTTCATCCATCATCTCCGAATATATATATAAATAGTCCCAGAACCAGTACGTTTAATAAAACCATCTGACACATAACTTGCTGGATCTTCCATATCTATATTCCACAAATCAATAATTGCTTGCTTATCCGTCACGCTGGCTTTTGTATTTAAAAAAACAAGATATTGTCCAACTGTAATTATATACTTACCAATAGCAAAATTATAATCAACTTTTCCAAATCCAGTTTCTGTATCAGACTCATTACCCATATTCATAACTGGAACCGTTTCAATCGAAACTAGTGGTGATGAATCTGACGATCCTGAGTTACAACTATTTAATAATGGAATCAGCCCTAATGTAGATAATAGTAGGATTTTCAGGGATTTTTTTGAACATAAGATTAAAAATAGATATTTCACACATAACCTTTCTCAAAACAATATATTTGACAATAGAATTTTAGCATATCTACACAATAGAATGTTAGAAAAATGTCAAAACACAATTACATGTGCTACTTAGTAAAAATTACTTTCCGCGCATTAAAGTGGTGCAAGCAGTATAAATCAATTAATAACAATGATTGCAGCACGCCTGTATTTTACTCATAGACTAATTTTTAGTCTAATTATTCTAAAAAATGTAAATTTAAGTGATTTTAAGCTTTTTATAAAAATTAATTTACCAATAAATTTACAATTAAGCGCACAATTAAATCTTTTTGCTGTGGGTTTGATTCCGCAACCAATAAAGCTAATGAAGTTAAGCCTATATTATCAATTTTCAACGGTAATTTATTAACTTGAATATACAATAAAAATAAAAAACTACCAACCCGCTTATTTCCATCGCTAAATGGGTGGTCTTTGATTACCATATAAAGTAAATTTGCAGCCTTTTCCTCTACACTCTTATATAACTCTTCGCCAAACATTGTTTGTTCTAAATTTGCTAAAATAGATTGTAAATTATCGCTACGTTCATTAGCAAATAATTCAGTGGCTTCACCAATTGCTAATAAATTTTGTTTTAACTCACCAATAGCTTTAGTTGCCTGTGTATATTCCAACGGTATGCTAGTTTTATTAACACTATTTGTCAATATTAAACAATCCTCATCATACTTTAATAAGGTTGTCCATGTGCTTGCATAATTATTTATCAACTCTACAATACTTTGCCCTTGCTGGTTCACTAATTGATTATTCGCCAATGTCTGACTTAATAAATCAACTAAATTTTGATATTCTTTATGTGTGGTATCAATTACATTTTTATTGATTGCGTATCCTTTTAATAAATAATCTTTTAATACAGAATTAGCCCATATTCTAAACTGCGTACCTCTCTTTGAGTTTACACGATAACCAACTGAAATAATAACATCAAGATTATAATGTTTCACATTCCGTGATACTCGACGAGCTCCCTCATTTTGAACAACCGAGTAAATCTCGGTAGTTCGCGATTCATCTAATTCACCATCTGTGAATATATTTTTTATATGCATACCTATAGTATCAGTATCTTTATCAAACAATGTAGCCATTAACTTCTGACTTAACCATAACGTACTGTGGTAATAAGTTAAATTAACCGCAATGTTTTCATCTGCGGCAGTAAATAATATTAATTCTTTGGTCGCCATTTCTTGCATATTGTACCTCAATTAATATAATACGTATTTGTAAATCATTCCCGTATGGTAACTTATTACCAGATGTTTGCAATTGCTCCAATGTAGCAAGCGTATTTAGTTTGATTTCATCACTGGTAAAGCAACTATCTTTAACCGCAACTAAACTAAGTGGATGTATATCTTGGGTTTGTAATTTGTATTTATCTCGCATTAATTGCCATTCCTAAAAATAAAATAATTTAGCGACTCTTTAAAAATTAATCAGTTGAAGATTTACTATTTTCTAATAAATGATCTCTCATCAATTTTATAGATTCTTCTAGTTGTTCAGGTGAATATATTGTATTACACTTGTTCTCTGGATGATGAATCTGATGTCTTATATATTCAGTTAATGTTATTAGTTCGTCTTTAGGGCCGTTTTTATGCTGTTTAGTATATTTAATCTTACTCTTACTGTGTTTACTTTTAAATGCTTCTAATTCGATAAACCCATAAAGCTCATTGTGATACTCTGCCGTAACTTCATTAAAAGCCAAATAATTTACTTCATTCAGAGATGAATATGATAATTGCCCAGGTTGTACGGATTCAACTAGCTTTTGATCTTTAGAATCCATTTTTATTAACCTTAAATATTCAAAGTCTAACTCTTTAACAACTACAGCACTATGTGTTGATTTTACCATATATCATGCTAAACATAATCAATTATACCAAAATAAAAAATTGATATAGCTCATACATAATAACGTTTATAAATAAAGTATTTTAAAAACCTATGAATTAACATAAAAACCCACACTACTTTCCGCGCATAAACATCTTGTCAAGATCATGCATACTCAACCGAAACCACGTAGGACGACCATGATTGCAATATCCAGCACGCTCAGTTATTTCTATCTCACGCAATAATGCATTCATCTCAGGCAAACTTAATTGGCGATTAGCTCTAACGGCGCAATGACACGCCATAGTTGACAACAATTCCTCCTGATGCTCATGCAATGCATTGGTATTGCCATATTTAGTTAATTCATTTAGCACATCTAATACTAATTTTTCAGTTTTGTTGAAATCAAGTAACATTGGAATCGTAATTATTGATAATTTGTTGCCATCAATATCATAAGAAAACCCCATTTTATATAATTCATTTTTATATGTAACCGCTGTTTCTAATAATAATTCAGATACATTTAATTGTAATGGAATCAACAATTGTTGTGCCTCAATAGTTGAATTATTACGCTGTTTGGTAAGTTTCTCTAAAATTACTCTTTCATGAGCGGCGTGCATATCAACAACAATTAGCCCTTCCCTAGTCTGACTTAAAATATATACACCATGAAGTTGTGCAATTGCAAAACCTAGCAATGGTATTGTGGTATTATTTGTATTACCAATAACAGAATCTGTAAATAGTTCTGGACTTTCCTGTATTGGTTTATTGTATTTACTCGCATAAGGAGTACTTAGCGGTTTATTCTGCACAAAATGATCTGGTAACCAAGCACGAACTTGTTCTGGCGATGGTGGATTATTTGGGTAATCATTTGCATGAGTCGCAAGATTTGACGAAAATTGAGATTGTGATAACGTAAATTCTTTGTTGCTGTTGTCGTTACTAATGTTACTAATATCGTATTTATCAATATCAACAATAGAATTATTACTTTGAATATTGCCCGCCAAAACCTTACGTAATGAACGACTAATAAAGCTATGAATTCCACCACCATCTTTAAAGCGTACTTCAGTTTTTGTTGGGTGCACATTAACATCGACTTCGTTTGGATCTATTTCGATAAATAAAATATATTCTGGGCTATGTTCATGATGCAATACACCGCTAAATCCTTGTTTTATTGCGTTTGAAATTACTCTATCTTTCACATAACGACCATTGACATATACGTATTGTACATTTTTACTTTTGTTAATATAGCTTGGATGATAAACATACCCAGATATGCTCAGACCATCGGTTTGTGTTTCCAATAATGTAAAATAATGTTTTGAATAATCATCGCCAAATAACATTGCAGCACGTTGTAATAAATCTTGCTCAGGCAATTGATAAACTATTTTATTGTTATGTTGCAATTCACAGGCGATTGAAGGATTAGATAAAACTAAACGCTCAAAAACGCTCTTGCAATGAGAATATTCTGTATTTTCACTTTTTAGGAATTTTTTTCTGGCAGGAATATTGTGATATAATTCGTTAACTTCAATCATAGTGCCGTTATTTAGCGCAGCAGGAATTACGTCGCTAATTTCACCAAAATTGCTACTAATTTTATAAGCAATGTTAGAATCGATGTGTTTACTAATAAGGCTAAACCTCGACACAGAAGAAATCGAAGCCAAGCCTTCACCACGAAATCCTAAGGTCATCACAGTGTACAAATCTTCCTCAGTGGATAATTTGCTTGTTGCATGTCTATCCAATGCCAGTGGTAAATCATCATGATGTATTCCATTACCATTATCCGTAATTTTTATTTGTTTGATTCCACCATGCTCTAATTCAACTACTATTTTGCTAGATTGTGCATCAATGCTATTTTCCATAATCTCTTTTAATGCCGAAGCTGGACGTTCCACAACTTCACCTGCAGAAATACGATTTACAAGATTATCTGGTAATTTATGAATTCTAGACATAATTTATCACTTTTTAAACAAGTTATTTAACAAGAGTATAAGCCAAGTGCTTACTTACAATACAAGTTTTATTTATTCTTTCGAAATATATTTTTTACCATCATTAGATTGCATTTCATAATTTAATTGGCGATAACAGCATGAGACTTTATTAATCAATATTTTATCACAAAACGCAATTATACATATTACTTTAAATTTATAGTATAATTATTCATTTTGCGGTTAGTAATTTGAGGCGGTTAAGCTACATATAATAAGACTTCAATAAACATATAAATAGTATGGATTAAAGTTGACAAAACATTAATTTATATGTTACATTACTATTATATAGTGAAGTAATTTACAATATCATACGACTTCAATAAACATATAAATAGTATGGATTACAGTTGACAAAACATTAATTTATATGTTACACTACTAAGATATAGTGAAGCAATTATAATAATTGCTGGATTCATTTCTTATTGCGTTACTAAATTGGTTAAGCCAAATAACACTATGTATGAGCGAGATATAATACAATGAAAACTAGCAATAGTATAAGATGGTATATCATATTTGCCATTATTATAGCCAGCTTAGTTTCTTGTAAAATAGAAGATACTAAGGTTGGAGCTACAGCATATAACACCAGTAGTCCCATAAGTATAAATAATACTGGCGTAGTTCCTCTGTTGTCTGATTCTACCACAAATGGTATTATCTATATACACAATAATAGCGACAGTACAATCAACGGAATCACCTATACAATTAAAAATAACGATCAAACGCCAAATAATTTCTCTGTATCTCGTATGCAATGTAATACCATTGCAGCACATTCACGTTGTGCACTTTCATTTACAATTGGCACATTAGCTGATACAGTTGCCCAATCATCTGCCATAATAACCGCTAATTTAACCAATAACTACAAATTTAGCCAAATAATTAATTATGCAAAGGTTTTTAATAACACAAGTCAAGGAATATTTATCAATTCTGATGTAATATTAGCAAATTTTGGAAATAGTACATCTTATGCAACTGTTTATGCTTATGGTGGCGCTGGTGGTTCATATACATTAACGAACTTTCTTGTAGATAATCCACAGATTACCATAGACAATAGCGATTTTGGTAAAGTACTTGCTAATAATGAAATTATTGCCATTGAAGTTAGTACTACTGCCAGTAATGTAGTTACTAATTTAAATATCAATGCAATTAATACAACTAATTCATCAACATATTCCACAAAAATTGGAATTTCTACTACCGCATCATCAGATGGAGCTATATTAACCAGTGGGTATTCACCTATAGTGAATACCAGCTCTACTACAACTGGAAGCTTTGCAATAGTAAATTCAGGAAATGCAACTGCTACATTTGGCACAATTACTTATCCAACTGGCACTTCTTCTAATGCTAGTACCACTTGTGGTTCTACATTAGCAGCACAAGCTAGTTGCACAATTTACTTCACAATTACAGCATCAACGGATAGTAGTGGGTCTATTAGTATACCATACACAGGCGGAACTGGTGGTACATTAACGCAAACAGTTACGTGGTATAACAGTAAAGGTGGAGGAGCGCTTGCACAAATGGTTTCTAGTTCGTCTAGTATGTATATGCTAATTCTACTTCTACCACGGCAACGATAACAATTACGAATCTTAGTGCATATTCACTAACTAGTATTACTACACCAAGTGCTACAATTGTGAGTGGAAGTGCAACCGTAGCAATTTCTAGTAACACGTGTACTGGTACTAGCTTGGCTTATGGTGCAAGTTGTACATATGTTATTACTGTTAGCGATACAACGAATGAAAGTAGCAAACAGATTAATGTAGGGATTAGTGCTACCTACACTAATAGCAGCGGTACAACTACCTACAGTCGAGTTATAACAATAAGTTATACATCTATTATGACAGCTTCTTTATCAGTATCGTCAGTGCTTACGTGCGCATTAAAAAATACTAGTAGCATAAGTTGTTGGGGAAGCAATTCGACAGGCGGAGGTGGTAACGGAACGACTGCAGTAGAATCCGTGCCTATGGCAATTTCTACTACAAATACTTCTGGCGTAGTAAGTTCATGGAGTAAAGTTGTAACCAATGGAACAACCACTTGTGCAATTGCAGGAGCAGGGACTAATGCTGGAAACATTTATTGTTGGGGAACTGGGGAAAGTGGACAGATTGGAAATGGTGCTTCTGTAAGTGTAACAGTGCCAACTTTGGTAACAAAACCCAGCACTGTTACTTCTTGGACTGATATACAGATACGTGGCACTTCATTAGTTTGCGCAATGGGAACAACTAATACTACAGTTAATGGAATTACATCAGGCTCAAGTCAAATATATTGCTGGGGACGTGCAAACGCTGGACTTGGTGGTGGAAGTTTTACTGAAAGTGCCCCAAAAGCGATATCAACCGCTGGTAATATAACATCTTGGAATAGCATGTATGTAGGTGCTACAGCAGTTTGCGCCATTGGTAGTACTGCAACTACTTCCGGCGTTATGTACTGTTGGGGGTATGGTGCTTTTGGACAAATGGGTAATGGAACTACTACTAGTGTTAATACCACCCCACAAGCAGTGTCAGCGCCTACCACAGGAGCTGTTACTTGGAGTAGTGTTTCTATAGCCAATAGAACTGTATGTGCAATTACAACTTCTGGAGCGCTATATTGTTGGGGTTGGAATTCAACTGGTCAAGTTGGGATAAATACAACCTCAACAAGTGAATCTATACCTGTAGCAGTTTCTACTACTAATACTGGTACCACGACTTGGAGTAGCGTACAAACGTTCAATCAAACAGTCTGTGCGATTACGGCTACATCAACAAGTGGTATTGCTAATTGGATTTATTGCTGGGGTCTTGGCACAGGTGGACAAATCGGAAATAGTGCATCAGCAAATAAATTGATACCAACAGCAATAACTAACCCTGGCGGTGTTTCTACTTGGAGTAGCCTATCAACACCACAGAATGATACCACTACTAATGTTTGTTGTGCTATTTCTGGTACTGTAACTAGCGGTACAGCTGGTTGGATTTATTGCTGGGGAACTGGCACAAGTGGGCAAATTGGAAATGGCGCATCATCATCAGTTAATCTACCAACCGCTGTTAGTAGTAGCTCTGGCATAACATCTTGGTACAGTGTAGCTACCAGCAGCACTCTGGTCTGCGCAATGCCTAGTTCGCCTAATTATGTAACTACTGTTTATTGCTGGGGGCTTGGCACAAGTGGTCAAATTGGAAACGGTGCAACATCAACGGTTAATGTGCCAACGGCAACCAGCTCATTACCATAGTATTAACTAGCATAACGTCGACATCTTTTATCGTAAATTTATCTTCACTAATTTTCTTATCTATCACTTGTGTTTTTTTATTAGTCTTGAAAATAGTAAAATTAAAGACAGACGATATCAATCACAAAGTAAAAAATAAAACAATTTTGTCACTATTTAATTGATATCGCAACGTGTTACACTTCTACCTTATAAAATAAATTTAGTAATCGAGGTTAACATGAACAAATCACTTTCATTAATTTTAATAATGACATCAATAAAGTCATTTGCCATTGGTGAATCAATTGGCTCTAAAGTTTTAACCGTATCAACGGAAAGTACAATCACAACATTAGACAAAACTCCTAAAACTTTAGTGAATTTGTTTTCAAATTTAAATGACGAAAAAAAAGAACAATTAATTGAACACTTTAGCGCAAACATACCGCTTCGTTATGAATCAATTGAGCATAAATACATTGGTAACCTGGTTAAACTAAAATTTGAAAATGAAAATGGCGTATATACTGAAATTCCAGGCGGCAAAGCAGTATTGCTATCCTATAACAATTCATCTATAGACAGTAAGGGTAATTTACTTCATTTAAATGAGCCGTTTAATCTTACATTTGCTGATATGATTTATTTAAGCGGTGACTTTATGTCGGACCCAGATCATCAAATCGGAATTAGTAAAAACTATGCTGAAGGTAAAATTAATTTGTTATATAATTATGATACATATCTTAATAACCCAACTGTTAGTTATATTCCAGCCATTATGAAAATTATAGACAGAGAAGAATATGAAAATAAAGATAATGAAGCTAATCATAAAAAATTAGATATTCCATTTAATGATAACTTATTATTTAATTGTGTAACTGGCGGCGGATGCACATATACTTCTGATATTGTGTTGCGACCTGGATATTATGGGAAAGTACTTTTGAAAATGAATGATCACTTTGGAGATGATGCTATTACTTCATATAAAATTGGACATCAATTGGCTTTGGAAACTGCGCTAAATGCCAAAGATCCAAAAGATCTAATTCAAGCGTATAGTTATGAAGCGTATGTTGATCATTTTATGACTGACTTATTTGCTGGTGGACATATAAGAACACAAGCAAGAAAATTAAGTACTTATTGTAGAAGCCCATTCTTGCCAAACATAATTACTGATAAAATTGGATCTGTGTTTATTAAAACTATGCATGACAAAGATAACACAAATGGTGTCTATGTTACAGGTGGTGATGGCGATAAATGGACTGCATATGGTGACTCTCATTTATTTATTCCAGAAAATGAATACAATGTAAAAACTAAAATTGCAACAGCACTACAAACTGGATTAGATCAAACCTTTGATACTTATAGGAATAGAAACGAAATCAGGCAAAAAATTGAGCAAGACCCTACATATAAACAAAAATATATTACGGAGAAAATCAATTTAATGTTGAAAACATTACCTGATGTAAAGGCAACATTTGAGGATATTGGCTCTAAAAGCACACCAAAATTATTTGAAATTAGAGATAATCAGTTATATGAAGATGGAAAAGAAACAACTTGTACAAAGTCATTTCTTCGTCATTGGAAAGATATTATTTCGTAATTGAGGTATCTATAAAAATAGAACTGGCAAAGAATTTTATTTTTTACCAGTTCGTTTAGAATTTTTCACTTCGTCATAGATCATTTTTAGAACAGGTAATACTGATACGACTACAACAATAAGAATAATTGTCGACAAATGTTGCTGCACAAAAGCTAGATTGCCAAATAAATACCCGCCACCACAAAAAATTACTACCCACAAAAATGAACCAATGCAGCTAAATGTAATAAATCGTGTGTAAGACATATGTCCGACACCAGCAACAAATGGTGCAAATGTGCGGATTAATGGAATAAATCTGGCTAAAATAACAGTCTTACGCCCATGATGTTCATAAAACCCGTGAGTCTTATCTAATATATCTTTACGAAATATCTTTGATTTTGGATTTTTAAATAAACGATCACCTAAATATTTACCAATAAAATAATTACTGTTGTCACCAAGAAATGCCGCGAAAAATACCGCTAAAGCAATAAATGCTAAATTTAATTGACCGCTACCCGCCAATGCCCCAGCAATAAATAATAATGAGTCGCCTGGTAAAAATGGTGTAACAACAAGACCAGTTTCACAAAAAATTACGATAAAGAAAATCAAGTAAAACCAATTATGATAATTTGCAATTACAACAGCCAAATATTTATCAAGATGCAAAAATATATTCAATAAATCCATCATATTTAGACAACTGCCTCTTCTTTGCGTTTTTCTGGTTTAATTAGATTATCTCGTGATAAGCCTAATAGCATCAATAATGGTGATGCAACTAATACAGATGAATAAATACCAAATACGATCCCGATAGTCAAAGCTAATGCAAAGTAATGTAAGCTAGGACCACCAAAGAAAAACATTGATAAAACCATCATTTCAGTGCTACCATGAGTAATAATTGTACGACTCATTGTTGCGGTAATTGCATGATCAATAACTTCCGCTACCGTACCGCCACGAATGACTCTAAAATTCTCACGGATTCTATCAAATACAACCACAGATTCATTAACTGAATAACCAAGCACAGCTAAAATTGCAGCCAAGACTGTTAAATTAAATTCCCACTGAAAAAATGCAAAAAAGCCGAGAATAATTACCACGTCGTGCATATTAGCAATAATAGCTGATACTGCAAAACGCCATTCGAAGCGAATTGCCAGATAAATCATAATTCCGATACAAACAAATAATATTGCAAGTAAGCCATTATTGACTAAATCTTGCCCTACTTGTGGACCAATGAATTCCACTTTTTTTAGATCGGCGTTTGGCGAAATATTTTTTATTGAATCAAAAACTCGATTAGATAAAGTTACAGAATCCACCCCTTTTAAATTTGGGAGGCGTATCATTATGTCGCGGGATGATCCTAAATTTTGTACAGTTGCTTGTTCCAAGCCTAAGTCATTCAGTTGTGTACGTACTTTAGATGGGTCAACTGCTTCAGAATATGATACCTGCATAACTGTTCCACCAGTGAATTCAACCGATAAATGTAGTCCGCGTGACACTAAAAAGAACACGGCTAAGATAAATGTAATTAATGAAATGGAAGTTGTAATTTTTCCATAACTCATAAATGGAATATCTTTTTTAAATCTAAAAAATTCTAACATATTTGTTACCTTATAGAGTTACACTTAGATCCATAGTTTAGTTGTGCGACGATTAGTATAAATAAATCCTACGATTCCACGTGATACCACAACAGCACTGAACATTGAGGTTATTATTCCTAAGCAATGCACTACTGCGAATCCTTTTACCGCTCCAGAACCAAAAGCCAATAACGCCAAACCTGCGATCAAAGTGGTAACATTTGAGTCTAAAATTGTTGCCCAAGCATGTTCGTACCCTGCTTGAATTGCCGCATGTGGTTTATGTCCATTGCGTAATTCTTCACGAATCCGCTCATTAATTAGTACGTTAGCATCAATCGCCATGCCAAGTGCTAGCGCTATTGCGGCTATTCCTGGTAATGTTAACGTTGCTTGTAGCATAGATAATAATGCAATTAATAACATTAAATTTATACCAAGTGAAATTACAGAAATTACACCAAATGCGCGGTAGTAAATCAACATAAATACAGATATTGCTAAAAACCCCCAGAGTACAGAATGAAATCCTTGGTTAATATTTTCTTTACCCAAAGATGGACCAACTGTGTTTTCTTCAACAATAGACATTGGTGCCGCAAGAGAACCTGAACGCAATAATAGCGAAACATCATTTGCATCTTCAACGCTCATTGCGCCTGAGATTTGCACTTGTCCACCGCCGATTTGAGTGCGAATTACTGGCGCTGTAATAACTTGACTTTTGCCATGATCAACCAAAATCATAGCCATCCGTTTACCAACGTTGTCCCCAGTTACTTGTTTAAATATTGCAGCACCTGTGCTATCCAAACGAATATTCACTGCTGGTGAGCCATTTTCATCAAATCCAGCTTGTGCATCGTTGATATTATCACCTGTTAATTCTACATTATTTTTAACTAAAATTTTATTTCCTTGACCAACTCTTGCCGCTTCATCAAGTAGTTCTTCACCGCTTGGAACTTGTCCAGCAAGCGCTGCGCTTAAATTTGATGAATCATCGTCAACCATTCGTACTTCGAGTGTTGCAGTTCTTCCTAGTATATCTTTAGCGCGAGCTGTATCTTGCACACCAGGTAAATCAACCACAATATGTGCTGGTCCTTGTTGCTGAATTACTGGCTCAGCAACGCCTAATTCATTCACTCGATTATGTAAAATCAAGATATTTTGCTTAACAGCTGCTTCTTTAATTTTTAGCATTTCAACGTCTGATATTACAACTTTAATTTGATTATCAGAAGACTTAACTAATTGCATAGTTGGAAAATCTTTTTTAAGCTGTGTATAAGCTTGATTAGTCGTATCTTGATCTCTAAGGCTAATTACAACAGCGCCATTTTGGATATCAACAGAGCCATAACGAATTTTATTATTTCGTAAATCACGTTTTATTTCACCGGAAGATTTATCCAGCATTTTCTTAACTGCGGCATTCATATCTACTTCGAGCAGAAAATGAACCCCGCCACGCAAATCCAGTCCTAAAAACATTGGATTTGCATTTAATTTACTTAACCAAGTTGGTGATGCCGAAATTAAATTTAATGCAACAATATAATTGCTACCCAAATTCTGCTGAATAACATCTCTAGCCTTTAATTGCGTATCAGTGTCAGCAAATTTTAATTTCAGAGTTTTACCATCAAACACATCGCCAACTGTGGTTATGTCATTTTGTTTTAAGTTAGCATCGATATTCGCTAATGTATTAGTATCCAATAATGCGGATTGATTCATGCTAGAGATCTGAACAGCAGGAATTTCTCCATAAAAATTTGGTAGCGTATACAAAACGCCTAGTACAACAGCCACAATAATTAATATGTATTTCCATAAAGGATATTTATTCATACCGAATACCTTGTCTAATTTTTATATAATTTAATTTACTTAATGTTTTGTAAAGTGCCTTTTTCTAATTTAGCTCCAACAGTAGATTTTTGCACAGTTATAATCACATTATCTGCAACTTCTAATAGAACAAAAGAATCTGAAACTTTATGAATTTTACCAGCAATACCACCATTTGTAATCACTTCATCGCCTTTTTGTAACTCAGCTACCATTACGTTGTGAAGCTTTGCTTTTTTTTGTTGTGGACGAATTAATAAGAACCAAAATAATACAAAAATCACGATCATTGGCAAAAATGACATGAAATCAAAGCCACCAGTAGATGCTGCAGCACCTGTACCACTTGCAAAAGCATTGGGAATTAAAGACATATGAATATACTCCTAATAAAAATAGTTAATAACACGTTATTATACACTAATCTTCATATTTGAATTATAATAAATATTCACAAATCATTGGACGGAGATTGTATGTATTTGCCATAACGTGTCCATATGCGCCACAACTAAGTAACGCAATTTTGTCGCCACGCTTTAATTTAGGTAGCATTACTGCTTGGGAAAAAATATCGCTAGACTCGCAAACTGGACCAACAACACAATAGGAATGTAATTCTTCGCCCGCATCTGTATTTGATAGACTAATTAACTCCGGATAATCGACATTTGAACTTAAAGGTCGCAAATGTATAATTTTGTGGTTTGCTCCATATAACGCTGGGCGAATTAGATCATTCATACCTGCATCAATAATCGCAAAATCATAATCGCTTGCTGGCTTAATGTACGTAACAGAGCTTAAAAGTGCGCCACATTGCGCAATTAAAGAACGTCCAAGCTCAAAATGCACAATGATTTCATCGTCAATAACCAAATTATCTGCCAATACTTGAAAATATGTAGCAAAATCAGGAATCGGGGTTTTTTCTGGATTGGAATAATCAATTCCCAAACCACCGCCCAAATCAAGATGCGTAAAATCAAACCCTAAGCATTTCATTTCCTGATAATCTGTAGTTACATTCTGCGCTAATATCTCATATATCTGCATATCTGTGATTTGCGAACCTATATGATAATGTAACCCACATATTTTTATGTGCTTCAGTTGATTGATTTGATTCAGTGAATTCTTTATGTGGTTAATTGATATCCCAAATTTATTATTAGCTTGTCCTGTGCTTATATGTTTGTGTGTTTTTGCATCAATATCTGGATTAATACGCAACATAATTTGAGCAATCACATTTTTATCCGCGGCTAATTGATTAATAACTTCTAACTCTTCAAGCGATTCACAATTAAATGCACAAATATTTCTCTCTAAGGCAAAATTTATTTCCCAATCTAATTTCCCAACACCAGCGAAAACCAAATCTTTAGCGTTAAATTTATTCTCTAATGCGTAATTAATTTCCCCACCGCTAACACAATCAATACCAAAACCATGTTGTTGAATTATATTCAATAAATCTATATTATTGTTGGCTTTTAGCGCATAATGAATTACCCAGTGTTTGAATAAATTTTTGCAGGCATTTTGCGCCATGCACAGCGTATCAATCAGCAATTGTGTATCGTATACATAACATGGTGTTTGAATTTGTTTTTCTGCAAGCCAATTAGCTAGATAATTAGTATCGTAAATATTGTATGACATATTAGATTGACTTCCTCCACACACCATGTTTCCAGTGTAATCTACATACCGAGGTATACAGAGTATCTTCTTGTTTTAAAGAGTCGTCATCAACAACAACAGGCGCGCCTTCTTTAACAGCAACCCCAGATCTCACCAACATATTAAATGTTGCTTTACGTCCACAATGACAAATAGTCTTAAGTTCTTCAATAGAATCAGCAATGGCAAGTAATTGCGCTGAAGCAGTAAATGGTCGCCCACAATAATCTGAACGTAATCCGTAACAAATCACTGGTACATGCAAATAATCAACCACATCAGATAGTTGATTTACTTGTTCCATAGTAAAAAATTGAATTTCATCCACTAATATACATGAAATAGGCTTACTTTTTAATTGTGTTTCTACTAGCTTAAATAAATTGTCATCCAAAGATATTGACGTGGCGTCTTTATCAAATCCTACACGCTACTTAACTTTGTTTTCGCCAGCTCGTTTATCTACGCTTGATGTGAGAATCAATGTTTCTTGACCTCGATCATTGTAATTATAAGCTACTTTCAATAAATCAAGCGTCTTACCAGCATCCATCGCTGAATACCTAAAAAATAATTTTGCCATTTAATTTCCTATTAAAACTCACGTTTTACTAAATCTAATTTCGCCAAATTATCAACATCTAAAAAGGCTACTTCAATACAATCAATTTGCACAGAAATCAAACCACTCCATTTTTCATCAATACATGCTGCCTCAACTATTTCTCCAACTTCTTGATTATTCATCACTGGACTATAGATTTTTTGCCCAATATAAACGTCAAACGATGTAGTAAATTCATACATTCTGCGCTTAACTTTACCCAAATAATGCATACGAGCAACAATTTCTTGTCCTGTATAGCAACCTTTTTTAAAATTTACACCGCCAATTAAATCATAATTTACTTGCTGTGGGGTAAATGTTTCTTGCGTATTCAAATAAATCATTGGAACACCAGAGTGAATTAGCCATTGCTTCCATAAATCCACCTCTTGCACAGTAACGATTTGCTGACAAGTTATGGTTAAATAATGTGTTTCATTCAACACTATATTTTTTGCATCTTGAGCTATATTTGCTTTGTCATCAAATTTTTCATCGTAAAAATAAATATTCTCATCCAAAATTTCCATAGAAACTTTAGAACGTAAAATAAACATTTTTAGCCGTGGCAAAATCTTATCAATAATCTCTGTTGCAGTAATCAAATAATAACAATTCGTTTCAACTTTTGTAATTATAAAACTCGCTAACATGCGCCCTTTGTTATTCAAATGCGCAGAATACTGAAAAGCAACATTATCTAATTGATTAATATCATTGGTTAATTGTCCCTGCAAATACTTAACGCTATCGTCACCACTAACTTTTATAACACTTAGATTATTCTTTAAATTTACAATGTTCATTTTATACCTTCATTTTTTATTATCTGTTTAACTTTATGTAAATCCTCTATAGTATCAACCCCAGTTGCTGGAATAGAATCACTTGTCATTACTGCAATTTTATAGCCATTATATAAAGCGCGTAATTGCTCTAGACATTCGACGTGTTCTAGTGTATAACGTGGCAAATCACCATATTCATGTAAAAATTTCACGCTGTACGCATAAATTCCAATATGTCGTAATATATTTAAATCAGCAGGAATTTTAAAATTATTATCGTTAGTAAAACCTCCACGATAAAAAGGAATACTAGCTCTTGAAAAATAAAGCGCATTTTCATCTTTATCTAAAACAACCTTCACCACATTTGGATTAAAAATTTCTTCTTTGTCGTGAATAGCATGAGCAATAGTTGCAATTGGTGTTTTTTTACGAGTAATAAATTCACCTAATTGATTAATTAAATTTGGGTCAATCAATGGCTCATCGCCTTGTACATTAATTACAATTTCATTCAAATTCCAATTAAGTTTTTTGACTACTTCAGCCAATCTATCTGTACCAGATTGATGATCCACGCTTGTCATTATAGCTTCGACACCATAATCTTTACATGCATTTACTATATCAATATGATCTGTTGCAACAATTACCATATTTGCGTTGGTTTTATGCGCTTGCTTCGCAACACGAATACACAAAGGTAACCCCTCAACATCAAGTAACATTTTATTTGCAAGACGACTTGATTGCATTCGTGCTGGAATAATTATATTAAATTTGCTCATTTTATAATTCTCTTGCTCGGTCAATTAACATAACTGGAATATCTTCGTCAATTGGATACGCAATTTTGCATTTATTGCAAATTAATTCGTTGTTCTTTAGCTCTAATTTTGCCTTACAAGCTGGGCAAACTAATATTTCTAATAATTTAGGATCTAACATTTTTACTTTTTCCTTATTTCACATATTTGCTGAATCAGTACATCATTACTCAGCTCTGACTTTACGCTCACAACCCATATTTTACCATTTTTGAATTGCTCCAGTTTGGCATAATCTTTTTCTGTAACCAGAATCGCTACATTATCACATATAATATCATTTTCTCTATAAACATAATGATCAGGAAATGCAATACATTTTCGCGGAATAATATCTACATTTTTAAGCGTATCAAAAAAGCGTTGCGGATTACCAATTCCTGCCATCGCTATAACCTCAATATTGTTAAAAAATTCAGGTGATTTATATTCTTGAGTAACTGGATTGTAGATATTCTCCAAAACCAATTTCTGTTCGACAATTAGTTTATTTGCTGAATAAGCACTTAGTAGATGCGCGCATTGATTTATTGAACCATTAATTACAATTGCATTTACAATAGACAACCTAAATACTGGTTCACGCAATGGTCCCATAGGTAATAAACATTGGTTACCCAATTTTCTGCTACTATCAATAACTGCGATTTCATAATCGCGACATAATGCATAATGTTGCAATCCATCATCAGACAAAATTATTTGTAGATTTGGATATGCTTTTAAGAGTGCCACACCAGCCAAATATCTGTTAGAACCAATCGCTACAGGAATAGATGATTTTGCATAAATTAATGCTTCATCACCAACTAAATCACTTGAATCAGTTGCTAATACAACACGTGGAATAGAATTTTTACCGCCATACCCACGTAAAATTATGCCAACATTAATTCCCTGCTTAAGAAGATTAAGTGCGATATGTTTACACAATGGCGTTTTACCTGCGCCACCAACGCTAATATTGCCAACAACTACGACTGGAATTGGTAATTTATGAGTACGAAAAATGCCTATTTTATATAGTTTTTTTCGAATAAATACAATTAATATAAAAACAAATGACAATGGGTATAAGATAATACTCAAAAGTAAATTATTTTTTTTATACCAATGGTTTTCTATAATATTTTGTAGTTTCATATATTTAAAATCTCAATCTTTTTCATAATACTATATATACCACATTACTCACTTTTTTACTGAATGTTTAAATAGATATGATACATTACTAATTTTTTAGTGAATGAGTGATAAATCATGTAGTTATGTCTTTTACGCAGTTTTTGTAATACCAGACACAAAAAACTAAATTCAAAGTAAGCATAAAAGCAAACACCATCCATAGGCTAAACACGAATAACAAAGATGAACAAATTACAGCTGTAAGCACCATATATACAGCATTTAATATATTATTTGCCGAAATCACTTGTGAACGAATTTCATCTGGAGCGCTTAACTGCAAATCATTATAGCAAGTAATTGAATAAAACCCAGCAAAAAAACCAATAAAAAACAATAGAATAAAGTTTATTACACCTTTGATTGTTGTGGCAAATTCTGGCAAAGTTAATAGAATTTTTGTAGACGCGTCATACAGCGTATTTGATGCTAAATAATGAGGAATATGATTTACCAATAACAATACAATACTTAATATAGAAATAAATGCAGCCCCAATTGGTACATATTTACGGACAACTTTTCCATTAGATATTTTTGCACAAAAAATAGAGCCAAGACCTATACCTAAAGAAAACAATGTTAAAATAATGCTAAACACATGCCCATCGCCACCAAAACAATCACGTGTTAATACTGGTAATTGAGTAGTGTAAAAAACTCCCAACCCCCAGAACCACGAAATCGCGTGCAGGTTATTACGTAATACCGTATGTTTAGCTACCATTTTATACATGCGATATGAGTCAAAAAATGGGTTTTTACCCAACACAAATGGAGTCCGCATTGCTGGAACATTCACCATTTTTAAGCTGAAATATAGTCCAAGCAATGCAAATATAAATAATACGTAGATCACAACCCAAGTATTTCCATCTGCAACAAACCAGCTACCAAGCATTTGCCCAATTAAAACAGCGATAAAAGTTCCCATTTCGATGTATGCATTTGCCATTGGTACATTAGTTCGCTCAAAATATTGTGGTAAAATTGAATACTTAATTGGTCCAAAAAATGAGGAATGTACCCCCATTAAAAATAGCGATAAAAATAATACCCAGACTAACTCACATCTAAAGCCGACTGCCGCAATTAGCATAATACCTAATTCACTGTATTTGATTATCTTGATTATTGTGATTTTGTTATAATGATCAGCAAATTTACCTGCATATGAAGAGAAAATTAGATAAGGAAAAATAAATAAAAAAACAGCGAAATTAACAGCCTGTGATTCTGACATTCCAAGCAAGCTAGCGCCATTAAACGTTAGCATTACTAAAATAGCATTTTTTAATATATTGTCACTTAATGCACTTAAAAATTGCACATTAAACAACAGAAAGAATTTTCTTGTAAAAAATATCCGCATTTCCTGCATCTATAACCTTATTTAAACTTTGTTACCGCACTCTCACTAGAATTTAATTCCACATTACCATTTACATAAGCCAAATATCCCTCAATTATATTGGCATTTTGTTTTAAAAGTCCTTTTTTTACCCAGCCATTTATCTGATTATTTAGTAAAATATTAACAACTTTGGTTAATGCTTCGGAACTTTTAGCATCCATTTTTGCATTGCCTGCACTTAACAAGTATTTCATTTGCAATACAAATAAGTAGCTCAAAATAGGTTTTGGTACACTAAAACTAAAATCCACGTTTAATTTATTCATAAATGACTCTTGATTATCCATATCAGCTAACTTAAACCCGTTTGTTGTTGCCTTTCCTGACAAAGATAATAATCCATCTGGTGTGTTTATTTCAAATTTATTTAGCGTAATTACAGGTTTAGCAACCAAAATCGGCGCCATTACTGCTTTCAAATCTGTAATCAATTGCTGATTATTTGCATTAGTTGGCTCTTTAATTGATGCAGCCTCAAGTGTATCCAGCATTTTACTAAAGTCAGCAGATAAAAAATGCTGCAAACTAATATCTAAATTCATTGGACCATATTCTTTTTTATTGGTCACAAGTTTTACAAATCCAGCTTTAGCATTTGCATTAAACCATTTTCCGTCATCACTGCTATTCGAAATATAAGTTACATCATGTAAATAAAAATCATTTGGATTTATTGTGTCGATATTATTTAAGAAGTCAGCAGAATTAATTCCAGTCATAATTCTAACCGCATCTCCTAATTTGAAATCTAGCGCAACACTATCTTTCCAAGCCACTTCAACGCCATCTACACGTAAATTCGTATCACCAATTTTAATATTATTTACACTATAATTGGTTGCCGAATTATAATAAATTCCACGCAAAGCTACGTTTCCCCTGCTCGGCGCAATTAATTCTAACAATGGAATAGCTAAATTATTGTAGAACTTATTAAAGTCAGCATTATAATTAACAACTAAATCAAGTCCACCCCAATTAACTTTAACGCCAGATACAGCTTCTGCATATGCAAAAGTTGGCGAGGAAATTGAGATTTTCCCAGATTTATTCAAATATATTATATTTGTAATAGTTAATGGCGGTTTATTATTAAAAAACTTATTTAAAACATCTTTAATTTTGTCAGAATACTCTATTGTTGTTGTAGAATAAGCAATTGTAGGAATAAAGCTACCATGCAATAAACCAACAAAAATACCGTGATTAATTTTCGTTATATATTTAATCGAATATGTTTGATCAATTACTGGCACAGATTCATTTCTTGGCAATAAATTTAGCACCGTTGCAATCGTTTGATTATTTATAGCTAACTCAGTTGTTTCTGTCGATGAGAAAATTCCGCGCTTATAATCATGTTTAACTACTTTGATTAATGGCGTATCCGTAATTTTCTGAAACTGCTGTTCTAATTGTTTTTGCGCTGTAAATCCAAACATATATGCAGTAATTAAATGCAACAACAAAAGTAGTACTAACACAGTACCAACAAGTTTTAGCTTGAATTTTAATATTTTCTTTAACATAATAAACCTTATTTTTTATGCACCAATTTGAATGATTTTCATGGTATTCGTCCCACCAATTTTACCAATGTTATCGCCAACGGTTATAACAATCAAATCACCTTTTACTACGATTTTTTTAAAGTAAAAATTTCTCAGCGATTTTTAATATCTTTTCTTTGTTTTGCGAACTATCTTTTAATACCATAGGAATTACTTCTCGATATAAAGCCATTCTACTCCGTGATGTTGCGGAATTGGTTAATGCATAAATTGGAATGCCACAGTTTAAACGCGACATCCACAATGGTGTTGCGCCTGATTCTGTCAACGCAACAATAGCTTTCACTTGCATATGATAAGCCGAAAACAATGTAGCCATCGCAATAGTCTGATCAATTCTATCAAATGTACGACCTAAAAATTCCATTTCTAAGCCAATATCTTGCGTTTTTTCAGCTTCGATACAAGTTCTTGCCATTGCCGCAACCGATTCCACTGGATATTTACCAGCAGCTGTTTCTGCTGATAGCATAACTGCATCTGTGCCATCAAGAACAGCATTTGCAACGTCAGATACTTCTGCTCTTGTTGGAACTGGCGATGTAATCATCGACTCCATCATTTGCGTAGCTGTAATTGTCAGTTTATTTTTACTTCTAGCCATTTTAATTAATTTTTTTTGAATTGCCGGCACTTGTGCATCACCAACTTCTACGGCTAAATCGCCTCGCGCAACCATTACGCCATCTGAAGCATCAATAACTTCTTCCATCGCCTGAACTGCTTCTGCTCGCTCAACTTTAGCAATTAAAAGCGCCTTGCCACCGCTGGTTCGTAGCAATTCGCGTGCCATATACATATCAGCACCACTTTTTGGGAATGAAACTGCAACATAGTCAGCCTCAATTTCAGCCGCAATTTTTATGTCATCTAAATCTTTTGCGGTTAATGCTGGAGCAGTTAAACCCCCGCCACGTTTATTAATTCCTTTATTATTGGAAAGAGTTCCGCCTTGCAATACTGTACAATAAACTTTAGTATGACTAACTTTTATTACGGTTAATGCAATTTTGCCATCATCAAGCAATAAAACATCATGTTTTTTTACATCGTTATGCAGATTTTTATAATCAACACCCACGATTGTTTCGTCTCCCAAATCTTTATATGCAGTGTCTAAAAGAAAATTAGCACCATTTACTAACTCTATTTTATTATTCTTAAATTTGCTTACGCGTATTTTAGGTCCTTGCAAATCGCACATAATTGCGATTGCTGTTCCAAGTTTATCCGCGGCATTACGAATTGTTTCCGTATTTTTTTTGTGATACTCATGTGTACCATGCGAGAAGTTTAAACGAAATACATCAACACCAGCTAAAATAAGCTGTTCGATGACTTCTGGGCTATCAGATGCCGGTCCAACTGTTGCGACAATTTTAGTATGTTTCATAAGAACTTTCCATTTTTTAGATAAAATCATTTATAATAACTCATGCAAGGTGTAATTATAACATCAACCACATAATTTTTTTTATTTTTTGCAAAGGTTTTGCTATGAGCGATTGTCTTTTTTGTAAAATTGTTAATAAAACTATTCCTGCCAAATTGGTTTACGAGGATAATGACATTCTTGCCTTTCATGATATTAACCCAAAAGCTAAGGTGCATATATTAATAATTCCCAAGCAACATATTACTTCTACATTGGAATTAAAAGAAGAGCATCAACAGATCATGGGGAAGTTAATGGTAAAAGCCAATCAACTTGCATTGGAATTAGGTTTACATAAGGGATATAAATTACAAATTAATACTGGAGTGAATGGCGGACAAGAAGTAATGCATTTACATTTGCATTTAGTTGGTGCACCTTAATAGTGGTGTGATTAAAAATCTTGATTTTGAAATTGTTCCAATAACCCACTTTAACATTCTAAGTTCGACTAAACCTCAAAATTTTAAGATGACTGAATTTGTGTCACCTATTTTTTATAAACTTGCTTCAGCTGATAATAAGCAGATTGATAACCTGATAAAATCCATTGAATTTACTATAATTCGACCGCTCTCATTTTATTCTGGAAAAACCTGAGGTTCTCGGTTATATGCCTTATTAATAAAATTCCCAACGTGTGTTTTTATCGATAGTCTCAATAAATAATTTATGTAACAATGCACCTCTTGATATTGTATGTGATGTAATCTTGTTGCAAATATTAGATATTAATACATCCAACTCATCACTATTACTGTAGTTAATTGAGAGGTTATATTTACAATCATCTACTATAGTAAAATTGTAGTCATATAATACAAATAGCTCAATAGCATTCTTGATTTTTACTTTATTTTTACCAACGTTAGAATTATCTATTATGGAATATTCTAATGTCACCTTGATAGGTGATTGTAACCATTTATTATTTAAATCACTATTAATTTTATGGATTTTTTTATTATCGTTTGATACTACATTATTAGTTTCATTGGTGCGATTAGTATTAAAATTAATTAAAATATAATAAATAATTATTACCAATAGAGGTATTACTATTATTATATAGTCAATTAATGTGATAAAAATAAAAATACTAATCCCACCAAAAACCGTAATTAAATTATATCGGTATAGTAGAGCATTCTTTGGTTTTAACATGCTAATCAAAACTTCAATTGTGGCACGAAAAAATATACCAACAAATAAGCCAACTAAAAAGTTGTTAAATTAGCGCTAAAGTCGCTAAAGTAAGAATAGTTGTGACTAAGGTGCAGTAATAGGAAGTAAATCACTAAACCCATAAAACAAATAGAAGCTATCATATTTAAAGTTTTTTCATTATTCATAAAAGTTTATTTCCATTTTATTTAGCTAGTTTTAAAAAAAATTATATACTTGATATAAAATCACTGCACACATAAGGAGTTACACACTAATAAAAAAGCTCATTTTTGTTACTTGCACATCATCTATTTTAAATGTTATGTTTATCAATTAATTATAGAGTTTTTTATTGAAATATATTGCCATTATTGGGTAGCAAAAATGTAGGATCAACAGTTTGAACTATATTTACGCACCAATCCGCTTGCTACCTTATAAAATATATCGAATACAATAGTCAAATAATGACCCAATAAGTATTAAATTTACTATAATTCGACAGTTCTCATTTTATTTCGGAAAAATATGTGGTTCTCGATTATATACCCTAAATACGTAAAGTACCAACTGAAAAATTTAAAACTGTAAAAACCCGCTTACGTCACTGGTGGCTTATAAAGTAGTAATTTATTAAATTCTGATAATAACTGATTATAATAATTCACATCCATCTCTGTTAGTATAATTAAGCTCTTATTTTTTATTTCAGTTACAAGTAACAATGCTTTATTTGGGGATATAGGATAATACAATGAATTACCAAAATAATCTGGGTGTTGAAATTTTATTACTGGCTGTAATCCTGTTAAAAATTCAACTTCAGTATTATTTTCAAGAAGTATTATCCGTGATTGATGGTGACATGATGCTTGGAATGCAAAATATAATCCAAGTATATAGAAATGCTTGTTGTATACTTCTATATAACTCACACCATTAGATTTATCTATAAAAAGCTCTTCTATAATCTTACTATACAACTCTTTAATATTCATGGTACGAAAATGTTGAATCCATATATAAAGTATAACCTTATAGTTTATTATTCCATCTTGCAAACTCAATAAATTATTACTCTTAAGTATTTCTTCAATATTACTGTAATATTTTTCAAAATCAGAATATGAGAATTCTATAGAATTGTTTTCTAATAATTTTTGTGATTTTTGTAATTCTTGATTATCTAACCTCTGATGTTCATATAGACTTTTAAATATGTTATGTAGTTCGGTACTCTTTAATAAAAGATTTGATAATACCATATAATCAAATTCAGTGATCTTATTTAACTTGTAGAAGTTTCTATTAACAGCTATCTTATCTGGGGATTTTTTATATTCCTTTCCATTAGATAAATCCCTCACACCAATCATACGACATGAGCACCAGCTTTCTAGGTATCGTTTGTGTACAAAGTGATGATTCTGTTTTATTATATCATGCATAATTATTTCTTTCAAAAATAATATACGCTCCCACTAGTCCTAAGACTAAAGCTATTTTAGGTATTGAGTCACCAAGTGCAATTCTATGTTCAATATAAAATATTTTTCTTGTGTAAATGTTCATATACCATGATTAACCTATATAAAACTATCGTTATATATAGTTAGTCACCTTAAAATTTCAAGTCAAACGTTGCAATTAATTATATAGTCGCACTTGATTTGTTAATGTAGGAACCATATTTTTATGAGGGATTTGAGTTAAACCTATCACTACATGATAAATCCTTGACATCAATCATCTAAATCAAAATAATCTTCATGATCCATTGAGTCATCATCAGTTGATTCATCGTCGAAATCACTATCATCACCTTTTTTGTCATTTAATGCGCTTTCTTTATTGAAGCTTTCTAAAAAGCTTTTCAGCTTCTCCGCACGATTCGGCTGTCTAAGTTTACGAATTGCTTTTGCCTCAATTTGTCTAATTCGCTCACGCGTTACATCAAACTGGCGACCAACTTCTTCTAAAGTATGATCGGTAAGCGTCTCAATACCAAATCGCATGCACAAGACTTTAGCTTCTCGTGGTGATAATGTATTTAAAACCTCACGCACTGTTTTCTTCAGGCTATAATCAATTCCATGATCTGCAGGAATTAAATTCGTCTTATCCTCAATAAAATCACCAAAACTAGCGTCATCTTCCTCGCCAATTGGTGCATCCATCGAAATTGAATCATACGCAACTTGGTAAATCTTACGTACTTTATCTTCGCTGATCTCCATTCGATCAGCCAATTCCTTAGTCAATGGCTCACCAGATTTCTCTTGTAACAATTTACGATGCTCTTTACTCATTTTATTGATGGTTTCGATCATATGCACTGGGATACGAATCGTACGACCCTGATCGGCAATAGCACGCGTAATAGCTTGTCTAATCCACCATGTTGCATAAGTAGAAAATTTGTAGCCTTTGCGATATTGGAATTTATCAATTGCCTTAATTAGCCCAATATTTCCTTCCTGAATCAAGTCCAAAAAGTGTAGCCCACGATTGGTATATTTTTTAGCAATAGAGATTACCAGACGCAAATTAGATTCAACCATCTCAGTTCTAGCTTTTTTCTGCTCTTTTTCAGCTTTAAGTAGCTGTTTAAATAATCGCTTAATAGTTGCAACACGAATACTTAAACGCTCTTCAACTTCAATGATTTTCTTTTGTTTTTCGATAATATCAAATTTTAATACATCAAAAGATTCTACATATTTCTTAGTTGGCACATGATGTTCTACCCAGCTAGTTTCATTACCAATAAACTCACGACGGAATTTATCCTCAGGTATTTTAATAACTTCACAAGCAATGGCAAAAATATCATTTTCAAATTGTTTAATTTCTTTATGAGCATTACGCAATACGTCACAGAATATTTCAATTTGTTTGTTAGTAAAACGAATGTTGCTCAAATGTGCAGTAATATCCACTAAAACTTTCATGTATTGGTCGGATCCTATACCGTATTTTGCAAGCGCTACATTTTGTTTCTTCGCCAAACCAGCTAAAATTTCGAAATATTCAGCTAGCTGAGCCTTCAGGCGCTCTAATTGCTCACGTGACAAACCATCTTCATCATCTTCGAAGTTCATATTGCGCATTTCTTCGGCAGCAATTGCGTCTTCTTCTTCATGCCCCAATAATTCATCTACAAAATTCTCAATTTTAATTCGACCGTCCAACATGTCTTGATATGCAATTAAGATATTATTTACAATTAATGGACAATCAGCAATAGTGGTGATCATAAGATTCACACTACCTTCTAATTTTCTTGCAATTTCAGCTTCGTCCGTCTTGTCTAATAAATCATAAGTACCAATTTCACGCATATACATACGCACTGGGTCAGTTGTACGCCCAAATTCATTAGTTGCAGTAGTGCTAGTTAAAATCTTTTCGGCTTCTTCTACCGCGAATTCATCATCTTCCACAGTTGCCGATGACGTACCACTAATTAATAATTCCTCTTGACTTGGTTCATATTCAAAAACTTTAATCCCGATAGTTTCAATCATTGTAATAATTTGATCAATGATTTCAGGGTCGGTGATATGTTCAGGCAAATTATCATTAATCTCAGTATTGGTAATGTAACCACGTTCTTTACCTTTACCAAGCAAATAATGTAATTTATTTTTTTGATCTTCTAACTTATTTAACTCTTCGTCATTTAAATTTTCTAGACCTGTAGTAACAAGTCGCATCAAACGACTAACTTCTCCAGCGTCTTCTTTGACAACCTTTTTACCGCGATTTTTTCTTGACTTACCTCGCTCCAACTCCTCACCAGTTGGATTTTGCAAACCTTTAATTTCGTCATCAACAGCCATTTTACGAGGACGAACACGTTTCTTTTCTTCTAATTCTGTAATATCACCAGTAGTTTTTTGGTTTTTTGGGGCCATAATCTATTTATACCTTAAAATATTTTTTTGCTTGTTCTAAATAATACAACATAGACACAACTGTCAAAATAACTGCAACGATCATAAGTAAATTGCCGATATAATTTAGCGTTGCGTTATAGTCCAATAATAATAATGTTATTGATAACATTTGCATAGCTGTTTTTAATTTGCCTAGATATGCCACAGCCACATTTTTAACTTCGCCAACCTGAGCCATCCATTCTCGCAGCGCTGAAATAGCTATCTCGCGAACAATAATAATTATCGCCGCAAAAACAAATGTTCGATCTAGGTTGATCAATACAACCAAGCTCGCAGCAACTAAAGCCTTATCTGCAACAGGGTCAAGAAATGCGCCAAATGAGCTAACTTGATTAAATTTTCTTGCAAAATATCCATCAAAGTAATCAGTTGCGCCAGCAAATACAAATAGACCTGTTGCGATGTAATTTTTCATTTGCATACTAATGAGAATGTCTGGAATATAATACACTGCCACAAAGAATGGAACAACAATTATTCGCAGCCAAGTTAGCATTATTGGTAAATTAAATTTTCTTTTTTGTGTCATTTTTCTACTTCAATGAAAATAATCGTATATTTGTAAAGCTAAAGTATTACCAATTCCAGAGACAAGTTGTAATTCCTCGACTGTTGCTACAGCCACATTTTTGACACTGCCAAAATAAGCAATTAAAGCTTGGCGTTTTTTTGCGCCAATTAAAGGAATAGAATTTAGCTCTGAGTTATTAATCAACTTTATTTGTTTCTTTCGATGCCCTGTTATTGCAAATCTATGAGCTTCATCACGAAGTTGTTGCAATAATCTAAAAATTTTGGGGTATTCACTGAACATTATTCGTTTGTCATTGTCTATAATGACACTATCTAACTCAGGGCGACGTCCATCACCTTTAAAGATGGCTAAGAGCCTAATTTTACCACATAATCCAAGTTCAGCGACAAGCTTTTTAATTGCATTTAACTGATTACGCCCGCCATCCAATAATATAATTTCTGGCAAAGCTATGCTACTGCTAAGTCTACGCCGTAATGTGGTAGTCAAAGCTAAAATATCATCACCGTTGACATCTTTACTCAAATTATAACGTCGATATAATTTATGATTCATAATTCCATCTTGATATACAACCATAGCCGCCACACCGCTATCACCATGATGGTGACTAATATCATAACATTCAATGCGATTAATCTCTGCTAATTCAAATAATTTAGCTAGTTCACCATTTATTTCGACAGTCTCGCCACTATTTTCTTGATAATGTTGCAAATTAAGTTGTGCCATTTGATGTAATTCAAGCAGATTATTGGGGATTTTATTGATAATATTTATCTTACATGCATTATGTAGTAATTGCTTGAAATCGTCGTCAAATTCATACGATAAATAAACTAATTTCACACCTTTATTTTCTAAATAGTACCCTTCTAAAAACGCTTCTAATGCTCCTGTAATATCATCTAAATATTTAATGCGAAATGTATTATCACCCACATAAACACCATTTCGCAGCATAATTAAATACAAATATAAATATGTATCATCAACTTTATAAGCCAATATATCTGCATTCACTAATCGATTATGATCGCTAATAATTTGCTTAGTTTGCATCTGCTTCAAAAAGGCAATTTTATCGCGCAAAATAGCAGATTGTTCGAAATTTAAATTATTCGCAAAGTAGTACATATCTGTGGTTAATTGATTTATAATCGCAGCGTATTTGCCATTCAAAAAATCCGTAGCTAATTTCACTTGAGCACCATATTCATCTGGCGTGACATAATTTACACACGGAGCGGAGCACAAGTTTATTTGATACAACATGCATGGACGACTGCGATTACTGAAGAAACTATTGTTACAAGTACGAAGTTTGAATAGTTTTTGTATCATATCCATAGCTTCTTTTAATGCTATGGAATTTGGATATGGTCCGAAAAAATTATCATCTTTATTGGTTTTTCCACGATAATATTCAATGCGTGGAAACTCATGTTGTGTTAATTTCACCATTGGATAAGTTTTATCATCACGGAAAATCACATTAAATTTAGGCTTCAGACTCTTGATTAGATTGTTTTCAAGCAGTAATGCCGATACTTCATTCTCAGTTAACGTCAATTCAATATGATGAATTTGCGCAACCATAATGCTAATTCTTGGCGACAAAGTTGCTTGCTTGCGAAAATATGAACTAACTCGCTTAGATAAATTAATCGCCTTTCCCACATAAAGTAAAGAATCCTCATTATTATAAAATCGATAAACGCCTGAGGAATATGGAATTTGGCTTATAAACGATTCATCATTGCAAAAAAGTTGCATTCAACAATACCGCCAAAAAAATAATCAGCCCTACCCTATTATTCGACAAGAACATTCTGAAACAAATATTTCTTTCTTGTCCACGAATTTGCCATATTTGATACATTAACATTATACTTGCAATGATAATTCCAATATAATAAATCCAAGAGAAATTACACATTATGCCAACAAATAACATTATCAGTATAAATGCAACATAACAAATCACAATTGCTGGTATAACTAATTTTCCTAGCGTTTTTGCCGAAGTATAAATATCCAATTTCATATCGTCAGGCTTATCCACAAGCGCATAAATGGTATCATAGCCAAAAGACCAAAATATATTTGCAATAAATAATAGCCATCCAATTAACGGAATTGTATTTTGTACTTCCACAAATGCCATTAATATACCAAAGCTATAGGCGATTCCCATGTAAAATTGGGGAAACGGAAAAAATCTTTTCATTAATGGATATGTTGCAGCAATAAAAAGCGCGGGGAAACACATCAATATTGTATTAATTTTTAAAAATATTACAACCATTACAAACGCTATAAAGCTCAAGTATGCGCTCAATAATACGGCATTTCTCCGAGAAATATCTCCACGCGCGAGAACACGATCTTTCGTCCGCTCTACATACTTATCAAATTTGACATCTGTTGCATCGTTTATAGTCGCGCCACTAGTACGCATGAGTAATACACCAAGACTAAAAACTAGCAATAGTTTTAATGATGGAGTTCCATTAACCGCAATAAATAAAGCCCATAACGTAGGCCATAATAATAATAGAGTTCCAATAGGCTTGTCTAAACGCATTAATTTATAATAATTTTTTAACATTCTGTATGAATCTTTCTTATGATTTACTTAGTTATCCCATTTATTTAAACACTCATTAAAAAGTAAGCACTTTGGTTTTATTCATAAATTAGTTTTTATTAACTAGGATATTTATGAAGCATTTTCAATATTTTAACTGTAGTTGGTAATAATGGTGACAGTATACATTCCGTTTCCAAATCCTGCCAAAATAACTTTTGCGCTTCTAAGCCAATTGGCACGCCTGTATATTTACCAACTGAAACCAAGCTAAGCTTTACCAACCCATGCGTGTAAGATTGTTCTATATTTGCAAAATGCACGCAACTAGCTGCATCAACTATAACGCCAATTTCTTCGGCTAATTCACGTACCGTAGCAGCAACGGCATCTTCGCCTTGCTCAATTTTACCACCAGGAAACTCCCAATGTCCGGTATAGCTTTTATCATGTGGACGCGAGCTTAACAATACCATATTGTCTTGCCGTATAATTCCTACCGCTACATCTATTATTTTAACCATATTTTATGATACTTTTCCATAAGTTGTACTTCATTTTCAGGATTTGCAGTATCTATTTCAATACATGCAACAGGACATACGATTTGGCATTGTGGCTCATCATAATGCCCAATGCATTGCGTGCACAATTCAGGATCTATTTCATAAATATCAACCCCTTGATAAATTGCTTTATTTGGGCACTCTGGCTCACATACATCGCAATTTATACATTCTTCTGTTATTAGTAATGACATATATCTTAACTCTATAATATTAGTATACTATTAATGTATGCTCAAACAAGTTTAAAAGATTTATTTTGAATAAAATTAAAATCCCAAAATAAATGCTAATGTTTGATTTACACTTTGTATTTCTTTTTTTGTTAAATTTCCTATTTTTTTGACAATATCTTTTTTATTAATCACGATAGTACGATCTAACATTATTTGTGAAGTTTTTCTAATGTATTTGCTTTTGACGGTCGTAAAATTGGTCTAAAATCTTCTTGTTCAATTTTGACATCACTTGTCAATGGTGCAACCAATGTTGTGAATAAATATTCGTTCAATAAATTATTTTGAATAACTATAAAAGGTCTTGGCTTTCCATTCATTCCGCCTATACTTGAAATAACAACATCCCCCTCACAAAATCTACCATACAATATCCTTCAACATTTCATCATTATATTTTGTCAATTCATCCATTAATTCTGTTTCATTTTTTGATTGGTTTGTTAACTGAGCACCCAATTTAATTTTTAATTGCACATTTTTATTTTTTTCATCAAGTTTCCAAATTTGTATTCTTTTCCAACCAGACTTCTCTTTTCTTTCCATGTAATTCTTTTGTACTTCACGTACGGTTAATGTAGCCATTTAATCACCTCCTATATAAACACTGCTATATGAGTATGTTACCATATTTCAAGAATGATATGTAACTTTTTTAGATTTAAATTAGCAAACTTTATTAAGAATAAGTAGTATTTTTATTTACCTAAAACTGGTTTAATCAATGCAAATTTTACCATAGAATATTGATCTGATTTTACTATTTCATATCCAGTCAAGTTAATCTCTTTATCATATTCCACAAAAATTAACCCATTTTCTGATAAATTATTATGAATCATAACCAATGATTTTGCTAGCAAATCGCTATCATACGGTGGGTCTAGAAAAATCACATCGTATTTATCTTGTGTATTAGATAAATATTTTATTGCATTTGCATTAATAATTTCTACATTATCAGCTTTGAGCATAGTTTGATTTTTCTTTAATTGATTATATACAGTAGTATCTAATTCCAGCATCGTAACTTTAGTTGCATTACGTGAAATAGCCTCAAAACCAAGTGCTCCACTACCAGAAAACATGTCAAGACATGTTTTACCTGTTAAATCCTGACCAAGCCAATTAAATAAAGTCTCACGAATACGATTAGATGTTGGGCATAATCCATCAGAATCAATAACATCTAACATGCGTGAACGATATTGCCCACCAATAATCCTAATCTTTCCCATATTATTTACCTTGCATAGAACTGATTTTTAGGAATGATTCATGCATAAATTCTTTATTATACAACCGATTAAATTGCGGCAAAGAATTCAACAGCAATGCGCCATAATTTTTATTAACAATCCGATTATCGCAAATTGTTACTTGCCCATAATCATCCTCACTGCGTATTAGGCGCCCAACCGCCTGAATTAATTTGATACACGTTTCAGGAATTGACACATCCATAAAATAATTACCTTTTTCATATTGCACCCAATATTCGCGCACCATATTTTGTGGATCTTTATGCGTGTCAAATGGCAGCTTGGAAATTATAACATTCATACAATAAACACTTGGCAAATCAACACCTTCGGCAAATGAATTTAACCCAAATATTATACTTGGCGCGCCATTATCAATATTTGATTTGTGTTTCGTAATCAATCGTTGATTGCTGGTATAATCTGTTTGCAATAAGATAAATTGCTGAATATGCTTTGGTAAATTCTGATAAACTTCTTGCAATTGATTACGATTAAAAAACAACACTAATGTTCCATAAGCATTTTCGTAATCAAGCACTTTTATCAAATATTCCGCCAACTCTTCGGTAAATTCATTGCGCGTTTTATATTCTGGCGCGTATTTAAATCTGGGCACCACAATTTGCGATTGTTTCTGATAATCAAATCCGCTATTCAACTTTAAACTTACTACATTTGGAAATAAACTCAGCCCTAATTCATGCTTATAATAATTAAAACTATCACCAATTGCCAATGTTGCCGAAGTAATCACCGCGCCATAAACTTTGCTCCACAACTTATTCGCCAAAATCTTACCAACATGGGTAACGCCAGCATAAATCACAAAATCTTCGACTCCACGAGTAGTTTTAATCTCGATCCAGCGCGCATTCGCATTAAATCTCGAATCATCTTGATTAATCAAATATTGGCTATTTGTCAGAATTTGTTCGATACTATTCAGATAAAATCCGATTTTACTAAGGCTTGATTCTAGCATAAAATCAGGTTTTTCTTTATTAGATTCTTTAATTTTGCTTTGGATTTTATTAATACCAGTCACTAATTCACCAGCCAAAAAAGCAAATTGAATGAACCTATCTTTAAATTCGCTAGTAATATTTGTATTTAGATAATCATTCAGAATCAGGCGATTATCTCCATCAAATAATTGTAGATTCTGCTTCAGCAATAAATAAAATTCATTCAGTACTAATGCAAGTTCATCAGCTTTGTTAGAAATATCAACACATAATGCTATTTCTGAGCCCAATATATAGCTTGCATTCGCTGGATTATGGAATAATTTAGCTGCATTTTGACACATTGTGACGCTATGTTTTAACTCAAACACGCCCATAAATCCACTCAATGCGTAATTAACTAAATTGTGACCTTCATCTACACATAGCAAATAATCTTGCGGACGCGCAGGTAAAATTACCCCACCGCCTAATTCCAAATCCGCCAACAATAAGCTATGATTCGTAACAACCACATCACATTTTTTCAATGCTGCACGATTCAGATAAAATGGACAATTTGACTCATCTTGTTGATTATGCGGACAAACATTCCCCAAGCATTGATGGCGATCTATTGTCACCAATCGTTTTAAGCCACCATCCAAATGTATCGGCGCCGAATCCAAATCTCCATCCCACCGCTTTTTACCAAACTCAAAGCTAAGTTCTTGGAGTTTAGCATGATTTTTAGCGCCACTTTGCTCAAACATATCATCATGCGCCTGCAAATCTCCCGACAAATTCATATCCATTTGATATGGACACAAATAATTGCTTCGTCCTTTGGCCAGCCCGTAACTAAATTTAAATTTGCTATGTTTAATAAAATTTGGAATATCATTTTCCACTAATTGATTTTGTAGCGTTTTTGTTGCCGTTGCAATTACTAATTTTTTACCTAATTCTCTAGCATGAATAACCCCAGCCAATAAATAAGCCAAGCTCTTACCAGTTCCCGTAGGCGCCTCAATTAGCAATAAATTGTGCCCGTCAACTTCTTCAATATCTTCGTCGATATTACCAAACACGTTATCAATCTCCTCAACCATATTTAATTGACTATTACGTTTTTTAAAATTTGGCATCGCCAATGTTATTTGCTCATATACTTTTTGTATGGACATTTTTAATTTTATACCTTTTTATTTTGAACTTGTTTGAATATAACTTGAATTAGTAACCTATAATGTTACCAATAGCCGATAATTACTTATCACTCTTGATTTTTTTATATTCAAGTTTATATTTAATATTCTCAATTTCTTTTTTTAGCTCAGCTTCTAATTCTATATCACTTGGCAAGTATAATTGATACGTACTTGCAAAAATTGGTTTAACGCTATCATTGAGTACATATTTAGCCATTTTCTCACTCTTCTCAGTACATAAAATTAAACCAATAGTTGGATTATCATTTTCCATTTTGATTTCTTTGTCAAAATAGTTAACATACAATAACATCTGACCAAGATCAGCATGAGTCAACGCTTCTACTTTGATATCCACGATACAATAACACTTTAAGATGACGTGATAAAAAACAAGATCACATCGATAATGCTTTCCATCAAGTGTTAAGCGTTTTTGTCTTGCAATGAAAGCGAAACCTTTGCCGAGCTCGAGTAAAAAATGTTGCAAATTACTGATTAATGCTTCTTCAAGCTTTGATTCCACTAGTTTATTTGACTCAGGTATATTTAAAAACTCTAAGATCATTGGCTCTTTAATTGCATCTTCTGGTTTGTTGATCTCTTGACCTTTAGTAGCCAATCTAATTAAACCAGCTTTATCCTTACTTTTGGCTAATCTATCATATAGCAAGCTATTAATTTGTCGCTCTAATACCCGACCAGCCCAATTATTATTTTCTGCTTCAATTTCATAAAAACGTCTGGCTTCTGGTCGTTTTACTCTCATTAAAGCACGATAATGAGTCCAGCCTAATTTTGAGCTTAACATTAATTTAGATTCGCCACGCAGTGCGTGGCTTATTGGCACATAGTCTTGATAAACGAGGTAAAATCTACGAATGTCTTTTAATGTACTGAGCCCAAATCCCTTACCGTATTGAGTGGTAAGCTTATCACTCAATGATTTCAATAAAAATGCACCATATTCTGCTCTTTCACTGCCACTTTGTTCTTCTTCAATTATATCTCTACCAATTAACCAATAGGCTGCGACCATTTCAGTATCTATTACAGTTTGGATGCGTTGCCTTGCATTTTCAATATGTTTAGACACCTTAGTGTATAATTTATTGATGTTATTATTATCGTTTTTGATTGATAATTCTGTTTTTAATTTTTTCATAATATTACTCATAGTGTACTATATAAAGGTTCTAACCGAAACAATGGCATTCGGTTAATTGCTAGCCTATTACTAAAGATCGTGCAAAAACCTGTCCATTTGAATAAAATTAGCCTAACCGTCACCCATAGCCATCATAAAAAATTACCCTCTAAGGCATTACTGTTCAGTTACACTTTTTATATGGACATTTCTAATTTTATACCTTTTTAGATCATTTTTTCTATTAAGACTTTATTTAAAGTAATAAATCCAATATCATTTTTGAGAGTTGAGTTTTGTTTTCCCGAACCATGTTCGCTCTTTATCGATTCTAACTTCACCCAAAAAGCCCAATTCATGCCTAGCTAACACCCTAAAATTGTTTAACATCTCCATTGGATTTTTTGTATATTTGTTATCTACCAATTTAGGCATTTGAATATCTAAAAAACATTCAATTAGCTCATGGTTCTTACAACCTAAAAGCAGCTTATTATGACAGTCTCTAAATTCTATAGCAGAGGCATATTGTATTTCAGTTTCTTTATCATAATTGTCGTACATTAAATGAGAAATTTGGCAATCAACTAATCGTAAAGCTTCAAAAATAGCATCATACAATAATTCAAATTTTTTTATTTTCAATTCTGTCTCTTTGTAAGTTGTTCAATTTGATTTCTTCCATTAGTGCTGTTATTTTAGCTATATCTTCTTTTTGAGCTAAGTTTTGACCCTTTTGTTTAAAATAAGCACCAAAAAAAGCTGCAATTGCGACAAAAACTGCATTAATAATTACGATAATTACGAAAATCCAAAAATTACCACTATACATAATTACATTCCTTACTACATAGCGTATCATTCTTATACCAACAAAGATACATTTTTAAAACTTATTATTTTACACGAATTAAAGACTTGCATACCACCGCTATTACAATGAAAATAATCGCTAATCCATATAAATTAGTTGACGGTACCAATGCGCACAATAACGCAACCAAACCCATTACACAAGATTGAATGAATCCAAATATCGCTGAAGCATAATTAATGCTTTTCGCATCGCTAAATCCACCTAGCGCTAATCCCATACTATTGCCAAATAAAATTGATTGTCCAGCAGATGCAATGCATGCAAAAATTACTACGCTTAAGCCATTAAATAAACCTAGAATATTAGACAAAATAAGTCCAATTCCAGCAGCAAAAATTAGCCATAATGCGACTTTAATTAAGAATTTCTGACCTAATTTTACCACACTTTTACTACCCCACCATCCACCGAGTAAATATCCAGTCGGCGGTATTAATGACAAATACCCAAAAACTTGCGGTGTATATTTCAAAGTTTTAATTAACAAATATGGCGATAATGTAGCAAATGATATTGTGACGCCATACGCTATTGAGCCAGCGAGACAATTAAACATAAAACTTTTACGCGTAAAAATACCGTGTAATGTTTTTATCATATTTGTAGAATTAACGGCATTATGACTGGAATCACCAAGCGTAGCATCAAAATCTTTTGAAGGTATTTTACTTAAATAAGTTACACCCAAATAGCTAAGAATAAAGCAAGCAACCGCAAGTAAAATAAAGATTGCTCGCCAAGAAAAGTATTCCGTAATCTGACTACCAACAAATGGCGCAATCATTGCACTAATTGCAAATGCCATTGACATAGTTATAAACGCACTAGCTAAATATACGCCATCCAATACATTCCGTAAAATTATTCGCATATAGGTCATGCATAAGCCTAAGCCAATTCCTTGAACGAGACGCAATAGATAAAAATTATCGAACTGATGACTAAACGCCATAAAAAGACTCGCCAACATTGACATTAACGCAGAAATAATAAACAAACGCTTGACATCATATTTGTCAGCCAAAAATCCACCAGCCAATTGACCAATGGCGCTACCTACCATATAAATAAAAATAGTGCCTTGAATTGAACTAGCACTTACTCCAAAATCAGTTTGTAAAACAAGAAAAGCAGGTAAATATAAATACACTGCTAATTGAAATAACGCACCAACTAGGCAAGCTAAAATAGTTGCCAAACGTGCTGGCATATTAATTACTCCTTAAAAAAATAAAAAAATTACGTAACCACCTGGCGGAAATATTTACAATATACAGAATAAATTAATTTTTACCGATTTTGTGATAACTCATAAGGGAAAGATTAATTTATTCTATATATCTGAGAGATATTGCTAGGCAGTTATAAAATTACTAACAAGCAAGCTTATTCCTAATATTTTTGAATATTAATATCGCAAAAAATAAGCCAAGCAGCGTAAACAGCAAATATATTAGTAATGCTGAATAATGATATTGATTAATAGATGGATCTGTAATGATATTCATATACGTATTCACATTAATATATTTGAGCGTTATGCCAAATAACACTTGCCCAACATAGCCACCTAAAACTACAAAAGTATTGTTTATTGCAACTGCGGTACCACAGCTACCTACATCAACTAAACGTGGAATTAATGAAAATGATAATATTACCCCAGTTGCAGATATTCCACCCAACACAACAACTAACATTATTTGTGAATAGCTAAATAAAACGGGAATAGACATAACGAAATAAGTAACAAAGCCAATAATTGCTAACCATAGCAAATTAATGACGGCTAAACGATCTGTTTTTATAAAATAACTTATCCCCAAGCTCGCAGTTAAAAAACTTCCCCAATACATTTCGATTAAATGTAGCGACGTTTCTTCTGTATATTTGTGCATAACTATCATGTAGTCTTTTAGCCAATATCCGGCGAATGACATAATTACTAGCCAAGTACAAAATGAATACCCTACAACATACAAAAAAGTCTTATTTTTAAATAACAAAAATGATTGTTTTACAGAAGATACAAATGATACATGATGCTTTCGTGTTTCACATTTAATTTTCTTAACGAAATAAAATGATGAAATACAAACAATTAAAGTAAAAGCTATAATTATCATCCCCGTTACATGCCAACCAAATTTATTTAATGCATATTTTAATGGATTGGCAGCAACTAATGAACCAATCGTACTTGATGCTTCGATCAATCCAATTAACAAAGGAAGTCTCGACGCTGGAAAAAAATTTGCAGCAACATAAATACCTGAAATATACGCAACAGAACAACCAATTCCAGCAATAATCCTACTAATTCCTAGCATCCATTCACTCGTACTGCTCCAGTACATTAGTATGCTAATTAATGTTATTGTAATACTAATTGGCAAAATATATTTAATTCCATATTTGTCAAGTAATAACCCACCTGGCAATTGCATAATTGAGTATGAAACAAAGAATAACGATGACAAATATATAAAATCACAGGAGCTAATTAATAACCCTTCTTGAAAATGATTTGATGTATCAAGAGGAACTAGCTGTAAAAATATTGATAATGCAGTAAATAACAGTGTAATTATATATATTTTTATACCGATTGAATATTGATTGTGAAATTTACTGTCCATTTTAAACTCCGTTTTAAATCTTAACGAATATACTCAAACAAGTTCAAAGAGATTTGTAAAAAGCAATCAACTTATTACTTTCTTTTTCCCATGAAAAATTATCAATTACCGCTTGTCGTCCACGTTGCCCCATTTCGTATGCTTCTTTTGGATTTTCAATCAGCCATTTGCATGCATTTGCAATATCATTTGTATTATTTGGATCAACTAGAATCCCACAATTATATTCATCAATAATATTTTTCCATAATGGGAAATTTGATGCAACCACAGGAATACCACTCAACATATATTCAAATAGTTTAATTGGTAATGATTCGACATAGCTTGGCGTTGGAAGCAATGTTACTATTCCAACTTTCACTTTTTGCAATAAATTTGCTATCTGCTCACGATTCAAAACACCTAAATATTCGACATTATCCCAGCCATTAATTTGCGCTAATTCTTGTGGCAATTGTTCTTGAGAATATGGTCCAGCTAGCTTAAGCTTCAATCCGCTAATCGCCAATGATGCAACCAATGGCTTAATTCCCCTACTTTCGGAAATACTTCCAATATAAAGTAATGTATTATCTCGCAAATCCCAATCACTTGTTTGTGTATTTAATTCAGCCAAAATTGGGTAATTATGTAGCGAAATTGTCTTACGATTGTACTTACTTACACGTTTGGCAATTATTTCTGTAGCACAGATAATTCCTGCAAACTGTTTACAACAAGCTTTTTCTTCACGCATCACTAATCTTGATACAATTGGGCGTATTATCTTCGGTATCCAATGTTTGTTTAGCACCTGTTTGGGCACATCTTCATGCATATCATACACCACTTTAAAACCTAATTGGCTAAGTTTTCGCCCAACAGGCAATAATTCTGGGTCATGTAAATGCACTATATTTGGCTTCAAGCGCAATACTTTTGCATAAATTTTATTAGTGATAGATAACATGCGCCAAATTCTATTTTTTGTACAGCCAACATCGTAAAAATCAACTCCTACATTAGTTTCATCACCAAGACCATCGGCAACAACTAGACTAATTTTATAGCCATTTTGCGCAATTGTCTGACATTCTTTAATAAAAATCCGAATATCATATCGTGGATGAACCGAAGTTATGTGGCATATATGCATTTATCTCACCTTAGTTAATTTTATAAACCGAATAGCGGCGCACATTATTCTCTCGCTTATCAGTATTAAATAATCCTGAAATAAATTTCTCTTGTGGTATTCCATCAAAATGCATTATTTCTCTAAATTTCTTGTTTCTTAGTTCTATTTCTGCACTTTCTTTATTTGAATCTGGCATTACCAAATAATACGGCGGTGTCAAATTATTTAAAGTCGCAATATCATCAACTCGTCTATATTTATTTTTGCTATGAAATTCCAAAGTCAACAAATTAACGTTAAAATCAATAAGGGGTAATTCTTGTTGAGAATTTAAAAAGCTTGCAATCTGATACCCAGCATCATATTTAATATATATTTTGCCATTCACTAACATAGCAAAAATAAATACTAAGTTAATCGCCATTACTGGAAAAACAACCGCTTTTGTAACATAATTATTGTGAATTAATAATACAAAAAATAATAAAATTATAATGCATAAAATCACATTAACTACAACTAACTTACCACTAAAGACTAAAACGCCTAATATTAATACTAACCCTACCAATAAAAATGATAATCCAATTTGAAAATAAAATATAAAATGACGATTATACCGCGTACCTTTAGATGACAACCAATTTGCGCATAAAATTGCCGCAAATGGAATAATAATGTTAATGTAATGATCTAACTGAAACTTAGTAGCACTAAACATTATAAAAGTCGGAATAAATGAACCCAACAAATAAACAGTAGCTTCTTTTTGTTGTTTATCCTGTGGAATTTCATCACTTACTCGAAATAATTTCACTGCATTCCATAATGTAACAATAAATATCATTGACCACGGTAAAAAAGACCATAAGAATGTATGCACAAAAAAGAACCAATTTCCACTAGTGTTAGTTATTGGTCCACTATTAAAAAATCGTCCAAATTGACTATCCCAAAAGAAAAATTTCAATCCAGAAACATGATTCTGCCCAAAAATTACTTTATCGGGATTTGCATCAAACTGCAAATACAATGAAATTAATTCTGGAGAAATAAAAATTAATATTAATCCAATTGCCAATAAGTACTTAAGCTGATAAAATTTTTGCCATGAACGATTGTATATCCAGAGAATCATTATTCCACTAAAAATCGTGATTAAAACAAATATTCCTTTGCTCATAATTGCCAATGCACTAAAAAATGCACCAAGAACTAAATATTTTAACTTCGAAAATTTATCATATAAAAGCCAATAATATGTGGCGGGTAAAATCGTGCCAAGCAAAAAAGCTTCGGCGCGTATATCAATGCTTGACAACATTAAATGCAATGAAGTCACATAGATCAAAACTGCGAATAATCCTGTGTCATCATCGTACCAATATTGCGCTATTTTATAAGTATAATATGCACCAATAAGATTAAACAAAAATCCAGGTAACACATATGAAAATGCATGTATCCCCAATAATTTAAATGATAATGCAGTTAACCAAAATGGCAAATGTGGCTTATCTAACCAATCTTGTCCAGCAAAAGTTAAATTTATCCAATCGGCATTATCTATAATATGTTTACTTATTAGTGCATAAAAATTAGCGTCATTGCTATTTAAAATAGGAAAATATAGGCCAAAAAAATTAACTGCTATCGAAATAATAATCATGCAACGTAATAACGTAGCATTAAGCGTATAATCTTTTAACAGCATTTTATTAGCACCTATAAAATTGAGTATATACTCGAAGTATTTGATTCTTGGACGCGAGTGTCGTTCTGACAAAGTCCAGGATATAAATACGATGAGTATCTTATTTATATTCGTTTTTTGGCCAAGTACCATACATCGGATTAGGAAAAACAAAATATTGACGCCCAAATTTAGCATAAGCACTTGAACTAGTACTTTGTTTAATCATCATAGACTGTTCGCTACTTGGAAAATCTTGGATATTGTCTCCAAGATACGCAATAATATTTTGTTTAGCTGTAATTTGTGATGGAGATTTACCTTCTGCAATGGCATTAAATAAATGATTTTTTTCCATTCCATTTACCTTTGGCGTAGAAAGTATGACTTGATCATAAACAAAACCATATTTATTTAGATTCGATATTGTAGCTTTTCGCAAATCATCAGTTCTACCACTAACCAAATTTATTCTACCACCCAAAGAATGAATTTCTTTAGTAAACTCAACTGCTCCAGGTATTGCGGTTGAAGTTTCAGTTTCAATAAAATTTTTCCATGTCACAGGATTAAAGCTGGCACATTTAGCCGCTAACATAGCCTGATAATCGCTATTATCTAAAATTGTTTCATCAATATCCATAGTTACGCCCCAAGTTTTAGGCTTATATTTCTTCTCTTTTACTTCAGCTTGGATCTCTTGCGCTGCGAGTCTAAATGTTTGCAAATAAATTGCTTTTTGCTCGCTAGAATTACGATACCATTTAACTGCCATATACAAATTTGAACTAGCTGGATCACCAACGACACAAGTTGATTTACTTACAAGTGATGCAACTCTTGATTCAACATATTTATTATCATTACACGCAAAGGCTGCAGAACTTAATAAAACAAAAGAAATTAATGAACCTTTATACAACATAAAAAAACCCCTATCAAAAAATTATATACTCAACGTTATTATATCACATCAAATATACTGAGCCATAACAGGTTACATCTATTGCTTAAGCAATTGTAAAGTTACAGAACCATCTGTATTTTCTTTAATAAGCTTTAACTCTGGATGTTGTGCCAAATATGGCAACACACCAGCGCCAGTATTAAAATACAATTTGCTACCCGTCACCGGTAAAATCTGCCAGTTATTTAATCCACCTAAATTAATATTACTATGACTAGCCAAATAACGTGCGACGATTTCACGATTTTCGTCTTGCCCATCAACTACAATTTTACTTGCATTAATGTCTGGAAAATTACCCCCACCACTTGCACGATAATTATTGGTTACAACTAAAAACGGGGTATTATCCGCAACAGGTTTACCTTTATAAGTTAAATCAATAATTCTATGCGATGTAGGGTTAATTAATTTACCATCAATGGCATAACGACTAGGTTTAGTTAGATCAATTTTATAACTAATTTCACCACTCAAATTATCAAAATTATATGTAGGATACGCCATGTCAATGATATACTGTGGCGTAGCAATATCAGGCTTCACAGTGGCAAATTGCCCCATAGAACGTTCTAACCATTCAGGGACATCTTGTCCATTTACTTTAACGATCTTTATTGTATTTGGATACACGTATAAGTCAGCAATATTCTTAATTGCAACATCTCCAGCAGGAACATCTGTATAATAACTCCAACCCATGCGACCACCAGCCTTAAAAGGCGCAGCGGCAGACAGTACTGGCATTCCTTCATATTCCGTCCCTTGAATAGCATTTTTTGCATACCAAATTTGTGCTTGTTGCACAATCTCCTCACTCGCACTTGGTTCAACTAAAGACAAATAACTATAAATTGGCGTTGCGGTTGTCGTAACTTTTTTCCGTACATAATCCAATGTTGCCATATGTTCTGATTCAATTAATTTCATCACCATTGGGTCAGCGTCAACCAGCGCTTTTTTCTGTTTTTTATTATAAATTGCTTCTAAATAAGCGTGTTTATTGCTTATAGTCCATTTAGTTTTGCCGTGGTTAATTTCTTATTGCAACTGTAAATCAACAACACCAAGATGATCACCCCACCGCCCTGGCATAACCGCAGCAACTCCATTTATAGTACCAGATTCAAGATTCACACCTGGGTAATCCGCAAAACTTGAAGATGGAAATTCCGCATGCGCATGACCAAATAAAATCACATCAATGCCAGCCACTTTAGACAAACCAGCAACAGAATTCTCGGCAAATTTTGCAGTATCACCTTTTTCAAATCCAGAATGTGGAACTGCAATAATAATATCAGCGCCTTCGGCTCTCATCTGTGGAATATATTTCTGCGCTGTCTCCACAATATCCACAACCTTGACTTGCCCCTCTAAATTAGCTCTATCCCATTGCATAATTTGTGGTGGCACAAAACCAATTACGCCAATTTTTACAACTTGCTTCTTGCCAGTATTATCAACTATTCGTTGCTTTAATATAACATACGGCGTAAACATTGGTTTATTCGTCTTAAGATTAATAATATTTGAGTTTATATAAGGAAATTTAGCGCCTTTAATTGAATTCAGCAAAAATGGTAAACCATAATTAAATTCATGATTTCCTAAGTTTCCCACGCTATAATTAAGCTGGTTGAGAACTTTATATGCAGGATGTATTTCCCCTGTATTTAACAGATGTATTTTTGCAACGTAATCACCCAATGGATTACCCTGTAGAATATCTCCATTATCAATCAATATACTATTTGCAACCTCAGCGCGTGATTGTTTAATCAGCGTAACAGTTTTAGCTAAATCAAACTCATTAGTGGTTTTATCCTGATAATAATCATAATTTAGCAAATTCATATGAATATCGGAAGTCTCAAGAATGCGTAATTGTGCAGTTGTTGCATAAGCACTTAAGTTGAATAATACAAATAAAATTAACCCTAAGATTTTTTTCATAAAACACCTTGTAAAAATTGACAAATAGGAGTGATTATATCATTAATTTGCGCTGATTTTTCAAATTTTGTAACTCTATTTAAAAAGTACTGTCTCAAATTTATTTTTGTGACACAAACAGTATCAATGTTATAATAAATACTTCGAGTATATATTAAGAATACATATCAAACAATTTATAGGAATAAATCATGGGTACACTTAGTATTTGGCATTGGCTATTGGTTTTACTGATTGTAATTCTTATATTTGGCACCAAAAAAGCTAAAACAATTGGGCAAGATTTGGGCGAGGCTATTAGGAATTTCAAACATGCATTAAAAGACGACAAAACAACAGATAACGAAAAGCAATCATTAAACGATGAGAAAACAACAGATAACAAAGATTCATCTTCAAAGAATAAATCAACCGAATAAAATTAAACCACGAGGAATAACCTGAATGTTTGGAATTAGTTTTAGCGAAATAATGCTCATTTTAGTAATTGCATTAATCGTATTAGGACCACGCCAATTACCCATTGTGGCTGGACGCATTGGGCAGTTAATTTATTCTACACGCGATTATTTTACGCATTTTAAACAGCAATTATATGACCAAACTGGTTTAGTAGAATTTGAAAAAACCAAATTAGAACTAATTAATAGCATTAATAAATTAAAATATGATATTGCAAAACAAGACACAAAAGATAATAATTTAGCGGATATGTTCATATTTGAAGACAATATTTTTTATCAGCCAGAGCTTGAGTTTGACCGAGAACCAGAATTATTTGATGATTTACCGTTACATGAAATTAATAATGAGCCAAAATAAATGAACGAAGAATTGAGCGCACATCTAATTGAATTACGCAAACGTATAATTTATATCCTTATTGTATTTTTAATTATTTTTGCAATTTGTTTTCATTATTCAAATCAATTGTATGAATTTATCGCAACACCGTTGCTAAAATATCTCCCCAAAGGTACACAACTTGTTGCTAGCGATATTACTTCGCCATTTTTTGTGCCAATGAAACTTGCTGGTTTAGTGGCGTTTATTCTTACATTGCCACATACAATTTACCAAGTTTGGAAATTTGTCGCACCAGCAATGTATCAACACGAAAAGCGTGGATTATTTAGCCTAATTTTTACTGCGTGCGGATTATTTATTGTAGGAATTAGTTTCTGCTATTTTTTGGTATTGCCAACAATTTTTACTTTTATTGGCAAAATCAAAGCTGACAATATAACCATGTTAACCGATATTCAAAAATATTTAGATTTTGTGATCTCAATGTTTTTAATTTTCGGTTGTGCATTTCAATTGCCAATTGCAATTCATTTACTCATCAAATTTAACATTGTCAACAAAACTAAACTAAAAGAAATTCGTTCATATGTATTTGTAATGACATTTGTAGTTGCGGCGATTGTAACACCGCCAGATGTATTATCACAAACAATGTTAGCTTTACCGCTATATTGTTTATATGAAATAGGCATATTTTTCACTCGCGATGTTCGAAATGAATAAATAGCCCACCTAGAAGCATAAGTGTAGATGAATTGACTATTTTCGTTCTAAATTCATATCCATTTCTCTTGCATGAGCGTATACATAACTCAATAACTCTGTATAAAGCTTGTTCGATATCTCATTAGACCTAATTTGTGATTCAATCTTGCTTGACTCATCTAGTTGATCTATATTACTCAAATCCAGATCTTCTAATTGATTATTACATTCTTTTCTAATTTGCGCAAATATTAATGCATGCTCTACTCCATACAAAGTTTCAAGATCTGGAAACATGCTTTGCAATATTTCATATTCTTTTACTGGATTTGACTTAATAATCCTCTCAATAACTTCTTCGATATTGATTTTATATGCTTCAAATTGTTTATCGCCCGCCATATCACCATGGAGCATATCATCAACGCCAATATTATTAATATATCCACGAGCTTGTAAATCCAATAATAGTTTAAGTGCCACTTCAACATGATCACCCTTATGCCCCATTTTCTCACGAACATAATTAAAAACATCCGTTATTTTACGCCTTGTTCTTGCAACTACTAATGCATGTTCTATTGTCAAACGATCTGAATATGTTTTCACATCTAAAAGCATTAGAATAAATGCAACTCGCGCACCATCACCACACGTATCTGAGTAACCACTAGCTGTTTGTAAACATGCTTGGCGAATTCTAATATTATTGTCCATCGCTTTTATTATATGGATAAAGCTTTCTCTTAATACATTTGTCAAATGATTACTAATAATCTTACGTATGGTACTAATTAAAATTTTCTTTTCATCTTTCGACAATTTAGTTAATAAAGAGCTAAAACTTTCTCGACACTCATAAGGTAATTTATTCACAATATTTTCATTGAAATTATTACCAATAATATCACGAGATCCAAAACTTCTTTCTAGCATGCTAGGTCGTCTACTTAAATGGCTCTGACTTTCACGACGAAATACAGATAATTCATTATACACCGATGTGGGTAATAATTCTTCCTCATTCAACAATGCCGGCAAAAACTCTGGAGCAGAATGAAATATGAATACATCTGTAAGAGCTTCTCCAGCTATTTGTGTGATTGCAATTTGTAGTATTTGTCTTATTTCGACATTATGCTCACCTACATTTTTTAATGGTAAAATAAGATAAAACCTTTGATGTACACTTAATTCTTCTAGGACAAGCAGTCTGGATACTATATCACTAATTCGTTCAGTTGAACGCAAATTTTCAAGAATTCTAATTGGTGTGTTATTTCTAGAAGACCTATCAAAATAACTAACTAGACGAGTTTGTGTATATAAATCACAAATTAGACGAACAATGTTTTCATTACTCATAAAATTATTCATTAATAAAGAAAAATGTTCACCATACATGATGCTAAACTCAATATGATATTCTCCCCAGCTATTAGATTGGTAATACATGTAAATCTTTGTAACTAACTTTGTCGCCAATAATGATTGATGAGTCGGGTCATTTAAGCTTAGTAATGTTGAATACATGTTGTTTATAAATTCCACATTTGGATTTTGCACATGCATATTATAGTTAGAAAATGGGAGAAATCTTTCAATAAGTCTATCAAGTAGATTAAAAACATCTATTTGATTCATTTGATTAGCACTATTTAATTGATTAAATGTATTTCTATAATATTCTTGTTTTGCATCAACTAAAAAATTATGAGTAAAAGTTGCATTATTACTATAATGACCACGAAAAGAATTAATAATCTCTTCTTCAGCATTATTCGGTACAATGCTATAAATCTTATTATCACGTAGGAACTCACCTAACAGATTAACATTGGGAATTTCGCCATTGTGTATTACATAAGCAATAATAGCACCATGAATTTGCAAATCAGACAAAGTAAACGAAACAAAATCTTGTAATCGTTGTAAGAAATTAACCCCATATCCATTTGTATCTGAGGTATTTCTTAACTCTGCAATACAATCACTTAATGGCACTCCATCGGAAATTTGTTGTATAAATGTATTTATCTTACGGTACATTTCCATATTGCTAGAGTAGTTGGGAACATTTGCATGAGGATTTCCTGTTGAATTTATTGAGTTTGGTGTCATGATAAACTTTTCCTTTCAAATTTGAATTATAATTAACTAATTACTTTGATCAGAATAAAACCCAAATTTGTTATCTCAACAAGATCTGAATTTATGAGGATACAATTATATACAGGTTTGTTTAATTTTGTATATAACATTTTTGCGTCTAAATTAATTTTTTTGAATTCTTTAATTAGAAAGCAACTAGCTATTAACGCTCTAGCATAATAATTTTCTAAGTAATTTTAATAAAAGCTTGCATAAAACTGTCAATAAGTAGTAAAATCACTGGATAAAATATAAACATTCTTAAGCAACTACATTTTTGAAGGCTCATTTATGCAAAATATTATTTGGTTTGAAAATCTACGAATGACTGACGTGGCAATGGTTGGCGGAAAAAATGCATCATTAGGTGAAATGATTTCTCAATTGCATAAACAAGGAATCCGCGTACCAGGTGGGTTTGCAACAACAGCTCAAGCATACAAAAAGTTCCTCGAACAAAATAACTTAAAACAAAAAATTGATGCATTATTAGATAAATTAAATGTCGATAATGTTATTGAACTTGCGAAAGTCGGACGCCAAGTGCAAAATTGGATTTTAGAAGCGCCATTTCCGCAAGATCTAGAACAAGATATTGAGCAAGCATATGAAAAAATGTTATCCAATTACGAAGGTGAGATCACTCTTGCGGTTCGCTCATCCGCAACAGCAGAAGATTTGCCAGATGCGTCATTTGCTGGACAACAAGACACATTTCTTAATATTCATGGAATTAACAACGTCAAACTTGCAATTAAACACGTATTTGCCTCTTTATATAACGATCGTGCTATTGCATATCGAGTACATAAGGGATTTGATCATTCATTGATTTATTTGTCCGCTGGAATCCAAAAAATGGTTCGTTCAGATATAGCTAGTTCTGGAGTAATGTTTAGTATAGATACCGAATCTGGCTTCGATAAAGTTGTATTTCTCACTTCTAGTTATGGACTTGGCGAATGTATTGTACAGGGAATGGTTAACCCAGACGAATTTTATTTATACAAACCAGCATTAGCTAGTGGCAAAATTCCACTAATTAGAAAAAGTTTGGGTAGCAAAATAATTCAAATGGAATTTAATGACACAACAACTACTGGTAAATCAATAAAAACTGTAAATGTCGAAGACGCAAAACGTAAACAATTTTCAATATCGGATGCTGAAGCTGCTGAATTAGGTAGATTTGCTGTAATAATTGAACAGCATTATGGTCGCCCAATGGATATTGAATGGGGTAAAGATGGCGTTGATGGGAAATTGTATATTTTACAAGCTCGACCTGAAACTGTAAAATCGCAAGAATCTGGTAAACAAGTACGTTATCAATTAAAAGAAAAAGGTACAATTTTGGTTACTGGTCGCGCAGTTGGGCAAAAAGCTGCAACAGGAATTGTGCGCGTAGTAGCTGACCATACTGAAATGAATAAAGTTCAACATGGTGATATATTAGTCACAGATATGACTGACCCAGATTGGGAGCCAATTATGAAACGTGCAGCGGCAATTGTTACCAACCGCGGAGGGCGAACTTGTCACGCAGCGATTATTGCTCGTGAGCTTGGCGTACCTGCGATTGTTGGTTGTGAAAACGCCACTAGCGTGTTAAAGGATGGCATGCCAGTAACAGTTTCTTGTTGCGAAGGTGATTCTGGACATGTGTATAATGGAATTCTTGATGTCGATGTAATGGAACTTGATGTTGGACAAATGCCACAATTACCTGTAAAAATCATGATGAATGTTGGCAATCCTGAACTAGCATTCAACTTTGCGTCATTACCAAACTATGGAGTCGGATTAGCTCGTTTGGAGTTTATAATTAACCGCCAAATTGGAATTCACCCAAAAGCATTGTTAGAGTTCGATAGTTTGCCATTACAATTAAAAGAAACTATAAAAGAGAAAATCTCTGGATATCATGACCCAATTAGTTTTTATGTAGATAAATTAGCCGAAGGAATTGCAACAATTGCCGCAAGTTTTTACCCAAAAAAAGTAATCGTACGCCTATCTGATTTCAAATCAAATGAATACTCAAACTTAATTGGTGGCAAATTATATGAACCCGTAGAAGAAAATCCAATGATGGGATTTAGAGGTGCTTCGCGATACATTGCCCCAAGTTTTAGGGAATGTTTTGAGTTAGAATGTACGGCAATTAATAAAGTCCGCAAACAAATGGGGCTAGACAATGTTACGATTATGATTCCATTTGTTAGAACAACAAAAGAAGCCAAAGAAGTAATTCGTTTGCTAGAAGACAACGGGTTATCTCGCGGCGTTGATGGATTATCGGTTTATATGATGTGTGAAATACCATCAAATGCAATATTAGCTGAAGAATTTCTTGAGTATTTTGATGGATTTTCTATCGGCTCAAATGATATGACACAATTAACATTAGGAATTGATCGCGACTCAAATGGGGCAATTGCTGCTAGTTTTGATGAACGCAATGAAGCGGTTAAAGCAATGTTACATCTATCGATCAAAGCGTGTCTAAAACACAAAAAATATATCGGAATTTGTGGACAAGGCCCATCTGACCATCCTGATTTCGCAAAATGGCTTATTGATGAAGGAATTGAGACCATTTCACTTAACCCTGATACAGTTGTTGATACTTGGTTGTATCTCGCTAAAAATTTAAAGTAAAAAGGAGTTTTTATGACTAAACGTCGTGTGGTAGTAACTGGAATTGGTATTGTATCGCCAGTTGGAAATGATTTAACTACAGCGTGGAATAATATAAAAAATGGCATTAGTGGTATTGATATGATTACCTATTTTGACACTACAGAATTTGCGACCAAATTTGCTGGCGAGGTTAAAAATTTTAGTACCTCTGGATTTATGGATGACAAGGATGCTCGTCGCGCGGATAAATTCATACGCTACGGAATGGTTGCTGGTGTTCAAGCGGTACGTGATTCTGGCTTAGAAGACTCAAACATTAACAAAGAACGCGTCGGAATTATTATTGGTTCTGGAATCGGTGGATTGCCATTAATTGAAGAAACTGATAAAATATTGCATGAAAAAGGAGTTAGACGAGTCTCTCCATTTTTTATTCCTGGTGCAATTGGTAATATGGTTGCGGGTAACTTATCAATTATGTATGGATATACAGGCGTAAATTATGGAATTGTTAGCGCCTGTGCAACATCGAATCACTGTATTGGCGATGCAATGCGTTATATCGAATATGGTGACTGTGATGTTATAATCGCAGGTGGCGCTGAGTCCACTATATCGCCGCTTGGCGTTGGTGGATTCATTGCTTGTCGTGCGCTTTCTGCTAATAATGATAATCCGCAAGGTGCTTCTCGCCCATGGGATCGTGACCGCGATGGATTTGTTTTGGGTGAAGGATCTGGCGTTTTAGTACTAGAGGAATATGAACACGCTAAAGCACGCGGTGCAAAAATATATGCCGAATTGATTGGCTATGCCGCAACTGCTGATGCATACCATATTACCTCACCAAGCCTTGATGGACCAACAAGGTCGATCAAACTTGCATTACACAATGCAAAGATTAATCCAGAACAAGTTGATTATGTAAATGCTCATGGAACATCCACACCACTTGGCGACACTAATGAAAGTAACGCACTTAAAGCTGCATTTGGTGATTATGCTTATAAATTATCCATTAGTTCAACTAAGTCAATGACAGGTCATTTACTTGGCGCTGCAAGTGGTATAGAAGCTATTTTTAGCATAATGGCGGTTAACGAGGGAATTATTCCTCCAACTATCAATCTGGAGAATCAAGATCCTGAATGCGATTTAGATTACACACCAAATATAGCTAAAGAAAAGCCAGTTAATATTGCTATGTCAAACTCATTCGGCTTTGGCGGAACTAATTCTACAGTAATCTTTAAAAAAATATAGAAAGTATAATAAATGAGTAAAATGGTTAATTGCATTAAATTAGGTAGAGAATTAGAGGGATTGGATTTTGCATCAATTCCAGGAGAACTTGGGCAAAAAATATTAGACAGCGTATCTAAGGAAGCGTGGGCTACATGGATTGCACAACAAACAATTATCATCAATGAAAATCGTTTAAATTTAGCAGATGATTCAGCACGCAAATACTTGCGCCAACAATTGGAATACTATTTCTTCAGTGAACAATAATATGGTAAAAAAAATTACTAAAGCTGTATTTCCTGTTGCTGGAATGGGTACGAGATTTTTGCCCGCAACCAAAGCTTCACCAAAAGAAATGTTGCCGATTGTTGATAAACCACTGATTCAATATGCCGTTGAAGAAGCTATTGATGCAGGAATCACTGATTTAATTTTTATCACTGGACGTAATAAACGTTCAATTGAAGATCATTTTGATAAAGCATATGAATTAGAAAATGAATTAGAACTAAAACAAAAAGATAAAATGCTGGAAATTGTTAGAAATATCATTCCGAGCAATGTAAACTGCGTTTACATACGTCAAGCAGAAGCACTTGGATTGGGGCACGCTGTCTTTTGCGCAAAAACTGTTGTTGGCGACGAACCATTTGCAGTGTTACTTGCGGATGAATTAGTTGATGCAAACCCTGGCGCATTATCACAAATGATACAAATTTACGAAAAAACTAATTCATCTATACTAGGTGTTTATGAGGTTGCGTATGATGAAGTGTCTTCGTATGGTATAATCAAATTAGCCGAAAATAATTCTTTATACCACAAAATCGACAGCATTGTTGAAAAACCCAAGATTGATGTTGCACCATCTAACTTAGCAGTAATAGGTCGATATATTTTAACCCCGCAAATTTTCACTGAGTTAGCTAAAGCTAAATCTGGATTTGGTGGCGAAATACAATTAACGGATGCAATTTCTGAATTATTACAATATGAATCTGTTTTTGCACATAATATAAATGGCATTCGTTATGACTGTGGCTCAAAACTTGGCTATTTGGAAGCAACCATTGGATATGGCTTAAAGCACCCAGAAATAGGTGATAAATTTAGACAACATCTACGAAATATCAAACTGTAGATGTCGTAATTTTAATCAGGTTTTAATCAGGAAAGCTAGTGACAGCAATAAATCAAAACTCAGATTATGCAAAAAGTGCAATAAGTACTAAATATAAGTATCTGATTATTATCAATATAATTGCTTTATTGGTAGCTCCACAACTAAATAACGTACATTATTCCCCGATAACACAGTTTTGGGCTGAAATGACATTCGTTTGGCTAACGCTTAGCTTATTCGTTATCGTTTGTTTGGCATTTAAGCATATTTCTATACCTAAAATTAGTATTCCACTAATTATGTTAGCCATCTATTTACCGTTGCAACAATTTGCTACACCAATATCATTTGTTGGGATAAGTTACGTCACAAGCATGGAATTAATAATCTGCATATTTTTAGCAATTTCAGTAAGTAGCATTATTAAAAATATAGGTCTGGCGAAATTTGTTATCTACTTATCGCTAGCGTTATTAATTGGAGGAATATTGCAATCATTCATTGGATTCTTGCAATATACTGGACTTTATACATACTGTAGCTCATGGATGTTATACGATAGCGCTCATCCACAAACTAATATATTTGGTCATTTTGGACAGCGTAATCACTATTGTCACTATCTTAGCTGGAGCTTTTTTGGTTTAATTTACTTAACTTATCGTAGAAAAATTCCATATTGGCTATTTTCAATATTGGCTTTATGGTTTAGCTTTAGTCTTACAATTGGCGCATCACGTAGCGTTTTTATTTACTTTTTACTTGCGGCTATAATTGCAGGATTTTATTTCTTCATACACAAATCACGACAAGGATGGCGATTATTTCGCCTGTTATTATGGGGCTGCGTAATTTTATTTCTATTTGAATATTTATACCCGATTATACTAAATTTAATTGATGGACAACATGTGGCATCTGGATTAGAACGAATTACAAATTCTGGTGATGGCGGTGAAGCTGGACGAAGAACAGTTGAATGGCTAAAAGCATGGATTACATTTAAGCAATATCCAATTTTTGGCGCTGGATGGTATGAATACGCTAAACAAAGCATATTGTTACAACCACGATTTCCACACGCTCCGTTAAATAGCGGATTATTCACAAATTCACATAATCTAGTGTTGCAACTTTTGGCTGAAACTGGTATTATAGGGACGATAATCGCCATTGGTGGAATCATATTTATTATATATAGCATAGCTAAAAATAAGCTTAGTGCTGAAATTGCTATTATATTTTGCATGCTCGCAACAACCTTAGCACACAGCATGCTAGAGTATCCACTGTGGTACTTGTATTTCTTGGGTCCATTTATAATATTTCTATCAATAGACAAACCATTATTCCAACTACCTTCGAGATTAGTATTAGTTTGTATAACTATCCCATTGATTGGATTAGCTTACTTAATGATAAATTCCAGCATAATTTTAGATAATCTTGTTGCAATGTATAGTCCGCCAAAAAATAATAATCAAGCTTTTATAATACAAGGAAAAATATTAGAGAATATTGTGGATAATAATTCTTTAATGTCATATCCAGCATTACTTACTTTGGATAATTATATTTTAATTGATAATCCCAATACGAATAAGTTATTTTCGCGAGCAAATCAATTTTACTATGTAAATAAATTAGCTGAATTTCATCCTTACCCAGATACATTAATTAAACTGGCAAAACTATATGCAAATAGTGGCTACACAGAAAAAGCAAGTCAAACCGCATTGTTAGCCGTAGTTAGCTACCCTGTATACAAAGCCAGCTTTTTAGCTAGCTTACAAAACAATAAATACAAATATCTGTATAATGTGATAAATTCATATAAATACAGCAAATGAAAGGATCATCTGTGAAATACACACTTATTACTCTGCTATCTTGTTCTATTATTAGCGCACAAGCGGCAACAACAAACAGTAATACTCAATTTTATATTGATGGCAGCGTTGGATACGCATCTGTTGCAAATTGGAATAGCGCTTCTACCGCATTAAACATGAATGCTGGGTATAATTTCAACTCAAACTTTGCATTAGAAGCTGGATACACATATGTGATGCCACAAACTAATTATTAGTGGAATTTTTTATACAGCAAACCAATCATGGACAGATTTTGCCGCAAAGGGCTCAATACGAATATCACCAATTGCTAGCCTATACGCAAAAGGTGGTATAGCAGCAGGGTTTAGCTCGTCGTCAGTAGCAGTGCCAAACCTCAGCTATGTAACTGGTCATGAAGAAACCAATATTGCTCTTTTAAGTGGAATGGGTCTCACATTAAGCCCAATTGAATCACTAGAATTTAAAGCAGAAGCTTATGGTATTATGCCATTTAGTAGCACTGCATATGGAAGTGTTAATGTGTTTAGTATCGGTGCGGAGTATTCATTTTAGAAAGCACACTATGCAAAAAATTAATACGAAGCCAATTGGTGTTTTTGACTCAGGCGTTGGCGGCCTTAGCAATGTAAAAGGCATTATCGAAGCACTACCCCATGAGAATATCATTTTCTTTGGCGATAATGCACGTGTGCCATACGGCAATAAATCAGCTGCAACAATAAAAAAATTCACGCAACAGATAGTAGAATTTTTACTTAATCAAGAAGTAAAAGCAATTGTTATTGCATGCAATACAATTTCTGCAACTGCAAAAGATATAGTGATACAAATGGCAAATGACATTCCCGTAATTGATGTAATTTCAGCAGGCTCAAGCGCAGCAACCAAAATAACAAAAAACAATAGGATCGGGGTAATTGCAACGCTTACAACAGTTGCAAGCAATGCTTATCAACGAGAAATTCATAAAATAAATCCACAAATTCAAGTATTATCGCAAGCATGTCCATTATTTGTCCCATTCGTAGAAGAAGGACTTTACGAGCATCCTGCATTAGAGTTAATTGCCATGGATTATCTAGAACCATTGTTAAGAAGCGATATTGACAGTTTAATTTTAGGTTGCACACATTATCCACTAATAAAACCTATAATTAGTCACATTTGTGGCGAAAAAATTAATATAATTGATTCAGTTACAACTACTGCGAATCAATTACAACAAATACTAACACAGCGTGATTTGCTAAACCCTACAAATAATATTACAGAATATCGTTATTACGTGACAGATGTTCCGCTAAAATTTCAAACTATTGGTGAAAGATTTTTGAATCGACCAATGACACAGCTAGAAATGGTTAATTTAGACTGTTAGATGAGTTTATTATGTTTGTTGCTGATTCACATTGCCATTTGGAAAGCTTAAAAGTATTACCACATGCATATCCGCAGTTGGTATGTGTACCATCGATTACGCTAGGTGATGCCGAAGAACTACACCAATATCGCAAAAATCATAATAACGCCAAAATTGGCATCGGGCTACATCCTTGGTTTGTTAATACAGTTTCCAACAAAGAAGAATTACAACAAAAACTAGAAGAAAATATTGTAAGATATAAGCCTAATTTTATCGGCGAATGTGGTTTGGATTATTACAAGCCAGATATAAAATTGCAACTTGAATATCTAAAAGTTCATTTGGCGACGGCAAATAAGTATGATTTACCAATTATTTTACATTGTGTAAAAGCATATGCGGACATGATTCAGCTATTGAAAGAATTTAAACCACGACGCGGAATTATTCATGCATTTAATGGTAGTAGCGAAATTGCCTGCGAATTAATAAAGCGATGCACCATTTATGCCGATGTATGGCGAAACAAATTCTTCACCATACGCAACGTTTTTATATGCACAAATATTAGCTAAAGCGCAAAATATCAATTTGATAGATTGTATGAAACGATTAAACAACAACTTAACTAAGTTATTTTAGCTGTGTTTTGTAATTTTTGACCGTAAAAATTAATAACTTTACCCTATAAAACTTCAAAATCCACCACAATAACAGAATTTATACCATCCTCCAATAATGGTAATACTTCAGTTTTTGCTAAAATTTGATGATCAGCATGCTCTAAGTAAATATTTCGTTCGTTACTATCATTAAATTCCATAATAAACGCATAATTAAAAGCTTTATTTAAACCTTCAGGACTATTATTTAGTCCATAGCTGAAACTTTTGATTTGTGGAATACTACTATGGCGTAACTCCCCCAACTTATGCAGAACTTGATTAATTGTCATTTCTGTAATACTGGATTTAAATTGTAAAAAAACTATGTGTTTAATCATGACATTCCTTATATACTAAAACTATGATTTCTTTTTATAGCTAGCGATCTCATCATTACGCAAAGCATTTGCCAGCTTATCAACTAATCCATTCACAAATTTAAAACTTTCTTCACCACCATATGACTTTGCAAGCTCTACCGCTTCATTTATAATAACAGCAGCAGGAACAGACATGCTGCTGGTTAATTCAACTGCAGCCACAACTAACACAGCTTTTTCAACGCCATTGATTTCTGCCAATGGGCGATTCATATAACCAAGATATTTATCTAACATTAGATCAAACTGCTCCATTCCACTTACCAATAAATAGTTCATTAATTCATAATTAGCTTCTGCATATAACTCAGGTTCATTATTATTCAGAAATTCTTGAATTTCGGTAACTGTTGCATTATTTATTTGATACGCATAAAGACCTTGTACGGCAAGACTTCTTGCTATATGCCGTGGCGAATTTTTAACTGTTTGCATGATATCCTTAACTAAATTTGTTTAAATAATTGCGCCATTTCAATAGCGGCAAAAGCAGAATCCCGCCCTTTAACTTCAATGCGTTCATGCGCCTGATCTTTTGTGTATAATGTTAAAATTTGATTGACAATCGGAATATTTGTAGTTATTGCTACATCTGTAATACCACGCGCAGACTCATTTGCCACAATCTCAAAATGATAGGTATCACCCTTTATAATGCATCCAAGCGCAATAACACAGTCAAAATGATGTTTACTAATAGCTTTTTTAATTGTAACAGGAATTTCCAATGCACCAGGAACCTCATAAGTAATAACGTGCTCAGGCAATACCCCAATGTCCATTAATTGCGTAGAACACGCATTAAACAAATGATTCACAATCTCTTCATTAAAGCGACTTCTTACAATCAGTATGCGCAAGTCTTTTACTTGTTGATTATTGATTTTAAAATTATTAGCAATAAACATTTTCTTATCCTTTAACATTTTCTTATTCGGATAAGCCACTGGCGTTACCGCCAGTCACTCTCCTAAGAACAGTGCTT
>CAYWWJ010000008.1:0-78617 GCA_964462055.1 uncultured Neisseria sp. | reverse complement strand
TCTTCGCGAGGTAGGTATTCTATCAAACTTATCACACCCACGTCAAGTCTTTTTTTATTTATTTTTTATTTTTATTACAAGCATAATAAAATATCATTACAAAACAGTGTTTATGCACAAAAATTATTTTGGTTGAATTATCATTTTTATTGAATATTTAAATTGATAATATTAAGAAATTAAAGAGAATACTAATTAAGGTGATCTGACATTAATTAATTTATAAGACAAATTGATTATTTTAGCAATTTTAACAGAAATTTGTCTGTATAGAGTTAAAAATATCAATTCTGGATAAGCTTTACCTAGATATGGATTCGAATCACACACTATAAACATTGACTATATTGCATTACAAAAATATACTTAAAATGATTTTTATACCTAATATTCTAACCTAAAATCATTTTCTCAGCTATATCTTTAACTTTAGCTAAAAGATTCTGAGCATTTTTTTGTAATTCTTTTGCTTTCATACGAATATTATGGATATAAATCAGCTATTTCCTTTTGCTTGGCTAATGGAGGTAATGGAATTGGCATGGAACCAATTTCATCAAGATTAATATTCGCCCTAGCAACTGGTCTTTTTATTCTATCTAATATAAATTGCCCAAATGAAGACCGTAAAAATTCCATTATAAAAATTGAATCAACGTGCTTTTAAAATCTAACCAATGCAATAGCTTGGTTGATATTAGATTTTCTATCATAATCATAAACCCCTACCACTCCAATTGTTGCGCCAACAATTGCTATCAACAAATCACCATTTTTTAATTGAGAAGACTTGAGAACTGTATTATGAATTTCATCACGGATATATATACATGAATCAAAATCAATTTGATTAATTTCCCCACTTCTTACAAAAGGCACTCCAATATTTTTATCTGTAATATACGCATTGCCACCTGACAGAGGCGTGGCACCACTAGTAATCAATTTTGACTCCTTTTGGAGATTTGAAGCTCCATAGCTACCTTGATACAATATGGTGTAAAGATATTCATATTTCTTTTGATTAAAATGTGAATCACATCTACCACCACTCAAATGGTTAAATGCTGTGGTGAATATCATAGCTTTTTCAGTCAATTTGGTTGATTTTATTAGTCCATCAGTTAACATAAGTATATCCTTAAACCACATTTATTTCGATATACTCATTATTATACTTGATTTGATTAGATTAGATTTAGGTAAATTTCTTTAGACTATATTAGACAATGCAAACACCTAACAACCTTATTTCACATAGGTTATTAGATGTTCTTGATATTTATTAGACTTAGAGGTGGCGGAGAGAGAGGGATTCGAACCCTCGGTGGGTTACCCCACGCTTGCTTTCCAAGCAAGTGCACTAGGCCACTATACGACCTCTCCATAAATTATGACAATTTATTTAATTGTAGCTCTAATTGTGCAATAATTGCAGACAATTCCGAAACTCTCGCCTTATCTCTTGCTACTAGATTAACAGGCGCACGATCTACATAATTTGGATTATCCAATTTAGACTGCATTTTCTCTAGCTCTTTAGTTTGCTTTTCGATTTCTTTGGTCAACCGAATCTTCTCCGTTGCAACATCTATTTCAACTTGCAACATTAAACGCGACCCAGATTCAATTGCAATAGGTGAAGTCTGATTATCATCTAATCGTTCAACAAAACTAATTTCACTCACTTTGGCCAAGATTTTAACATATTTTACGCTTATTGCAAACGATTCTTTTGTTTTAGTCTCGATAATTAATGGAATTTTACTTGCTGGAGACAAATTCATTTCGCCACGTAAATTTCTAACTATCGTAATAAACTTCTGTATTTGCTCAATTTCTAGACATGCAACATCCACATTAATCAACTGAATTTCTTCTATATCGGGAAATTTTGCCAGCATAATTGATTCTGTATCTTTTTTATCACATAATGGCGCAATAATTTGCCAAATCTCTTCACTAATATATGGTATAAATGGATGTACTAGCCGACAAACACATTCTATCACTTGCAACAATGTATTTATCGTCGCAGCCCGAACTTCGTTGCTGTCATCCAGTAAATTAACTTTAGCTAATTCCAAATACCAATCGCAATAATCATTCCATACAAATTCATAAATTTTTTGTGCTGCAATATCAAAACGATAGGTTGCGTATGCTGTATCAATATCAGTGATTAATTTCTGCAAGCAACTCAAAATCCATACATCAATATTGTTTAATGGTGATTTTTTGCCAACCAAATTTTTATGTGGTTCGATATTCATCAATACAAATTTAGTTGCATTCCATATTTTATTACAGAAATTACGATTCCCCTCAATTCGTTTCACATCAAAACGAATATCTCGCCCATGAGTTGCAGACTGAGCTAATGTAAAACGAAGTGCATCAGCGCCAAAAGCTTGAAACCCGTCTGGATAATCTTTTTTTGTTTGTTTGGCAATTAATTCTGCTTGTTTTGGATTCATTAAATTACTTGTGCGTTTATTAATTAAATCTTCAAGACTAATTCCATCAATTAAATCCAATGGATCAATGATATTACCCTTTGATTTAGACATTTTATCGCCACTTGCATCACGCACTAAACCAGTAATATATACGTCTTTAAAAGGAACTTTTCCAGTGAATTCTTCAGTAAACGCTATCATTCTAGCGACCCAGAAAAATATGATGTCGAAACCAGTCACAAGTACGCTTGAAGGAAGAAAATCACTCAGCTCGCGAGTTTGCTCAGGCCAACCCAATGTGCTAAATGCCCATAACCCAGAGCTAAACCAAGTGTCTAGCACATCTTCATCTTGTATTAGTTTTACATCAGACCCAACTTTTGCTTGCGCATCAGCTAAATTTCTCGCAACAACTATATTACCATTTTCATCATAATATGCAGGAATTCTATGCCCCCACCACAATTGACGCGATAAGCACCAATCCTCGATATTTTCCATCCATTGATTGTACGTTGTCGTCCAATTTTCTGGTACAAAACGAATATCGCCATTTGCGACTAATTCTAAGCCGCGTTTAGCGAATTTATCCATCGCCATAAACCATTGATCCGTCAGCATTGGTTCAATAACCACATCTGTGCGCTCACCACGTGGAACCATTAACTTATGTGGCTTAATTTCACCCAACAACCCTAATTCCGTTAAATCAGCCAAAACAGCCTTACGTGCAACGAATCTTTCCAATCCACGATATTTCTCTGGAGCATTTTCATTGATGTGTCCATCAAGCGATAGAATATTTATCATATCCAAATTATGGCGTTTGCCAATTTCATAATCATTAAAGTCGTGAGCTGGAGTAATTTTTACACAGCCAGTTCCAAATGTAGCTTCAACATATTCATCAGCAATAATAGGTATTTCTCTACCAACAAGTGGTAGAATTAATTTTTCGCCAATCAAATGTTTGTAACGTTCATCATTAGGATTAACCGCAACGGCAACATCTCCTAACATTGTCTCAGGTCTTGTCGTTGCAATTTCTATTGTTCCAGAACCATTTTTTAGTGGATAATTTATGTGCCAAAGCTTTCCCATTTCTTCTGTTGGCGTAACTTCTAGATTTGAAACTGCAGTCTGAAGCTTAACATCCCAATTTACCAAACGTTTGCCACGATATATATAGCCACGTTCATATAAACTAACAAAAACTTCAACAACTGCTTTTGATAATCCTTCGTCCATAGTGAAGCGCTCACGTGACCAATCACATGATGTTCCTATGTGGCGCATTTGGTTGGTGATTGTATTACCAGATTGTTCTTTCCATTCCCAAACTTTTTTTACAAATTCACATCGCCCTAAATCATGACGAGAAATTCCCTGTGCGTCTAATTGGCGCTCAACAACTATTTGTGTAGCTATTCCAGCGTGATCAGTTCCAGGTTGCCATAGCGTATTGTAACCCTTCATACGGTGATAACGGATCAATGCATCCATTATTGTTTGTTGAAAAGCGTGTCCCATATGTAGAGTCCCAGTGACATTCGGTGGCGGTAATTGAATACAGTAATTTGGCGCGCCATCTTTATATGTTGGTTTAAAATAATCATTATTTTCCCAAATTGGGTACCATTTGCTTTCAATATCACTCGGACTATAGGATTTGGCTAGTTCCATTTACTTTTATCACCTTTTATTTCTTATATAAATTATCTATTCTAAGGGCGAAATTTTATCATATCTGACGATTATCTACATTATTTTTTAGTACACAGAATGTAATTATCCACATTATTACAATTTATAGTACTCAAAATTTGCGGATTCATTTGCCCTAAGATAGATCCATCGACAACATAAACGGAATCAGTAGCTAGATTACCCTGCATAAACTCCTTGATTTCATTGTCAAGTTTCTTGTTCATTTCGCTACTACCTCGCGCTAAATACATCGCATTAATACTTAATTTGTTTAAAGATGCAACCATTCCAAATTTGAAATAGGCAGGGTAGCCATTTGCCGAGGCAAATACATTCATGAGTATATATAAATGCTTATATTGAGATAGGTTATACCAAATTGGATTTTGTAAATCTTGATTCCATTCTGATCGCTGTAAACCATATTCTACATGCAATCTAGCAACGTCGCGCAAAGGTTTCAAGTCTATGACTTGTATTAACAATAGACAGACTAATACTACGCGTGACCAATTCATACCTTTTATATTACGTGTATAATCATAACATTTAATCAATACAAAAATCGTTATAAGATAATTTACTGGCCAAAATAGTCTACCGCTAGAACGTAGGGCATTAAATACCACCATAAAGATAGTATTTTCAAAGATATTAGTATAATCCAATACCACACGATCGCCTAAAGAAACTTTAGTTGATAAGCTTAATATAAATAAAAAAATACAAATAAGCGTCAATAACAAATATTCTGAAAAAAACCGACGTTTTATTTTATTAATTGTTATCTGCTTGAATGAGTATAAAATTGCGAATAATAGCCCTAAGATTATTCCAAATCCTAAATACTGATAACCTTCTTGATTTGCTGGAAAACTTGGTAAAAATACAGATTCTGGCGTATTAAACAAACTGTTTAAATTCATTGCATAAACACCAAATCCATTATCTTGGAGACTACCATCTATATAAAAATAGCCAAAGAAATAATAAGATGCAAATGATACCAATATAATTAATAAACCATGTATTAAACCTGTTCGAATCGATATTATACCTTGGTAAATTTTCTTATATAACCAAGCAAATGATAAGATAAAAACAAGAAAAAAGAAGTATGCAAAAATTCCCAACGACAAAAACATTAATAATAATTGCCAATAAATATCATATGATTTGTTATTCGAATCTGACTTCAAGATTAAAAATAAACTAGCCAGAATAAGCCATTGATGCGTTAATATGTCATGCCACCCAGTATATGTATTAAGTCGATACAATAATATTGGCGTGAATAAAAGAAATATTGCGCCGATAATAGTCAGCCATTTATCATTACGAAGGCTTCTAAAAATTAATATTCCAAAATAGAATTGCAATGCGCAATTAACTAAAATTTCGATTCCGTGATAAATATAGATTTGGGGTAATAAGTTAGAAAATAATTTTAAGAATATTGATAACAATGGAAATGATCCAGAATAAATAATAGATATTAAATTTGGATACTGCAGTTTGTCTGTAACAGGAAGTGGCCAATACCATACATCGCTTCTATATAATTGCCAGCCTAAAAAATCTTGTAATGTATCGCCACTTATATATCTAACATCTGAAAGATTATTGACAAAACCAAAGCCCAAGCAATATACCGCGTAGAAATATCCCATGATTAGTGATAAAATAATCCATTTTATATGATCTTTATAATTGAATTTTTGTGCTAAATTAGGTAATACTTGTTTGTTGTTAGATCCACTTTCTTTGTTGGTTTTCTTTTTAACCCCAGTAAGACGAATTTGTTTTTTACTCAATTAAACAACTCCTTATCTATAATTATGGCGCTTCAAGTGCATTAAGTTAGTAGCTGATTCACTTTTGACGCACAAATAAAATCATTTTCGGATAATCCACCTAGCTCGTGCGTAGTAAATGCTACTTCACAATAATTATAGCTAAATTTGACATCTGGATGATGCCCCTCTTTTTCGCACACAAAAGCTAATGCATTTATAAAAAACATTGTTTGCTTAAAATTCTTGAAGTTATAACGACGAAAAATAGAAAGACTGTCATCATTAATTGACCAACCATCTAGCTGTTGTAAATAAATAATTGCATCAGAACGTTCGATTTTTGACGTAAACCCTGAACAGGCTTGACAAGTTTTGCTTAAAAAATCACTCATACCCTACCCTTTATTTTTATCAACAAATGAATTTATTGACAACATTCTGATTATTTTCCACATTAGTAAATAATTCCGGCAATAAACCCAGCTTTTTTGCTTCATTAAATGCTTTAAGTAATTTATCACCATCAATCATATTATATAATTCCTCAAAACTATTTATTGTATAATAAATTTTTTGCAACTCATCATAACGATAAGGCATACGCAAAACTTCAACAACATCAAATGGTTTACGAATCGGAATCTCACTTTCTAAAGCATAGACACTCTCAGTCTTTGAGGACAATATTCCTGCGCCATAAATACGTAACCCTTTTTGTGTATTTATTAGACCAAATTCCACTGTAAACCAATACAAACGAGCAAGTAGAACTCGATCTTCCTTACACAACGTCAAACCAAATTTACCAACTTCTTGAGTGAATGCAGCAAAACTTGGTTCAGTTAAAAGCGGGCAATGCCCAAAAATTTCGTGAAAAATATCGGGTTCTGGCAAATAATCTAAATCTTCGCGACGTCTAATAAAACTCGCAGCAGGGAATTTTTTATCTGCCAATAATTGAAAAAATCTTTTGAAGTTTATTAATGCTGGAACTGGTTCTACAGACCATCCTGTTATTTCTTTTAATCTAGCAGAAATTTCAACTGGTTGTGGAATCTTATCATATGTCATTTGTAATGTCTCAATACCATGCAAATATTCAGGGCAAGATCTACCTTGAATTAATTTCATTTGGCGGTCGTACAAAATATTCCAGACAGCATTTTCTTCATCATTATATGCAATATATCCATTTTTGTCAGGTATATGCGCCGTATATCTAGCTGTATCTTGCATTTTAAATCATCCTAAATGTTTTCAAATAAAATTACGCATGCAACTTTGCGATCTTCACTAATCAGAAAATTAAATGTCCGACATAATGCTGGAATTTGCATTATTTCAACACCTATGTTTTTACTCTGTAAATATTGCATTATTTCCATATCGGGATAAATAATACGATTACCAGTTCCAAATATAATTAGATCAGGCGTATCAGAAATAATACAGTCTAAATCATTGCAACTCAATTGTTTTATGTTCATAATATTGCATATCTCAATATTATGATTTGTAACAATAATATTATGTTGGTATTCTTGCCCACCAATTGTAACAGAGTTAGTCGAATAACTCGTAAATTGATTGGTGCCAACATTATGTAAATTTACTTGCATTATTAATCATATTCCTCAGTATATTATTCAATGTTATTCCCGCATATTCCAGAACGGAAACAACGCTAATTACTCTTGTGGAGAATTATCTACACCTTCGCTAAGTAAATCTGTTTCTGGAATAATATTTTCGCCGTCAGATACACTATCTCCATCAACTTCTGAAACAAATGCTTCCTCACGTTCAACAACTTTTGCTATATCAACTAATTTTTCTCCTGTATTCAAATCAATCAGTTTCACACCCATTGCAGAGCGGCCTGTTTCACGAATACTATCCACTTTGGTGCGAATTAGCACACCGCCATCGGTAATTAATACAACTTCATCATCGTCAGCGACCAATAATGCAGAAACTAATTTACCATTACGCTCATTAACCCCAATAGCAATTACGCCTTGCGTTGCACGTGATGCTAGACGATATTCCATTACTTCAGTGCGCTTACCATAACCACGTTCAGTTGCCGTTAATACTTGCGCATTTTCATTATCTGTAACCAATAGCGCAACAACCTTGCATCCGTCTTGTAGCTTAATTCCACGCACACCTCGTGCTTGACGCCCCATATGACGCACACCTGATTCATTAAAACGAACAGCCTTGCCGCCATCAGAGAATAGCATAATTTCTTGTTTGCCATCGGTAATTGCGACACCTGCTAATTTATCGCCATCATCTAAATTTACTGCAATTAAGCCACGATTATTTGGTCTTGAAAATGATGATAACTCAACTTTTTTTACGACACCTTGTTCGGTTACCATGAAAACAAATTTATCATTGGTAAATTCTTTTACTGGCAAAATACTAGTGATTTTTTCGTCAACCTGCAATGGTAACAAATTAACAATTGGCTTACCACGAGTCGTACGGCTACCTTCAGGTAAATTATATACTTTTAACCAATACAAACGGCCTAATGTCGAAAAACACAGCACGTAATCGTGCGTATGTGCCATAAAAATACTTTGAATAAAGTCATCATCTTTGGTGCCAGATGCCATTTTGCCACGCCCACCACGACGCTGCGTGCGGTATTCATCAACCGCCTGTGTTTTAATGTAACCATCATGCGACAATGTTACCATCATATCGCGTGGCTTAATCAAATCTTCCATATCTATTTCTGCTGAATCTAAAACGATTTCAGACCTACGATCATCGCCGAACTGACGTTTTAACTCTTTTAATTCATCATTAATAATCTGATTAACCCTTGCTGGAGTAGTTAAAATATTTAATAAATCGATAATTATATCCATAATATCATGATATTCATTAACAATTTTGTCTTGCTCTAATGCAGTTAACCGTTGCAGACGCAACTCTAAAATGGCTTGCGCTTGATTTTCCGATAAATAATATCCATCATGTTGCATTCCAAAATTAGCTTCAAGCCAATCTGGACGCACATTTACATCGGCAGAATTAGAACTTTCCACACGAGATAACATAGTCACAACAAGAGCTGCTTGCCAATTACGTTCCATCAAGCGAGTTTTTGCTGCAACTGGAGTTTGTGACGTTTTAATAATTGCAATCATTTCATCTACGTTAGCCAAAGCTACGGCCAAACCTTCTAATAAGTGACCTCTATCCTTAGCTTTCTTTAATTCAAATACAGTGCGACGAGTTACAACTTCACGACGATGATAAATAAATTCCTCAATAATACTCTTTAAATTGAGTAATCTAGGTTGTCCATTTACCAACGCAGCCATATTAATCCCAAAGCTATCTTGCATTTGTGTCATTTTAAACAAATTATTTAAAATAACGCTAGCATTTTCACCACGACGTAGCTCAATATAAACACGCATACCGTCTTTGTCAGATTCATCACGCATATCTGTGATGCCATCAATTATTTTCTCTTTAACTAAGTCGCCAATTTTCTCACATAGTCTCGCTTTATTTACTTGATAAGGTAATTCATCAATAATAATGGCTTGTTTATCTTTACCTAAATCCTCAAAATGAGTCCGTGCGCGCATAATTACCCGCCCACGACCAGTTCTGTACCCTTCGTGCACATCTTTCAAACCAAAAATTATACCATACGTCGGAAAATCTGGCGCTGGCATTATACGAATCAAATCCTCGATACTAATTGAAGGGTCTTCCAACAAAGCTAAACATGCATCAACGACCTCATTAACATTGTGTGGTGGAATATTTGTAGCCATACCAACAGCAATCCCCGAGCTACCATTTATCAATAAATTTGGCAATCTTGCTGGCAATACTACAGGCTCATGCTCCGAACCATCGTAGTTAGGTTCAAAATTAACTGTCTCTTTGTCTAAATCAAACAACATTTCATGCGCAATTTTCGATAAACGAATTTCTGTATAACGCATTGAAGCGGCAGAATCGCCATCAACAGAACCGAAGTTACCCTGCCCATCGACCAGCGGTTTACGCAAAGAAAAATCTTGCGCCAAACGAACAATTGTGTCATATACAGCAACATCACTATGTGGATGGTATTTACCTAGAACGTCCCCGACAACCCTTGCCGATTTTTTATAAGGTTTATTCCAATCATTAGAAAGTTCATGCATGGCAAACAATACCCGACGATGCACTGGTTTTAGCCCATCGCGCACATCTGGCAACGCACGTCCCACAATTACGCTCATCGCGTAACTAAGGTAAGACTGCTTCATTTCTTCTTCAATATTGATATTCACTATATCTTTTGCAAATGCTGAAAAAAGTGTTTGATCGCTACTCATATAAATCCTTAAAAACTAAAATGCGTAATTTCTTTTTTATAACGCATACTCGAAGTATTTGATTCATTCTTGCTACATATTGATAAAAAAACGACGACGTATATGAGTAATACATTAGAAGCTTTTTTTATCAATACTACAAAGTCCAAGATTCAAAGACAAAGAGTATATCATCAGTACATTATTTTAACATATAAATGTAATAAAAAACCTGAACAATGCAATTGCGTTAGCTCAGGTTTTTTGAAATAAGTACTTACACTAAATTTTACACTAATGTACTGTTCTCATTTATAACGGAATTATCATTTACTACATATTGAGCAGCCATAGGATCAGCACTTTCAGAAGCAGCAGCGGCTGCTTGATTGGTAACAGCTTTTATTGACAAACGCATACGCCCTCTATCATCAAATTCGACAACTTTAACTTGCACTTTTTGACCTTCTTTTAGCCATTCACGTACATCATTTACACGCTCATTGGCGATTTGTGACACATGAACAAATCCCTCACGATTGCCCATAATTGCAACCATCGCACCCATATTTTTATCTAAAATACGAGTAACTTGTCCCTCATAAACTTCACCCAGTTTGGCTTCAGCAATAATGTTTTCTACGATACTGCGAGCTCTATCAGCGCCTTCTTTTTGCACACATGCAATTGTAACAACACCTTCATCCGTAATATCAATAGTAGCACCAGTCTCAGCAATGATTGACTTAATAACTGAGCCACCTTTACCAATAATGTCTTTAATTTTTTCAGGGTTAACTTGCATAGTAAATAAACGTGGTACACGCTCTGATAATACTTTTGGATATGGCAATGCTGCTTTCATTAAACCAAGAATATGAATTCGTCCATCACGTGCTTGTTGTAATGCAACTTGCATAATAGGCTTAGAAATCCCATCAATCTTAATATCCATCTGCAATGCCGTAATACCAGTTTCAGTACCAGCAATTTTAAAATCCATATCGCCTAAATGATCTTCATCACCAAGAATGTCAGTTAATACCGCGAATTTATTACCTTCAAGAATCAAACCCATTGCAACACCAGCCACATGGTCACGAATTGGAACACCAGCGTCCATCATAGCCAAACATCCACCACATACAGTTGCCATTGAAGATGAACCATTTGATTCTAAAATCTCAGATACAACACGTAAGCTGTATGGAAAAATTTCATGGCTAGGAATAACTGCTTTTAATGCACGTTTTGCTAGATTTCCATGTCCAACTTCACGACGTTTTGGTGGCCCCATGCGTCCTGTCTCACCGGTTGAAAACGGAGGAAAATTGTAATGTAGCATAAAACGATCTGTATATGAACCGCTAATTGCTTCGATATTTTGCTCATCCATCTTCGTACCAAGAGTGACAACCGCTAGCGCCTGTGTTTCACCACGAGTAAATAATACTGAACCATGAGTTCTTGGTAACACACTATGCATAATTTCGATTGGACGAACCGTTTTAGTGTCACGACCATCGATACGTGGTTCACCACGTAAAATTTTTCCACGAACAATAGATGCTTCAATATCTTTAAAATAACCTTCAACTTTATTCACAAATAAAGTATCATTTTTATTTTCGTCATTTAAAATTACAGCCATCGTTTTATCATGGACAACACCTACAGCAGCAGAACGTTGTGGTTTTTCACGAATATTGTAAGCAGCGTTAAGCTCAACTTCTGCAATTTGCTTGATCTGCTCTATAATGGCTTCATCTTTCACCTCAGCCGTCCAGTCCCAAACAACAGGATTTACTTCTTTTACAAATTCATTTATTGCATTAATTACATGGCATGATTGCTCATGACCAAACATCACAGCACCAAGCATTATATCTTCAGATAATTCTTTAGCTTCGCTTTCTACCATTAATACAGCACGCTCAGTTCCAGCTACAACTAAATCAAGAGATGATTGCACTAATTCAGTTTTACTTGGATTTAATACGTATTCGCCATTGATATAGCCAACGCGAGCCGCGCCAACAGGACCATTGAACGGCAACCCAGATAGCGACAACGCCGCAGACGCACCAATTAATGCAGGAATATCAGGAGAAACTTCAGGATTTAAAGATATAACTTGTGCAACCAAATGAATTTCATGATAAAAGCCCTCAGGAAATAATGGGCGAATTGGTCTATCAATTAAACGAGCGATTAGTACTTCATGATCACCAGGTTTTGTTTCACGTTTAAAATATCCACCAGGGATTCTACCAACAGCATAAGTTTTTTCAAAGTAATCGACAGTTAGCGGGAAAAAATTTTGCCCTGATTTTACAGATTTATTTGCAACTACTGTTACCAACACAACTGTTTCATCAACATTTACGACAACACTTGCGGTAGCCTGACGAGCCATTACTCCAGTTTCTAAGCTTACAACATGTTTTCCATAATTAAAAGTTTTAGTTTTTTTATTAAACACTATAAGAATATCCTTTTTAATATAAAATTAATAATCAGATAAATAAGATGAAGAAGCTATATATTATACTTTATTCACAATATAATAGATAGCTTCCTTTATGGAACTACATACATCTTATTTCTTCATACTCAAAGTATTTGATTGTAACTACTTAGCAACAGCTCTTCATATATACAGAATAAATATCGCTACTAAGTAGTTACATTTGATTAATGGACACCATTGTCATGTTGACAAATCTCAAGACAAAGAGCATCCCATGAAAAATGGTGGCATAACACACCACCATTTCATTTATTTACGTAAGCCTAACTCTTTAATTAAAGAGGTGTACTTGCCGATTTCAGTATTTTTCAAGTAGTCTAATAAACGACGACGTTGAGAAACAAGCTTCAATAATCCACGACGTGAATGATGATCTTTTGCATGAGTTCTAAAATGTTCAGTTAAATCGTTAATTCTTGCGGTTAATAATGCGATCTGAACTTCAGAAGAACCTGTGTCACCAGCGGTTCTTTGGAATTTTTGAATGATTTCAGCTTTTTGTGCAACTGTAATTGCCATGATTTTTTCCTTAAGTTAATATAAATACGCCAAGTATTGCCAAGTAAAAGGTTACTGATTATCCTAAAACCTCGCGATACTCCATCACTTTAACTGAATAATCAGCTAAAGCACAAGATTATCTCACATTTTATCATGTTTTAGCAACTAGTTTTTAATATTTTTGCATAATCTATGCTCAAAGTAAATACCAACAACGACCATCATTTAGATCTATTAGTATAAAACCCACAATCTAGTTTATCCAGCGCCACCCACTACCAAACCACCATCAAGACGTATTGTTGGCTGACCAACTCCAACTGGAACAGATTGCCCATCTTTACCACAAACGCCAATACCGCTGTCTAAATCCATATCATTTGCAATCATACTGACATGTTTCAAACATTCAGGGCCATTTCCCACCAAAGCACAACCTTTAACTGGATAATCTAACTTGCCATTTTTCACAACCCATGCAACACTTGCATTAAATACAAATTGCCCAGATGTAATATCAACCTGACCACCTTCAAAATTTGCAGCGTACAACCCACTATCTACAGACGCAATGACTTCCTCTGGCGTATGCTCGCCACCAAGCATAAATGTATTCGTCATTCTTGACATTGGGTTACAAGCAAAAGATTCTCGTCGACCATTTCCAGTTGACTTGGTATTCATTAATCTAGCATTCAATTCATCAAACATATAGGCTTTTAAAATTCCATCTTCAATTAATACGTTTCTTTGTGTTGGATTGCCTTCATCATCTATGTTTAAGGATCCACGTCGATTACTAATCGTACCATCATCAATTACTGTAACACCGCTGCTTGCAACCTTTTGCCCAATTTTACCACTAAACGCTGATGTACCTTTGCGGTTAAAATCTCCTTCCAAACCGTGTCCAACAGTCTCATGTAGTATAACGCCAGCCCAGCCATTACCTAGGATCACAGGCATCTGTCCACTGGGAGCTGCAACAGCATCTAATTTTAACATCGCTTGTTTATGCGCTAAATTCACATATGAAATAAGAGTAGCATCATCAAAAAAGCTCAAAGAACATCGTGCACCACCGCCGTGGCTACCACGCTCAATAAGCCCATTTTTATTGGCAATAATAGTAATACTTAAATGAATCAGAGGTCGAATATCAGAAGCAAGGCGCCCATCACTTCTTAGCAGAAATATTTCTTCATATTCCAATGACAAACTAGCAATAACATTACTCACATTATTAAGACTACGCGCTAACGTATTTATTTTCAACAACAAATCAATTTTTTGATTACTCGTCATACTTGACAATGGGTTGTCAACTTGATACAATGCATGTGATAAATTATTTGACCTAATCTCTTTCCATACAGCTTGATTTGGCTCAATATACAAACCATCAACCAAACTACTAATCTGAGATTGATTTATCGCATTAGAGTAACTTAAAAAAGTTTTTTCACCACAAATTGCACGCACACCAACGCCTTGATTAACTGCAAAACTTCCAGATTTGATAATACCTTCATCTAATGCCCAATATTCACTCAGCGCATTTTGCAAATAAAAATCACAGAAATCAACCCCCGACTTCAATAATTGCTTTGCTTTACTATCTAAAAAATTTGCATCAAGACCATTGTTACGCAATAAATTCTGTTCTACTTGTTTATTTACCATTATAATCTTCATAAATATTTATTGTTGTGTATCAGTAGCTTTATTATTTAGCCTATCACTAATATAGCTAACTTTATAATCGGTACGCAAACCATTAACGTACGCATTTAAGATTAACATAGAATTACCTTGATTCAATTGATTGGCAATTGTCATATTTTGCTTATCCAGTCCATTATCAATTGCCTCACTTGTTATCTTATAAATAACATATGAGCCAGTAGAACCTATTGCCCCAGTGTAAGCAGGCAATTTCTTGATATTGGTTGCAAAGATCTGTTTAACCGCCATTGAATCTATATCTTTACTTTGTGCCAGCAAATTAACCTTTTCAACTCCACCAAAATCTAAAGTTAACTTACCATCTTGTAATTGTTTAAGCTTATTCTGCCCATCTTGATAAGCTAAGGCAGATGCTTGTTGTTGTTTCAATGTAGCACCAATTTGATCTTTAACCTCAGCAAGCGTTTGGACTTTGGCTGCCCTGTAATCGCTCAACCTATAAACAGCATATTTACCATTGCCAAGATCAATCACTTCGCTATTATTTTTTTTCTTAATTAAATCGTCATTAAATATCGCTTGTTGCACTTTAGGATTAGCAAAATCACCCTGTGCACCTACTTTTGACACCCAATCGCTAGTTTGAATAGATAAACCAAGCTTCGCTGATGCCGGCTCTAAGGAATTAGATTTATTATAAACAAGCTCTGTCAGCTGTTCTTGCTTACTTTGCAATAATTTTGTCACTTGTTGCTGTTTTATCTGCGAAATAATAAATTCACGAATAGCTTCAGGTGAAGGCATCTTAATTGCATTTAATTTTATAATATGGAAGCCAAATTGTGTTTCTACTAAACCGCTAATTTCGCCTTGTTTCAAACTAAATGCAGTGCTTTCAAACGATTTTGCCATTACACCTTTACCAAAAAATCCAAGTTCTCCACCTTTATCAGCAGAACCAGGATCTTGTGAATATTGTTTTGCTAACGCAGCAAACTTTTTAGGGTTAGCTTTAACTTCAGCTAAAATTTTTGCCGCCTGAGCCTTTACGTTAGCTTTAGTTTTCGGATCTGCATTATTAGCAACAGAAAACAATATATGTGATGCATCTACTTGCTCTAGATTTGCTTGCGTTGGATTATTTTTTGCATATAAGGCTATTTCTTCTTCAGTTGGTTTTATTGAGTCAGCCACAATATCTTTTGATAAAACCAAATATTGTAATTTAACCTGTTCAGGCAATGTAAACTGCGCAATACTTTGTTGATAATAATTATTAATATCTTTGTCAGTTACGTTAACTTTAGCATAAAATTCTTTAGGATCAATAGTGTATTTCGCAACACTTCTTTTACGGCTCAATAATTCAATCAGTTTATTAGTAAATAATTTAGAATCAATTGTAGCATTTTTAAACAAATCTATCATTTGATTTAAAAGGATTTGACTACTAATTTCATCTTGAAATTTGGTTGCCGACAAATAACGTGATTGTAAAAATGCTTGATATTTATTCAAACTAAAATCGCCACTTTCTTGAAATGCTGGAATATCAGCAATTTCCTTTTGTAGTTGCGCATCGCTTACCGACAAGTGGTTATCTTTAAAGCTATTTATCAACAACTGGCGATTAATTAAACCAAACAATACTTGCATTTTATCTGGCTGTTGACCCTGTTGTTGCTGCATAGCATTATCCACATCCTGAGAATAAATTTTGGCAGTTCCAACTTTAGCTACGTATCCATCATCACCACCCATACCTAAATAGCTACCAATACCAAACATTACAAAAGTAGCAGCAACCACAATTAAGATGCCTTTTACTACCTTCTGATTTTTCTCAACGATGTGAAACATAATTAACCTTCCTGATTACAATACAACATATATAATAAGATGATACAATACTAGATTGTATCAAATTTATAACAGCATTCGCAAATAAATTTAATCTAAAGTAGCTCCTTCATTTATTTCGGCTAATTTAAAATCTATAAATAATTTAACCATATCCACATCAAATATAGCAATTTTTACTTCTTGCCCAATATAATAACGTGTGCCTGATTTCTTGCCTAGTAGAAAATGCTTATTTTCATCAAACACAAAATAATCATCGCCAAGTTCTGTAACGTGTAGTAGTCCATCCAACATAAGCTCAGGCAAATAAACAAATAATCCGAAATTAACCACGCTGGTAACAATTCCTGCAAACTCGCTACCCATATGCGTCTTGGCATATAGGCATTTGAAAAAACTATCGACTTTGCGCCCCAAATCTTCCGCTCTACGTTCAGTAAATGAACTTTGTTCACCCAAATTTTCCAATGAATAGCTATAACTATAACGTTTTCCAGAAATCACACCCTTACACGCTCGATGTACCAATAAATCAGGATAACGACGAATCGGCGAAGTAAAATGTAAATATCGATCGTAGCTCAAGCCAAAATGCCCAATGTTTTTTGGCGCATAAACAGCAAGTTGCATTGAACGCAATATCGTTTGTTGTATTACGGCGGTGTTGGGTAAATCATGAATCTGCTCAACCAATTTAGCATAATCTTTTGGTGTAACACCTTCTTGAGTAACGTCAAAAACTACACCTATTGAATTCAGGTATTCTTTTAGCGCGCTGAATTTTTCCTCGTTTGGTCTATCATGATTACGAAATAAACAAGGTTGCTCATTTTTAATCAAATAATCTGCAACTGACGTATTTGCCGCAAGCATACATTCTTCAATCAATTTATGCGCATCGACACGTACCCTAGGTTTTAGCCCACAGACATTACCGCCTTCGTCAAATTCAAAATATGGTTCTACTGTATCAAAATCTATGGCACCACGTCTATGGCGCGCTTTTAGTAATAATTGATACACTAAAAATAAATTGCTTATATTGGCAACTAAGCTTTCAGGTGTAAGCGATAATTCATTTAACCATTCTTGGACTTGAGTGTAAGTGAGTCTTGCTTGAGATTTTATCACGCCATTATATACGATATAGCCAATTATATTACCCTCTGAATCTATTTCCATTTGGCAACACATTACCAATCGATCAACATTTGGATTTAATGAACAAAGTCCATTCGATATTTTTTCAGGTAACATTGGAATTACTTTGCGCGGAAAATAAATTGATGTTCCACGAGTATATGCATCATGATCAAGTGCTGATTCGTGTGTTACATAATGCGACACATCAGCAATTGCAACATATAAATGATAAATCCCATCTTTAACTTCACAATAAACTGCATCATCAAAATCTTTAGCATCTGCGCCGTCAATAGTCACAAAGGCTAAATGTCGCAAATCAGTTCTTCTATCGGCTTCTTTATTACATACAACATCTGGCAAAGCATCTGCTTGATTAAGACCAGATTTTGTAAAATCAACTGGCACATTTCCCTCTAATAATACTTTCTGAATAAATCCTTCTACATCATCTAAACGTCCTAAACTTTTTACAATTTCAACACTAAAAAATGGATCGTCATTCGTTGGATATTTAGTAATAACTGCGTTAACTAATTCGTCATGAGCATAAATATCTACACGTGAATTTACCACAACCAAATAACGTCCAAATTTACCGTTTGTTACCCGCAATATATTTTTTGTTTTGTGTCTTTCAATATAGCCAATTAAATTTGTAGTATTATGCTTCAGTATGTTCTGAATTTTCCCAGTGTTAACATCATATTTGTTAGCACCACTTAATACTATGCTAACCAAATCACCATCCATAGCAAATGCTTCATTTTTATCTGTAATAGCAAATTTGGTATTATCCGCTTGGCTAATTGCAACTCCACCCATTCCGTCCTTGTTTTTATGGTACACACAAACCTTAGTTGTACCAGACAAATGCACAACATGTTCTTTATCAATCGTGATTTCTTTAGTGGCAACAATACTGTTTAGTAAATGTTTAAAACTCTTTTCTTCGTTTTTTTTAATTGATAAATAATAGCAAAGCTCATCAATTGATAAGCTGCCATGTTTTGCTAGCACAGCGTAAACTTGACTAATGTGCGGTAATTGTTTTCCCATATATGTTCATTCCTTTTGTTTGTTATTTAAACTACACTCAAATAGATTCAAGTATGACGAAATTGTCTGAGTGTATAACAATGTAGTGTATTTTGTATTAGCATTGCAATTGTCATTGGACCCACGCCACCTGGTACTGGAGTTATGTATTTAACTACCTCAATCGCAGTTGCAAAATTAACATCGCCACATAAAGTTCCGTCATTAAGACGGTTAATTCCAACATCAATCACAATACTATCTTTTTTAAGCCAAGACCCATGCACAAAATTTGGTTTACCAACTGCCACAACCAATATATCAGCATTTGCTACAATATCACGTAAATTTTGCGTCTTGCTATTGCAAACCGTAACCGTTGCGCCATGATTTATTAATTCCAATGCCATAGGACGACCAACAATAGTGGAACTGCCTAAAATAACAGCATGCTTTCCATGATATTGTGTATTAGTGCTATCAAGCATATAAATAATCCCATGTGGCGTACATGGGCAAATATTCGGATTATTTAATGCAAGAGAGCCCATATTATAGCGACTAAAACCATCAACATCTTTATTGGGCAATATACTATCAATGATTAATTTACTGTCTAAATGTTTGGGTAATGGCAGTTGCACCAATATTCCATCGACAGTATCATCCAAATTTAGCTTATTAATTAAATCCAATAGTTCACTCTGCGAAGTTACATCAGTTAATTTAAATTCCAACGATTTTATACCGACTTTGACACATGCATGCTTTTTATTGCGCACATAAACTTCCGATGCAGGATCGTTACCAACTAGAACAACAGCCAAACATGGCACTCTTTTTTTAGCAACAAGTAATTGATTAATCGACAAACCAATTCTATCTAATATTTGTTGAGCTAAAAATTTACCATTTAATATTTTTTCTTGCATATTATACCTATTTAAACCACAGCTCTCCCTTTTCAGTTTCATTCTTTATAGGATAACTTATTAATTTTTACGTTCAAAGATTACAAAATATGAGTTTGTATTAATTCAAAGCTATTTGCCAAAAACTCGCTAGCGCTCAAATAATTTGCCAAATTAGGCTTTCTTCATTAACAAACTCTATATTTTTCCATCATTCACTAAAAAATTAATAAGTTATCCTATTTATTGAAACATTCAGTAAAAAGTAAGGACTTGGGTTTACATTAATTTGGCTCGCAAACATTCTAAATAAATACTAAGATCTGGTTGATTTTTTGTGTATTGTGCTTGCCAGATCATCTCAGCTAAACATTCCATTACTTCATGTTGAGCCCCATGCTCACTGCCAATTTTAACACATAATTGCTTATATAAGTCGCTAATTCCACGTGGCTGGTCAATTGATAATTGCTCCATAATTGACATATGCATACTCAAATGTAAGAATGGATTTGTTTCGCCACCCTCAGGTGACCAGTGAAATGTTAGATATTTATCCTTATTTTTTAATATCTTATGATATTCATTATGCTCCAAAATAATACTATACGCAATCTTTTCCAACCCTTCGAGCATTACTCCATTTACTGATTTATCCCATACATTAAAGAAAAACATGCGAACATCGGTTAAACTTGGATCAAACATTTTCATTTTTCTTAAATACTATATCCCACACACCATGCCCCAAATTTAAACCACGTTTTTCGAATTTAGTCTCAGGACGATAACTCGGACGTGTGACAAAATCATTTGTCGGTGATTGATTGATTAAATCTTGATTATTCGCCAATATATTGAGCATCCATATAGCGTAATCCTGCCAATCTGTGGCTAAATGAATGTACCCATTCGGTTTCAATTTGCTACATAACAATGCGATAAATTCATGTTGAATAAGACGCCGCTTATTGTGGCGCTTTTTATGCCACGGATCTGGGAAATAGATGTGTATTCCATCAATGCTGTTATTTGCAATCATATGTGTAATAACTTCTACAGCGTCATGATGAATTACCCGCAGATTATTAATTTTAGCATCGTCAGCAAGTAATAACAGCGAGCCAACCCCTGGTGCATGCACCTCAATGCCCAGATAGTCAATATCTGGATTATTTTGTGCAATAATTGACGTTGCCTGCCCCATCCCAAAGCCAATTTCAATTATTTTGGAGTTATTGCGACCAAATACGGCATTCAAATCAAGTAGATTTGTATCAAACGAAACGCCGTATTTTGGCAATAATTCATTAATTGCACGAATTTGTCCTTGCGTCATTTTGCCTTGACGTAAAACAAAGCTTTTTATTTTACGCTTATATTCTTCATTATGTAACATTTATTTTTTCTGTAAATATACTCATCGTCTTTGAACCTTGGACTTTATCGAGTATGTGTTATTTTAATGCTTCTTCTATTCTATCTAGCGCTTTTTCTAATTCATTCATGCCAGTTGCAAACGAAATTCGCATATGTTTATCAAGACCGAATGCCGACCCTGGAACTCCCGCAACCAAATAATTTTCTAATAAATAATTAGCAAATGCTAAATCTGTTTTTTCGTTAATTTTACCAGATTTTGCAAGTATTTCGATAGCTTCGCTACAATCAAAAAATGCATAAAATGCACCTTGTGCAGGCAGACATTTAATCCCACGTATTTTATTTAATCTATCGACAACATATTTATGCCGTTCAATAAATGCCGCTAGCATTGGTTTCACACAATCCAAACCGCCATTTAACGCAGCTTCCGCCGCATATTGTGAAATCGAACACGGATTTGAAGTTGATTGCGATTGAATATTATCCATCGCTTTTATAATAGCCTCATTACCACATGCCGCAAAACCAATTCGCCATCCAGTCATCGAATACGCCTTAGACGCGCCATTAATTAATATAACTCTATCATAAAGTTTTGGCTCAATATTTAATATATTTTGAAATTTCTTTGAACTGTCGAACAATAAATGCTCATATAAATCGTCGCTAATTACTAGCACATGAGGATTATCTAATAAAACATCGGCAATTGCCCGCAACTCACTTTCAGTATAAACCATGCCAGTTGGATTGCTTGGACTATTTAAAAATAGAGCTTTTGTCTTTGGAGTAATTAATCTTTTCAATTTGCTAGCGCTTAATTTAAAATTATCTTCCATACCACAAGACGCAATTATTGGCGTACCACCAGCTAACAAAACCATATCAGGATATGACACCCAATATGGCGCAGGAATAATCACTTCATCGCCACTATTAATTACCGCTTGTAATAAATTATATATGCTATGTTTACCACCAGATGAAACTATAATTTGTTTAGCGGTATAGTCAAATCCATTTTCGCGCTTGTATTTATCAACTAACGCCTGTTTAAGACTTATTGTGCCACCAACTGGCGTATATTTAGTTTTACCTTCATTTATTGCCTTAATTGCAGCATCTTTGATATGTTGTGGCGTATCAAAATCTGGTTCTCCAGCAGCCAACACAACTACATCAGCACCATTTTTCTTAATTAAATTAGCCTTAGCTAAAATAGCAAAGGTTGGCGATTCTTTAATTAAACCTGTTCTTTTTGCTAATAACATTGTTTTTAGACTCCTTTTTATGATGATTTTTACGTAACTATTTAGTAATGGATCTATTTTGATATCATGTAATAAATAAATTTTTATCAATTTGCGGAAGTTATGAGAGAAAAATTTATTTATTACATGATATTTTGAATGACTACGAAGTAGTTACTTTTTTACGTCTTTTGCGCTTTGGCTTCTTGACTCCAACACTCCCAACAACGCTATCTAATTCTAACAATAAATCAGCTCGTTGTTCGTCGGTTGCTTCCATAAATTTATCCCACCATTGATACAAAACCGTATCAACTTGACCAAATTCATGACGAGTTGCATACAAATGCCACGCCTGACGTAACCGTTGATGACTAAGTATAACATCAACACGTTTAACACTTGGATTGTCAAAATCTAGTTGCAACAACCAAACATCGCGCATTAATGTATACGCATGACGAGCCACACCAAGAGAATATGCGAATCCTTTAAAATGGCTAATCGCATCGGTCAATGTTTGCCGTGGAGAATCGCCACTTGCTAATAATTTTTGCCATTCTTTGTTAACCATATTCCACATTAACCCAGCTAAAATAAAAATAGTCGAAACATCTTCTCCACTAACTATTCTTTCGTCTGTCTTTGCGACAATACGCATAGCCAGCTCATCTGGATTTTTTGTAAAAAATATTCTATCAAATAAATAAAATACGCCACTTGGAATATCTAAATCATCAATAGCCGCAATACAGTCAATTGCATACCCTGATCGCAATAATTTTAGCATCTCCTCATACATTCGTCCACGCGGTTCATTTGCCAACAAATCCTTTAATTCAGTAAATGGTTCTCTCGTTTTTGCTTCAATATTTAATCCAAGTTTAATAGATAATCGTATAGCGCGCAAAATTCGCACTGGATCCTCAATATAACGCTCACGCGGATCACCAATTATACGAATTAACTTATTATTTAAATCATCCAACCCGCCGTGTCCATCAAAAACCACCTCATTAATCGGATCATAGAATAATGCATTCACCGTAAAATCGCGTCGTGATGCATCTTCTGCCATCGTACCGTAAACATTATCTTCCAAAATACGTCCATGCTCACTTAAAACATGTTTACGAATTTTATTACTTCTATATGTTGAAACTTCGATCACATGTCTGTCCATTAACGGACGATTATTGATAATTTTGTCAGGGTTAATTCCCTCAAACATCACATGAACCAAACGAAAACGTCGTCCTATGACAATTGAATTACGCTTAAAAATACGTTTGACCTCTTCAGGGGTAGCATTAGTAACCACATCAAAATCCTTAGGTATTTTACCTAGAATTAGATCTCTCACGCCTCCACCAACAATGTATCCATCAAAATTATGCTGTTGCAATTTTTGGATCACGTTTAAGGCATGCGAATTAATCATTCCACGATGTATATTTATATCATGCGCATTAATTTTTTTCATTAAATATCTTACTTATAATTTTTAAATAGCAATTAGCTAGATCCACCAATTCAGTATCTCTAACACATTCATTAATTTGATGGATTGTTTTATTACATAAACCAAACTCTACCAGTTCATTGCACACATCAACCAGAAATCTTCCATCAGAAGTTCCACCATCTGTCTTTAATTGCGAGTTCAAACCTAAATTTTCTTGTATTGAACAGGAAATAGCGTCAATAAGTTTACCTGTTTTTGTCATAAAAGGCTTTGCTGAAAGTTGCCAATCTATATGATAATTTACATTATGTTTAGCTAAAATATCTTCAACTTGTACTTGTAATGATTCAGCTGTATGTTCCGTATTGTACCTAAAATTGAAACTCGACATTAACACGCCTGGCACAACATTGTTCACCCCAAGCCCCGAATTTATATTTGCTACTTGAAATGAAGTTGCAGGAAAAAATTCATTACCATTATCCCATTTTGTCGCGATCAATTCAAGCAATGCAGGAGCAAACATATGAATCGGATTAACGCATAAATCAGGATACGCAATATGCCCTTGTTTGCCATTAACCTGCAAAATACCAGTTAATGAACCACGACGACCAACCTTTACCACATCGCCAATATTTTCTACGCTTGTTGGTTCACCTAAAATACAATAATCTATTTTTATATTATTTTGTTGCAAATATTCAACTATAACAGGAGTTCCATCAATAGCAACACCTTCTTCATCTGAGGTAATCAACAAAGCCAGTGTACCATTTGGTGTATTCGTTGCGATATAATTTTTTACTGCCAATAAAAACGCAGCGATTGCGCCCTTCATATCGGCAATTCCACGTCCGTATAAAAATCCATCACGACTTACCAAATCAAATGGATCGCTACCCCACTTAGAAATATCGCCAGTTGGCACAACGTCAACATGCCCAGCAAATGCAAAAACTGGTTGTGTATCCCCATAAATTGCAATTAAATTGCTCGTATCACCACGATCAACGCGAGTGATTCGAAACCCCAAATCAGATAAATAACCCTGAATAAAGTCTATACTTCCAGCCTGATTTGGCGTAATTGATCTATATGACACCAACTGTTTAGCTAGTTTTAACAATTCGGATGAATTGATTTGCTGCATTACTTAAATCTTAAACAATAAAATTCTATACTCAAATAATTTCTTCATACTTGATTCTACTACGCTTCTAACCTATTAATAATAGGTGTCGCCGCTTGTATAATCCAATTATTTTGAACTTATTTGAGTATACCGCACTATGGATTTTACCATACTTTACCCTAGTCATCACTTTTTCAATTTTACTTTTTTATAGAATACCACACAAAAATGTTATAGTAATTTGGGATTGGACTAAAGTATAATTACGACTTCTACTTATTATTAAAAGGAATTTCACTATAATGAACCTGATCAATAATACTACATTTACAAGGGTATGTCCTACTGAATCTAGTAATTTAAAACATACTAATACAAAAGATAATTATGAATCTAAATCAAACATAAATGAAACTATCATTATACCGTATATACCATCTGATAAATTATCTCCAAGTGCTCAAAGAAAACTTGCAAATGAGTTTATTGTATCTGCAAGTAGATGTGAAAATAAAGCTCTACTAATTGATTTAGTTATATGGTTATCTAAAGTAAATTTCACGGATACAACAGCGCAACTTCAAATAATTGATGCTGTAACTCAAGGTGAATTTGGCAAAAATACTCAAGTTTTGATGGTGTTGGCAGATTTTTTATCCAAAATGAAATGTACCGATAATAATGTTCCAGCTCGTATTGCTACTGCTATAATTGACTTTCAGTTTGGTACAAATACAGAAGTATTATCTTTATTTATTCGTGCCATGGAAAGCATGGAGCATGGACAATTTGCTAAAGCAGCAATAACAAGAACCATAATACACATAAGCTCTAACAGATGGAAGCTGGATGGAATTGCAAAAATAGATCTACTCAAATCTCTATTAAATCTAAAAACTACAATAGTAGAAGAATGTATTGTGACAGTTATATCTGAGAATATTAATCCTGCCAATCGTAAACAACTGATCAAGCTTCTAGACTCAATATCATTTACTAGTAATTTTGCTTTAAAGTTTGTCAGTGAAGCAATCTCTAATGGACAATTTGGTAATAGTACAGCAGTTCTCCAATTACTCGTAAAAATAGTATTAAATGATAACTTTGATATCTCAATCTCTAGCACGAATGTTATGGAGCATGTCACTGAGTTGATTAAAAATGGTGAGTTTGGTAACGAAGTCGAACGACTAGAAAAATTAATTAGAGTAATAGAGCGGATGGATTTTAATGCAAGTGAGAGAATACAAATACATATTGCAGATGCTATTGCGCGAGGTCAATTTGGAATAACACCAAGTGTTCTGGATGATTTAATAGGGTTATTATCTAAGTTCACTAATGACACAGCAATAATATCTATATCTTGGGCCGTAGCCTATAGTAAATTTGGCTCAGATAAAGATTTATTATTAAAGTTAATTAATGCATTATCTAGAATGAACTTAGAACAAAATAAAACAGCTTCAATGTTTATTGCTAAAGCCATGAAAGATAATCTGTTTTTGTTTAAAGGCTACAAAGAAAGCCAAGAGAAATTAGCAAATTTATTACCTAAGATGAATTTTGAAGAGAGCAAAACACAAATTTATATAATAACCGCCATAAAAAATAAGTGTTTCTACGATATTAAAAAACATTTAGTAAATATGATATCAGGTATTAAATTTACTAATGAAGAAGCTCAAATAATGATTGCTGAATCACTACATCAAGGTATATTTGGTAAGGATGCATTAGATGTAGTAGCATACATATTATCTAATTTCAATCTTGCAAATGAGACAATACAAAAGCATATTACTCACGCTTTGTATTGTGATACATTTGGCAATGATCTCAATGGGCTAACATCATTATTGACACGCGTAATTGCAATGATGGAGATGATAAACGCTACTGCACAAAATAACTTTACTTCAGCTATAGCTATTGGAGTATTTGGTGAGAACGATAGTGTAGTAGATTGCCTTCTTGATGTTGTATTAGAAATGACTTTTACAGATGCTAAATCTCAAGCAGATATTATTAATTTTTTTAACAAATCTAAAGAAAAATTTAAAAATGCAGAGAAATGTAAACAATTAGGTTCATGCCTACAACGAATGAATATCTTGGATCCAAGGGTTCAAATAGAAACCATTAAACTAGTTAAATCTATACGTTTTCCATATAGAAATAATGATTTTATAAAGTCATTATTGAGTAATTGGCTTGTGACTCCAGAAACGTTTAATCGTATTATCAAAATTGCTAATTTAAACTCATCTGACTATGATTTATTTGGGATTAGAATGTTTGATAATATGCATACACCACCATTATATATAAATAATACAATAACTGATTATTGTTTTGAACAAAATAGAACTGGAACATATGGAAGAACCTATGATCCACTTAATAATCATAAGCTATTAATTGTATATAATGGCGATAATGCCACAATATTTAATGAATCGTTTAATATGTTCATAAACCCGCATACAGGTCTGGTAAATAAAAATATTCACCTTAATCAAATTACAGTATATGATATTAGTAACCCACATAATGCATATCCAATTAAAATGAATCTTAATCAACAAAACATTGGTCACTTCCCCCCATGGTTACAACACGAAATTAATACGCGTCCTTTTAATATTCAAGATTATGCTTCACATGATTTATTTGAGTTTGTATTTAATATTTTTGCTGAATTTGAAAAGATGTTGAACCAGGATGATAAATATTTTAGTCAAATATGCGTGGAAACTGTACAAATTTTTATTAAAGTGCAGGGAGATATGATTAAGTTAAGTCGTAATCCGTATGTAGATATGGAAGCAAAGAATAAAATAAATGAGCTCCTTGCATGTGAGAATATACAATCAGATAATTATATCAAATTTGAAGCTATGTTGGACGCAAAGTGGGCTACATTGAACGATGAAAATGACTTAGAGCAAAAAATAAAACTTGCTTATTTCTTATCGCAAATTGCAAGTCGTAACTGTTTAGGTTTTCACTATGGGGATGACAATGTGGCAAATCCATTCAATGTGGCAAATACATTATTTTATAAACTAGCAAAGCATTGTTTTAATAAAATAGCAGAAGAAATTCGAGATATGAATGTTGTAGAGGATAATCAAGATAATACCAAAATTCATACTACAATTGATAATATTTGCGGCGAATTAAATTATGGTTCTTGTATAGAAGCAGCTACAACCTGTCTAATAACGAACTATGAATTTACTAGACACTTTGGTATAGTTAAACTATGGAATGAATTGTAAAATAAAGTGGCGTGATTAAAACCGCATCTATTAATAGCCCCCATAAACAGGGGTGCTATTAATAAGTAGAAATTATACACCAATGTACAAAATACGGTGTAAAATATATACCTTGCAATTAACGTAAATTAGTTCATTGTTTACCTAAACTACGATAGCGATCTCACCATTTTTGGATTTTAAAAGATACACCATGACCACAATTCATTCACAAATTTTAGAATATATCGACGCAAAGCAAGTCTTTGATATAGTTGCAAATAATTTGGGAATTATATTTTTGGATGGAAACTCAAATCATGAACACTATTCACAATATAGCTATATTTTGATTAATCCAATTGAACAATACATTGCGGATCACAAAATTAATTTATCGGAACAAATTACTATATGGAAAAATATATTGCAGCAAAATCAACAAAACACTCCAGATTTACCACCATTCCAAGGGGGAATTGCTGGGTATTTTAGTTATGATTTAGCCCGTGAAATCGAATACTTACCAACACAAAAAACATTGCATGTACCACATTACCATCTTGGATTATACAATCAAGTTATCGCATTTGATCATATTAAAAAACAATGTCATGCATACGTGTGCGAAGTTGATGGCTTTAAGCTTAATTATACACAACAATTACAAGCACTAATACATATTCATGAACAAGCAATAATCCAACACAAACAGAATTTGACTACGACAAACCCAGACCATCATAGCATCAAAGATAAAACAGTCAAAAAGCAATTAAGCATAAAAAGTAATTTCACTCAAAATGAATACATCGTGGCAGTGAAAAAAGCAATTGATTATATAAAAAATGGCGATATTTTTGAAGTAAATTTAAGCCAATGCTTTAGTGGTAATTTGCCGACAGATTATCCGCTAAATAAACTATATACGAAATTGCGAGAAATTAATCCAGCGCCATTTTCCTGTTTCTTAAATTTGGGCGACGTAAAAATATTATCCTCATCACCAGAAAGATTCATTAGCATACGCAATAGACAAATAGAAGCGTGCCCAATCAAAGGCACGATTAAGCGCGCATCCGACACCATAATTGATAAACAATTAGCACATGAATTATATAATAGCGCAAAAAATCAGGCAGAAAACATTATGATTGTTGATTTAATGCGTAGCGATTTATCCAAAATATGCCTAGCAAATAGTGTAAATGTAGCAAGTTTATGCCAAATTGAAACATTTACCAATGTGCATCATCTGGTATCGCGCATTACTGGAACACTAAAGCCCAACATACATAGCCTTGATATAATAAATGCCGCATTCCCTGGAGGATCAATTACTGGCGCGCCTAAAATCAGAGCAATGCAAATTATTGACGAATTAGAACCAATATCACGTGGTATTTATTGTGGTAGCATTGGCTATTTTAGCTTCAATGGCGATGTCGATTTATCTATTAGTATACGAACATTGGTTGCAAAAAATCAACAATTAAGTTTTCATGTTGGCGGCGCAATTACATTGGACTCCAATGCAGAAGAAGAGTATCAAGAATCGCTACTAAAAGGTCAAAAATTATATGAAGCAATAACAGCAAATTTATAAACACATAAATACAAAAGTAGGCTATAATATAGCCTGTTTTTTTATACTCATTGTCTTTAAGTTTTGTGCTTTTTAATACTTCGAGGATATTATATTTATTTATTCAGAAAGGTCACGGACATGTATTATTTTGTTGAGCGCTCTATTGTTGTTATAAAACCAAAACAAGCATTTGTAGACTGGGTAATTGCTACATTTGATGATCTTGAGGGACATTTGACACTGGATAATATGCGCATTGATTGTAACTCTTATCTGATTCCTGAAATTGATGAAATTGAAGATGGAATTAAATATGTAGATGAAAAATACGATGATTTATTTCGTCTTGAACTTGCTTCATGGTCTGCTGATGAAACTTTATGGCCACAAAACATGAGCTTGAAAATGTTTTGGGAGTGGTTTGATGTTGAAATCAGCCCTAGCCTAATTGATATTACCAACGATGACGACGAAGATGAAAAAGTTGATACAATTCATTAATAATGACAAATCATGCCATCCAAATTAAACTAAAACGATCAAGAATCTGCTTTATTTTATTAGGCATTTACGACATTTTAGCTATTACAGCAATTTTATTGAGCAATTGTAATGAATTATATAAAACAATACTTTTCATTTCATCTATTATGGCTAATTATCTGATCATAAAGCATATTTTTACAACCACAAATCATAAAATGGATATTTTAATTCACGATATGCAAGTAGTTAGCTGGGAAGATGATAAAGCAAATCTATGGCAAATTATTAAAATAACCAATAGTGGATTTATACTCATGTTGCTGCATTTAGAAAATACTACACGATCGCGACGCATAATTCCAATTTTTATTGATAGCATTCCATATTCACAATACCGCAAGCTTAGGAGTAAAATATTATGGAAGATGTAACTAAATTAGTTTCAGATAAAAAATTTATCGAGACAAAAAACGAATTACAACAAATTATCAATGAATTACTGAAAACTAGGCACATAACCCCAGATTTTGAGCAAATGCAAATATATATTGATCAATTAAATCTCAAACCATCATACCCAATTATATTAATTGGTGGCACTAATGGCAAAGGCTCTACTTGTGCATACCTAACTACATGTTTAACACTTGCTGGGTATAAAGTTGGCACATTTACCTCACCACATGTGCTAGAATACAACGAACGAATTCGTATTAATAATAAACCAATTAACGATAATAACTTATTGCAAATATTGTCCTACATTATTAACAGTTGTGGCAATAAACTTGGCTTATTTAAAACCTTCACACTGGCGGCACATTATTGGTTTATGCAACAAAATGTTGATATTGCCGTTGTAGAAGTTGGAATCGGGGGACGCAATGACATCACCAATTTATTTACGCCTAGCATAAGTGCTATTACCAGTATAGCGCTTGATCATTGCGAAATATTAGGATATGATTTAGAAACAATTGGACTTGAGAAAGCTGGAATTTTCCGCCCGAATATTCCATGTTTTTATGGCGATAATAATCCACCACATACAGTGATTGATTACGCACAAGAGATTAATGCTGAGCTAAATATACTTGGACGAGATTTCAATTACACCAAATCGGAAATAAGTTTTGATGTAATGTTAAATTCACAGAATTATTTTACATTACCCTTACCAAGTTTGCGTGGTAATGAACAGTTAAAAAATGCGACATTAGCAATCGCAATTTTAGATAAGATCAAGCAACAATTCCCTATTAGCTTAGGAACAATTAAAACAGCATTACTACAAACTAAGTTATTGGGACGGTTTCATTTATTACCAGGAATACCACAAATAATCATTGATAGTGCACATAATCCACAAGCAGTTAACCAGATGCTACAAAATATGGTAAAATTACCCTTTGTGAAACATAATTACGCCATATTCAGTTGTGCGGCAGATAAAGATGTTCATGAAATACTTAGACTTTGCGCTGATAAATTTGACAAATGGTTTATAGCACCAATTGCAAGCACACGCTCAGTTGAAATAAATAAATTACAGCAAATCTTACTTGAAAACAAGGTAAATAAATCCAACATAATTATATGTGACGATATCAAACAAGCATTGATAAATGCGAAACAAATCACTACCAATGAAGATCGAATCGTTGCATTTGGCTCGTTTCTAGTGCTAGAACAAATTTATAGTAATTTAAATTAAGGATAACGATGTGCAAACGCCACCAAAAAATACAAGCTCAATAATCAAACAAACTTTAGATGCTAAAAGAAAATCGCGGCATCGATTGATTGGTAGCATATTTTTATTATTTATCGCACTTATTGTTTTACTAAATATCACCGCGAAAGTTAAGCCTAGTTCTACGCCAATTAAGGTAGATATAAAAAACACTAGCGCAGAGTCAAACCCTATCACATTTGCGAACAACAATTCGTTGGATAATATTGGAATTACTGAATCTGGAATGCAAATAAAATCTATCAATATAACTGCGACTCCACAACAAGCAAACAACATCACCCATAATACGTCAATCACTGCCACAGAAAGTAATAACCGCAATATAATTACCAGCGATACAACAAATGTGCAAGAATCAATTATAGACGCTCAACCAAAATATCAGGCACAAGTAATTAATCGTGATGGTAAAAAAGAAACAACGACTGAGAAATCGACAATTAACGATACAACGAAAAATAATACACCAAAACCGATTAGTTACAAAGCAGAAAATAATACTCCAGACCCATTGGATATATTAAATGACACTGTTGCTAAAAAGCCAACCAAATCTACGTCAATCTCGATAACAAAGAATGGTAAATTTTATATTCAATTGGCATCTGTAAGCCATAAAGAAAATGTACTCAAACTGCAAAATGAATTAAATAACAAAGGCGTGCAAACATTTATTCAAGAAATAAGTACACCTAAAGGAACAATGTATCGCTTACGCGTTGGACCATTTGGCGATAAAAATACAGCGGAACAAAAATTAACCGAATTGAAAAATCAAGGGCAATCTGCAATTATAACGAGTAATTAAAATGAATTTAACCAACTATGACATTATTTTCTTGGTAGTAATTGGTGCTTCAAGTATATTGGCGCTGATTCGTGGCGGCGTAAGTGAACTACTTTCACTTTGCACATGGTTTATTGTATACTACTTATTGAAGCATTATGCTACAATACTGGATGGATTTATTCCAAATGCAATTAGCAATCATTTATTCCGCACGGGAATTGTTTTTGTTGTGGTTTTCATAATTACGGCAATATTCATCGCTATTATAAAAAAATTAACGGTGAATTTAATTTCATCTATAGGCTTAGGTAGCTTAAATTATGTATTAGGATTTATTTTTGGCATTATTCGTGGTGTTTTAATCTGTGGCTTGATTGTTATAATTGTTGAAATGTTCAACCTTGATACATCGCACGACTGGAGAAAAGCTAAACTTGCACCATTAATTGACCCAGTTGTAGGTCAAATTGCCAATACACTCAAACAGTTTCCTCATACTTGAATTCTACTACGCTCCTAACCTATTATTAGGGGTAGTCGCTTGTATAATCCAATTATTTTGAACTTGTTTGAGTGTATATAACTACTAAAACAACTAAAAGCTGTAACAAATTAAGGAAAATATATGTGTGGAATTATTGGGATTGTTTCCCAAGACGAAGTCGCAACTACACTAACTAGTTGCCTAAAAGGATTACAACATCGTGGGCAACAAGCTGCAGGAGTTGCAACAATGGAAGGCAACTTAATGCATCTAAAAAAAGGGCTGGGACTAATAAAAGAAGTTATCAGCGACTATGACTTAACATTTTTAAAAGGCAATGCTGGAATCGGTCACGTGCGCTACCCCACTGCTGGTTCAGCGAAAGATCCAGATCAAGCACATCCATTTTACGTAAATTCACCATTTGGCATAATGTTAGCACACAATGGAAATCTGACCAATGCAGAAGAACTTAGAACCGAAGTACTCAAGAAAAATCACCGTCATGTGCGCACATTATCTGATTCTGAAGTACTAACGAATGTCTTTGCATTTGAGCTTGAACAATTAACGGTGAACAAACATTTAGACAACGCTAAGATATTTAACGCAATCGACAATCTCAACAAGCGTGTCCGCGGTGCATACGCCGTTGTTAGCCTTATCGCTAATTATGGGCTGGTTGCATTTCGCGATCCACTTGGCATACGTCCCCTAGTACTAGGTAAACAAGAAACTACAGCAGGAACAACGTATATCTTATCATCGGAAAGCTGTACACTTGATATAAATGGATTCGAATTAATCCGCGATGTATTACCGGGAGAAACGATAATTGTTACATTGGATGGTAAAATTGAAAGTAAAATTTGCCACCCAGACCCGAAACTCAGTATTTGTATTTTTGAATACGTTTATTTAGCACGCCCTGACTCAATAATGCAAGGAGTATCAGTACAACAAGCCAGACAATTAATGGGCAAATACCTCGCTAAATCAATCATAAATAAACACCCTGAAATCAATATTGACGTTGTAATACCTGTTCCAGATACATCGCGTGTTGTTGCCGTTGCCGTTGCAGAATGCCTTGGTAAACCATATCGCGAAGGATTCGTAAAAAATCACTTTGTTGGTCGTACTTTTATCATGTCAGATCCAGAACAAAGAAAAATTGCGGTACGCAACAAATTAAGCCCAATCGCCGTTGAATTCAAGGGTAAAAATGTGCTACTCGTTGATGACTCTATCGTTCGTGGAACAACATCACGCGAAATAGTGAATATTATTCGAAACTGTGGTGCTCAAAAAGTATATCTGGCATCGGCCGCTCCACAAGTGCGCTATCCAAATGTTTATGGCATTGATATGCCAACATATACCGAATTAATTGCGCATAAACGGAATGATACCGAAATTGCCAATGCGCTTGGTGTGGATCAAGTATTTTACCAAAACCTAGAAGATTTAAAACACTCGATAACAGATTTAAACCCAGCAATACAATGTTTTGACGCTTCGTGTTTTAATGGTGAATACATAACCAACGATATTAGTGACGAATATTTAATTAATCTTGCTCATGGAGTTAATCATTAAATGAGTAAAATGCAATCTGATCTTAAACCAGAAACATCTGATTTAAGTAATGCAAACCAACCAGCATCAAGCAGCAAATTAAAATTAGCTAAACGTGGCAACCGCTTATTAATCTTATTTGGCGGGACTTTTGATCCTGTTCATAACGGACATTTATTACTAGCGCAAAAACTCTATTCAAGCTTTGAACAGATAGTAACTTTTTTACCAATTGGAATACCACCATACAAGCCAATACCGCAAACTACTAACGAACAACGGCTGGATATGTTAAAATTAGCACTTAATAACGATTATCGTTATGTAATTGATTTACGTGAATTATATAGTTTCAATTATAATTATACATATCAAACATTACGTCAAATTCGTCAAGAAGTTGGTGATGACGCAGCAATATTTTTTCTAATTGGTAGCGATTCTTTGGTTACATTAGATAAATGGGAAAATTGGCAAGAATTGCTAACATTGACCAATTTTGTGGTGGCAATGCGTCCAGATTATAATATAGATCAAATGTCACCAATTTTAGCCAGAGAATTTAACAAAAGAAAACGCGCAAAGCTCGAAAGTTTTACTTGTAGTGGTAGTTTTTATTTGCTTGATTTTGCGCCATTAAATATCTCATCAACACAAATTCGTAATTTGGTACGTGACGGACAAAGCGTTAATCATTTAGTAAACAAATGTGTAGCAAAATACATAATCAAAAATAACTTATATAGGAAATAAAATGGATTTACAAAAAATAATAAAAATAGCTGTTAATGCACTAGAAGACGTAAAGGGAATTGATATAACAGTATTAGATACGACAGAATTATCATCGCTTTTTAGAACATTAATCGTATGTAGTGGCACTTCTAACCGTCAAGTAAAAGCATTAGCAAATAATGTTGCCGTAGATTTAAAATCTAATGGTATAGAAATTATTGGTACAGAAGGAGAAAAAGGTGGTGAATGGGTCCTTGTTGATTGTGGAGATGTGGTAATCCATATAATGCTCAAGCAAGTGCGAGAATACTACGATTTAGAATCGCTATGGAATGGCAGTCGTCCATCAACGCACGACACTAGCAAATAATGAAATCAATACATGGTGTAGCATTAAAAATATTTAATAAAGGCGTTCTAATTCGTGGCAAAAGTGGTGTGGGCAAAAGCGAATTAGGGCTTGAATTGTTAGAGCGTGGGCATCAATTAATCGGCGATGATTTGGTGAGCCTTGAAAATGAAAATGATGGTATATATCTTGATATTGCAAGTCCACATGCTTTTGGTTATATTGAAATTCGTGGCATTGGGTTTATTGATATTGCCAAATTATATGGCGCGCAATACATTAGTCCACGGTGTAAACTAGAATTAATCATTGATCTTGTAGCGCACAATGAACTCAAAGCATTGGAGCACAACCGCCTACAACAATTGATTAGCACAACACACATTTACAACAAAGAAATTAATACTTATCAATTACCAATTGGTGCTAATCGGAATTTAGCCAGCTTAGTTGAATTAATTGTGCGATATCACACGCATAAGAGTGACGGATATGATTCACACCAAGAATTTATTCAAAAACATAATAGTTTGCTAGAAATGGAATAAATTATGCAATTAATATTAATCAGCGGGTTGTCAGGAGCTGGCAAGTCTACCGCGCTAAAAATACTGGAAGATAGTGGTTATTATTGCGTGGATAATTTGCCTATTCCAATACTGGAGCAACTGATTAATTTATACACACAGTATAACTACAAAAAAATTGCATTAAGTGTCGACACACGCTCTAGCCCGATGCTGGAGCAATTACCTAAATCAATAAAAATATTGCAACAACAAGGTGTAAAGACGCAAATAATCTACCTTGATGCAAAAGATGATATTTTAATCAAACGATTTTCTGAAACTAGACGCAAACATCCATTATCCGATGGTAAAAATACAGTCAGCGACTGCATTAAACAAGAGCGTCTAATGCTTGAACCTATCGAATCTATTGCACATAAAATCGATACAAGCGATCTGAGTGCCAATACTCTACGTAATTTTGTGAAACAATTTGTAAATGCTGATTTTTCGCAACTAAATATTATCCTCCAGTCATTTGGTTTTAAACATGGTTTACCAATTGACTCCGATTTTGTATTTGATGTTCGCTGTTTAGCAAACCCATATTATGACCCAGCAATTCGTGATTTTAATGGAATGCAACAACCAATTATTGACTTTTTAGATAAACAAGAAAAAGTTCAAGAAATGTGTCAAGATATTTATGAACTAATCGGTAAATGGTTGCAAGAATTCGCTGCAGATAATCGAAATTACTTAACTATTTCAATTGGTTGCACGGGTGGTAAGCATCGTTCGGTATATCTAGTCGAAAAATTAGCAACAATGTTTAAGCAAAAATACAGCTATCAAGTACTAAAACGCCACCGCCAAATTAATTAATCAAATATTTTGAGCAATACAGTATTCATTTTTACTCTTCATCGGATAACTTATTAATTTTGCGTTCAAAGATTACAAAATATGAGTTTGTATTAATTAATCTTAAATCACTTGAAAAATTCACATTCAACCCTATCTTTAATAGATAAACAAATTTGTCTTAACTACTTAGCAATATTTATAGTTATATACAGAATAAATTAATTTTCCCCTCATGAGTTATCACAAAATCGGTAAAAATTAATTTATTCTGTATATTGTAAATATAACGCGAAGTAGTTACAATTTATCGAAAATTTATAGGAGTTATAAAATATGTCAAATAAACAAACAATGACGTTTCAAACGGAAGTTAAGCAATTACTAAATCTTATGATACATTCACTTTATTCAAATAAAGAGATTTTCCTCCGCGAATTAGTATCAAACGCCTCAGATGCGATTGATAAACTACGTTTTTTGCAAATCAACAATCCAGAATTAAACCATGGCGCAGAATTAGCGGTACAAATTAGCTTCGATAAAGATGCAAAAACTATTACTATTCAAGACAATGGTATTGGAATGAATTACGACGAAGTTATTGAAAATATTGGTACAATTGCCAAATCCGGCACCAAAGCTTTTGTTGAGAAACTAAGTGCTGACACTAAAAAAGATGCTAATTTGATTGGTCAATTTGGTGTTGGGTTTTATTCTGCATTTATTGTAGCCGATAAAGTAATTTTACAAACACGCAAGGCTGGCGATGATAATAGTAAAGGCGTGGAATGGATTTCTGACGGTAGTGGCGAGTTCAGTATTGAAAATATTAACAAAGACACAAACGGAACAACTATTACTCTACATTTAAAAGATGGTAATGATGATTTGCTATCTGATTGGCAATTGCGTTCAATTATTCGTAAATACTCAGATCATATTAATTACCCGATTCAAATGTATAAAATGCCTGAAACAACCGAAGATGACAAAGAAATCGTTAGCACAGAATTAGAGACGGTAAATAAAGCTAATGCATTGTGGGTACGTTCTAAAAATGATATTACCGATGACGAATACAAAGAATTTTACAAGCATATTTCACACGATTATAATGAACCATTGAAATGGATACATAGCCGTGTTGAAGGCACGCAAGAATATACACAATTATTGTATATTCCTAGTGTTGCGCCATTTGATTTATATGACAATAATCGACGTTATGGTATCAAATTATACATTAAACGCGTATTTATTATGGATGATGCAGAAAAATTATTGCCAAATTATCTACGTTTTGTTCGTGGATTAATCGATAGTCAAGATATTCCGCTGAATGTATCGCGAGAAATTCTGCAATCATCAAAAGATATTGATGCAATTCGCTCTGGCTCAACTAAAAAAATCCTTAGTACATTGGAAGATATGGCAAAAAATGAACCAGATAACTACACTAAATTCTGGGATAATTTTGGTCAAGTGATGAAAGAAGGTGTCATCGAAGATTTTGCTAATAAAGAAAGAATCGCAAAACTACTTCGGTTTACATCAACAGCACATACAAATACTGGCTTTGAAGATTATATCGCACGGATGATTGACGGGCAAGACAAGATTTACTATATAACAGCTGAAACTTTAAATGCAGCAAAAAATAGCCCACATTTGGAGATTTTCAAGCAAAAAGGAATCGAAGTATTGTTGTTAAGCGATCGCATTGACGAATGGTTAGTTGGACATTTGCATGAATTTGAAGGCAAATCGCTAGTTTCAGTAGCAAAAGGTGACTTGGATCTGAGTAAATTTGGCGCGGATACTGCTGCTAAATCAGAAGATGAAACTAAGCAAGAAGAAGAGCACGCTAAGCCTTTGATTGAGAAGATTAAAAACGCGCTTGGTGACAAAGTAAAAGATGTGAAAATTACCAATCGTTTGGTGGACTCGCCTAGCTGTCTAGTTGTCGATAACAATGCTATGAGTATGCATATGGAACGTTTGCTTAAACAAGCAGGACAAGCTATGCCAGAAAATAAGCCAACGCTAGAAATTAATCCTAAACATGCGCTATTACATCGCTTAGATAATTGTTCAGACAGCGAACAAAGCAAGGATATTGCCGAGATTATTTTTGACCAAGCAATGTTAAGTGAAGGCTTGAAATTAGATAATCCTGCGTTATTTATTAAACGCATGAACAAATTAATGGTTAATTAATCCAAATCCCCGCTACGTGCGGGGATTTACTCAAACAAGGTTACAATTATATGCCAACTTTATACCTAATTCCAACGACACTTGCAAGCGAAATAACTGATTCCGCAATATTGCCACATCAACAGGAACAAATTAAGCACCTACAACACTTTATTGTTGAGACAGCTAAAGTCGCGCGGGCGCATATTAAGCAATTAAAATTAGATACTCCTTTACAACAGCTAGATATACAAGAATTAAACAAGCATAAGCAAGATTTGATGCAATTAATCGCACCACTAAAAGCTGGTCATGATGTTGGTTTAATGTCAGATTGTGGCGCGCCTGCAATCGCTGATCCAGGTAGCAAAATGGTAACTTTAGCACATAAACACGGGTTTACCGTTGCACCACTTATTGGACCAAGCTCAATTTTTTTAGCTTTGATGAGTAGCGGAAGCAATGGACAATCATTCGCTTTTAATGGATATTTACCAGCCGAACCAAAAGCTCGTCAGATAAAACTTGGAGTATTACAAGATTTGGTTCTAAAACATGGACAAACCCAAATATTTATCGAAACGCCATTTAGAAATCAACATTTATTAGCCAGTTTATTACAACACTTAAATGGTGAAATAGTTCTGACCATCGCGATTGATTTAATGAATCCAGAACAACAAATCATTAGCAAAACAATTAAACAATGGAATGCAATGAGTAAAACACTGCCAAATCTACAAAAACACGAAGTAGTATTCGTTCTTGGAAATTAAAGATTTTATGTGATTCGCAGACATCATTTCAACTTTTTTAGCATATCTTTTAAATTTGAGTTCTTCTAATCCTTCAAAACACTCTTTATGTGATATTTGTGATTAAAATAGATCTTTTAATCACACTCCCAAAATTTTAATTCAATCATTTAAAAATAAATCCAAAATTGATAACAAACAATTTTATTATTGTATTTTTAATATTACAAACAATAAGTCAAAATGACTGCTTTGTTATTCTGTAATTAAAAAGCTACAATTTATACGCATTTACAGCGAATATCCTGCAAAATATTTTACACACCACACAAAAATGTTATATACAAATAAACCAACATTGTGCTAAAATGCCTCAGAATAAATTATTTTATCTCATATGCAACTATTTATTTTTATAAAATAAACAGTATTTAAGTATTTAAAAATAGCATTGTTAACCTCGTATAGTCATTACGTTAACAATGTTGCGTATATTTATGATTTACAAAGGAAATAAAAATGGCAACTGTAGGTAGTAGTAATAATTATAGTCAAAAATTAGTAAGATTACAAGAAAACAATTCAAACAAAGAAGAGACAATAAGAGAGTCTTTACAAGATTTCGTTAATTTGTCCACAGAAGATGAGCGGAATAAATTTATAAATAATTTAAATATAAAAGCTGATAAACCAAAAACTTCGGCGCTAATATTAGCAAAACTGATTACAATATTTTATGATAATATTGATCAAAATATTCCAAGAGATCTAAACGAATACGAGTTTCCAGAGAATATAACAACTGCTTTTGATAATTATCAGAAGGGTAATTTTCAGAATGGTAATTCTCATATAAGTGGTGGTGGGGTATTTAGTAGGAATACTTACAACACTTTACATCTGTGGCTTTTTGTGCAAGAACTTAGCCAAAAACATATTCAAGAATCATCTCCATCAATTACTATGAGAGATAGCATATCTAGCGATGATGAATATAAGTATGATGATGAATATAAAAATAACGCAGAATTTCACACTAATAGTACAAACAATATCGTTCATACTAGTGCTGTAGTTAAAATTTCCCCCACTGCTATTTTAGAGGCTGGTATAGCTTATCTGGCTACATCAGGTAACAAAGGTAAGCAAAAAATAATAGACCAACTATTTATATTAATAACTGTTTCGTTGATGCCAAAGCCACGAACTGGTGAAATAGATACAAAATTACTAGTTAGTTTTATAGAGAAATATGCAAATTGTAAGCGAAAAACTTCATTAGATATATTAGAATCGCAATTGAGCAAATTTGTAGATACAGTGGGATTGAATGAATCTAGAAAGGAAGAAAATAAAATTATTCTTCGAACTAAAAAATATTCAAAAAACATAGAAAAAGGGCATGGATGGAGTAAGAATGAATACGATTTTAATGAATTAAATAGGGTATTTAATAAACAAATCACTGAATTTAATAAAATAAAAGCAGATAGAGATACCAAAATAAATAAAATTAATCAGCTAATTACCAACAAGATTAATCAATTTGATAACCCTAATGAACAACTAATGCCACAAATTACGGACGATATGACTATTGGTCAGATGACGCAAACTATTCAACAGTATCAGAGTCAGCTTGATCAATTGAAACGCTCAATAACGCAGTTACATAAAAAGCTTGAAGGATTTAAGGCTCCTACAACTGACCTTAATACTAATACGTATGAAGACAAGTTGCAACAAGCACAAACTAATTTGCAACAGATGAAGGATCAAATGCAGCTTTATTTGACAAACCAACGAAATCAAGCAGTTAAAGAATTTAACGCTTTACTTGAACCGATTCAGGACTTTTTATTTAAATACGATACGACTCCCGATGAAAATACAACTGCAAAAGAGCTGAAAGATGTGTTGATCAATAATCAAATAATTCTACAACAAGTTGAGCCGCTAATAGAAAACTTGAAGCAACAGGCGAAATCAATAGACGAATTAGGAGTCCAACTTTCTTTACCACAACAAACTAAGATTCAACACCAATTTATGAATATTGATACTGACATAAAGAATTTAATCCAGCAACAACAAGTATGGCTATCAAATGCAGTGAAAAGAGAGCGTGCCGCCACTAAGATACAGGTAATCATAAGAGAACATAATAAGAAATTGAAGTCAGTTGAATACTTAATATCTCATCCAGAACGCATTGCTACTATATCCAACGATGAATTTACACAAATTAGGACACGGCTAATAGCAATTGCTGTTCGTGATGGTAATGAGCAATTGATTTCTGCATTAAAGCAAAAGACTCATGATAGGCTTTTTGATCTAATTGTAGACCTACTAATAGAAAATGATCAAGAAATGTTGTCAGCATTCAATGAAATCGATAATAACAAATTAAAAAAATCCATTATTTTTGCCGGCTTATTGCGTGCAAGATCTGATTCTTTCCAAAATGTAGTTTTGGGGCAGAATACAAAGTTTAGATGGTTATATACGCAATTTCCTACTTATTTTGATGATTCGGATAATAATAAAAAGCCGATTTATAATTTTGTGCACTATCTGTTCCCAGATGATTCACTTACATATATTGAATCTCTAGTTGATTCCATCCCAAATGATAAATTTTATGGTCTAATTTTTAATATCACTCAGTTTATTTCAAATCCAAGCCGAAACAAGTTGGAATTGATTAAATTTTTAAACAGCATGCTGAATGGCATGAATGTGGGGCAAATGAACCCATTGATTAGATTCATTCATAATTTTTTTACTACGCAAGAAGTACTAACCACTGATGATAATCAACATGCTCTTCAATATTTTATAAATGAAAAAGAAGTATTTCTAGCAGAAGAACAAGCAAGGAAAAATGAAGAAATCGCAAGAAAATCTCACTCTGCTAATACTATAGGTACATTTTTAATAGCAAGCACTAATAAACAAAAAATAGAAAAGTTAAAAATTCAGCAAGAATTAGAGAGACAGCAAAAAATGGCAGCCGATATGGCGAGGGAAATAGCTAACAAACAAGACGCGGCTACTATTATACAGACACTATTTAGAGGGCATAATGTTAGAAAGCAAAGTTTATTACAACCAAAAGAGTGGACAGTTGATGAACTAATACAAAACCCATCATTGATAAATAAATTAACAGATGAACAGTTTCAAATACACCACAATCAATTAATAATGGCAGCAGTTGATAGTAATCAGGAATCATTAATCAGGGCATTAAATGCTAAACTTGGTGATAATGGATTTGTTATTGCCGTTGTAAATTTGATATTGTCAGGAAATGAATCTATCGGAAAGGCAATAGATAATAATCATAATTTGAAAAAAATGGCTGTATTAACTTATTTATTACGAACACCTTTTCAATTTAACAAACTGTTTGAAGATTTAACTACAGAGTTACTGAAATCTAACGACCTTGAGGTATTGTCTGCCGTGATGTCATGTAGTAATACTAAATTTAAAATAACTGTTATGCTAAAATTGATAAAAAATCTAAACCATGAAGAAACATGGCTTATTTATGACGAAAGTTTTCAAGGTTTTATTGCATATATTCTAACAGACGCAATTCGTATAGACGCTGTGATGAGCGACACACAATGTCAACGACTGCGAACGCAACAAAACAATTTAACGTTTCTCGTGAACCGTGAAACACAGATTATTAATCAGTTGAAGTCATGTTATGAGCAATTACATTCAAGTTTATTGGTTTTATTAAATCAAAATGAACGCTTAAAATTAAGTGTGTTGTTAAAAACACAGGTACCTAATGGGGGGTCTAGCCTAGAATTAGATCCAGCTAAGAGATCTCTTTTATTTAAAAATCAGCTAGATGTTACATATAAATTGCTATCAGGATTGAATACTGAATATCATGGCACAGTGTCTATAGAATTAGGTAAACTAATAAATAATTATTTTGAAGCCAATGGATTTAATACAGAACACAAGCAGCAGATTGTTAATCTAATAGAGAAGCTTGGGGAAAACTTTTATTCTGGACGGTTATCACCGAAGATTCTACCTAATTTAGGAGCTCACCTTGTTAGATTATTGCAAAATACAAACCAACAAGACTTTCTAAAGGTTATTCGAAACAGATCTGTTCAAGAAACTAGTGATAACAGCTGGTTTAGGGGGAGGTTTGATTCATTTAATAGAGTAAGCGCTGACTCTCGTATTTTTGTAATATTACTCACGAACGAAATGGATTTGACTTTAGTATTTCAAGTACTTGCAGAATTTCCAAAATTAGCTATGAATATTCAAGTTGATTCTCTAGTAACCCATATAATTCAATACACATCATTTCATCAGGATCCAAATCCCATACGAGATAAGTTTTTAACATCGCTAAAAAACGGTGATTTAAATGATGTGTTGCTTACCATTAATAAAGTAGTTGGTGATCAAATATTTGAACAATTAATGGATATGTTACTTGCGCATTTTGCTTCTGCAGAATGGTTAGGTAGTATGCCTGTAGACTTGATAAAAACCTTGGTGCCATCACGTAACGAGCAAATTAGACTTCATGTACAAAGTATGCTTTTAAGTGCACCACAAGGATTTATTACTACATATATGCAATTGTTATTCAAACGGCAATTTTATTACATTAACGTGGCGGATTGTATTATAGCTATTTGTAAAAAAGAGAATGGAGATAAATATAATGACCAAAAAGCCATAATTCTCGTTGAATTATTTTCGCATATGCAAAAGATAAAAGAATGTCCAGAGCTAGAACCACTCAATACCAAGCTAAGAGCCTTAATTTTGCGTGTACCAAATGCTATTAATTATGTAACACATGATTATTGGTATCCTCTATTTATTAAAAACAACTCTGATTTAACTAAATTGATGACAGTAGTAACTCCAAAAACTTTTGAACGGCTTATTCCACATATTATAGGATATGATATATATAACGCCATTAGTCAAAATAATCGGAGGGATATTGTTGAATATTTAGCTCAACAACCGCAATTAGTAAAATCCATTATTAAAGCCGATAATAGAGAAGATTGCCTTGTAGAGATTAACTATTTACTAGAAATATACCCCTTCTGTATTGATATGCTAAACAATGTTTTATTTGACAAAGACCAAAGTATAAGACATGCATTTTTTAGTGCCGTTACGACAATGAGTCCAAGTCTTATTATTCAAACGATTACGTATATTCATAATTCGAAGATTGTTGCTGATTTTTTGTGTAACATAAGTTCATATCATAACAGTCAAACTAACACAATCACAACAGTCGAAGAAATAAAAAATCGTATATGGAAAGAAGTTGTTGTGAATGGTGGTAGATTTGATTTACGTAAAATTATACCATTTAATGATCCTTTTAGATTTCCGCATACAGATTTTGTTAATTTGGAGGTAGATCAATTGCCACAAATCGCTCGTAGTGGATTAACCCAACAATCTTTTGAATTTTATTTAACGGAATTAATTGCCTCCGCAAACCTTCCATCTCAAAAACTAAAATTTCAAAATTGTTGTCCAGTGCTCCAAATTCAAATGCATTGATTCAGAACATGAGTCTATCATGTTTAAGACGAGCTAGTCCATATATTGCGCTTACTAGTGTGACAGATGAGTTGATGCAAAAAGCGTATTTTGCTAATACACATATATTAAAAATTATGGAGCATGTTCCAGATGAATCCATGGTAGTCATGTTGCCAGATGGAAAATTTATGTTATTTGCTAAAATTTATGAATATACGTTTAATAAATATAATAGTTTAACCATAGAGCAAATTGAACAGATATTGGGTAGCCCTCCTAAGTTGTTAATCATTCAAGAGATTGACGGTATATCCCCAGAGTATGAAGATGTTTCTCTTGATCTTAATGATCCAGAAAGTCCAATTCCAACGGTGTTAATGGAGTGTATACGACGATGTCAGCGTACTAAATTCACTCCAATTAAGCTGATGTTTGCAGCATTTGATAAATTAGTACCAGAAGATAAAAAGATACATTCCCAAATAGTCTCATGGATGGGAGACTATTTATCTTGTTATCGAGACAATGCTCCAGCACTTACTCCAGAGGAGAGGCTTAACAACTTCTGTCGTCCTGAAGCTCAAGTGCCAATAGGTGAGTGGTTCAATTATCTAATGCAGATAGATAAAACACATCTAATTAAGGTTTTATGCGACGCATTTGATGTGAATATAACTCAAACTGAAAATGTAAATCAATTACTCTATCTCACAGCGTGGTCATTTACATATTTATCATCAAAAGAAGGTGCTGGGTATGAGAAAAATGGAGAAAATTTATCTGTAAATGGTCCAAGATATTTTGCTGCACATTTATTAGGTCTTTATTATGATAGAGTTTCGAGTACTTTGATAGAACTTGACAAAAATTATTTGCTTAACATACAAACTAGATTGCAAGGAGAGACGTGTTCGCAGGTTCTTGGATGGGAACTTGAACATTGGTTGACAAAATCACATATGCCACCTAGTTTTAACTCATATGGTTTTAAAAATATATATCAAAAAGAAGGTCAATTTCATTCGCATTAATACACCAATATAGTAGAACTATTGATAAATAACCTTACCACTTCAACAATCATTACGAATTTTGGAGTGGTATCTTCATGCGTTACAGCTCTTATTGCAATCAAATTTGATAATTTAATATATTTTGCGACAAGCGTATCAGGTAAGGTAATAAATTAAGGGATCTCATGGAAAATGTCTTCATACAAGATTTGATTCAGCAATCGCCTAGACGCAATTGCAATTTCGGAAGCCAATATGCCGTTATACCCACCATATTGACGGGACAGAAATTCCGCGGCTACTCCATGAAGATAAACAGCGAGCCGTAATGCATCGCCACACTCTAGACCTTGCCCCCAAAATGCTGCAATTATTCCACATAAGGTGTCGCCCTGCCCTGCATTGGAAAGTGCCGAATTGCCAGTATGATTAATATAGATAATGTCGTCTATTTTGATCAGCGAACCACAGCCTTTTAATAGGGTTGTTGTCATATATTTTTTAGATAAATCATCTATACTCAAAAAGCAATTCGCCGTAACTTGGCTAACCGTAGTACCCAACAAACGCGCAGCCTCGCCCGGATGTGGTGTAATTATTTTATTACGAATACCGCTAAATAAATAATGTAATTCAGGATTTTTCGCTAACAAATTCAATGCATCAGCATCAAAAATTATTTTACTTTGTGTTTGTTTCTCAATAAATTTCGTTAAAAATTTTAAAGACTTATGATCAGTACCAAATCCTGGACCAATTACAATAACATCATACGCAGATAATTCATTTAAGACGTCTTTTGCTGATTTTATAATTAATTCAGGCATTAAATAATCTGGCTTAAATTCATCATCCAATGACGCCAAAATAACTTTACCACTGCCACACATCAGCGCAGCTCTGCCTGCCAAATATAGCGCACCATGCATTCCTACACTGCCGCCGATAATTGCAACAACGCCAAAATCACCTTTATTGGTGTTTTGTTTATGACGAATTAATTTATCGTAGTTGATATCATTGAGAGGATTAAACTTAATCGCAAGCGCTGGAGTTAATTGACTTTCAATTAGCGGATAAATAATCACTTCGCCAGCCACATCAACGCCATCACCGGTATAAAATGCAGGTTTATCGGCAATAAACGTCAACGTATAATTAGCATTTATCGCCGAACCCATTATTTCGCCTGTATATGCATTCAATCCACTAGGCGTATCTACCGCAACAACGATCGCACCGCTAGAATTAACTTTCTCAACTATATTTAATAACCGATCATTTAGATTATCATTTATGCCAATACCAAAAATAGCATCAACAATTATATTGTAATTGCTCAGATCTGTAGGCAAATTTACTAAGATTTTACCCTTTAACACCTTGAATTGATTAATTAATTCCGTTGCATATGGGTTTAATGACTTGTTAATTTTTACAATAGCAATATTATAACCAAGCTTTTTCAATTTAACCGCAGCGCTAGCACCATCAGCGCCATTATTGCCACTACCAATGACGAATAAGATTTTATATTGCTTAACAAAATTATCTTTTATCCATGAACAAATCTGACTGCCAGCCATATCAACAAGATCAATATCTTTTGTATTGATTTCGATTTCACGCAACTGTGCTAAACTTAGAAAACCATTATTCATGATATAACCTATACTTTTTGAATGCTCTACCACAGTCACCAAAAGTTTAAAAAATAAGATAATTATTAGTACAGCTGCTATTTTACCAGATTTTAAGGCATGACATTAAATTCTTATGAATACTACCACAATTAGAAGCCACCGCTGTTCAAACAAAATTAGTCAAAATACCTAATTTTAGCTGTGCACAAATATGGTACAATTTGCATATATATAGTGATAAATTAGGATTGCTAGCTAATGTATTATGGCAGATGTTTGCAAATTATCACAAAAATTTAGTTATTTTTTATAACGGAAAGAAAATGTCACCTCAATCAATTCGGGCAAATACGGCAATATCCCGAACACAATTTCATAATAATAAAATAGATTCCTTAGATAGTCTAAAAACCGAAACTGATAATATTATTCACAATTATGGCAATAATGATTCAATAAAAATCCTTTTTTTGCTATGTTTGATTAAATTTAAAACAGCAGATATGCAATCAGCTGTTAATTTTGGTGACGAGCCTAAATTAACACACAAGTTGTTGGAAGATACAGAGACTTGGCTTGTTGGGCAACATCCTGTTTATCAGTCTGAAATTGCCCAAGTATATCAACAAATTACTTATGATGAAGAACTGTTATCACAGCTACAAGAGATGGAATCACCTTTAAGGAAAATTTGTGGTCAATATGACAGACAATATGGCAAAATTAGAGATTTTTTTGGAGAGGGTTACACAAGAACATCTGAAGAATTTGTAGCTTATTTAGAAACTGAGAAGACCGATAAATCTACAGCTATTATTCAAAAGATTGATAAGTTAGAGAAACAAAATCGATATTATAAGATAAAAAATGAGATATTATTTTATGATTCCAACGATCGAGGTCGAAATTTAAATGGAAGCGTTTGGATTATTCTAATAAAGAAATAGTATGCAGACATCTTGGTCCTAATCGTCTAGTAGAGGCACAGCGACAACATGATCAGAGAAGTAATCTAAAACAAGATAAAAAAACACCTAAAGTTCGTCACTTAAGAAGCGAAAAAGATATTCGCAAAACTCCATTTTTAATGAAGGGTATCAGTGAAAATAATCCTTGGATGCTAGAAGGTGATGAAAGTGTAGATTTTATGACTCAAAATTTTGGTAATACAGTATGGGAATTATTCAACGCTTTAAGATCATCTAGCGCGTTCATGTTATTTTACACTGGGAATCATGTTATATCAATAACATTGTTTCAGCAAAATGATGGTTCGATTAAAGGAGAATGGTATGATCCAAACTCTCAAAAAAGTAAAAAGTTTATGGTAAAAAATTTAAATCAACTAAAAAATTTACAGCTGTGTCATTTTCTATCTAAAAATGAAATGAAAAAATATAAGTGTACTCGTGGTGGTTCAATAAATCTATACCGCAATCCAAAAGAATTACATGATAATCATTTACTCTTACAATCTATAAAACGAATGCCTACACCTGACGCCATCAGGAATATTTATAATCTATCATCATCAAAGCTTAAAGAAAACGCAACGTCGAAACTTCGCGAAAAAAGTGATGAAGCTATATTAACTGATATTTTAAATGAAGATGAAGATACAGATTGCTATGAATTATTTATAAAATTTTTAGAATTAGTGGATCATCTACGCTCTGAGGGGAAAATAATTAAAACATTCATTAAAAATTACTCTAAGCACCGCTCAGATGACAATCTATTGAAAGAAATTATTGTTTATTTAGCTAAAAAAGGAGAAGGGAGAATTACTGACATCATAGAGGGGATTTTAGAGTCAGAATATGATCAGGACAATAAAGTAGAGTTAATTCTTGAACTGGCAAACCATAAAATGTATATAACAGATCTTAACGTACAACTAATCAATAAGAATCGAATGTTCGCGTCATGTGACCAATTGATTAGAAATCTAATCAACCGTTCGTCAAGTATCACTGAAGATAATAAAAAACTGCTCTTAAATGCTTTATTCGACTCACAGACTATTGATGAGACAAAATAATAAAATCTCCGTCAAATAACCTATATTCTGAGGGTAATAAATTAAAAATTTAGAATAAGGTAATCCAATTGTAGTATGAATGAAAATGTGTATTAGTTTAGAAAAAATAAATAAGGTAGCTTTTAAGCTACCTTATTTCAACAATCCACCAAAACTTTAAAAGTGTGATCGGATACACCCAAAGCATATTCATCAAAGACAAGGAGTGTACTTTACTTTAACAATTGTTGTAATTCGCCTGATTGATACATTTCTGCAATAATATCTGAGCCACCGATGAATTCGCCATTTATATAAAGTTGTGGAATAGTTGGCCAATTGGCATAATCTTTTACTGCTTGGCGAATGTTTTCATCTTCCAAAACATTAATCGCAACGAAATCCGTTACTCCGCATAATGACAAAATTTTGAGCGCGCGTCCTGAAAATCCGCACATCGGAAATTTGGACGTACCCTTCATATAAAGCACAACCTTATGGCTTGTAATTTGTTTTTTTACTATTTCAATATGATCTGACATTTCTTTAACCTTTATAAAAATGTAAATACCTAGCAACATCTCTCACATATACAGAATAAATTAATTTTTTCCTCATGAGTTATCACAAAATCGGTAAAAATTAATTTATTCTGTATATTGTAAATCATCACTGCTAAATAATTACAAAAAATTATGTTTTTGCCCATCGGAGACTTAAATTATTCTCCACTCCAAGCTGATCTAAAATCCTACATACAATAAAATTAATAATATCGGTAATACTCGTTGGATGCGTATAAAATGCAGGCACAGGCGGCAAGATACACACACCTAACAATGATAATTTATGCATATTTTCCAAATGAATCGTTGACAACGGTGTTTCTCTTGGCACTATCACCAAATTTTTACGTTCCTTTAAAATGACATCTGCGGCACGAAGCAACAAATCATCGCCAATTCCAGCAGTTAATTTACCTAATGTTGCCATTGAGCACGGGCAAATTACCATTGCGTTATCGACATTTGAGCCTGAGGCAATTGGTGCAAACCAGTCATTTATTCCATATACGCGCAATTTATCTTTGTGTTGCAAATCAAGATACTTAACTAGTATTTCATGCGTTACATTAGGATTACTTGATAAACTAACATCACATTCTTGCTTGATCGTGATTAATCCAGCTTGAGAAATAATTAGTGATACTTCAATTTGACTATTAATCAATTCTTGTAATAACTTAAAAGCAAGCGGTATTCCACTAGCACCAGTTATTCCCAAGGTAATTTTTTTATTCATGATTATAGCCTAAACGGAGATAATTTTTTTGCTAATTTAATATTTTGCAGTTTGATATAATCGGGTAATCCATTCACAAATGGTGGATAATCCTCACCAACAATTAATGGCTGTATATAATCGCGACATTGTTGCGTAATATGCATTCCATTGTTGCTAATAAAATCTCGTGGCATAAATTTTTCTTGATTGGCAACTTCGACTAAATTTGCAACTCCAACTTCCCATAAATACGGAGTTTGCGACACTCGTTTAATAGAGGTCATTATCGCATTGTGCCCTTCTAGTGCAAGCTTCACAGCCGCATAACCTAAACAATATGCTTGTTCAACATCAGTTCTTGAAGCGATATGTCTTGCTGAACGTTGTAAATAATCCGCAACCGCATAATGATATTTATACCCGAGACGTGCTTTCACTAAATTAGCTAATTTTGGTGCAACTCCACCTAACTGAGCGTGCCCAAATTCATCGACAACTGTAGTTGACGCCGACAATAAATGTCCATCGCTAGTTTTTACGCCTTCAGACACCACAATTACACAGTAACCATAATTATCCACGCTATATTTTACTTGCGCGATAAATTCATCTTCGTTAAATGCAATTTCAGGAAATAAAATTATATGCGGAGGTTCATCTGGAGAATTACTTGCCAGACCTGCGCTTGCTGCAATCCAACCCGCATTTCGCCCCATAACTTCCAAAATAAATACCTTCGTGGATGTTGCATGCATTGACGATAAATCCATACCAGCCTCCATTACCGAAGTTGCGATATATTTTGCAACTGAACCAAAGCCAGGACAATTATCCGTAATCACTAAGTCATTATCAATTGTCTTAGGAATATGTACTGCTTTTAATGGATAATTCAATTCTGTTGCGATTTGTGATACTTTTAAACAAGTATCCGCCGAGTCATTACCACCATTGTAGAAAAAATAACCGATATTATGCGCGGAAAACACTTCGATTAATCGCTCATATTCACGACGATTTTGCGCCAAATCTTTTAATTTATAACGACATGAGGAAAATGCACCACCTGGTGTATGGCGTAAGGCATCAATATCAGCATCGGATTCTAAACTCGTGTCAAATAATTCTTCATTTAACACTCCTAAAATACCATTTTCAGCAGCATATAGTTTACCTATGATTCCACTATTTTCTCGGCAAGCTTTAATTACACCACATGCCGATGAATTAATAACCGCAGTCACGCCACCAGATTGTGCATAAATCGCATTTTTTTGCATAAATTTTATTCCATATTATTCATTTTGTCGATATTATAACATATTAACGCCACAAAATATGTGATAAAGTCTAGAATTCAAAATTATTAATTGTAGTACTTGATTGGTGAATGCAGGTATCAACAATTCGAAGACAATAAATATATTTATATCGCTAAATCACCCCAATGGACGTCGACGTATATCATTTTATTTGAAAACATGTTGCATTGTATGCGAAAATAACTAACTTAGAATAATAATTTAGTAAAAATTCGCATACAAATAAAGAAATAGATATGACAAAAAAATTAATTTTAACCATAATTATAGAGATATTTAGCTTGTATAATATGCCACTTGCATTTGCCACGCAAGCAATGTCCAGCAGCGATCCAATTAGCGAGATTGCCAATCGACATGCGGAATCAAATAACGACGAACAAGATAATTCAGCAACAAAACAAAAAGATATAATCGGCAATATGTTACTTCAGGCAGTTAGCCTAATGGGAATCCCGTACAAATGGGGTGGAAATAATCCAGAAACTGGTATGGATTGTAGCGGGTTAATTCGTTATGTTTATCAGAAATCATTCGGTATAAATTTACCACGAACTGCGGCAGAAATGGCAAAAGTTGGCAAACGAATTAGTATTGATGACATACAACCAGGGGATCTATTATTTTTCAATACACGTGGGTTTAACAGTAGCCACATTGGCTTATATTTAGGTAATAATCAATTTCTCCAGTCACAGAAAACTGGTACAGATATTCAAATTACAGAGTTAAAGGGTTATTGGCGCGAAAAATTTAACGGTGCAAAGCGAATTGTTGAAGAAGATGAAAAGAGCCCTAATAATGTACAAACATATGCGAATGTTCGTAATGAACCATTAGCTGCAAGTCATGTCACCAGAAAAAAAGGGAAGACAACAACAAAAACAAAGAAAAAATCGACGCATAAAGCTACAACGAAAAAAAGCACAATTAAACCGCCGAAGAATGGTAAAACTGTATCGAAAATGCCAGAAACTACAATAAAAAGCAAAACCATATCGAAAAAAAAGATAGTGACTAAAAAGACGCTTGCAACAAAAAATAAGGCACAATAAATATGAAAAATAACATAATCTGGAGATCAACTGACGGCAAAAGAATAGCATGTACCGAAAAAATTAAAGTCATGCAGCAAAATCTAGATGAAATAAAACAAATTACACAAGATGCATTTGAAGATGCGATCTTAATGGAAATTGCGCCAGAACAAATTAAACAATATCTCATGGAAATAATAAACAACCTAAAAAACCCGTATAATAAATAAATTATATAATATTTGAAGTATTTCTAAAGGATATACATGTTTACTAAATTTGAACTTAGCGTTGGTCTACGTTACCTGCGAGCAAAACAAAAAAATAGTTTTGTTTCATTCATTTCAATGGTATCAATAATCGGTATCGCTCTGGGCGTTATGGCTTTAATCACTGTGTTATCGGTGATGAACGGATTCCAACGTGATATTCGCAATAAAATCATCGGTGTAACTGCACATATGCAAATAACTTCAGCAGATAATAAATTAAATCACTGGCAACAAATTGGCGATAGCACACTAGAAAATAAGCATATCCTTAGTTATGCTCCTTATGTTGATGGTCAGGGTCTAATATCTTTTGATGGCAATGTGAATGGCATAATGCTACGTGGTGTGGAGCCACAATTTGAAACAAAAGTTGATGACTTACATACAAGTATGGTAAAAGGTAATTTTGATGAATTACAATCTGGTAAATTCAACATTATTATTGGAGAAGCGCTAGCTAAACAATTAGGCGCGACAATTGGCGATAAAATCACCATCATTACCCCAAATGGACAAATTACGCCTGCAGGAATGATTCCACGCATTAAACAATTCACCATCAGCGGTATTTTTAATGTTCATATGTACGAATACGACAGCTCTTTTGCTTTTATTAATATTCAAGATGCGCAAACATTATTCAAAATGGGTGATTCTGTTACAGGGGTGCGCCTGAAAGTAGATAATGTGATGCAAACTCAATTGATTAAACAACAATTATCCATGAATCTCCCCGAAACACTACTTGTGAATGATTGGATTGATCAACATCAAAATTATTTCTCTGCGGTACAAATGGAGAAAAAAATGATGTTCGTTGTATTGAGCCTCATTATAGCGGTGGCAGCATTTAATTTGGTTGCAACGCTAGTTATGACCGTAAATGACAAAAAAGCTGATATTGCAATAATGCGTACCATGGGAGCAAGCAAAAATAGCATCTTGAAAATATTTTTAATTCAAGGCGGAGTGTCGGGAATTATCGGCACTGTAAGCGGTACTATTTTGGGGTTATTGCTTGCTGAAAATGTTGGTAAATTAGTACATTTCATCGAATTAGCCACTGGTAGCAAATTAATCTCTAGCGACGTATATTTGATTGATTACCTACCATCACAAATCATTTTCTCAGATGTATTTAGTATTTTTTGCATATCTATAATCTTAAGTTTATTAGCAACACTTTACCCAAGTTATCGTGCAGCTAAAACTAACCCAGTTGAGGCGCTACGTTATGAATAATCAAACATCAATAAATATCTCAGATAAAATAGATACAACAAAAAATTTAATCTTGCAGGCACAAGATGTCTGCAAGTCATATCCTCAAGCAGATGGTAAATTAGATATTTTAACTGGAATTAATCTTAAAATTCATGAGCAACAAACAATTAGTATCGTTGGCAGCTCTGGCAGTGGCAAAAGCACATTACTACATATATTAGCAGGTCTCGATGCTGCAACCAATGGCGAAGTAATTATTGCTGGTAAACCAGTTTCTAGACTTACAGATCAACAAATCTGCAAGATTCGTAACCAAGAATTCGGATTTATCTATCAATTTCACCATCTATTGCCAGAATTTAATGCGCTTGAAAATACGCTAATGCCATTAATCATAGCAGGCAATGCAAATATGACTGCTCGTACTCGTGGAGTACATATTTTAACTAAACTTGGATTATTCAATCGATTGACGCATTTCCCGAGTCAATTGTCTGGTGGTGAACGCCAACGTGTCGCGATTGCGCGCGCATTGATTAATAACCCGCGCCTAGTATTTGCTGACGAGCCAACAGGTAATTTAGACAACAATACTGCTCATCAAGTGCTCGACATATTTTTTGAATTGCAACAAGAACTTGGAACTAGCTTGGTAATCGTAACCCACGATACAGAAATCGCCAATCGCACCGAATACAAATATAGGCTACACCTTGGTAACCTACAAATAAATAATACATAAAGGCAGTTTTTTAGGCTGCCTGTATTTATAATGAATTCAAAACATTGAAAATAATTATTTTTTAATTTACTTGCACAATTGTTAAAAAATTGGTAGCAATCCAAAATTATTTAAAATTTGTGTTAAAATGATTAAAATACCAAGCAGTATAAGAACTGAATGAATAGTCGTAGTTAATTTATGCTGCTTATTATAAGAATAAGCAGCGGCAACTGGGATTAATGCAGCGGCAATTATAAATGTATTTGCATTCTGATAGATTGTAACAAATGCTTTAGGAAAAGAAACCACAATCAGTATAGGAACAATAAACCCCAAAAGTGTTGCATATAATCTAGCTTTTGCTGTATTACGCCATTTTAATGCATCAATAATAAATGCAACTAATGAGAATCCAATAGAGAAAAAAGCTGTTAAAACAGTAATACTCGCAAAAACATTGATAAGACCACTAATTATAGTTGGTACGTTTGGTTTTAAAATAGTAGCTTGCATTAAATCACTAACCGTGTGTAATTGAAGAAAATCATCACGGCTAACCAATGAAAAAATTAAAAATAACCATCCAATATATACAAGCATTGGAAGTAGCATTCCAACCTGAACCGCACGCTTAGCTTTCTTTGTATTCCAGTCGTTTATTTTAAGCACTAATGGTAATACCATATGCATACTCCAAATACAAAACATCGTGGTAGCTCCAGCCCCCAGATATTTATAAGCGGATGGTATTACCTCAAAAATTTTATGATCAATAAACTTTATGCCTAACTAACAAAGAAGAAAGAATTAATTTTTTCATATTATCAAGGGTCGCAGAAATTTTGTGTAAATCATTTTTTTGTACCTCTTATTTATTTCAGAATTATCTAAATCAAGTTTTATTATAAATTGATTTAAATCCATTTCCCAATCTCGACTGGGCACCGTCCACTTTCTCGAGCAATCATGATTTAATAGATAACCACAAGATAGAAGTCTGACACTGTTTTATAAAATAGACATCTAGCAAATTGATTTTTAGGATTTCATTGATATTAATCACTTCTGCATTATACCAAATTTAAGAATTTATTCGCTTAAAATCTTCCAATGCTGCAGCAAGACGTTTCATTCCTTCTTCAATATCTTCAAAGGGAATAATTAGCGCCGGTAAAAATCTACTAACATCTGCGCCAGCATTTAACACCGCAACACCATGTTTAAAGCCAATGCCAATCAACTGCGATGCTTTTCCTTTATATTGATCATTTAATTCGGCGCCAATTAATAGCCCCTTACCGCGAATTTCTTTATAAATATTAAGCTTATTGTTAATTTGGGTTAATTTTGCCATGAAAACTTCAGCACGATCTTTAACACCTGAGAAAATTTCATTGGTATTAATCAAATCAAATGCTTTATTAGCAACTGCACACGCCAATGGATTACCGCCAAATGTAGCGCCGTGAGAAGCAAAATCAAATCCGTTGGCAAATAATTGCTTGCATAACATTGCACCAATCGGAAAACCACCACCAAGTGATTTTGCCAGCGTAATAATGTCAGGCACAATCCCATATTCTTGATACGCAAACAAGCTTCCCGTACGCCCAAGCCCAGTTTGTACTTCGTCAAAAATTAATGCACAATTAAATTTATCACATAATTCACGAGCTTTCGCTAAAAATGCTCTGGTAGCAGGAATAACTCCACCTTCTGCTTGAATTGGCTCCAATATAACCGCAGCAGTATCGTGATTAACTAATGCTTCTAATTCATCCAGACTGTTAAACTGCACATGCGTAATTCCACCTGGCAATGGCTCAAATCCATCCCAATATTTAGACTGTCCGCCAGCACTAACAGAAAATAACGTGCGCCCATGATATGAACGATAACACGACACAATATGATGCTTCTGATTCCCATAGGTTTTAATTGCATGTCGCCTAGCTAATTTTAATGCGGCCTCAACAGCCTCCGTGCCACAATTACACAAAAATACTTTATCAAAATCAGTAGATTCGACAAGCTTCTTCGCCAGATCTAATTGTGGATAATTCGTCATAAGATTACCCACATGCCACAGTTTATTTGCCTGTTCATTCAATGCATCAATTAGAACCTCATTCGTAAGCCCAAGACCATTTACCGCAACGCCACCAGCAAAGTCAATTACTTCAAAACCGTTCTTATCATACAAACGCGACAAATGACCACGTACTGGGATAAAATCAACAGGAGCATATATTCCTAAAAAATATTTTTTATAATCTGTTATATCATACATTTATCAACTCCATTTTTTATTAGTATTTTGACATAATTATACACTATTGTTATATTTAATTACAGCTTTTTATTTATGCAGAAATTTGCAACTTCAGTAAAAATGAAACCTCAGATAAATATTTCTAATTCTAATATAATAAATATTACCAACGCAACATTTTTAGTGTAAAATACCACCTGTAATCAAAGAATTTCTATATTACCTGTCTGAATATACACAGTTTTGTATGGAGTGCCAAATGTCAAACAACATCATATCAGCATTAAATGAATTACGTGTATTTACACCAAGCAACGAATTCAAACAGCAAGCGAACATTACTCCTGAAATATACCAACAAATGTTAAAGAATGTTGATGCCAATTATACGCAATATTGGGCAGATTTGGCAACCAAATACATCGACTGGAAACAACCATTCACCAAAATACTAGACGAAAGTAACGCGCCATTTTATCGCTGGTTTTATGACGGCAAGCTTAATGTCTCATATAATTGCATTGATCGTCACCTGCCAACCAACGCCAATAAAATCGCAATTATTTTTGAAACAGATTCTGGCGAAAGCATCTCAATTACATATCAAGAATTATACCACAAAGTATGTCAATTTGCTAATGGACTGAAATCATTGGGAATTGTTAAAGGCGATCGAGTGATTATTTATTTACCCAATAGCATCGAAGCTGTAATTGCAATGCAAGCATGCGCACGAATTGGCGCAATTCATTCGATTGTATTTGCTGGATTTTCTGCGAAAGCTGTAAATGAAAGAATTAATGACGCACAAGCAAAATTATTGATTACTGTAGATGGTTATATTCGTGGTGGCAAACATCTAAAAATCAAAGAAGATATTAACCACGCATTAGCAATGACTGGTGCAGAATCAATTCAACACGTAATTGTCCACAATAAAACCAACGATGATGCACAATGGGTAAATGGGCGAGATATTTGGTGGCATGATTTGATTAGCAATCAAAAAACCGAATGCGAACCAGAATGGGTCGAGGCTGAGCATCCATTATTTATCTTGTATACATCTGGATCTACAGGCAAACCCAAAGGTGTACAACATTCAAGCGCTGGGTATTTGCTCGGTTGCATTATTACAATGAATTGGGTTTTTGATATAAAGCCAAATGATATTTACTGGTGTACAGCAGACGTTGGTTGGATTACTGGACATAGTTATGTTGGATATGGTCCACTGGCAACGGCGAGCACACAAGTCATGTTTGAAGGAGTACCAACTTACCCGACGGCAGATAGATTCTGGCAAATAATTGCAAAACATCGAGTGTCAATTTTCTATACTGCACCAACTGCAATTCGCTCATTAATTAAGCTGGATGCCGATGCGCCTAAACGCCATGATTTATCGTCGCTACGATTACTTGGTAGTGTCGGTGAACCGATTAATCCTGAAGCGTGGATTTGGTATTATAAAACAGTGGGTAATTCGCGTTGCCCTATTGTGGATACTTGGTGGCAGACTGAAACTGGCTGTAATATGTTGGCGCCATTACCTGGTATAAATGATTTAAAACCTGGGTCATGCAATAAACCAATTCCAGGAATTCTCGCTGATATTGTGGATGAGAATGGTGATGCGATAACTGACAATAGTGGCGGATACTTGGTTATTAAACGACCATTTCCATCGCAGACTAGAACTATTTGGAATGATGATTTGCGTTTTAAAAACACGTATTTTCCGCAAGAAATCGCCAACGGCAAATATTATGTAGCAGGCGACTCCGCACACAAAGATTTGGAAGGTGATTATTGGATTATGGGGCGAATTGATGATGTACTCAACGTATCAGGTCACAGATTAGGCACAATAGAAATCGAATCTGCATTGGTCGCGCATCCAATAGTTGCCGAAGCTGCAGTTGTTGGCAAACCACATGAGATTAAAGGCGAATCAATATATGTTTTCATTGTGTGCAAATGCGAACGCCCTGTTGGTGATATTGCCATACAATTAATTGAGGAATTAAGACTATGGGTGGCAAACGAAATTGGCGCAATTGCCAAACCAGATGAAATTCGTTTTGGCGACAATTTGCCTAAAACTAGGTCAGGCAAAATTATGCGGCGCTTACTACGCAGTCTTGCCAAAGGTGAAGAAATCACGCAGGACATCAGCACATTAGAAAATCCAGCTATTTTGGAGCAATTTCGTTAATTAGTAAAACTGATGTGACTACTTAGCAATATCTGTCATATATACAGAATAAATTAATTTTCCCCTCATGAGTTATCACAAAATCGGGAAAAATTAATTTATTCTGTATACTGTAAATATCACTATAAGTAGTCACTTACTCATAATAATTAACACAGTCTTTGCCAGATTATTTCACTTGTTTGCGGATAAAATCCACCAGCAAATAAAATGGTCGACCAGTTGCGCCAGCTTCACCGCCAGCAAAAGCACCGCCCCAAGCCGTTCCTGCAATATCTAAATGCGCCCATTTGTAATCAACGAATTTCATCAAAAACATTGCTGCGGTTACACTACCCGCCTTACCGCCCCAACCGCCAATATTCATCATATCGGCAACTGGAGATTTGATCTGTTCCATATATTCGCTATATAAAGGCATTCTCCACACCTTATCGTTACAGTTGTGTGCCGAATCCATTAATCCATTGGCTAATTTATCGTCATTAGCATACAAACCACTTGCAACACTACCTAACGCAGTTACACACGCTCCTGTCAAAGTTGCGACATCAATCACTAACTCAGGATCAAAACGCTTCACATACGCCAAAGCATCGCACAACACCAAGCGACCTTCCGCATCTGTATTTACAATCTCAATCGTTTGACCAGACATAGAAGTAACTACATCACCTGGTTTCACGGCATTTGCTGATGGCATATTTTCACATGAAGGCACAACCGCAACCAAATTAACATTCAGACCAAGTTTAGCAACCGCAGCAAAAACGCCAATTACAGTAGCAGCGCCACACATGTCAAACTTCATTTCATTCATATTAGCACTAGGTTTGATAGAAATACCACCGGAATCAAATGTAATCCCTTTACCAACTAAAACAATCGGTTTTACACTAGATTTTGCACCACTGTATTCCATCTTTATAAATTTAGGCGCCTCTGCAGAACCTTGCGCTACCGCCAAAAACGCATTCATACCCAATTTCTTAATTGCTTTTTCATCAAAAATCTCTACTTTCACTTTCTTAGATATTTTGGTGAATTTTAATGCTGTTTCAGCAAGATGTGTTGGCGTTGCAGTATTAGCTGGTGAATTAGCAAGATTTTTAACGATGCTAACCCCATCCAATAAGCTCGCTGCATTCTCCAGCGCATTTTTATAATCAACCTTAGAGATTAATTTTATTTCCGTTAAATGTAGCACATGCTTTTTGCTTTTAAATTGATCAAAATAATACAAATTGTTCAACACACAAAATAAACTTTGCTCTACATATAGATCAACAGGTATATCAAGTAATTTAGCCACTGATTCTTCTATGATTAAATCAATTGCAGGTATTTTTTTTCCAGAGTTAAGAAAACCAGATAATGCACGTAATGCTTTATGATATTCTGCGATATTAAATTTGGCTTTTTCCCCCAAACTTACTACTAAAATATTTGAATTCACCAATGAATAATTACCTGAATCGCTCAAATTATCAAAGCTATTTAGTTTTAATCCTGACATATGTTTTTTAGCATTACTAAGTAATGTTTCGTTAAAACTAAACACAACAGCAAAATTAGAAATCGGCTTAGAATGCGTTGACACATCAATATGATGTGTTTGTAATTTAAATTTCATATAATTCCCTTATATATAAAGTATGCGTTGTTACGCCAAAAATGATACAATATTGTCTGTTAATAGAGAATGTTTGTACATCATAAATACAAACAAAAATTCAGACATGTTTAGAGTCTATACTCAAACAAGTTCAAGTATTTTGAAATTGTTTGAGTATATAACGATATTTTATCAGATATTATAAATCATATATATGTTAATTAAAAAAATTTTTTATCGAGAACTAGTTAGTAATGCATCTAAAATATTTGTGGTGCTGCTGTTTATACTGCCTCTAACCGAATTGTTTAAATTGTTAGAACAAGCCGCATCAGGCAGTATTTCTACAATGACATTTGCTACACTAATTTTATACGCAACCATCGCAGCATTTCCTATGGTGTTAAATATTGCGTGTTTCTTAACTTTAGTTATTACAATTAATCGCTACTGTAAAGAACATGAATTCGCGGTTTGGTTATCAAGTGGCATATCACCATTTTATTGGCTAAAACAAACCACAATTTTTATCTTGCCAATGGCAATTCTATGTGGAATATGCTCTATGGTCGTAACACCTTGGGCAGTTGGAAAGGCCGATCAGTATAAAAAATACATGTCAAAACAAGCATTAGCTAGCTTTGTAACTCCAGGAGTTTTTAAAGAATCTCCAGATAATAAACAAGTGTTTTATGTAGAAAATTATTCATTAGCACCAAGTTTTGCTAAACGCCTATTTGTTCAATACACCGATGAAGAACAAAAAACATATGCAATAACAGCCAAAGCAGGTAAAATTAGTAGTGACAATGGTGTTATCAGCGTAACTTTAGAAAATGGTCATAGATATGAATTAAATGGCACAAGCCCAAATAATATTATACTTAATTTTAATCAATTCAAAGCTAGTATAAAACAAAATAACCCAGAAGAAGCCAAAGATACTACGTTAAATGTACAAACAGCACTCATGCGATCGCTGATAGCTGCAAAAACTAGCACCGCACGTGCTGAGTTGTCTGGGCGTATTTCAGTCGCAATCATGACTTTGCTTATGGCATTAATTGCATTACCAATTAGTATACAAACAGGACGCGTACAAAACAACTTAATTTTCATTGCACCACCTTTGATATACGCCATTTATCAAAACTTAGTTATGACAATAAATGATTCTATTGCAAAAGGGATATTAACATCAATGTTTTACATTATGCCATTACACTTATTTGTTTTAGCCGTTGCTATTGGGCTTACATATGTAAAATCAAAGCCACGTGGCTATTTCTGGTCAAAAAATAAATGAATATCTTATCACGTTATATTTTTAGAAAATGTTTTGCCAATACTTGCATGGTAATTTTTGCATTTGCAGTTCTCTATGCAATTGTCAATTCAATTAGTAGCATCGGCGATGTTGGCAAAGGCGATTTTAACACATTCGCTTTATTTGTATATACAATAGCATTATTACCTAATATGATTTATCAATTAATTCCGTTATCGGTGCTAATCGGTGTAATGACAGCAATGCTAAGCTTGGTTAATTATTCGGAATATGCAATAATTCGCACATCAGGAGTATCACTAAAAAGGATAACCTCAATTCTACTGACGGTTGGAGTTTCATTCGCTATTATTACATTTTTTATTGGTGAAGTTGTTGCCCCAGCTGCAAATACTTTTGCGGGAGAATATAAATTAACCAAAACGAAACAAGTTGTAACCACACAATTAAATTCAGGGATTTGGAGCAAGGATGGCGATAATAACATCATTAATATAAAACAAGTTATGCCAGACAATACCATAAACGACGTATCTATTTTTAAATACAACGAAGATCTTGAATTGCAACAATTAATTACAGCAGTAAAAGGAAATTTTAACACTAAGACAAATTTATGGGAATTGAATAATGCAAAAATACTAAACTATACCACACATAATATTATTGAAAGCAATGTTACAAATTATATGTGGAAAACATCAATTGAGCCAAGTTACTTTAATATTTTAGTGATTCCACCAGAAGATATGTCGGCTATTAGTTTAATTAAATACATTAAACATCTAGAGTTGAACAATCAATCCACCCAGCGCTATCAAATCGCATTTTGGAATAAATTACTCTACCCTATAGCAGCTATTTCTATGGCATTAATCGCATTGGCATTTATACCAACTAATAGGCGCAGTATAAATCTTAGCATCAAATTATTTGTCGGAATTCTAATTGGGTTAAGCTTCTTCTTCTTAACCAAGCTAGTTGGCTTTATGGCACTTTTATTTAGTTGGAATGCAATTATATCATCAACAGCACCAACACTTGGGTTATTCCTAATTGGTTGGTACGTAATCCTGCGAAAAGAATAAGAATAGATTTGACTAATTATAACACATTTCAAGAAATTTTCATACCACACAAAAATGTTATAGACAAACGACCATGTTTTGTTGTATCATATTGTCATTAATGCATCATATGCAACACCAATATAATTGCTAAAAATACTCATATATCAGCGTTATATAGAGTTAAATGCATATTAATTTGGTGCACAAAACAAACAGAACAACACATAATAAAATTCAGTTTTTATCATTTTCTGACTAATTTAGTCAAAATGACTAAATATTAAAAGACTGTACTTAAACAAGTTCAAAATAATTGAATTGAACAAGTGACGACGCCTATTAGTAATAGGTTAGGAACGCGGTAAAATTCAAGTATGATGAAACTGTTTAAGGATATTAACATATTTTTATAGCAAGTAATATAAATGAGTTCAAATATTAATACGACAAATAACATTAATCCTAAATTTATTGTTTCTTCTAATAACAATACGGAAGATCCAACTCTTGACCTAGCAAGGAAAGCGCTAAATTGTATAACGCACGACGATATTGCTCCTACGCAAGTAGCTCAGGCATATCAAAGAGTTTTTAAGGTTGGCTCAACCAAGACATCTCGAAGCAAAGTATATGTGGCAGTGCTTGTATTTAAAAAAACACAAGGATATTTTCCTGAGTCGCTTGATGAGCTGACTGAACATATCAGTGAATATTCTCCAGAAGAATTTGTATTTGATAAACCAGAATTAGCTAAACAATATTTAGCAGAAATTACAAGTGATGTTGATTATGTTACCGAAGATTCTACAGTCTACAATTTAACTACATTAAGAAATATCACAAACAAAACAACAGAGTCAAAATTATTTCATACAACAGCTGTAACCCAACTAGCAACAAATATTACTAAACCTAATATCAAAAATGAATTAATTACTCTGGCGAAGCAAATTAATACCTTAAATAATGCAGAAGATGAAGAAATGAGTACACAACTTGAAAATACAATTTCGCTACAGATATGTACAATCCTTGAAGATATTGAGAGCGACCCATTGTCTAAAAAATCAAGTAGCACATATTATAAAAATCTAAATGAATTAAGTGTCACTATTCAAGAGTTTAATAACCCGACTAGGTTTATGCTTAAGCTATGCAGAGATGTAAATTCACCAAAATTCTTACAATTATCGCATCTTAAGCCAAATATGGCTTTTCTATTAACTAAATCTATAGAACATGCGATTAGGCAAATAGAAACAAAAGATGACTCAGATTTAGTAAATCATTTAGAGACATATATTGAAACCGCTAGTCAATTTATAAGCAACGCTGCAAAAACTAATTTATATAATGTATTAACTAGTGTATGCTTAAAAGCACAACTTGAATACCCAGAAGGATTACATTTAACAGAAAATCATATACGCAATATTTTGGAACAAATCGCAAATAAAATAACACGAGATGATGCACCATATTTATTACGATTTTTAGCTTCAGCTATTGAGAATCATAGCAATTCCACTGGTGCCATAGAAGCGTAATTATTAAGAAGCAAAGTGAAGGACTGTGACGATGAAATTGATTAATATACTCAAATTATTTTAACTTTTAAAGGAAGCACATGAAAGCACTACTACAATTTTACAGAAAACTTTATTTATACCGTGGATTTGCACATTTAAATAACAAATTCGAGGTGGATAATTACAACCATAATTTGCGCTTGTTGCTTACAATGCCAAAAAGCAAATTAGAGAATGTTTTAAATACCGCGGTGTTGATTATGATACTTAGTAACAAATCTAATATTATGAATCGTGCTTTATTGCAAAAACTAGAACAAATGTATTCAAACAAAGCAATTATACGCATTCTGAAAAGTGGCAACAAACTAACAAGCGCCATGAATATCGTTATTCAAGAAACGGACGCTTCTTTATGGCAACAACAACAATGGTACTTCTTTTTAGAAAAATGCTTTTCTGAATTCACTGCACTTAGCGATTTTTTCAAAGTAAAATTTAACTTTGATAGTAAAAATAATGAATTATATATGAACTACTGGAATGACGTAACAACAGAACAAACGACAACCGCATTAGAACTTGCAATCAGCCAAGTTGCCCCAATGAGCAAACAATTAATTAGCACAACCATAAACTAAACTTTAATACTCAAAGTATTATAATTATTGATGCAAATGTCGATACGACAAAGCCCATAATCAAATACAATGAATACATTCTAAGGAACAAAAATGCACAACAACACTAAACAAGAATTAACAATCCGCATTGACTGTCAAATAGCCAGCCTTGAATTAGGTATTCAACAAGCAAACAGTCTGCTAGCTGGGGAATTGCTAACACTCCATAAAGAATTGCCACCATTGGTTGATTTAATGTACAATGGCAGAATTATCGCTAATGGACAATTAATTAATCTAGATGGACGCCTTGGTGTTAAAATCCATGAAACATTCACTGAAATTAAAGAGAACTAGAAAATCATGATTAGAGTAAATAATACCACATCATCTGCATTTTCTGATAAAAAATCAATTGTGTCACAAAAAAACAGAGAAAAGGATTTTTTACAAAATGTAGCTGAAAATGATGATACTGAACACGATCAGGCATCAAGAGATCAAGTTATACAGCGAATGCTCAAAACTGATTATTCACAGCAAGTGGAAAACACAGAAATAGTTGAACAAGAATTTGTAACAAATATATTACAAAATAGCACAGGACCTGAAGATGGAATTGCGCCGCTGCTTAACAAATATGAAACAGAAGCAACAAGAAACTTTACGAATCAATTAAGTGTAGCACATAAAACCCCATTAACTGAGTTAGAAATTCAGAATCTAATGGTGTTGATTCCTGACGCACAGATTAATGCTTCCGAGATAACTGCATTAGTAGAACAAATGTTAATGTGTGAAGCTGGGAATGAGCTGGCAATGCTTGACCAATATCTAAAAAAGTTTACTAATTATGCTGCAATTTATTTAATATTAGAATTGATATTGTCCCGCATGAAAAAATCTAAAAAGAAAGGCTCGCTCATTCTTGAGGTAGCAGAAATACTAGATGAATTTTCTGTACAACAAGGCGCATTTCTATGTGAGTTTTTCTCATTAAGTAAAAATAAAGAGTTACAAGAAAAATTAGGAGGCAATGCTATTCAGCAAATTGCACGAGTTAACACATCGGCAATTACATTCTCGAATATACGCCAATTCATCGAATTTATAAAAGTAGAATTAAAAGACGATTTCTCAAATTTACTACGTACAATATTGAAAATAAAAGCAACACAAATTGCTAGTATAAATGTATTAAATTTCGAGGATCGATATAAATTAAGCGAAGCGGTTAAACTTGAGTATTATATATTCATTATATATTCATTCTTCTTAAAAAGCGTGAAGTTTAAACGTAAATTATCTAACATTAAAGTGGCTACTATCGACCGCAACGGCGATTTATTGTTACAGCTATTGAATTTATTTGAATCCAGTATCATAAATGAAGCAACTTTAATTAATTCACTACAAACAATAACGCTTGCAAAACCAGATCACATGCAATTTATGGCAATTATTGCACAATTAATTGTGTTAATTACAGAATTAAATGAGGCTGTATTTGCCAATAATGTAGAACAAAAAAGCAAGCTAGTTAACTGGCTTAGAAGTATAGCTAAAAATAAAGACGATAAGCAGAAAGCCTCTCCAAAAACAGCAGAACTAAGTTTCTTGCGCCCAAAACTTATAAGGATACCTGAATATGTCTAGCACAAACCCACAAATAATTGATTTAGCTGTAAATAGTAACAAAATCATTACACCTGAAGCTGCGCAACAGATCTTCGATTTACAAACAGCTCTTGACGAACGCAAAGCTTATGCCGAAAGCATTGTAATCCGCGCACAAGAACAAGCTAACTTAGTGCGTGAAAATGCGTATAATACATCAATTAAAAAAGCACATGATGAACAAAATGAATTGCTTGCCAAATGCGAGATCAAAATTAATCACATGTATGACAAATTAGAAACAGATATACAAAATGTAGTGACGCGAGTATTATTAAATTTTGGATTTACTAACCCAACATCACAAAATGTTCAGGAAATTATAAACCAAGAAATAAAACATATAAAACAATCAGACGCAATTTTAAAAATTACGTGCAATAATAAAGTGATGGAACACATCAAAAACGTGATGCCAAGTACAAGCACACAGCCTATTTTTGATTTCGATGAAGAACTTTCTGATGATGAATGTATACTAGAAACTAATTGGTATGTATTTCGCTTGAATCTACAAGATGCTATCAAACAGATTAACAACTTGGTACCGCTGCTTATGGATTAAACCTAAATAATTTCATATCCTCGCAAAGGTGTTGCCAATGTGAGGAAAACAACCAATTCAATACAATATTCAATATCAAAATACAAAAAATTAGCAATACTTAACGATCTAAAACTAATGTTTAAAAAGATAAAAATATGAATAATATAAGCAATGCAGGTGCCAGAAGTTTATACACATTCAATAACCCACTAACAAAAGATACTGCCAAACAAATCAAAGCAGTAATTGAGCCGATGTTTAATGTGATGATTACGCCAGATGATATTACAAATGTCTATGAGAATATTTTCAGTGCAAATTCACCATTGTCTAAAATAAGCCAACCAATTTCTCGTGAGCAAATTTATGCAGCTGTACTAGTCTTTAATTTATGTAATAACCATTACATATCGATATCGCCATTAACACACAATTTTTCAGAATTTATTGAGCATATCGATTTTTTTTATCCAGATTTTACACTTCTATTTAATATAAGCGGTAAAAGATACATAGAATATTGCTTTGATGAAATTACCAGCGAAGAGATTAATTCTATTACTAAGCAAAACATAACCTATAATCTAGATGATATTAGAAATATTTGCAAAAATAATACTCCAGAATCGCTATACCAAGGAACTGTAGGACAATCCCCAACTATCATACTAGAAAAAGAGAGGAAAACATTAGAAAATCTGATTAAACGCTTTAATCAGATTTTCAGCGTTAAAAGCAAACAACCACTGTCTATAGCAAGAATTAATAACAACAATGAAAAAAATAACTCCATAATAAATGACTCAAAAGAAGATTTCAGTGAAATTGAATATAAAATTGAATATGCGAGTGATGTGGAAATAAAACAAGAAAATTTAAATGATAACGAATATAAAGACTACCACTCAATTGAAAATGAAGCAAAAGCAGATAATTTAACTGAAAATGCATGCAACGACAATGATTATGTAAATGATTATATTGGCAACTCTTCTATTTCGTCAGATGAATCTATAGACATGGAAGATGGATGTAATTTAATTACCACTCAAATATCTCATATTATATTGATTATACTAAAAATGTTACCTGAATATCGCATTTCATATAATTCTCACTTAAATGAACTAAAAGCTGTTATACAACAAATAGAATCAACTAATGGTAAAAACATTATATATAATTTACCAAATTATATCTACATATTACTCAAAATATTATCTGAAGCAACACACCAGCCACAACATGATCAAGTATTAATAATCGTCAGGACAATGTTAAAACAGTTTATCTTACAAAATATACACAAATTTGAAAAAAGCAAAGATAGATCATTAATGGATATAATTACTAAAACACTATCATTTGCTAGCAAATACTTAGATAAAAATACGCTAAGAGATATATACATTACATTCACTTTAACCAAACTCAAGCTTGAGATATATGAGTTTACACCATTATCATCTTTAAAAACTCAGACAAAAGACATCGTTCAATTTCTAATCATTATTGAATCAAATATTAAAAAAGATAAGTTAGACCTATACAAAACAAAATCATTGATATACTATATCACCAAATTAATTAAAGCAGATAAAATATATCTCAATAGCGACGACGGTATGCCACCAGAATTGCTACCGCATTTATACAACATCATACAAAGAATCACAATTAATTACATTAAATTTATAAGTAGTGGTGAATTAGATGTAATTGATAATGAAGAATCATTTGATAATTTACACCATTTACTTTCTCTAAATATTACCCGACCTCTTATACTAAAAGGATTATTGAACTCCGTAGCAAGACAACTGAAACAAATTTTTATTACTTCATCAACTATTGAAGATATGGAAAAGATATCCAAAGTACCAACTAAGTTATTAGGCTTCGTATTAGATAGAATACATCCAACTTTATTTATGCGTTTTATTGACAATATATATAATTTATATACAACTAATTCACAACATATACACAAGCTTACAATTTGTACAATACTGGTAAATTTCATTAAAACCACAGAAAATATTTTACCCATTATGACACTTGAGCATATATGGGAAATGATAGGTTTCCTATATGAATATAACCCAGACACCGTTCTTACATATCTACTAACGCAAAACAATATTAAATTCATGTCCACTGATACAATAATTACATATTACAATGAATTAATAGAAACACCACAAATTCATCGTAATTATGGTGACATACATATAATAAAACGAGAATCAGAACTACGTGGTTTCTGGCTAGACATAGTATTTCCACCATTAAAAATTGGAAAGATCCAATACTCTAACGAAATTGCATTATATCAAGTTCATAATGAATTAAATAAGCTAATTGCACCTCTTAGAAGCTTTATTGAAGCAATTATGAATTACTATAAAACGGAGATTATATTTGATTTAACCACAAAAATAAACCCAGAACAAGTTGTAGAAATAGCAAGTCAAATTGATGAATCTTTTGATTACAAGGACATATATATCTATTTAAATGTGGAAATATCACGCTTATTTGCTGATGATGAAGAAAACAGCATTTCTGCAAATGCTGTTTTAGATTATTTATATAGCTATAATGACTCATCTACTACACAATTTTTTGCAGATATGCGCTTCATAATTAGCTTTCTATACGATGACAGACCTGCGTGGGGAGGTGATTTTACTTCTCGAGACTCAAGAATAAAAGCTTTAATTGAAGGATTGATACAATCAGCAAAAATATATGGCACGGACGAAAGAGCAATAGAAACTCGGATTAGTTGCCATAGAGGGTGCTACGAGCGTGTAATGTATGCACTAGTCAAATTAACTATCCCTATTGAAATATTTCAGAATACATATGCTAGATGCCAAGTTAGAGATTCTCTTTATTACAAGATTAAAAAGAAACTGGTTTATGATGAATATGGTAGTAATACAACAACGGTAGATCAATTTGTAACACATATAGCAAATATAGCTGCTCAATCAGCCACCAGAGAAATCACCTTAGAAGATATTAGGGATATTATAATTGCCGAAGAAATTAAAACTCATAAGCAAGAAGTTAACACTCAATTGGAAACATATAGTAATAATCATAAAGTAAATGATATTCCACCAGAGCTATTAACACAACACACAAATAGATTATGGAATGAAACTGTCAAACCAATATTCAAAGAATTCCTATTAGAAACCTTAGACACAATAATTGAGCTATCAGATGACCCAGAAGAAGACCCATACAATTTAATAAGAATTGAAAAGACGGCAATTGAAATGCAAAATAAAAATAATTAACATGCTCGAAATATTTGGCTCATGGACGTGAGTGTCTATAAGTCAAAGACAAATAGATATTTTAAAGGTATTCAAAATGGCTCCAAACAGAGTAAGTCCATCACCAATAATAACTCCACGTTATAACCAAGAAAGAAATAATCTTCAAGTATTGATCAATGAGTGTTTACTAACTATTAGAACTGCCAATAGCAGGATAAATGGAGTAGAAGAAGCATATTCAAAAATTTTTACAGATTTAGAATCTAAATATGGATTTTCACCAGTTACAAGAGAGAAGATATATGCAGCAATTATAGTATATAATCAGGCAAATGGCGGACTGCCTCCAACTATCAACGAATTAATAAACCACATTAAGACTCATTACCAACTATTTATACATTTTGATATGGATAGTATTAAAAAATATTACACGGAATTCTGTACAACACGTTTGGTAATAGATGCTGATGGGCAAACATACAACATAGCTAAAATTCATGAACATGGAGAAATAGCAGAACCCATAGTTTATAATCTATGGGATATAAAGGATGTGGCGGCAGACATTCAAGCAGCATTAATTTCATTAAACTATGAAATTAATTTTATTGAACCCATCATAGAAGGATCAGAACCACCTCATTTGTCGTATAAATCATGTGGTCAGAAAGTATTTAATATCTTAGAAAATTTAACCTCATCCGCCACAATCATAAACAAAGCTGATATTGATCAATATAAAAATGAACTCAAACAAATATTACATAAAAATACATATGTTACGCGTTATGAAATATTAAGATACAGTTTTAATAAAGCAAGTAATCAAGCAAATTTTACTGTCAGATCTGAATTAATTGTTATAATAAGTAAATTTATATCTTTTGATATTCATGCCATCCAAAGCCATGATGACCTGAAATTAGCTGAATATTTAGAAATGATGATAAATGATTTTATAAGATTCCTCTCCGCACGAACAACCTCAAGACTTTACTTTAACTTAGCCATGCAAATGCTAGAGTATGGTATGTATATCATGCCTAAACAAATTACGATGAATGAATATCAAATAAATGAAATCATAAAATTACTAAACTATAAAATTAACCAAGAACTTAGTCTAACAAAAGCTAACATTGTAATTATAGACAAAATAAAATATACAAAACAAGTAATACAAAGATATTTCATGTATAATAAAACTCATAATGCCCCAATATTAAGCAAAATAAAACACATCACGAACGAAATATTTAAAAAATATATTAAACTAGTACAAGATGATTCAATAGATTTATCCTATATTACAGAATCAATTGAATCTTGCAATGATTTATTACTCCTAACAATGATGCTTACTAATGAACCAACAAATAGAAAATATGATTTACTAACTACCACTATATGTCGTAGGCTAATTCGTGATTTAAGTAATATTTCAACAATTAACACACACACTATAATATATCTAAATCAAATTTCAAATGCTCTAATAAAATTAGAACCAATAACTGGCACACAAAAATCCACCGCAATTAAAAGATTCTTTGATGTAATCTACATATATTTCAATAAAGTTAATGAAAATGATAAAATTCAAATATGCTCATTAGTAGTCGAATTATTAAACTACAAAATAGAATTATCAAATGAGACTCATCGAAATATTGAGAATATGATCGATTTTTTATTTCAAAGAAATATGCAATTCGCTGCACAACATTTTATTACGCCACAAACAACTAAATATATTTCCGATCAAACCTTAATCAATCACTATACATATCTAATACATGAAAGAAGAAGAACATTCATACTACCACTAGAAAGTAGAGAAAAAATAAAAATAATAATTCAAGAAGCCAATATACGTGGATTATTTATAACATCCGAAATGCCACCACTTATTGCAGAGATACGGATGTATGACGAAACTCTAACTGGAACGGCATATCAAATACATAAACTTAGAAATATTATTCCATATTTACGAAAAGTAGTAATAACTCTAATACAAAGTTCACAAATTAACGTAGCCAATGAAACTATGCTATATGAAGAAATATTTAACAAATTAATTCATGAAATTGATAGACTATTACCACCTGATACAAATGAACGAAAAAATAAATTAGCTAGAGCTGCATTGTTACGCATTTTCTGGGCAAGAAATATCACAGCAGGGCATCAATTCTTTGCAGATCTCCCTTATTTATTAGCGTTAGTAATATACGATAATTTTGGATGGAGAGAAGGATTCAAATCTTATGATGCAAGAGTGTTAAACTTATTACTATCTCTTATTGATTCAGCTGAGGCATATGGCGTAATAGAAAATCTTAATGATAATGTCAATACAAGCATGAGTTGCCCAGAAGGAATTTTTGAACGAATGTATTTTGCTCTACAACCTCTATCTGAAACATTTAATTTATTATTTTATGTACAAGCAACAGGACGAACTTGCGTGGAAGTATACAATATGTTGGCCACTCTCCTAAATAAAGATGAATTCAAGCAAACCACCGCAAGAAATACTGTTTTATTAAATTATCAAGAAGAAATTACCATTCCTGTTGTCATCAAAGCAATTATAATTACAATAAGCCAAATTGAACAAGAAAGAATAAAAATCCTAATTGATAATTATCTACAAAATTCGCAATTAGACAGCTCACTAACTGAAGACATAAATAAGATTACAGAAGAATTTTGGCGAGAGATAGAAATAGAACTTGTAAAACATCTACAAACCAACCTAAATACCATGTGTGAAGCTTATGAAGATAGCGAACAAGATTATGACCCATTTCATTTTCGTGAAATTATGTCGCTTGTCCAAAATTTGGTATGACTAAACCTCGTAGAAAATGGGTTATTATAGAATTAAAAACTAGTTTAATAAGCAAACCCAAGAAAATGATAGATATGCAAATCTTATGCAAAAATAAATTTGCCAGCAAATGTAGCTCCAAAGATGGTATAATCCCTTACATTAGTTTGTAGGGTGCCATATATGGATAATAAAATAATCACATTTGAACAAGTAAGCAAAACCTACAAGGGCGATATTAACGCCCTGCAAAATCTTTCATTTAGCGTAGATAATGGTGAATTGGTATTCTTAGCTGGGCATTCTGGAGCTGGCAAATCAACCATTTTGAAATTAATTGCAGGCATAGAACAAGCTTCTAGTGGTAATGTAATTGTCAATGGAATAAATTTGTCGAAACTCAAGCAAAACCAACGTACATTTATTCGCCAACATATTGGAGTAATATTTCAAGATCATAAAATTTTATTTGACCGTAATGTTTTTGATAACGTCAGATTACCACTAGATATTCTAGGATATTCTGGCAGTCAAATCAAAGAACGTGTGCACAACGCCCTTGAAAGCGTCGGACTTGGACATAAATTAACTGCAATGCCACAACAATTATCTGGTGGAGAACAACAACGTTTGTGCATTGCTCGCGCTATTGTACATAAACCTAAAATTCTAATTGCGGATGAACCAACTGCCAATCTTGACCGCGGAAATGCATTACGTATTTTGGAATTGTTCAAAACGTTTCATAAAGCTGGGGTTACAATCGCTATTTCCGCTCATGATGAAACCATATTACAAGATTATGCTAAGCGAGTTATTCGCTTGAATCAAGGACAATTTAGAGGATAACCGAATGCATAAATTAAGTTTACACTACCGTAGCTTTATGTTATCATTGCTACAAATTATACGCCACCCAATCGAACATTTACTCAATATCTTAGTTATTTCTATAATCGTTGCAATACTATGCGGAATAATGGTTATCAATAAAACCAGCGACATGTGGGAAAACAATAATATTAATTACCCACAAATAGTAATTTATCTTAATAACAATGCAAACCAAGCTGACGTTTCCGCAATTGAAGCAACGCTTAATCGATACAATAATAAACTGATCAAAAATTATCAATTCATCGGTAAAGATGCAGGACTAAAAGAAATCAGCAATGACGAGCAACTAAAACAAATTGCCTCAGATGTTATTGCTGACAATAACAATCCATTACCAGACATATTAATCGTAAATACATCAAGCGCTGATACAGATGCATTAGGCAAGCTCACCCATAAAATTGGCGAATTGCCAATGGTTGACAACGTGCAAATGGATGCTAATTACGCTAATAAAATCAGTGAACTAATTAATTTCATCAAGAAATCTGGCGGATTTTTGCAAGGTTTATTTATCGTCGTACTAATTCTAGTTATTTACAATATGGTACGCCTACAAATGCTAACTCGACATGACGAAATCACCGTATCGCGCTTAATTGGAGCGTCAGATAGCTTTATAATGCGTCCATTAATTTATTATGGCATATGCCAAACTGCTATCGGCGCGATTATTGCGTATCTAATGACCAATGCATTTGTAAAATTTGCGAATCAATTATTAAGTAGCTCAAGCAATTTATTTGGCAATGGCTTTGCCCTAGTTAGCTTGAATGCGAATCAATTGATTTTACTTATCATAGGCCTAATTATATTTACGATATTAAGCGTATTTTTAGCCGTGCAAGATGTGTTTCAACGAACCATAAAGAAATAAACAAATACTCATCGTCTTGAATCAAATACTTCGAGTATCAATACATAAGAGATTAAATAAACTAAATGAAATTAACTGATTTTGATTACACATTACCTGAAGAATTAATTGCAAAACATGCCACAATCGACCGCAGTAGTAGCAGATTATTGGTACCAGATTTTAACACTAATGATAGTTATGCGAATAAAACATTTGCAGATATTATTGATTATCTTAATGCTGGCGATTTGCTAGTGCTAAATAATAGTAAAGTTATAAAAGCACGATTATTTGGCAATAAACCAAGTGGTGGCAGAGTGGAAGTTATGGTTGAGCGCATTGTAAATGCTACTAGCCTAATTGCACATGTACGTTCAAACAAGAGTATCGCAATTGGAATGCAAATAATTTTGCCAGATGAACTATCATTAACTGTGAGTGCAAAATTAGACGGATTGTTTGAATTAACCATCAACTCTGAAAATGCAAACTCGAACAACAATTCCGCAACAAAAAATGATTTTGATTTCTATACATATCTAGAACAATACGGTAATTTACCACTACCGCCGTACATCAACAGAGTTGCAACTCAACATGATGACTCACGCTATCAAACAGTTTATGCAGAAGATCTAGGATCTGTTGCAGCACCAACTGCAGGTCTACATTTTAGCGAAGACTTGTTAGACAAAATTCGTCAAAAAGGTGTACAAATTGCCTTCGTTACACTGCATGTTGGTTCTGGCACATTTAAACCTGTCAGCGTTGAAAATATCCACGAGCATAAAATGCATAGTGAGCTATATCATATTAGCGATGAAACAATCCAACAAATTGCAAAATGTAAAGCTAATGGCGGTAAATTAATTGCCGTTGGCACCACAAGTTTGCGCACTCTTGAAAGCATTGCTAAAAATAATTTCAAAGCTGGATTTGGCGAAACAGATATTTTTATCACCCCCGGATTTGAATTTAAGCTTGTAGATAAATTAATAACGAATTTTCATCTACCTAAATCAACATTACTCATGTTGGTTTCAGCATTTTCTGGCATGAACGAAATCCGCCAATTATATCAATATGCAATTACTAACAAATACAGATTCTTCAGCTATGGCGATGCAATGCTATTAAGCAAAAAATAGCATTTACAAAGATTTAGTTACTGCTTCTATGATAACTTGTCAACTATATTTTGCTAAATAGTTAAAAAA